>CAMCMP010000013.1 GCA_945876095.1 Chitinophaga pinensis
ATAACTGACTTAAAATCGGCTGACCGACTAATTTTATCTCCGTATTTTTGCTCATGTTGGGATTGGTTCTTTGTAAAACAAATCTACAACATTGGTGGGCTACCGAAAGGTGCCCATTTTTAATTAATTTAGTCGTTCACTAGTGATAATTTATATAATCCTTCACGGACTAAATCCTTTATTTTTTTATTTAAGAACATTTTGTTTTATTTTCATAGCTAGTATGACATTTAAGTAATTGAAATAGATACTTTATTCGAAAAAAAACTATAGGTAAGCAGAATATTTTTGAAAACTTTCTTTTTGTGGTTTGATTGTTTGAGTCAACAAAAAGATGAAATAAATAATGGTCACAATTAACATAAAAAATCCATCATAAGTTTCACTCCATAAAGAGCTAGCGTTTCCTATAAATGCGAATAAGCCAAAAAATATATAGAACATAGTTAATCTAATAGAAAAAACTACATATTTTGAGTACCCTAAAAGAATTATCAGAGTAAGTAATGCTATATTCATCCGGTCAAGACTACCGTTAATTAAATAAATATTAGTAAATAGATACAACAAGCTAGCTGAAACAACAAATACATTTAGTTTTTTTCTGAAAAAACCTATTACATTGATAGAAATAAACAAAACCAAAAAACTGTTTTTAATAACTAACCAATAACCTGGAAAAGCCTTATATATTAATACCCACATAGATCCATGTAATGGTATTTTTTCTGCGTTGGGTGCTAATCCTAATCTAGATATCATCATATTCAATAATCCCGGCATGAATGGAAGCAGAATAAGTATGCAGGTGACAAATGAAATAATACAATATATTAGTATTTGTTTGAAGTTGCCCTTTTTATAAGTATTAAATAGACACAACGGAGCTACAAATATACCTAAACCGATAAATGCTACAGAAAAGGCAAGTAAAATTGGACTAAGGATCATTCTAGCATTTCGATTATAACTATCAGAAAAATAAATTGCAGAAAGAATTAATAACAATCCTATTCCTTTGTGTTCAGGATAAAAAGTTCCCCAAAGAAGTAGAATGGGGGAAAAAGCACCTAGAGTTAACGCAACCAAAGGAAGAAAATATTCTCGTTGTTTAATAGTTAGATTATTTCTAAAAAAAAAAATACTTGATCTATAGTTCCATTTATTTAATATAATTACAATGATCAATACCGACAGAATGCTGTCGAAAAAAGCAAACGTTAAGCGAAATGAGCGATTACTGCCAAAAGCATATTCTATTGCTCCAAAGAATAGTGTAGCTAATGGGAGGTTGGCACTTGTATAATTATTCCATTGTACCTGGCTTGAGTTTACAAATTCATTATGATTTTCAGTATTATTTTTCAATTGATTTCTTATTTCTAACTTATCGGAAAAATCATAAGGATTCACTCCATGTGTAATCAATTGCCCTGCTTCCCTATATATCTGCAGGTCTATCATGTTATTCAAGCTTGGTGTTAAAATAACAAGGCCGATTCGTATCAGTAAGGCTACAAAAAAGCAACCTAAATACAGTGGCATTTTTTTCATGCTTTTAATTTTAGATTTGGTAAACCATAATGTCTAATAATAATATAACTATTTTAATGAAATGTAGATCACAGACAAGTACTTAATTATACTATCCTTGGCGTAGGTAATGGTATTATGAACCTACCGCGGTATCCTTTTTCTTTCAATTTGGGTATCAGTTCATCTGCAATGTGCCAAGAGAATAGAATCGCGTATTCAGGCTGATCCTCCATAAGTTTTGATTCCTCTAAGACAGGGATCAGTGTACCAGGCATGTATTTTCCTATTTTATAGGAGCCCTTGATTTCTAATACGCAATCGATAATAGAATCATCAAGCCCGATATAGTTAACCAAAGTACTTGCCCGTGATGGTGCGCCTACTCCATATACTTTCTCATTTTTGGATCGGATTTCTTTCAGCATAGCCATGAGGTCAAGCTTACTTTGAGAAACACGATTACGGAAATCCATAAAAGTATCCCAATTTAATTTTTCTTCTTCTTCGGCAATTATTTTTGCTACAGAATCCTGAACAGGGCGCTGACCCTTAAGTGCAGTATACACACGAATCGAACCACCATGGGTAGGTATTGGTTTTGCATGAATGATTTCTAATCCATGTAATTCAAGCAAATATTTCAGACTTAACAATGAGTAGTAACGAAGATGCTCATGATAGATCGTATCATACTGCAATGTTTCAATTAGTGGAAGGAGGTAATGTGATTCTGAAATGAAAATGCCATCATCGTCCAGCATCGCCAGTATGGAGGCTACAATCTCATGAACATTCTCAATATGCGCGAAAACATTAGCCGCTGTAACAATTTTAGCTTTGCCATATATTTCAACTACTTGTTTCGCAGCTTTACTATCGAAAAACTCGTTGATACTTGGTATACCTTTTTCAACAGCCAATTTATAGGCATTAGTAGGTTCTACTCCGCAAGTACGATGACCCCCTGTATGAAAATTCTGCAATAATGTTCCATCATTAGAACCGATATCTACAACAAGATCATCTTTTGTAATCGGATAAAGTTTCATAACTTCTGTATACAATTCAGCGAAATTTTCACGCAATATTTTAGTAGTTCCACTTGTATATGCATAATGTGGTGGAAATATAACTGCAGGGTCAACAATCAGCCCGAGCTGTACTAGTTGACTTTCGGGGCAATATAAAAGTTCCGCTGGGTATGCGATCTTCTCTTTTGGCCTCGAGCCAATGGCTTCCATAGTATTTACAGGAGGAAGAAATCCAATAAATAAAATAGATTTCAAATCATTAGATCCGCTGATCTGACAGTTTTCTACAAGAACACTGCCGCCTGAACCGGCAGCGTTTTGATTGTGGTTTTTAATTTGCGTCATGTTTGCTTATTTAGAATTATTAATATTTAAGTACCATTTTACTGTTTGTTTTATACCGCTTTGCATATCTGTTTCCTGCTCAAAGCCAAGTGACCTCAGTTTGTTTGTATTAGGACACCTTCGTATTGTACTTCCCTGTAAAAGTCTCCCAGGGATGATATTTATCTCACGATCACAAACACTTGCAACAAGCGTTGCAAGATTCTTAACTGAAATTTCTTCTTCAGTTCCTATATGATAGACATTCAAGTGTTCACCTTTTTCAATAACAGTAAGCAAGGCATTGGAAAAATCATCAATAAAAATAAACGAACGAGTTTCTTCCCCGCTACCCTGTATATTAAAATCAATTTTACCGGTTGGTTGTTTTTCTATTGCTTCTTTCATACGAAATGCGAATTGCGGAACTACATGTTCTCTTCCCATATCAGGACCATAAACATTGTGCGGCCGGAATATGATCATACGGTCAAAAAATTTTCTGCCATAGTTAACAGCAAGTAATTCGCTGATAATTTTTCCACCTCCGTAAGAGAACCTTGGATTTAAAACATCCGGAACAACCAATGCAGCTGATTCATCAGTCGGGATCACCTGTGGTGTCTGGTATACTTCAGAACTTGACGCTAATACCAATTGTTTTACATTTTCCGCAATACATGCATCCAGCACGTTCATCATGCCTTTTACTGCAACTTCGAGTATTAATTCAGGTTTTGTATAAAAGAATTCTGTACCGTTTATATATGCAAGATGGCAAACACAATCCATTCCATGCACTGCCTTTTTAACTACGTCCAGGTCACGGATATCACCTGTTATTAATTCAACATGGTCAGCGATAATACCTAATTTTTCCCTTGAACCTCTTGAATCATTATCCAAAGATCTTACGAATGCCCCTTTTTTCAACAGGCTTTTTACAAGCGCACGGCCTATAAATCCAGTTCCCCCCGTTACTAAAAAACGTTTTCCCTGGTAAAAAGAATGTGAAGGTGTGTTCATTGCTATTTTTTAAGGTTTTATTGCCGAAGCGATTAAAAAAGTACCGAGCAGGTGTTCAAAAGGCGAGTATTGGAGGATCCTGTCAAAGAAATTGTACAAAGGAATCAAAACGACAGCTTTGCCCGGAACCTTTTTATAAGTTATACCGCTAATCCCTTCGATAAGTATATTTTTAAATCCAACTGATCTTAATTCACTTGATAGTTTTTTCCGGTTCATTAATATTTCATTTTCTGTTTTGTCTTTACTACTATAAAAAGGTGATCTTGGGTCGCGATAAAGAAACATGGCAGGTGACCATGCATTTGGATCGTATGAAAAAATATAGCCGCCCGGCTTCAACAGGCGAAAGGCTTCTGTAAGAGCGGTATGAATAATTTCATACTCCGACAAGTGATGAAGTACCCCGGAAAATATCACAAAATCAAATGAGCCCGATTCGAAAGATGTGTTCCGAATATCTTCACAATAAAACGAAACATCCTGGTTTTTTATTCTGGCAACCTTGATCGATTCTTCTGAAACATCAACACCCAATATCAATCCGCCGAATTTTGAAAGTCTTGTTGTGAATGCTCCCGTGCCACATCCCATATCCAGCCATTTTTTTCCGGGCAAAGGATTGAGCCTTTTTTTTATTAAGCCGATCAGCCTTTTATATGCGCCTTCATCAAAAACATCATATTCTCCTTCTTCGCGGATATATTCATCAAAAAATGCCGACTCTTTTTCTATTTGCATTTCTATTGCTTTGTTTTTAAGCCAAGGTACGTGGTCGCAAGTGCATACCGCAACCATATAAGGTATTGCGGCATCCAGTTCAATGTTCTGAAACGGCTTTTGCCAAATTCCCGTTCATACCAGCTTACCGGGTATTCCGCTATTGAAAATCCCTTGCGATGCGCTTTAACAAGTATCTCGATACTGAATGCAAATCCAACTTTGGATTCTATCTCTATTGATTGTAACACTTTCCTTGAAAACATTCTAAAGCCATTGGTAGCATCGCGTGTGGGAACAAATGCAACGTATTTGAATAACCATTCCGCAGTTATAGTCAGTACCCGTTTAGTGAGGCTGCAACCGACAAAACAACCTCCAGGCATAAAACGGCACGGAGTAACTATATCATTTCCTTGACTGACCAATGCTACCATTGCATCCAGCTTGCCGGCATTGTAATTATCATCAGCGGGCATTACCAGGATAATTGGCGCTGTGCTTCTCTTTAATCCCGTTGTGATCGCTCCATGAACTCCCTTTCCTTCATTCTTAACGAGAACCAACGTATGTGGATGAAAATCCAATGCCGCAAGAACCGGCAATGTATTGTCATTATCGTGATCATAGCAGATTAATATTTTTGATTCCGCTTTTAATTCCGTCTTAAATGACTCGATCAAGGAAACAATATTATCACCTTCGTTGTAAACGGGTATCACAATGTCCAGCATAATTAATAAGTTTTATACTTCAAGAGATATAATCTTTTCTGCGTTGGCAGTTTCCAAAGCCTGTAACAACATCTGTACACGAACCCCATCCATAAGATTTGGTTTCATTACAGTTCCTGTTTCAAGGCAACCGATCCAGCGTGTGAGTAAACTATCTACTACAGCAATACGTCCATCGGCAACTTCTTTAAAATCCGAGGTGGAATGTAAACTCTCACAGCTGCCATCCGAACTCATGTATACACCTTTAAATCCCTTCGCATAATCTTTTCCTTCGTTTACAAGATGAATGGTTCCCTGTTTTCCGTAAATGGAAAAGTGATGCCCAATTCCTGCAAATGCATTCTGGTGTACATTCACTGTTACAATTACTCCAGAAGCAAGTTGTAACTGGATATTGGCGCCAACATCACAACCTGTATAGGTTTCATCGAGCAAACAGGAAACAAATGAAATATTGCCTAACATCCATTCAACATAATACAATACGTGACTCACGAAATTTTTCAACACACCACCTCCTTGTTTCCTGTCCAGCTTCCAGGGGTGTTTGCCAAAGCGGCTGGCTTCAGTTTGTACATACCAGTTTACACAGGCATGCTCGATTTCGCCTAAGGCTCCGGATACAATCTTTTCTTTTGCGCGTGACCAGCTGGGAATTTCAGGAAAAATAAAGTCTACCGCCTGCGAACCTGCGTTTTGTTTTGCTGTTGCAAGAAGTTCTTCTGCAGATACGAGATCTGCAGAAAGCGGTTTTTCACAAAAACAATTGATTTCCATCGACAAAGCCGTTCTTAAAATATCTGCCTGGATAACAGGTGGTACGGCAAGCACCAATAAATCAAGCTTTGCACTTTTCAACATTTGTTTCCAATCTGCAAATGCTGCGGGAATATTATTTTGAGAAGCAAAGTCTTGCGTTTTTTCCAATGAAGTACCACAAACTGCTACGACTGTGCAATTCGATAGTTTCCTTAACGCAGGAAGTTGCACAAACCTCGCATACCCAAGTCCGATTAAGCCTACACGATAATTCTTTGTTTCCTGCTGCATTATTTTATAAAATGTTCCAGAGGTCTATGATCTCTTTTCCATAAGGAATGATCAGTTGCTTATAAGCTTTATGCGGAACACCAACGATTATTATATCACACTGCTTTACGAGTTCCTCTTTCGATACAAAATCAGAATTTGTTACATATTCATCTGAACATGATACCAAAGCTCCTTTGAATTCAAGTGTTTTTTTCAACCGGTATGAAAGTGAATCCCTGATATCATCACATTCAGCTTTAAACGCCATACCCAAAATACCGATCTTTACATTAATGACTGTGGTTGTTTTGCTTATTAACTGAGAGATCATAAAGTCTGGCAACCCTTCATTGATGGTCATAGCCACCTGGCCGAGGAAAAAATTCTTTTTTTCAAATGAGAACAATTGCATCGTATCCTTCATAAGGCAAGGGCCAGCCGCAAACCCTGCGCTGGGTATGCTACCCATGCGCGGATAACCCTGCTTCATTTTTGTAAGTAGTTTATTATAATCAAGGCCTGCAGATTCCACCAGCATATAAAGCTGATTGGTAGCTGCAAACTGTATATACCTGTATGCATTACTGATAAGTTTTGCAAACTCCGCCTCAATTGTACTCATCACAATAACATCAGGTGCTATTTTAGAGAACAACTCGCTAGCCAATTTAACAGCAAGATCTGAAGTTCCGCTGACCAATTGTGGCAATGTTTGAATTTCTTCCACACCTTTTCCCTGCACTACACGTTCCGGGCAAAATGCCAGTGGACAATTCTTTCCTTTATTTTTCAGATAACGATTAAGATAATCAGTAACGCCTGGCGCTACAGTTGATCTTAAGATAATAAGCTGGTCATCATTAATAAAAGGCAGCAATCCATCAATGCATTGAGTAAGGACACTCAATCTTGGATTATGAAATTCATCAATTGGGGTTCCAATGGTTACCACAACAATTGAAGCATTGGCGATGCTTTCTGGATCAGATGAAAAGCCAAGCATTTTTTCTTTTAGCGCCTTTTCAAGGAGAGGTTCAGCGCCATCTTCAAGGAACGGCATTTTACCCGATGCCAGAAGTGCAAGGGAATTCTTATTCAGATCATTAACTAATGTAGGAATTCCTTTTGATGCCAATACAATTGACAAAGGTGCACCTACATGTCCTGCGCCACCTATTACTGCTACATAGTATTTTTTATCCATAAAATTATTATGTGTGGATTAAGGGTTTATTATAAAGAAAATAATTTACTATCGAGATCCCCGTGCACGAACGCCGAGGTCAATAATGCAATGTGGAGCTGGTGATTGAATTCCCCTGTTTTGATCATAGACAACAACTCACTTAAAGTAACATAACGAACCTCAATACCTTCTTCCGGTACATTAACCGGGTTTGTATGACAAACAGCGAAAAAGCCAAATGACCGAAAGCTCGATCTTCCCGTATCAGGAAAATATTTGCCGATCTGATGCAGAGATTTAACGGCAAGTCCTGTTTCTTCCCGCAGTTCGCGGGAAGCTGCTTCGAACGGATCATCACCTTCATCAATGGTACCTGCCGGAAATTCCCAGGTATATTCTTCAACCGCCGGCCTATATTGCCGGATAACAGGTATTTTGTCATCGGTTGTGATTGCCAGGATACCTACATAATCAGCCTGAACAATACTGTGATATAATTCAATTTTTTTATCCGCATCAAACTGTACTTCCTTTTCGTATATACTCACCCATGGTGAGATCTTTGTTATTGTACTACTATTTATTTTGGGGAAATCCATTACACGATTAATTAATCAACTTAGTTGTGGGGCACTATTCCACTATGATCAATCATTATAACTGCTCATAAAACCTTAAAAGACGGGATGCGTTAGATTCCAACAAAAGTGATGAAGGACGGGAAATGGCAATTGGTGATTTTTTGCATATTTCAACGATCTCCTCGAATGAATTAACTACACATCCGCCATCATAGCGCTCTATTATGAAACGAATAAATCGGGCATCCTGCGAAAGAGTAAAAACGCCTGCATCAAAATAATCAAAAAACTTGGAAGGCAGGAAATAGCCTCCCATATGTTCAAAATAGGTTTCGTTATCATCTCCAAAATTCATTGTTTTGGAAGATATCAGAATACCATAGTGATACTTCGAAATCTCCTTACGCAATTCAAGTAATGAGATCGTATCGTGAATATGAACATATTTAGAGATAGTATCCTCAGTTAAAAACCTTAGCATATTGATTTTTAATAAGCCAATAATAATGCTGTGAGAAGGATAGATATGTAAGTGAATTTCGGCTTTACTTAAATGTGATGCAAGTTCATATAAATAACCTACTGGTGAATCGGGGTTCGGCTCAATACTGCCTACATAAACAACATGTATACCATCCGTTAGTTTGGGTACCCTTATAAATTTATTTTCCGGCCAGCAATACTCAGAAAATAATATTTTTTCAGGGAGCTTATAATTTAGTTTTTTAAGAAATTGAATTCGAAGATCACGTGAGCAAATGCCATCCGCATGTATATAGCAGTATTGTTCCAAACTGGTATAATCTGTAATACTTGTCTCGTCTTTGAACATTCCAGTCAATAAATCATAATTGTCGAAAACAATCTTGCCTGGTTTATACTTTGTAAAGACATGAGCGAGTTCAAAATTATAATTTGAAAAAATATGATAAATAACCGGTGAATATTTTGCTGCAATATTAAGAGCGTCCCAGCGGTCCTTTATTTTTTTTGTTTCGAAAAAATATTCTGAAACATCGTAAGGTAAATTATCCTTGTGCAGCAATGTTATTTGCCACCCAGACGTCTTTAATGCAAAAGCCAATTTTATGGCACGTACATTAACCTGGTGACATACAAATATTGCGTGGTTTGCAGTGCGGGGCTGTTCAAACGCCTGTTTAGCGTTTCTAATCGCCTGTAATTTCCTAATGCCTTTACCGGGGACCTGGAGGATCGTTTTCGACCGGTTTAGTATTTTTGCAACTACATCCAAAATATTCTTATCATTCGCTTTACCCACCAATAGCGCTGTTTATCATTACCTGTAACTTTGAAAAAATGCAAATGTCTTACTGCTTACTAAACACTGCGTAATGCGTTGGATTACCCCAATCTGCAATAAAAGATAGATCGTTGCTACAGAATTTTATTAGATCTTCGGTGTTGTCTTTTTCAATAAGTTCAAATACTTTCTGCATGCTTGTTATACTATCGCGAAGTTTTTGTTGCTGACCGTTTGGTATCACTACCTGGTTGGATCCGATTCTTTCAGATATTACGGTCAGGTACTCGCGGCACTTGGCTACTTTCTCTACATCATAGTTATCTAACAGGTTATCAGTACCGGTTAATAAAGCAGCTAATGTTTGTTCCAGTACTGCATCAGGATGTGTAAGAAAGCATTCCTGTCCAAAAAAATGGCTGAGCCTGCTCTGTGTTATGAATTTAAATTGAGATGCAAGTGCTTCGGAAGCGCTCCACGGTTTTTTAACCCATTCAACTTCTAATCCATCTTTATAGGAGGGCAAAGCAGAATACAGGGTAAAACCTATTTCATGCATTTGCTGACACAAAGCTTGTGGTTCTATAAAATATTTAAGTCGTACAAAAGGGTTTTCCAGAACATCCATGATCCATGATTCAAAAGATCGCGTATGGGGAATCGATTTCCACTTTGCATCAAAAACCGAAGTTGCAGCCGCAAGTGGATCTTTTCCTGTTCCTCTTTTTACAGCAGAGTGAATAACTTTCAGCAGTATCTCAAAGAAACTTCCGTTCGTATCTAGGTAATTCACTACTACGATTCCGTCTTTGGCGATCAATCGTGAAAACAAATTAATCCAAATCGAATTTGGTTTAACGGTATAGATAAAGCCTTCTGCAATTATGATATTATATGCACCTGATACAAGATCATCGTTATTTCCAGCGATGGAGTTACTCTTTAGTTCAACAAGGTTTGAAGAAAGTTTGAATCGATCAAAGTATTCCTTAATAAACGGGTGTGCTTTCAGATTGGGTTCACATAAAGTGCATGATGCACCCCATTGGGCAAATACAAGTGAGTTTTCACCCGAGTCAGGGCCAAATTCCAAGAGTTTAGCGCCTTTGAACACAGAAACAGGAAGGCCCAGTTTATGCAGGAAAATATTTTTTCTCCTGTCTTCATATGCGATCAGATCATTTTCTGATTGAAATCTTGCATAGGTCGGTAATATTTCCTGCTCGCTATAATACTCATACATTACCGGTGTACTTTTGGTTTCTTCTGTTTTCATTTTTTAAAGTTATTGTCCTTTCAGATAAGGACGTTTTTATGATTGATAAAAAGGATTTTTTGTTAAAATTGTTTTACTAGTATGTATTTCGTTTAGCTAGTGGCATTTTTTCTTGAAATCATTCCAGATAAAAATTAAGATCGGCATTAAACTAATATTCACTACTAGGTAACCTGCTGCAATTCCCATTACGGAATATGATTTTCCAAGAAATAATGTTGACATGCCAACTAACAATGCGTACACCACAGAGAAAACCATCAAAGGTTCTTTTTTATGGGCTCGCAAATATGTTGAGAACGGCGAGGCGATCGTATAAACAAATTGAGCTGCCAAAAATAACCCTGTTGGTAAAGGAGGGAGTATGCGCAATGCAAATTTTGAGGCCCAGTTATAAGGAAGAATATTCAAAATAAATACGCAGAACCAAAGCAGCAATGCCAAAATGCCTGAAATGGCCAACACGATTCTGGTGGTTTTCCAGAATTGTTTATCAAGCTCTTCATATTTTCCCTGTGCGATCAATATACCAAATTGAGGTGCACGTGGTGAGAGCCATGAAGCGGAAATAGATGCCACAATAGAAACAATGCTCCATGTCATTCCCATCTGCCCTGCAACAAGCGGCCCATGGTATTTAAATAATACAGGTACAAAAAAAGAAAATATAAAATAGCCGCTAATCCATGATAAAGCTATGCGCCATTGCATCGGCACCATATCTTTATGCCAATTGATCACAGGTCCATTAAATTTTGAGAGGAGGAGGGTTTTTAGAAAGACCCAATACCTGCGCCTAAGAAAAAATAGTGAAAACAAAACACCTACAACTGCAGAAATAGCTGCTGTCCATAGTACCGCACCCATTAACATAGCTATCCAAACAGTGATGCTTGCCAAAAGCCCTTTGAAAAAACGAAAAGTATATAATCTTCCTACTTCATTGCAGCCTTCGAGTAATGACCATACGGGTACTAGACAAATGGAAACGCCTTCAATAAAGCATAAAACAAACCACGGCATTACCCAACGTATCCCTACTTGCGGCGAGGTAGAAAAAAAAATATACCCACCAACCCCCACACCTACGGTTACCAATATGGCTGCAACAGCATACCATTTGGACGCAATTTTTGCAATACTTGAAAGGCGTGAAAGAGAATCTGAATCTCCTTCAATATTACCGGTCTTGACGAATGACAGCTTTGACCATTCGTGACTTGTAAACTGGATGATCACCGTGCCCAATCCTAATTCAATAAATACCTGTAATGCAAGGATCGTGGCAAACGTGTAGTAATATCCTTGTATTTCCGGTGTAAATTTGGTTGCGATAAGAATAGCCGTAACCGGACCAGAACACAAGCTCCACAGTTTAGATACCAGGCCATAAAAAACGGCCCTGTCTACCTCTAAACGATGGAATATATTTCTTACTCTTTGCGTAGCCGATACCTTCATTACATTACTTTCTACCACAGTTTATTTTCCCACAACAACTGATAAAACAAGATTACTTACCACAAAAATATTAAACAAACTCTTTTAATGCGGCTGCATAACTTTCGGGTGTGCCGATATCCCGATGATATACTTCATTGGTAAAAGTGTAGATCTTACCCATAAAATGTGGCAATACCTCATTGCTAAAATCAATCTCTTCCTTGTTTAGTCCTGCCAGGAAATTCATGATCGAAGGTTCCAGGATATACACCGCGCCATTGGCAAGGTTACCCGGAGGATTGGCTACTTTTTCATGAAATGCCACTACAATGCCCTTTTCATCAATTTCCACAATACCACAACTTTGCGGTGCATCTGTGTGAAAGGTCATAATGGTGATCTCTGTTCCCGCCGGCCTATTTTTATGGCGGTGCATAAAAGCAGCCATATCAAAGCTGGAAAGATTATCTGCATGTATAAGTATGACCGGATCACTACCAAAAAAAGCACGGTTCTTTAACAATGCACCGCCTGTGCCCAGTAATTCTTTTTCATACACAACAGTGGTGTATTCTTTCTGTAAAGAAAGATCCAGGAATTTTTTTACTTTGTCTGCGAGATAGTGTGTATTAACAAGTATATCATTAACGCCCGCAGCAACAAGTAGGTCAAGCCAGATTTGCAAAAGCGGTTTCCCGTTAATATCTACGAGGCACTTAGGGATAGTGTCTGTAAGGGGTCTCAGACGCGTTCCGAAACCTGCTGCCAACAACAATGCCTTCATAGGTTGTTGCCATTTACCAGCTCAACCTCAATGTCTTTAGTTGTGATGGGTATATTACCTATACGACCTACCTGGCATGCAGCAGCGAGAGAGCCAAGATATGAGCTCTTCCAAATATTAGCACCAACGGCCAGGGATAAAGAACAGCAAACCAAAAAAGAATCGCCCGCACCTGCCACGTCTTTCGGCGAAGTATTCAATGCCGGCAAACGATCAGTAAGGTATTTTTCTTCGTTATCTGATGTATGTATTAGCAATCCTTCATTACCAAGTGTAATGATGATATTCTTTGCTATCGTTTTATTGATCAATGTTTCTGATAAAAAAGCAAGACCAGAGTCAAAATCACGTAAAGCAAGCCGCGCTTCTCTTTCGGTGGGTGTGATCAGTTCCATATTTTTAAAACGCGATACATCACCCAGCTGTGAAGAAGACTGGCTGTCTGCTACCATTAATATATTTCTTGCTTTACAATAGTCAACTACTTCATCAACTAAAACCTGCGGGAGACAACCATAATTAAAATCCGAGAATATTACCAGGTTGGCAGTATCCAATTTTGTTTTGATCGCTTCAAACATCCTGGCAGAGAGGTCCTTGGTAATATCATGTTGACGTAGGTGGCTTACACGCAGCAATGTTTTGCCGTTGGCCCTGAAACGTTGTTTTAGCGATGTGGGCCTGTTATCATCTTCAAAGAAGTGCGTATGAACACCGTATGCATCTAATTTTGCTTTAGCAAATTCTGCTGTCTGATCCTTACCTGTAACAGAAAAAAAAATTGCTTCAGCGCCAAGTCCCGCAACATGTGCCGCAACAATACCAGCACCACCTGCGAATTTTATAGAATCTACCGGCGTTACCACTATGGTGGGATCTTCCTGCGACATCCCGAGTGCATCACAGGTAATGTATTCATCAACAATCAGGTCACCTATCACAACAACCTTTAATGTTTTCCACTTAAAAACTATTTCGCGCAGATCGGGTATTTTTACATTGTGCCTGTTAAGAAAGTCTTTGGGTTTAACGATCGTAGATCGGTTAAAATCGCTGAATTCTTTGCGCAGCAGATCGAGCGAAGAAAAAGTGATATCGCCCGAACTAAACAGGAGCTTGCCACCATATCCTTCAACTGCTTTATGTTCGGCATTATCCTTGAATTCATATTCGGTACCTTTTACAACGATATCTGGTTTGAGTGCCATGATAAAATCTTCCGGAGCATCTTCAAGAATAAAAGTATAGTTCACAAAACTTATTGAACTAACGCCTTCGAGACGTAGTTCTTCCGGTAATATGGCTCCAACAGAATCTTTGTTGTTAACACCAACTACCAGGAATTGTCCGCATTCGGCTGCAAAACGCAACAAACGCAAATGGCCCGGGTGAACAATATTAAAATTCCCCGATACAAAAACGATCTTGCTTTCTATTCCGGCAATAAGACTTATTTCCTGTAAGGCACCTTCGGTTGCTTTGCTTAGTAATTTCAAGCGTATTCTTTTTTCTGAAAGAAATAATTAGAGTTGCGGCTCACAGATCCCTTTACGGATATTATCTGCTATCACCGGGATTTTATCTGTTACGAGTACGCCCGGTTGCCAGCCCGATAATCTTTGGGCAGTGCTGATATCAAATGCAAATCCAAGGTCCCCGCCCGGAACCACCTGGATATCTGCTGAAGGATTAGCTGCAAGAATAAAATCACGCAACGAGATCATATTCTTAACCCCACCACCGGCATGTATGATGTTACCAAATGCTTTTTTCTCAACCAATAATTCCATCAGGTGACCAAGGTCGTCTGTATGAAGCGGATCCCTAAACTGCAATCCTCCCTGTTGTGTTAAAGTAACAGGTTTGCCGTTTACCGCTGCCCTTATTAATGATACCACCCAGTTACCTGCGGGGTGATCAAAGTCTGTATAACAGGTAGTTAGCCTGATGATATTGCTGTATGGATGCGATTCTGCAATAAATTCAGTAACGATCTTTGATTTACCATAAAAATTAAAAGGTGCCAAAGGTGCATCTTCACCTACGAGGTATTTTGGACGGAAACCATCGTCAGTCATCGTAACATCCTTTTCGGTATATACCGGTCCGAGTACTTCACGTGTTGACATCTGTATCCATGCGATATCAGTTCCATGAAGGATCTTGGCAAGATGACGTGCGCCGCCAACATTGATATGATCCGTCATACCACCATACTGGAAATTTTTAGATTGACGATCGGCTACTACGGAAAGGTTTACCAGCATCTGGATACCTTCTTTCTGTAAGAATTCTGTTGTAAGAGAAAACAGGTCGTCTTCAATATCCCATCCAACTACCTCATTGTTTTTTTTAAAATATTGATGTAAGCCTCTTCCCAAATAACCCTTGTGTCCAATTAAAAGAATTTTCATGTTTTATATTTTTTTTTAAATTGTAAGTATCGATTAACCTTGTGTTACATGCCGCCGCCATCAATACCAATGATGGAGCCTGCCAGGAAAGATGCCTGGTCAGAACATAAATAAGCAACAGCCGGTCCTATATCACTTGCCTGTCCCAAACGATTTATAGGCAAATGTTCTTTAAAATAATTTTGTATCGCTTCAGGATTCTCTCTCTGCAGTTTTGAAAAATGACGGCCTTCTGTGTATATAGCTCCAGGTGCAACAGCAGAAACGATCACATTGTGTTTAGACACCTCCCTGTTCACTGATTTTACATAACCATCCACTGCACATTTTGCAGAAACATAGGGTGCATAGCCATTGTATGTTTTAGTAGAAAGTGTAGATAGGTGAACGATTCTTCCCCATGTCTTTTCGATCATCGAAGGAATAAATGCGAGATTTATTTCATGAGCAATACCCACATTAAAATACCAAACCTTTTGCCATTCAGCGGTTGAAGCCAATGCGGGTACGCCAAAAGAGCCTCCGAGGTTATGAACAAGGATATCGGGCTGCCCATATTGAGATTGTATGTGTTTGATCATATCCGCTACTGCATTTTCCTCCATCAGGTCTGCCGCATACAAATAACCCGGTATTTCGAGTTCTTTGTTTACGTTTTCAAGTTTTTCTAAAGTGCGGCCTGCTAAAATTACCTTAACGCCTTCTTTGGCCAATGAAATAGCTATCTCACGTCCTATACTCTGACCGGCCCCAGTAACCAATGCCAATTTGTTTTGAATGTTCAAATTCATGTTTTGTTATTTAATATTTAAAAAAGTAGAAAAATAAATTTTTATAGTAAGCTCTGTTTATATGCTTTTGCCCTTATTGTATCTGTAGGTTTGGGTGCCCACTCGGCGAAAAGACAATCGTTGGCTACAAAAGGGCCATTGGTAATTTCTAGTATCGTTGCGAAATCAGTTTTTATCAACACTGTGTGCCATTCTTCGGAAATAGATTTAAGGTAAAAATCTTTACCACTTGCATAGTTACCCATGGGTACTCTTTTCTTGATACAGCCTTCATCATCAAAAAAAACAATCTCTACCTCTCCGTCGATAACTAGGTAAGATTCGGTTTTAGAAAAATGTTTATGGGGTCTTACATAAGTGTCTTTATGGAAAGTTATCATCATCTCATGTATGGAATCATTACTATTGCGATGAAAACAAATACGCGATCTTTTCGTTTCCAGCGATTGGGCAAACTTTTTTCCAATGTCTATCTCATCTCCTTTTACATGAGATATACCGTTCTCATAAATAGCATACCTGATGGCTCGTTTGTGATTATTTTCTAATTCGGGCATTCGGTTTCATTTTTTAGATAACTTTTAATTCAGGAAGCGGTATAATGAATTTCCCACCTTTATCTGCGAAGGCTTTGTTATTCGCCATAATCGGTTCTGCGTAGTTCCATGCCATTATCACTACATAATCGATGTTGCGATTAACCAGTTCACTGGACGGCAAAACTTCGAGGTGATTGTTTGGACTGAATAAATATTGCTTGATCTTATTATCGTCTACCAGGAACATCAACCTTTCTGTGAGTTCAAAATGCCACATCAATGTGGTAACAGTGGTGGATGCGCCATAACCTACGATTTTTTTTCCTTCGGCCAGCAATTGGTCGATAAGGGTTAATACTTCTTTTTTCTTCTGCAGAATATCATCATTATATTTTAGGAACAGCTCCTTTTTATCAAGACCCCTCTGGATCTCATTTTGTATATATTCCTGGACAACCGGCTGAGTAGTATGTTTTTCAGATGAGGTTCTTTTTACAAAGCAACGGATCGAACCACCTTTTGATTTGTTACGGATAATATCAAAAATCTCAAGTCCTTTGCGCGCAAATGCCTTTTGCAGTGGGTTGATGGAATGGTAAGAAACGTGTTCGTGATAAACCGTGTCAAAAAGAAAGCGGTCAACAATATCTGCGAGATAGGATACTTCAAAAATAAAAATGCCATCTTTATCCAATAATTTTTCGATGCCACTGATAATATCGATCAGGTTATCACTATGCGCAAAAACATTGTTGGCTATTACCAATGCTGCTTTACCATTTTCAGCTACGATCTTTTGTGCCATATCGTCTGTGAAATAATCGGGCAATGTTTTAGCGCCTCTTTCATTGGCGAGGTTCACCGCATCAATGGCTGGGTCCACGCCAAGCACTTTCATGCCCTTTTCTTTTAGGTTAAGCAGGAAGGTGCCGTCGTTGCTGCCAATCTCAACAGCTAAGTTGCCCTCTTTAAAATCAAATGAACTGGTGATATCATCCGCGTATATTTTAAAATGTTCTACAAGACCCTTAAAGTTGGAAGTAAAAAATGTATAATCCCTGAAAAGAAGATCGGGGTTAACTACATATGCATTCTGAATATGGCCACATTCTTTACATAAGTAAAGATCCAATGGATATAGGTCCTGTGTTTCATTCAGCTGTTCTTTTTTTACATAAGCATCGGCAATAGGGGATGGATTTATATTAACTACCAGCAACATATTTTCCGAGTTACACAACCTGCAATTCTCTTTTTTAATAACCGCTTCCGTCATTCTTATATTTTTTTAATTGATTTAGCAATTGATTCCGGCCATACAAGCGATAAACCTCCATCAATATAAATATTCTGACCATTCACATACCGGGATTTTTCACTACAGAAGAAGAGAATCACATCACCAATCTCATCAGCCGAACCTATCCTGTTTAATGGAACAATCTCCTTGTACATATTCAAAAGCTCGGTCTGGCTGTTATAAAAATCTTTTGACTCGTCTTTGATAAAAGTAAATGGTGTTACCGCATTTGTCCGAATACCTTTTTTACCAAGACTTACTGCATAAAAACGCATTAATGAATTCATACCCGCTTTTCCAAGATGGTAACTCAATGCCTGTCCTTCACCTACGTATTCTCCAAAAACAGAACTTACAAATACAATAGAATTATCTTCTGTAGAAAATTTATCCTGGAAATAATCGATCATAGTGCGGGATGCGGAGATGCTCACATCTATCTCACCAAACCATGAATCTCCCTGGCCCCTGAACCGCTGACAAAACACCAGGTAATTAATAGTACCTGCTTCAGCAACTTTATTCATTGCCATTGTCAAGCTAGAGGCATCCGCGATATCTGCTTCAAAATAATCTACTTCAGCTATTTTGTTTGCAGGGGTACTTCTGGAGATCACAGAAACCTTATCTCCTCTTGAAATCATTTTTTGAGCAACTGCTCTACCGAGTCCCTTACTTCCTCCAACAATTAATGAATGACGCATAATGTTTATTGATTTTTAAATTCTGGTTAATGAGTTGTCAAACACAGAATAAAATTGACCACCTGGTTTGATCATATTTCTTTTCAAGCCTAATACTTTTTCCTGGCTCTCAGGACTAAGTGCAAGCAGGCAAATATCTGTTTGAGCTAACGCGTATGAATTTTTAATAGCTACTAAAGAGCCAGGCATATGCAGTTTCTCTTTGTCTTTTGAATCATCGATAACATTGGAAATAAGATCTTTTAATTCAAACAGGTTAATGTATTTAGCGGCAAGATGACCCGCACCAAAGACCGCTATTTTTTTACCTGCATTATATGCGGTTTGCAAAAATTCCTTGTGGATCGCTTTTACCGCAGGGTATGCATTCGAAAATGTATCCATGGCCTTCAATTCTTTGTTTAAAACTATTCTAGTAACATCATCGGTTTCTTTTTTGGTGTTTCTGATCAGCGCCACCAGTGAATCTTCCAGTGACGCTTCGTAACGGAACATGATAATCACTTCAAATCCGTTTCTTTCAAAGAATGATCGGAGTGTTGTATCAGTAAAGTATACAATATGCTCTTCCCAAACAAAACAGTAATTCTTATTCTGAAGGAATTTTTTACTATCCGGTATCTCGAATACCAGGTATCCACCCTCTTTTACATTTTTGGCAATATTCTTGAGAAATGCAGTAAGGTTATGTGCATGTTCGAGTACATGACGTACCAACAATAAATCGATGTTTGTATCGAGCCCGAAATCTTTACCATCGGTAACGATCTGCTGTATGGTTTCTAATCCATTAAAATGAACGGGACTGTCATTTCTTTCGGGTAATTGCATGCTATGCAGGTTGCGGAAACCTTTCTTTTCAAACCTCTCGAGAGTAGTATCATCCTTATAGGTAAGGCCAACTATTTTGCTATCAACAGTAAGGTCCTCAAGTTTGATTAGTTCTTCGACTAGGTTATCAAGATGAAATTCTGGTTCATTATACTTTATCCAATTGAACCTTGAGCGAACCATGCTAACAGGCATGGGGTGTAAAAGTTGTATAAGCCCGCAATTGATGCAGATACCTAATTCGAGTGTATGTGTATCTGTTTCCCTACCGGCATTTGCCTGGTAACGATTGCTTGGTGGTTGTTCGCCAAGATTAAGTTTTGAAACGACGGCGTTGGTATTACAAGATTTGCAATTCATTTTTTTTATTGTTGGTGTTCACTACATCCGGATCATACATCTTCCCTGAATGGTTCCGTTGCGCATAGCGAAAATAGCAGTATTTACTTCATCAAGACTATAACTATTCGTAATCAGTTCTTTCAATTTCATTTTATCCTGGTTGAACAGGTTGAATAACCGCGGTATATCCTCATTTGGCTGGCAATTGCCGCCCTGCGATCCTGTAAGGATTTTTCCAAAATGAAGCGGGAGAGAAAATATACTGATGTTATTTCCTGCCTTAGGAACGCCTACCAATATAATTCTACCATGTGGTTTGGTAATGCCATAACCGAGTTGAATAATAGCCGGCGCACCCGTATTATCAATAAATACATCAACCTTAGATTGTTGCATAATTTCTTCAATTGCTGCAGTTGCATCTGTTGTTGCACTGTTGATGGTATGTGTGGCACCCATTTGTTTTGCAAGTTCAAGCCTGTTATAATAAATGTCCACAGCAATGATTGGGTAAGCGGATACCATAGCCGCTGCCTGTATCACATTCAACCCGATCCCTCCTGCGCCAAATACCACCACAGATTCACCAATACGTAATTTAGCATTGTTCTCAACCACACCAAACCCAGTGGTTACCGCACATCCGAACAAGGCAGCCACTTCAAGGTTACTTTCTTCCGGTATTACCGTTAGCCTGTTTTCTGAAACAATGCTGTAATCACTAAAGGTAGTCACACATCCTGCATTTACTTTTTTACCATCCCACATATAATGCGGTAGTTCACTTTCAATGCCCGCGCCTTTGCGCCAATGAAGTACAACTTTTTGTCCGGGTTTCACCTGTCTTACTCCCGGGCCAATACTGATCACTGTTCCTGAGGCTTCATGTCCTAATAAATGTGGCAGGTATTTATCCTCACCTTTTGCGCCATCAATTTCACCAAGCTGCGAACCACAGATGCCGCTGAAATGTATCTTAACCATTACCTGGCCCACAGCCAATTCTTTTGGGGCTTCGATCTCTGCAATAACAAGCGGCTTCTTCTGTTCTACCAATATGGCCGCCTTGATCTTTCCTGGCAATTCGTTTGTTGACATTCGTATGATTAATTATTCAAAATAGATAAAAGAATGATCTCCCGTATAACCTGTTTGCTGAAACCACCAATCCCATTCTTCAGGTGAATTAAAAGCTTCGCAGGTGACCTGCCAATAAAGAAGATTCGTTTTTTCGGTTTCATTCCGGTAAGATTCCATGCAAAGGTACTTGTTTTTCTTACCAACCCTTTCCATTTCGCGGAGTGCTTTATCAAGATCGTAACAGGCAAGATTATGAAATGTATTCAATGAATAAACAAAGTCAAATGATTGATCTTCATAAGGCAGTGAGGTAGCGTTACCTTCTATAATACGGTCGCGAACTTCTTCTTTTGCATTGGCAATGGCATACGCTGATATATCTATGCCAAACATATCAATACCTGGAACCACTTTGGTGAAATCGAACATTAAAAATCCTTTACCACAACCAATATCGAGTACTTTATCGCCGGCTTTCAAACCATAATGATCCGCCATTACCTTAGCAACTTTCTCCCACCTTCCTTCCATGTATTTGTAACCTCCATAGTTGATGCGACGATCGCCATCCCAATAATCAAAATCCCATTTTTTCGCGAATTCAGCTGCCTTTTCTTTTGGAAACTCAGGGTCATTCACACGTGCAAGGTAATCACGATGCGTACTTTTGTGTACAACAGATAAAAAATCAGTGTATGCCATCTATATATGTTTGAAAATTTTTTAAAATGGCCTCTGCCTTTACCAATTGCCCGCGTTTCAATTCTTTTACATCAAGTTGCGGAGAGGCAAATTTTCTTCGGGCAAGATGTACGGGTAAAAAAACATTCAATGCGATACAGGCCCATTTGATCTGGAATGCCGGGCTCATTATCTCCGCTCTTTTGGTAAGTTGCTCCTCACCTAGCAGACCCGACAGAGCCTGGTTCATAAAACCGGCAAAGTATTCCCGAGGTACGGGAACCTGTATCTGTCCAAAAAAATCACCGATCATTTTTGCCGGATCATCCCATCCGGAGTATTCAAAATCTAAAAAAACAATATTGCCATCTTCTTTCACCAAAGCATTGTGGAAGCCAAAATCAGATGGGGATAATATCCTATATTTTTCTTCAAGATCTTCGTCTGTACTAAGGTGATGCAGCAGGCACTGGGCATGAATACTCTTTGTGAGTTTATTCCAGTTGTTGCGAATGACCTGTATGGTTTGTAAAGCCTGCCTGTTCTCATCAGGTTCAGTAGGTATTGATTCGAGTTGTTCAATCCGGTGATGGATCAATGAGATATGATCGTTTATTGAGAAACAGGCTTCTGAAGCTTTCGGCAGGTGGTAGGCTGCATCAGAAAAAGATCTTTGATTGAGTTTTCCAAAAAAGAGAGCCGCTTGCGCTACTTCTTTTCCCGTGATCTCGCCTTTTTGCAGCGGTTTACCTTTTATAAATTCGTATAATACCAGTTTTTGTAAAGCGTTTACCGAAAGGATACGTGGTGTAAAACCCGGCGATACTTTTTCCGCATAACTGATAAAAGACTGCTCTGCATGAAAACGGTCGCGCTGATCATCTTTATCTTGAAAAAAATGTTTTGCAAAATACTTTGTTCCGCCTACGTTAATAAGATACGTACGGTTATTCCCGATTCTTTTAGATTGTTCTATAGAAGAGACTATTCTGTAATCTCCCGCTTCGTGTAAGAGGGCCGTAATATCTTTATGTAGGTCAGCCGTTTCGTTCATTATAAAAGCTCCTTCTCAATTTGCTTCCAGGAATTCACTACCCTGATTTCTCCCTCGATGCTCGTCGCATGGTGCCGTTCAGGATCAAATAATACTCTTGTGCAATCCGCTGGAAAAAGTGGGTTCAACAATATTTCAGGTAGGTCATCAATATATATATCGCATCCCATGGATGCGATCCGGTTTACTTTATCATCTTTGGTAAGTTCGAAAAAATAATCAACCTTTGAGAATAATGCTTTATCATTCATTACCAGGTGCTGATCGATCCAACCAATAGCCGCTTTATGAAGATCATACTGGGGTCCTAAAAAAGGATACTGTGTTTTATGACTGATGATACAAAGTGAATGACCAAGTTGTTTCGCCCTGTCAATAAATTCTATCGCACCCGCATAAGCTTGTGCCTCGTTCATCCTTTTGCCGTATACATGACCCTGCATTTCGGTCCATTTATCTTCTTTGTTAATACTTCTGAGATGATTAC
This sequence comes from Chitinophaga pinensis, assembly GCA_945876095.1. Taxonomy (GTDB): domain Bacteria; phylum Bacteroidota; class Bacteroidia; order Chitinophagales; family Chitinophagaceae; genus Ferruginibacter; species Ferruginibacter pinensis_E. Next base: position 23,164 of record CAMCMP010000013.1, read on the forward strand.
GAACCGCAATCTTATTTACCGGAATTGTATGAGATATTACGTCCTGCTCAAGTGCAACTTTATGAAAAAGGGAGTCGTAGCTTACAATTGTGTTATCAAAATCAAGTCCGATAAGCATCTTAGTTATAATGATTTATATCGTTCAGTAATTACAGAAGCGATATTGCCTGCTTTCAGCCCATATTTTTTTCGTGCATATTCCTGTGAACCCACTTCATGCATAAATTCATCCGGTGTGCCAAAACATATTTGAGGGATCGGGGAATTGGTTTCGGATCTCCATTCGGCTACCGCACTGCCGAGCCCGCCGATTACACCATGTTCTTCTATTGTTGCCAGAAGTTTGCATTTGCCTGCCACCTTGACAAGGTATGCATCGTCTAATGGTTTGATGGTATGCATGCTTACAACTTCTGCTGATATACCCTCTACATGCAAAAGATCAGCCGCAGCAAGTGCTTCAGTCATTATCGTTCCGGCACATACAATAGCAACATCTGAACCTTCACGTAACGTGATGCTTTTACCTATAATGAAATCAGGTGTTGTGTTATGAATCTTCGGTTCACCTTTTTTTCCGATACGGATGTATACAGGTGAGTTACCTTTTAATGCTTCTCTTAAAGCAAGACGCAATTCAACTGCATCGCATGGTGCCATAACGCGCATTCCCGGTAGCGTTCTGAGAATGGCTAGATCTTCTAGAGAGTGATGCGTGGGACCAAGATCAGCGTAAGAAAGACCGGCACCTGTACCTACTATAATAACAGGTGCTTCATGATAACAAACATCAACACGAATCTGCTCAAAGCAACGTGTGGTTGTAAATGGGGTAATGGTATAAACAATTGAACGCAGTCCTGACATAGCAAGCCCCGCGGCCACGCTCATCATATTAGCTTCAGCGATACCGCAATTATGAAAGCGGGCGGGATCGACTTCTTTAAACTTATCAAACAGTTTGTTACCAATGTCTCCCGATAAAAGAACAATCCGTTTATCTTCTTTGGCAAGCTGCGTTATTTCATCTGCAAACGAATTTCTCATACTATTGATTTATGCCTAATTCCATTTTAGATTTTTTCACTTCTTCTTCATTTGGTATCCTGTAATGCCAGTTATTATCATCTTCCATAAATGAAACGCCTTTACCTTTTATGGTATGGGCAATAATGGCCATTGGCTTACCGGTTTTGGAAGGAAAGTTGCTGAAAGCCTTTTGTAACTGATAAATATCATGTCCATCTACTTCAACCGTATCCCATCCAAAGGCTTTCCATTTATCAGCCAGCGGATCAAGCGCCAGAACATCCTGGCTCCTGTCAGTTGCCTGCCATTTATTAAAGTCAATAATCACACATAAGTTGCTTATTTTTTTCCCCCCGGCAAACATCGCTGCTTCCCAGATAGAACCCTCGTTACATTCGCCATCGCTCAGCAATGCATATACATTGTACTGCTGGTTTAATATTCTTGCGGCCAATGCCATACCCAATCCCATCGGAAGTCCATGCCCTAAAGAACCGGTAGCCGCTTCAATACCCGCGAGATAACATGGTGTTGGCGGATGCTCGGCAAATATTCCTCCATCTTCCCCATAGTTATCCAGCCATGATTCAGGATAAAATCCCCTCATGGCCAGCACCTGAAACAAAGCAGGCGCTCCATGCCCTTTACTTAAGATGAACCTATCCCGTAAAGGAGATTTGTGATCTTTGGGGTCTATCTTAAGAACTGAAAAATATAGGGTGGATAGAATATCAACACAGGAAAGACATGATCCAAGATGAGGCATGCTTGCTTTGTGTGATGTTTCGATGATCCTGCTGCGAAGTGTTCTGGATCTTTGCTGGATGTCTTCTATAGAACTCATGCTAGTGGTATTAAATTATCAACGTAAAACTGTGGTTACTATTGCGCGAGATTCAGGTATTTCATCCATTTTACTGTGAAACATTGATCAGTTTCAATGAGTTTTCCTGACTTATGCAATTCAATGATCTCATCGATTGCATCATCTACACCATACTGCTGTTTAAATCCGGTTGCCAGCAGTTTATCAGAATTCTGCCTATACGAACGTGGATCATTTGATTCAGAAACAATCACTTCAGCATTTACTTTTTTCTTTACTCTTTCTGATATCTCGAGGATGGATATATTTTCAAAACCCGCATTATAACAACCTGAAACAATAGAAGGATTTTGGATAAAATGCTGATATACACGTATCATATCTTTCATGTGAATATTAGGTCTCGTCTGATCACCGCCGTAAACAGTTATTTTTTTGTTTTTTAATGCCTGGAAAGAAAGCATGTTCACACTAACGTCAAGGCGCATACGTGGTGAGACACCGCAGACCGTAGCAGGCCGGATACAATGAACCTGCATTTGATCCTGATAACTTAATAATACTCTTTCGGCTACCATTTTTGTTTTATTGTAAACAGAGATAGGAACCAAGGGAAGATCTTCGGTAACCTGGGGTTCATCTTTTACACCATACACACTTCCGGAACTGGCATATATAAATTGTTTAACTCCAAAGCGAACTGCGCGATCGGCAAGCTGCTGTGCAGCCAATACATTCACTTCCCATGAAAGTGTTGGATTAAGTTCCACTGCCGGATCATTCGCAATATTGGCAAGATGAATAATTACTTCTACTCCTTTAAAAGGTATTGAATCAATATTTCTTATATCGCCATTAATATTCACCAGGTTTGGATGGGCAGTCAGGTGATTACCGAACCATTGCGTATCAAAGGAAATTACTTGGTGTCCCTCTTTTAATAAGGTTTCTGTTAGAACGGTTCCTACGTAACCACATCCACCTGTAACTAGTATTTTCATTTGTTTTTTTTAAGGTTTATGTATATAATCGTTTGGTAATGTTTGTAAAGTTTCCAGGTGTTGATCCACCCATTGCAATGTATCAGTCAACCCCTGCGTGAGTGATATCTCATCCTCCCAGCCTAACGTATTACGCAAATGGGAACTTTCAAGTAAATAGGCCTGGTCTTTCCCTAATCTTTCTTCCGCTACATCTACCGCATCAGAAAACCTAAGTCCAATCATGTCACAGATCTGTTCCACAACATTTCGTATAGAAACAGAATCCCTTGTTGAAATATGGTAGGTGTCACCCGCAACACCATTCAACGCGATTCTATAAGTAGCATCAGCCACATCTTTGATATGAATAAAAGACCTTATACTATGCCCTCCTCCATGTAATGGCAGCTTTATTCCAAGTCTTGCAAATAACATTGTTCTTGGAATGATCCTGTATAACTGTTGCCCAGGACCATATACGTTCGCGGCACGGGTAAATACCACCGGGAATTTATACGATTTAAAAAAACTCATCAGGTGCAGGTCGCATGCGGCACGTGATACGGCATAGGGTGTACTTGGTGCAAAATTAAAATGTTCCTTTTGCCAGCCATCCGTACTTCCATAAGCTTCAGGTGTTGTAACATGCACATATTTTTTTAGAAATGCGCACTTACGCAGCTTGTCATGAAATTTAACCTCGGCAACCACATTAGTCTGATACCAGTGTTCAGGATATAACCAGCTTTGTGCCACCATACCCTGTGCCGCAAAATTCACAACATATTCCGGTTTGAAACCATTGATCAGATCCATCAATTCCGTTAACTGATGATTGAGATCAATTGCCCTGAAAGAGAATTTGCCCGGGTAGCCTGACCATGTGTAAGGCAAGAAAACATTTTCCGGTTGCACAGACCTGCTAACACCAATCACCTCCTCTCCTTTTTGCAATAATTCATTGACAAAATGAGATCCTGAGAATGAATTACTTCCTATTACAAGAAACTTATTGGCCATTATTTATCAGAATTAATTTTGTTTGCGTATAACCATTTCATACACATATGTCCTACTATCGTTTGCAGATCTTCAGAGATCTGCATATCATCTATTGCGAAGTGAATAGGGACCTGTGCAAGCTCTTTGCATTTACCGCCAGAAAACCCAAGTACCGCAAATGTTTTCAAACCCATCTGGTTAGCTACTTCCAATGCTTTAACAACATTAGGAGAATTGCCGCTTCCTGAAAGAACAATAAGAACATCACCGGCCTGTGCTTTCGCTTTCAATTGTTGGGAAAAGATATATTCGTATCCTTCATCGTTGGCAATACAGGTAATAATCGATTGGTTGGCAGGCAATGCGTCAATACGAAGACCTACTCCACTTTTTTTATCAATACCATAATTAAAATCATTGGCAAGATGTATGGCATTGCCCGCACTACCGCCATTACCACAAATGAATACCTGTTTTTTATTTTTCCATACATTTAATAGTGATTTTGATAATAACTCTATTTGAATTATTTTTTCACCAGCTAGTAAGTTGTTTATGCTAGTTTTATAATTGTTAAATATTTCTTTCATTTTTCATTTTATTTTAAAGGATGGATTAAAGTCTTGAATCAATTAAGGTTTGGGGTAAAAACGATTTTGTATCAAATATTATAGACTTCCCTTTTTTTATTGAATTATAATCAACGTTTAAAAATTCATTATGGCTTACAGCTAAAATAATCGAATCATATTTTTTAAATTTACTAATTAATTCAATTTTGTACTCCTTTAAAACATCATTTTTGTCTGCATAGGGATCAAAAACCTCAACATTGATTGAAAATTTATTTAACTCGTTATAAATATCAACCACTTTTGAATTACGTATATCACTGCAATTTTCTTTAAATGTTACACCAAGAATTAATACCCGTGCCTTTTTAATATTTATATTTTTCTGAAGCATTAATTTTACTACTTTGTTTGCTACAAAAATACCCATATTGTCATTTACTCTTCTTCCACTTAAAATTACTTGAGGATAATAACCTAAACTTTCTGCTTTATGAGCTAAATAATATGGATCAACTCCAATGCAATGCCCGCCAACTAGACCTGGTTTGTATTGTAAAAAATTCCATTTGGTCCCAGCTGCTGCTAATACTTCATGAGTATCAATATTCATTCGATCAAAAATTAAAGCTAATTCATTTACAAAAGAAATATTGACATCGCGTTGGGCGTTCTCTATAACTTTACTAGCTTCCGCAACTTTTATACTTGGGGCCAAATGCGTACCTGCGGTTATAATACTTTGATACAATTCGTTTATTTCTTCTGAAATGGCTGGTGTCGAGCCCGAAGTGACTTTTTTAATTTTAGTTAAGGTATTCACTTTATCACCCGGGTTAATTCTTTCTGGAGAATAGCCACAGTAAAAATCTTGATTAAATGTTAAACCACTTGTTTTTTCTAAAACTGGCACACAATCCTCTTCTGTACAGCCGGGATAAACTGTAGATTCATAAATTACAATATCTCCTCTTTTTAATATTTTCCCTAGCATGGTAGTAGCTTTTAACAAAGGGGATAGATCTGGTTTTTTAAACTGATCAATGGGAGTAGGGACAGTTACAATAAAAATATTGCAAGTGTTTAAATCTTTGCCATTAGAAGAAAAGCTCAAACCAGCCCCTGTGGTTCCTTTAATAGCTTGTTGCATACTGTTTAAATCAGCTTCATTTGTACGATCTATACCATTATCTAATTCGGCTACTCGGATATTATCAATATCAAAACCCAGGACATTGTATTTTTTCCCAAATTCAATTGCGAGCGGCAGCCCAACATAACCTAAACCTATGATTGCAATTTTTTTTGAATTCATTTTGTTTAATGATAAATCCTTTTTTAAAACCCTTATGGCCATACCCCTTTTTTTGATAAATAGATAAAGAATACAATAAAAATATTTTTTTTACTCAACTCAAAAATGTTAAATACATAATATTAATTTCAAATCAATTAAATTATCATGAATGAATTCAGCAAGAAAAATATTATCAACTTAGACACCTGTAACTTTCTCATTAGAATGATTTATTTTTTACACTCTATTTTTTAGAACACTGAGCTATAGGCAAACTTGGTAATGCCAATGAAAAATCGAATAAGTTTTCAAATTTATAATCGATCAAAGAAGATGGTAAATCTACTTTAATGTCAGATAACCCTAAAAAAATATTAACCATCCCTGCGTTTCTGCCAAATTCCATATCGCTTAATTGATCGCCTACCATAATTGATTTTGTAAAATCAATTTTTGGAAATTTATTTTTGGCTTGTAAAGCCATCCCAGTTTTAGGTTTACGATTATTCGAATCATAATTAACATCAGCACAATAAAATATTTCATCAATCCTGCCTCCACGTTTTTGTATAGCCAGATGCATATTTAAATGTATATCCTTAAGGTCGAACTCTTTCATTAAACCAAGACCAACTCCTCTCTGATTGGTAACTATTCCAATAAAAGAGAATATAGTTGACAAGCTAGCAATCGCTGCTATACTGCCAGGTATAAATCTGAATTCTTCCCATCGCTTAACATAGTCACTTTCTATTTTCTCATTAATTACCCCATCACGATCTAAGAAAAGAGACCAGCTTCTATCAATGTTAGATTTTTCCACTCTTAATCTTTTCTAAAACTACGGGATTTAGTGTTTTTTTTATAGCCGTCAAAAATGAACTAAACCATTTAATAAGATTTTTATTCAAAAATATTACTTCTTTGCCATAATAAAATAATTATTCAATTCATTTATTTTAGTAGTATATATATCAAACCCTACAACTAATTTTTTTACAAATTCAACTGCCAAAGGTAAACCAACATAGCCAAGCCCAATGATTCTGATTTTATTTTTATTCAGTATTTAATAGACCATTTACTTCTTTTATTGTCTTTATTAATCCTTTTTTTAAATCAATTATAGGGTGCCAGCCAAGATTGTTAATTTTGATAGTATCTATTAACTTTCTAGGAGTTCCATCAGGCTTTGTTGTATCAAATACAAGCTGCCCTTTGTATCCAACTTCTGAAACAATCAATTCTGATAATTCTTTTATAGAAATATCTTTACCGCAGCCTATATTGATTACTCCCTGTTCATTATAGTTCTGTAATAAGAAATAGCAAGCGTCTGTTAAATCATCAACATGCAAAAACTCCCTTTTAGGTTTACCAGTTCCCCAAACAGTTACTGTAGACTCTTTGTTCTTTTTTGCTAGAACAATCCTTCTAATAAGCGCAGGGAAAACATGTGAATTTTCGGGATGATAATTATCATTTGTGCCATACAAATTAGTAGGCATTGCAGAGATAAAATTACAACCATGCTGTGCTCTATAGCTATCACACATTTCAATGCCAGCTATTTTAGCAATTGCATAAGGTTGATTAGTTGGCTCCAAATAACCACTTAATAAGTATTCTTCTTTTAATGGCTGTGGCGCCATTTTAGGATAAATACATGAGGAGCCTAAAAACAACAATTTTGTAACTTTATTCAGATATGCTGCATGAATAATATTTGCTTCTATCATCAAGTTGTCATAAATGAATTCTGCTCTGTAAGTATTATTAGCGTGTATACCACCTACTTTAGCAGCAGCTAGTATTACATAAGAAGGCTTTTCTTTTTCAAAAAAATCATTAACTGCTTGTTGATTTCTTAAATCTATGTCGCTAGATGTTCTTGTAACAATATTGTTATAACCTTCATTTCTTAATTTACGTTCTAAACCAGAACCAACCATTCCTCTATGTCCAGCAATATATATTTTAGCAGTTTGTTCCATGCTTATAATCCACTTTTTTTAATATACAATTCCTTCTTAAATAAAGAAACATCACTTGAAACCATTTCTTTTACTAGCGCTGCTAAATCATATTTAGGTTTCCAACCTAATTGAGTCTTTGCTTTTGTAGGGTCTCCAATTAATAAATCAACCTCGGTTGGTCGGTAGTATTTTGAGTCTACTTTAACGACCACTTTGTCTTCTTCCAATTTATATTCACCATTATTTTTTAAAACATAACCCTCTTCTGCTTCATCCTTTCCTCTAAATCCTAATTCAATTCCTAACTCTGCAAAACTCATTTTTACAAAATCACGAATGGTTGTAGTGATCCCTGTTGCTAAAACAAAGTCTTCCGGTTTTTCTTGTTGCAATATCAAATACATTCCTTCTATGTAATCCTTTGCATGTCCCCAGTCTCTTTTGGCATCTAAATTTCCCAAGTATAAACAATTGTCCATTCCTAAAGCAATTTTTGCAGTTGCTCTTGTGATTTTTCTTGTTACAAAAGTTTCCCCTCTTTGTGGTGACTCGTGATTAAACAAAATACCATTACAAGCATACATATTATAAGCTTCTCTATAGTTTACAGTAATCCAATATGCATATAGTTTTGCAACAGCATATGGTGAACGTGGATAGAATGGCGTAGTTTCAGATTGAGGAACTGCTTGTACTAAACCATACAATTCAGAAGTAGATGCTTGGTATATTTTTGTTTTCTTTATTAAGCCCAATAATCGAACTGCCTCTAAAATTCTAAGGGTGCCAATTCCATCAGCATTCGCTGTATATTCAGGTTCTTCAAAGCTTACATGTACATGACTCATTGCTGCCAAGTTATAGATCTCATCTGGCTGAACTTCTTGAATAATTCTAATTAAGTTGGTACTATCAGTTAAGTCACCGTAATGCAAATGGAGGTGTCTATGAGGTGTATGAGGGTCCTCGTAGATATGGTCGATTCTCTGCGTATTAAACAGCGAAGACCTTCTTTTGATACCATGTACTTCGTAACCTTTGTTCAATAAAAACTCAGCTAAATACGCTCCGTCTTGACCAGTAATTCCTGTAATAATTGCTTTTTTCATGTATATTATTTTTTAAAATAAAGTTCGTAAATGAGCACATACAGCGTATTTTTCAATATTTTTCAACAACCTATAAACAAAAAATTAAACATATAAAGCAATTGATTATCAGCTTATTAATGTTTTGTGATTATCTTCGGATATTAAATATTAGTGTGGACCACACTAATATTTTTATCATCGCCTCGTTCCCCCTTTTCACTCAGCTTAGAATTTCAATTTTATATGATTTCTACATTTTAATTACAAAATTCTCGCTTCAAAAAAACTCCATAGAACCGCTAGATTAGCTGAAGTAATTAAATATTTGTATAATCTTATACTAAAATCCCCCTAATCAACTTTCTAAACACCAACCCCAGCACCATTAAAAACCCTGCCAAAAAACCTCCTAACTTAATACCCTTAGCCTTGCCAAATTTTTCCTTTTTTAACGGCAGTATCGGCCGGTCAATAACTTGTATCAATGGTGTTTCCTTTCGCAAGGTAACCTTGGCCATTTCGGTTTGCTGAACTAGTACGGTAAGTATTGCGGTGTTAGCCTGCACATCTACCTGTCTGCGGGCAGAAGGTACTCGTTGAACATTCAATGCTGGATTAAGGCCAAAGGTATTGTCATTGGCAACCGCTACTCCAGTAATCGCTCCATTTAACTCTTGCCTGATAGAATCTGTCTGCCTTTCCAAAATTGCCATATTCAAATTGGCCTTTTTACTCTTCGTCTGCACATAAAAATCCGATACCTCCTTTGCAATCGCTTCTGTAAAAGATTTTGCAAAAAGCTCATCCATTGATTTTACCTCCACGCTGATAATAGAAATTTTTTTATCCTTTTGAGAAACTACTAATCCGTTTTTAGACAAATCGGCATACATTACTCCCATAATACTATCCTGCACTCTTGTGAACTTATCTCTGTCTGCATTGGGTAAAAACTGGATACTTTCATACCCTTCTTTCTTTGCCCAAGCCTTTCGCCATTGCGCATTTTGAATATACCATTCGGCATAGGAGACAGTTTTTCCATTCACGGCAACTGGCTTCAATAAGGTTTGCTCTACCATCCGGCGAGACTTAAATAATTCTAATAAATTAGTCCCTGAAAAGATCCCCCCCGCACTTCCACCCATATCAATCCCAAACTGACTAGCTAGTCCCAATGCACCACTCAATCCTCCACCGCCCGATTTTTCATCTTCCAATACAAATGATAAAGTGGCTGTATAAACAGGCTTATCTTTTAGTGCATATGCCAAGCCAATGCTAGCGCCGAGGATTCCTGCTAATCCAATAATCATCCATTTGGATAATAGATAGGTAAACCATTCCTTTAATTTGATGAGAAGTTCTTTAAGGCTGATTTCATCTTCAGCAGCTATAGGAGATATGTTTGGGTCAGTCATTTTTATTTATGATTTATATGTCTGATTTATATGTCTGATGTATGATGTCTGATGTATGATTTTTTTATGGACAACCATTATTATTTTTTGAAATATTACTATTTATCTGTCAAATATAAAAATCAGACATCTAATTTGATTATCAATTTTCATTCTATATTACTTGATAGGTGTCAAGTATAAAAAAATAAAAAAATCAGACATCAGACATCGAAAAATCAGACATCTAAATAACTCGTCAATTATTCTTACAACTTCAATATCGCAATCACCACCCCAGCTAAACTTACCAATCCACTGGTGAGACCTACTATCTCTGCAGTGCTCGATGTTTTCTTATCGGATGCTTTCGGTACCACAATTTCACTGCCCGGCTTTACTTTTGGATAGGACCTTACAAAGAAATAACTACGCGTTCTGGCCGCTCTTCCATTGGCGTATACGATGTAGGCCCTTTTTTTAAGTGCAGATGGACTATAGCCACCAGCAGCACTGATATAATTTACAAAACTTTTTCCTTCTTCATAGGGCACCTGAGTGGACAATAATACTTCGCCACTGATTTTAATTTGCCCCTCAAACTTTGGAATATATAATTCGTCTTTAGGATGCAATATCAAATCATTCACTCCACCCGGATTTTTTATAATTTTTGCTAAATCAATCGAAACCTTGTCAAATTCTTGCAGAATTTCCTCTGTGATGTCATCCGCTCCAGTTGAATCCTTCACCGCCTTCTTCAACTTTTTTGCTGTCTCCTGTGCTTTTAATTTTTCTTGATCCGTTTTATATCTTTTAATAAATGCTCCTTCTGCATAAGCATCCGGCGTTAAGCCTCCTGCCCTTTTTAATAACTCACTCACTCTTTCATTGCGATTGCTTAATACATAAGGTCCAGCGTATTGCACCTGCCCCATAATGCTGACCGATTCAGGTAAAACATATCCCGCCTTCCGCCTTACCGTAATTACATCAAATGGTTGTAAAACAATATTGTTAGCAGCAGCTGAATTAAGCTCGCCCTGACCATCAATGCTTGCAATAAGGATCAAACTAGCCCCATTATCTCCCAACTGGATTGAATCCCTTTTTATTAAACGTGCAATCTCAACCGTTTTGTAAGCTGCATCAGAAAAGCCTCCTGCTTGTACTATCAAATCTTTTACAGATAACTTGTCTACAAAATCATATTGCCCCGGCATCCTTACCTCTCCCTGAATCGTTACCTTAAATGTATCGCGCATATCTAATACCGAACTAATCAATACCTCATCTTCTCTTTGCAATACACTATTATTAGCTGCATCACCCGCCAAAGCCTTGCGGACATCGAAAGAAATAATAGATCTTGTTAAGTCTTCCTGCAGACGAATAATCTGTCCACGCCCTATAAAGGCATCTTCTTTTAATCCATCCGCCTTTCTTATTAGTTCCGCCACAGTTAAGCCCTGACTCAATCCATACACATCGGGTCTAAATACTGCCCCTGTAATACGCACCCGATTGGCAAAACGATTTAATATTTTAGAAGCCACTACTACATCACCCGTTTGTGGTTGATACTTACTGTATTCCACTGCCTCCAAGTCGGCTACCTTGCGCTCCTTATCATTGCGTTGAAATATTTTTACTGAAGATTGATAAGCTGTATCCGTAAAGCCCGAAGCAAAATCTAATATGCTAGCAAAACTTTCCCCTGGCAAAATCTCAAATATACCCGGCCGCTTTACCTGCCCCTGTAATTCCATTCTTTTTTTATAAGCCGGCACGCGTATCACATCATTGTCTTGCAATCCGATATTATCCGTTTGATCGCCATGCATTAAAAAACGATACAAATCAATCGTCTTAAACAGCTTATTATTTCTCACCAATTCTATTTCACGAAAACTTCCAAATGCTGACGGTCCGCCTGCTACATACAAGGCATTAAAAACTGTACTTAAAGAAGATAAATTATAATTGCCCGGATGATTGGTGCCAATAACCGTAACCTTAATACTGCGTATCTTACTTAGTGTAACTGACAATTTAGATCCTCCTGAACGCAAGTAAGAATAAACACTATTGCCCATAATCGATTTCAACTTTTGCGTAGCCGCCTCTATCGTTAGACCCGCTACTTTAATTTGTCCAACGTTGGGCACTAAAATATTTCCTTCTGCAGACACCAACAATTCTCCATTGTATTCTTGCACCCCATACACAGAAACTTGAATCTGATCATCAGGCCCTAACACATAATTCAATGGCGTAGCCAATTTCATATTGGGTTCAAAATTGGGTGCAACGGCAGTAAACAATTCTGATCCAAAAATGAGTGGATCAATTAATGGCTTTACCTTTTTTTCTTCATCATAATTTCCTGTATCTAGTGAGTCGCTGCTATTGTTGGTTTTTAAAGTATTGGTAGGTGGTTTATTAATAGGCGTTTTCAATTTGCCAGTGCCAGTTGCTTCTCCCGTTGCTTCTAATCTAAGTTTCAATTTAGCAAATTCAGCTTTTGACATTCCCTTTGCAATGGCAGCCTGTTCGGCTTGCTCAATGGGCATGCCTGAACTAGTCAATTGTGCTTTCAGTTTGGCAATGTCGCCATCGCTCATTTGATCTACTTTCACCTGGCTTAAATCTTTTCCTTTTAAAATGTCTTGAGCAGATATTGTGCTCGCCAGAGATAGGAAAATTAGAATTATGAGGGTAGATAGAATTTTTTTCATGCTATATAAAATAAGGTGTTTTGTAAAGGTCTGACTTATTTGAGATGTTTTTAAATTAAGGGTAATGTTTTGGTGAATTGGCAAAATGCGAGCAGTTTACCCTCAATATACTGTGATTTATACTCGAATAATTCAATGTCAGTTTTCAATTATCCATTGACCATTCCCCTTTCTAAGTATTCATTCAATCTTTTTTTCTCATACTTTTCGCCTCCTCAGCCGGCGGGCTGCGTAACTGCAACGCCGCTGCTTTTGCTTCTTTCACAAAATTTGCTGCGCCATTTTGTGAATTCCTCCTCCGTCGGAACCGAACCAAAAGAGGCGGCTTATGCAATTACTGGTGATAAATCAACTGATTTTCGAGGGCCTATTTAAAATTCGATTTTGACTGATGAATGTTTTTGTGAATGGTCAATAGTGAATGGTGAAAATACGACCAACTTCTTTCTTATCTAATGAGATTTTTTCTCTACAATTTAATAAGAGTTTTCAAATCGCCATACTCTATTCACCATTGCCCATTGACCATTCACCACGACGGCACGGCTTCGCCCCTCTCAGTCCCATCGGTTTTGATGGTTGATAGTTTACTATTATATATTGAAATATAGTTTTGCCGATTACTGTTGGTAATTGGGCTACTACTTTTCCATCACTTCTTCTACTTCAAATTCTTCTTTATCTAACTGCCTTCTACTCATTTTCTCATTGTCGCCCGACCCGTTTTCTATCTTATCATACAATACAATCCCTTTGCCTATCCAAGCTTCTTCTTGCAAGTGAAAACTTACCTTTCTATCGATGAGGGATTGAACTTTAGGTATTAGCTGTTCTAGATATTGTTGATTAATATCGTTTCCTACAATGATCATTTCGATGGTGCCAGAATCTATACCGCTCGCATAATCTCCTATTACCACCAATTGATCTACCTGCCCCATACGCTCTAAAACGGAGGTTAAAATAGTATCTAACCCAAGATGGGTGCGGACAATAGACTGTAAAGTTTTGAAAAGTGGGTGGGTAGGATTGGCAGAATAATCAATCTTATTGCCTTCACCTAAACGATTGAGATAACCTGCTCCCGCAAGATTGTTCAATTCCTTTCTGATTGAATTGGTAGACTCGCCTAATTCCTCCGCCAAGCCACGTAAATGGCCGTGTGTTCCTACATTGATAAAAAACTTTATCAATAGCCGCAAGCGGGTTTTTGAGGTAATAATAGAATCAAGCATTAGGGGTACTGAAATCTTATGAGTAACAAAAGTACTCATAAGATTTGAAAAACGAACATATGTGTAAAAAATCGTTGATTAATAGTTAGTTGTGCATCCCGCTCCATTTCCAACCCTTTGGGTTAAAAATGGAGCGGAATGGGTTTATGAAAAAAATATTTTATAGAATTAATTCGATTTTTATTATTTAATGGCTTTCCTTTTCAATTTACATCTTTGAAATTCTTTGTTTTTTCATATAAGTAATTGTTTGTCAAATCTTTATGGATTTATTTTTTGTTGATTGTTTTTCTGTGCTTCTCTTTATTTCACAAGCTACTCAGCCGGTTCGTAAATTTTCATTGCTTTTTTTCTCTAGCTGATTTATCGGCCTTTCTTTTCTTTTCATTTCATATCCTTCGCCTCCACAGCCGGAGGGCTGCGTAAATTTGAAAGAGTTTAATTTTCCTATTATTCTTTTTCTCTTTTCATTTCATATCCTTCGCCTCCACAGCCCGCCGGCTGAGGAGGCGAAGGGTATGAGAAAAAAAGAAGAAATGAAGGAGATGAAGAATGAATTCAATGGTCATTTGGGGAAATCCTATAAATTATTTCTAATTAACTTTCTTATAAACTCGTAGAACTTAATTTGAATATTCGCTTTATTTAAAACCCTTTATCCAATAAATTTTAATTTCTTATTTACTAAATAGAATCCAGTTTTCTTTTCAAAGAATCATATAGCTCTTTATGTTTAGACGAATTGGTGGATTTGATTTTTTCTAAGTTTAGCAGCTTCCATTGAATAGAAGGATATGCTTCAAAATTATAAATTGACCAATCGGGTGATCCATTTTTAAAAGCTAGTATAAAAAAATTATCTTCCGCTGTTAACGAAGCTTGTACCTTTTTAACCATTGCCTCTCTTACCTGCTCATATTCTTCATAGGTAAAAAGTTCATCAGACATGCCTGTAAATTGATTCATCATTGCCAAGCGCTGCTCTTGCAGATTAGGAAATAAAACATCTTGTATAGAACGGTCGGCACTTAGTAATCTAAAGAGAAAGCCTTCTTTTACTTCTTTGTTAAACCCGTCATCTTTCAATAATTGTTTTACATCAAATATGTCTCGAGGATGCTGTCTATCCATAGCAGCGCATATTTTTCCGCCATACAATTGTCCATTGGAAACAATATTAATAGCGCAGAATGCATCATACTTTATTTGCGCTTTTTCACAAAGAATCTTTTCGGTAACAGCCCCTAATAAGCCTCTTACTATTTGGCTTACTTCAATTTTTATCATTGCCTCATCATAGGATACCAGTAATTTATGGATATCTATTTTATGTTCTACTCTACTACCTTGCAAACGATTTTCAATGCGCTCCTTTATTTTAATTAACGCTGCTGAAATATTATTAAATGAAGTTTCTCTGTCTTCAATTGGAATGTAAGTGAGATCAATATCTACTGAAAGTCTGGGCATGTTTCGATCAAACAAATTGATGGCGGTCCCACCATGCAAAGCAAATCTTGTATCCAAGGCAATTTCAGGAATTAAGCGAATCAATAAAGCCACTTGTTTTTGATAATTACTATTGCTCATTGTTTGCAAGTGTTCTTGGTATCGTTATTTGATATTTTGATTGATATACACCTTCTTTCACAAGACTTCTTTTCCCTCTGCCCATATCTATTTTTGAAAGATTTATATGTTTAAACCAACTATGATTATGCCTCTCTGCCATAAAAAGAAATAATCTTTTTACTTTTATGGAAGTACAGGATTCTAGCAATTCTTGAACTAATGTTGGTCGAAGGTCATTCAAGTTTTCCATTAGCTCATAGCATTCTAGGAGATCAAAATTTTCAGGAGATAAATACAAACATTCCATTATGGCCCTAGCCGGTGATGAAATATTTATGGAAAATCCAGGTAAGGAGTATTCAGTCAATCCCAATTCCTTTGGTAGAAAAGAACTTGATTTATATTGAACTAGTTGACTCCATGGATGATTTCTAAACCATGTGGGTAGATTTTCATTTTCCCCACCAAACAACCATACCTGCGAATTATTTAGTTCAAGATAATGCGCCTTTCCCTGAAGTCCAAGTGCGGTTCTTCCTCCAGGATGTATGGAAAGTCCAGATTGATGCTGCAAAGCATAGATTCCTCCCTCATAACTAGGCTGATCACTACCACGAAACATGGCACCATTCTCCAATGGCTTTAACCATCCGCTGTTGCGATAATATTTTTGTAAATCAAGGCTGTATCCTTGATCTAATAACCAAGAAGATTGCAGGACAATGCCCGGAGGGATAGTTGCCAGCAAACGATTTATTTTTGTTCTATTTTCAGTAACCATACTACCAATTTAAGCATAAATTTAAACTATTATTTTCAAATAGATTAAAAAATATTTAAATTTAGTAGTAATACTACTTAATATTAGGATTTTTTAAACCTTATCGGTTTAAAAATTATCTTATTAAATCAATTTTCTTTGATAGGTCTATGTAATTTTTTTGGTTCTTTTAATTACATATGTTTCGACTACACAGCCGGCGGGCTGCGTAACTGCAACGCCGCTGCTTTTGCTTCTTTCACAAAATTTGCTGCGCCATTTTGTGAATCCCGATAAATCGGGACCGAACCAAAAGAGGCGGCTTATGCAATTACTGGTGATAAATCAACTGATTTTCGAGGGCCCATTTAAAATTCGACGCTTGTTTTACAGTCTTTACTTAATCTTTTCTATTTCTTAGACTGCTTCTTCAAAATAAAAAAACCTTCATTGCTGAAGGTCTTTCATAAGAAACGATCAGTTCAATGAAGAGCCTGATGTATTCCTTGGTTTTTCAAAAATATTGGATATTGGGTATCAAGTGATATTGGATTTGCAGACACAAAATTAGCTCTGATCAAAATCTCCCTTTGTAACGAGAAGGCTACTTTCACGTAGAATTTTATCTACATAGTTGAGCAGTTAAAGTCCTCCCGAAAGCAGACTTCATCAACTATGTTAAAACTGTAAATTGAAAAAAAATAAAGCGAAAAAGATTGAACTCCTGCTAACGAATTAAACAGTTATCGCATAAGTCATAGCGAGTCGGAGGGTATGAAACGAAAAGGAAAAATGAGAGTTAAAAAATTGAACTCTCTCTATCGAAATAAAAACAGTAATTGCATAAGCCGCCTCTTTTGGTTCGGTCCCGATTTATCGGGATAAAAAAAATGGCGCAGCTAATTTTTTTTAAGAAGCAAAAGCAGCGGCGTTGCAGTTACGCAGCCCGCCGGCTGTGGAGGTGAAGGGTATGAGGTGAATGGTGAATGGTGAATGGTGAAAGCTTGAAAATCTATTCTTAATGAATAAAAACAAGAATAATTCAAAATCAGTTTCAACTAATCAATTGCCCATTCACCATTGCCCATTCACCATTCACCATAGCATCCTTCCCACCGACCCATCAACACCAGGAATTAATTGAAAAACTTTCTCAGGCATCAAGCCCTCCTCCTCTTTATGAGACACATAAATAATGGCAGTATTGGTTTCCGCTGCAATCATGGAAATGAGTGCGGTAAACCTTGCAGCCATCTCATCATCTAATCCCGAACAAGGTTCATCTAAAATTAATAAAGGTGGATGTTTCACCATCGCCCTTGCTACCAAAACCATTCTTTGCCTTCCGTTAGATAACAAACGAAAGGGTTGGTTTTTATTTTTCTCCATACCAATCACCTTCAACCATTGCTGCGCAATTTGTAATTGTCTATCACTCGGCTGAATATATAAACCTACCGAATCAAAGAAACCTGATACAATCATTTGTTCAATGGAATCTTGTCGCTCAAACTGACTACTCATCTTGGGCGTAAAATAACCAATCATTTTTTTTATGTCCCACACAGATTCACCACTGCCTTTTCGCTTGCCAAAAAGTTCTAGGTTTTGTCCATACCCCTTGGCACTGTCGCCTGTAATCATCGCTAGCAACGTAGATTTTCCTGAACCATTGGGGCCAGACAATTGCCAGAATTCACCGGCATTAATTTCCCATGAAATATTTTTAAGAATGGGTCTACCGTCAAACTGAACGGACACATTTTCCATTTTAACAAGCGGTCCTTTTGGAACACTCCATCCATTTATAGGCGGTGGAATAGTTCCTGTAAAACCCTCTGCTAGTTTTGCAAACAAATGTTTAAAATCACTAGGAGAATAGCAACCACTAATACGCTGCTCTTGAATACAGTAAACCGTTTCAATGAATGGCAATAATTCATCCTTTCGATTAAAAATCTGAAAAATCAGCGTGTTGGTGGAAAGATTTTCTAAGGTCGATAAAATTGATTGTCGAGTGTCTTTATCTAGACTTTCAAACAATCCATCGATGATTAAATAGCCAGGATTTTTATTAATCAAATGTAGCAATAGCGCTTTCCTTTGTTCACCGCTAGATGAATTACTAAGGGTGCTAGAATGCCCCATCGCAACTTCCATTTTGTCGTGACGAATTTCTTCTTCGATGAAATATTGCAAGACGGAATTAGAAAAAACTGCTCCCTCCATTTTTTGTAGGGTATCTGAAAAACCAAAAAGCAACCCAGCTTTTATTTGTGCTAAAAGCCAGTCCTTATCCACTCCAAGAGGAATATAAAAAGCAGTATGTTTTATTTTTTTATCCATTCAATTCTTTATCAATCAGCAGCATTTTTCTAATAATCAAATATACTGATTACTAAAGGAGGATGTTTTCAGATAATAAATTTTAATAGACAAAAAAATTATATTCAAATATTCCACTATTAAACGCATCGAAAAATTTTTCAGATCAAATGTTTTTTACACCATCGATTATTTGAATAGCAGAAAGTAAATTTAAATTACTATTTGAAATGCAACCTTTACTAATTAAGTTTGCCGCCGAATACTCTTGATGATGGCGATAAATGAAGAAAATAAAATTGGTCTGTTGCTTACCCCGCAACAATTATTGAAAAATGTATCTATTCTACAAACACTTCATATTAAAAAAACTACTACTGAAACAAGTTTTCAATTGGGGGACCTTGACAACCGTGAAATCAACGCACACTTTCCTGTAATACCCAAAGAAGCAAAGTCCTTACTCAAGCTTTTTAGCGCAGGTGATAGCGAGGTAAGAAATTATACTATTCGATCGAAATACAAAACCGGTCGCGCTGGCATGAACTATTCCGAGTTTTATGAAAACGCCTTACTAAGAGACCTGCATGGTCTATTTGAAAGACTGAACCCCTTTACGCCCCTTTTTAAATGGTATCATAAAATTTGGTCCGATCAATCCAATACAAAAACTGCACCCTGTATTTTTAGCGCCTTCAAAGCGCAATTGCATTTTGAAGTTGTAAAGAAAAACAATGCGTTGATTTTAAAAAAATACATTTCATTAAACGGGAGTAATTACAATATCGAAGAATTTAAACGCTACCAGTTTTTACTTTTCAGCGGTAATGAATATTTTATGTTGTCATTCAAAGATTATCAAACCTTAGAATGGCTGAATGCAAATGAGCCACAACAATACCAGCACAATCCAACAGAATTGGCTCAACATATTTTAGCTAAGCTAGAAGAAGAGTATACGGTAAACCGAAATGGATTATTTCACCAAAATCGAATCAGTAGCTTACCAATAAAGCGCGTAATATTAAGTGAGATTAGTAGTTCCTTTTTAGTGCTTACTCCACAATGGATTTATGATGGGTTTTTAATGGAAGGTCCTTTTAAAGAAACGAATGAAATTACCACTGCTGGGGAAGCTTTCTTGATTGAAAGAGATAAGTCAGAAGAACTGCAGTTTTCAAAACTTTTAGAGGGGTTGCATCCAAATTTCAAAAAACAACTCAACGGATATTTTTATCTCTCCTTTGCAGAAGCACAAAAGAAACAATGGTTTTTAAAAGCCTATCATTTTTTATTAGATCAAGATATACAAGTGGTAGGAATGGATATGCTCCAACATTTTAGATATTCACCAGACAAGGCAATTACGACTGTTAGCATTATAGAAAATGAAAACAATACGCTAACGGTTACCCTTAACCTTTCTTTCGGAAAAGAATCAGTGGTCCTAACTGAGCTGCAAAAAATTCTCTTGGCTGGTCAGAAAGCAATACTACTCAAAGATGGCAGTCTAGGTATATTGAGTGATGAATGGCTGCAACAATACAGCACCATGATCAAGCATGGAAAAATTTCAAAAAATGATATTGTCATCGCCAAGTGGATGGCGCTTACCGAAGACAAGTCGACCGAAGATGGGCAGGTATTAAAAGGCGTTATCAAAAAAGACTGGTGGCAGCGTTGGCAGCAATGGCAACAAACTGACGCTATCACTTACTCTATTCCAACAGGTATCGCCGCTACAATGAGACCCTACCAGCACAAGGGTTTTGAATGGATGATCTTACTGGCTGAAGCGGGCGCTGGAGCCTGTCTTGCTGATGATATGGGTTTAGGGAAAACTTTGCAAACCATCTGTTTTTTAGCTTATCAACTTGAAAAAAATCCTTCCCAAAAACAGCTAGTAATTTGTCCTTCTAGTTTGTTATACAACTGGCAACAAGAATTCACCAAATTTGCTCCACATATTTCTACCTATGTGCATCATGGTCCGCAAAGGTCTTTTGAAAATATGGCTGGTGGTAATCACCAAATAGTAATCACCACCTATGGCACTATGCGTGCTGATATTGACAAAATGAATGCCATTCATTTTGGTATTGCAGTGATTGACGAAAGTCACAATATAAAAAATCCTTCTGCATTGATAACCCGCGCAGTAAATCAACTTTCTGCCAATACAAGAATTGCACTCAGCGGTACTCCTGTAATGAATAATACTTTTGACCTCTATGCACAATTGAGTTTTTTACTTCCTGGTATGTTTGGTAGCCGCGATTTTTTTAAACGTGAATATGCCGATGCCATCGACCGTGACCAAGACCCTGAAAAAATTTCTGCCTTACAGAAAATAACGGCTCCCTTTATCCTGCGAAGAACTAAGGAGCAAGTAGCTTCTGACCTTCCTGAAAAAATTGAAAGTACCCTGTGGTGTGAAATGGGCGAGGAACAAAAAATGGCCTACGATGCTATCAAAGAAAAAGTTCGTAGTAGCATCTTCCTTGATATCAAAGTAAATGGTTTGGGTAATGGAAAGCTCAGTGTCATTAATGGCATGCTAAAACTTAGGCAGATATGCAATGCTGGCGGACTAGTAAAAGAAGAAGATATTATTTGTACTGATTCTATCAAGACGGACATTTTAGTAGACGAACTTAAAAATATTATTCCTAATCACAAGGCCTTAGTCTTCTCACAATTTACAGGAATGCTTGACCTATTAGAAATTAGTTTCAATAAAAATCAGATTCCTTTTTGTAGACTAGATGGATCCACCCCAATTGCAAAAAGACAGGAAATAGTAGATAGCTTTCAGCAGATAGATTCTATTGAAAAAGTGTTTTTAATTAGTTTAAAAGCCGGCAATGCAGGTTTGAATTTAACTGCTGCAGACTATGTATTTTTATTTGATCCTTGGTGGAACACTGCCGTTCAACAGCAGGCAATTGATCGTACTCACCGAATTGGACAAACAAAAAATGTATTTGCTTATAAAATGATTTGCAGAGATACGATTGAAGAAAAGATCATGGTACTGCAACAAAGAAAAAAGAAATTGGCTGAAGACCTCATTGGAGAAGAGGAAGGTTTTGTAAAATCACTCACGGAAAACGATATTGAATTTTTGTTTAGTTAATTCTCCTGCAAACTAAAATTTATATTACATCATCAACTTCACTGAAATGTGTTAAGCAATCCATTTCAATCAAAACCTGTTAATGATATATTAATTTCCATACAGTTGATGGCAATTCCCTTAGCGCTGCGTAGATTTAGTAAAATTTAAATTCATGCGAAATTTATTATTACTGCTTTCTTTGATTGGGGGAAATATTTCTATTGCTCAAAACAGCTCTACTTCCTCCACCATTTCGCCATTGGCAACCTATTCAAGTGAATGGAATCAACCTAAATATCGTCTTTGCAATACGGCAGCTAAGGCAAACTATATGAGCGAAAAAGAGAAAACAGTTATCTACGTATTGAATCTTGTAAGAACCTATCCTGCTTTATTTGCCAAGACTGTCATCGCGCAATATCCCTCCTTATCTGGTAATAACGAGTTAGCAAAAGATCAATTTTATTATCAATCCCTTTTAACTACGTTACAACAAATGGCTCCATTGCCTATGATGACTGACAACGAAAAATGTTATCAAAGTGCACTTTGCCATGCATTGCTTTCTGGCAAAACAGGTTATGTAGGACATAAAAGAAACAGTGAGGAATGTGAAAAGAAAAAATATTTTTATGGTGAATGTTGCGACTATGGAAGCAACGACCCTGTAGAAATTATTATCACCTTATTAATCGATAAAGACATTACCTCATTAGGGCACCGTAAAATATTATTAGGAAAATATACCAGCGCGGGAGTTAGTATTCAACCACATACTACCTACCGTTTTAATACGGTACTGGATTTTTATTTCTAATTTTTTGATAGACTCAAATCCTTATTGGGAATTAATTCATCCTAAAAGTCATCGCAGCAAACTCTTCTACACTAAGGGTTTCAGCTCTTCTATTAAAAATTTCATCTACCAACACTTCTGGACTAAACAAACTCTTGACTGCATTGCGCAAAGTTTTTCTCCGCTGGTTAAAGGCTGTTTTTACGAGCACTTGAAAAGCTCTATCACTTTTAACTGAAAGCGTAGAAGTTTTTCTTTTTAGTCTAATGACGCCACTCTCCACTTTTGGTGGTGGATTGAAAGATTGATTACTTACATCAAATAAATATTCTACTTCATAAAAAGCCTGTATCAATACACTCAGCACACCATATACTTTGCTACCTTCTTTAGAAGCCGCCCTCTGTGCCACCTCTTTTTGAAACATACCAATCACCACAGGTACTTTTTCTTTCCAATCCAATACCTTGAATAAAATTTGTGTAGAAATATTGTAAGGGAAATTTCCAATGACAGTAAACGGCTCTTCAAAAGGTGCTTCTATATCTAAAAAACTTTGTCCAATGATTTTTCCCTTTAATTGAGGATATGTTTTAGTCAGATAAGCAATCTTTTCATCGTCTAACTCTACCGCCTTAAAATCGGTGTCAGGAATTTTTATCAGGTGCTTGGTTAGGGCGCCGCCACCAGGACCTACCTCTAACAAATTAGTAAAAGGGTTTTGGGCCAATGCGTCAATAATTTTTTGAATGACGACTTCATCTTTGAGAAAATGCTGACCTAATGATTTTTTTATTTTAAACATGATTGCAAAAGTATGGAGAAGATTTGGTCAATTGGCTATTGTGAATGGTCAATTGACAATATTAATTAGGGTCATTTATCCTTATTTTCATCATTGATTTCATAAGCAGCCTCTTATGGTTCGGTCCTTAATTTAAATAAAGAACTATCAGATATTATGTATAATGATCAATGTCCTTTTTGTATTGCTTTTTAGTAAAATAAAGTTGGCTATACCTGTTATTTCCTTTGGAATAGTGTGCTTTTACTTTTTTGCCTTGATGCAAAAAAGTAACAAAAAAAATCAATCCGCCGCGGCGGATGAAATTTTATATGTCAGCCTAAAATCAAGGAACTCGCCGGAAAAGTGTTTTTCTTTAAAGTGCGCTCATCCGCCGCGGCGGATTGATTTTTTAACGGCTGATAGTTAAAATTTCTAGCACTTTTTATTCGAGGGCGTCAAATAGAGGATCGACTAACTATTAATACGACACTAAAATACTGCATTACTTTAAAGGGTCTGCCTCCGCCGCGGCGGATTGATTGTTGATTGTTTAACGGCTGATATTTTACATTTCTATCAATTCGTATTCGAGAGCTTTCATTTAACTATTATGTCAAACTCCCTATTTCATTGAGGTATTGGTAGGATTATTATTCAGGCACATCCGTTATTTTCTGATCTACTGCATTGGCAACAATTCCTTTGCTAATTTTTTTTAATGGATTTGATCTTTGTGCTTCATATTCATTTCTTCCATTAATAATGTCGATGCATTTAAAAATTGCTTCTCTAAAAGAACTTTCATCAGCAATTCCTTTGCCTGCAATATCGAAAGCAACTCCATGATCGGGTGATGTGCGAACAGCTGAAAGACCCGCCGTATAATTCACTCCTTCTCCAAAGGCAAGTGATTTAAAAGGTATCAATCCTTGATCGTGGTACATTGCTAATACAGCATCAAATTTTTCATGACTGCCTCTTGCAAAAAAAGCATCAGCGCTGTAGGGACCAAAACAAAAAATATCTTTTTGCTTTGCATCTTTAATCGCTGGCTTAATTATTTCCTCTTCTTCTTTTCCTATCAGTCCTTCGTCTCCTGCATGAGGATTGAGACCTAGCACAGCAATTTTTGGTTTATCAATACCGAAATCTTTTTTCAAAGAGTTATGGATGATTTGAAGTTTACTTAAAATACTCGCTCTGGTGATAAAGCCAGCCACTTCTTTAACAGGGACATGCTCAGTGAGTACCGCCACCCTCATATTGTCCGCAACCATAAACATTGCCACATCTGACACGCCAAAAAGATTTTTGAGATAAGGCGTATGACCAGTAAAATTAAATTTCTCTGATTGAGTATTTTTTTTGTGAATTGGCGCAGTGACCAGTCCATCAATATGACCCTCTTTGAGTGCTTGAGCGGCTGTTACTAGACTTATTACGGCATATTTGCCACCATCCTCTGTTAATTCACCTGGAGTTATTGCCACCTCGTCTTCCCAGCAATTAAATAAATTGACCTGTTTGTGATTGATTCGATTGGCTTCTTTGATACTTGAAAAATTGAAGTTTATCTCTGGAAGCGCCTTGCGATAAAAATTAACTACTTTATTGCTAGCAAATAATACGGGGGTGCAAATTTCCAGCAAACGACTATCGCTGATGGTTTTAATGATAATTTCAAGGCCAATACCATTCAGGTCTCCACAAGATATGCCAATGACAGGTTTATTTCCAATTGCTAAACTCATAAAGTTTTTATGTATTGAGTGGTAAAAATACAACTTCTTGTTGTAAAGTATCGTGATTAAGGTATTGGGGAATTGACAAAACAGTTATTTGTCTCCCTCGAATAAAAATTGCCTTAAATTTCCTTCGAAATAGAGTCCTTTTACTTTTTTTTCTTGATAAAAAAAAGTAACAAAAAAAATCAATCCGCCGCGGCGGACTGATTTTTTAACGGCTGATATTTAAAATTTCTAGCACTTTTTATTCGAGGGCGTCAAAAATCTATTATGTCAAAACACTTGATTTATCACCAGTAATTGCAAAAGCAGCGGCGTTGCAGTAACGAAGCCAGTCGGCTGTGGAGGCGAAGAGTATGTAATTAAAAGATAGAACGAATAAAGTGAATGGCGAATAAAGTAAATGGTGAAAACTCTTAAAGCTTTTATTAACATCTAATATATATTAGAATAAATCAAAATAATTTTTTAATTACCTATTGCCCATTGACAATTCACCATTCACAATTGAACAATTCTTCCAGCAATCCGTTGTAACTTTGTCACTACAATAACTACATGTCAGCAATTATCAAGGTCAATCACCTTTCCAAACAGTTTAAAGATACCAAGGCCGTTGACGACCTTTCATTTACCGTGAATGAGGGAGATGTGTATGGTTTTTTAGGACAAAATGGTGCTGGTAAATCCACTACCATCCGTATGTTGCTTAGCTTGATAACACCTTCCGAAGGCGAAATTATTATTTTTGGAAAAAAATTACAAACCCACCGCTCAGAGATTCTTACACAAGTAGGTGCAGTTATTGAAAAACCAGATCTATACAAATATCTTTCTGCTTACGACAATCTTTCCATCTTCGCTAAAATGAGCGGTAGTAAGGTCTCCCGAGAATTACTGATGAAGCAATTGGAAATGGTGGGATTAGCAGACAGAGCGAAAGGTAAGGTAGAAACTTTCAGCCAAGGGATGAAACAGCGTTTAGGCATTGCCGTTGCTTTGGTGCACAATCCAGCGTTGATTATTTTGGATGAGCCTACCAATGGCTTGGATCCTCAAGGTATCGCGGATATGCGAAACCTAATTCTTCGACTGAGTCGCGAGATGGGTAAAACAATACTAATTTCCTCGCATCTGTTGAGTGAAATTGAATTAATCGCTAACCGGATGATTATTTTACACAAAGGAAAAAAGATGGTGGAGGGTAAGGTGGCAGAATTGCTAGACCCTGCGCATTCAATGATTCAACTTGAAACAACCAATGATGCAGCTGCCAAAGAAAAGCTATCACAATCCAAATGGGCGGATGCTTTACAACAAGGAAACTCCATTAAACTATTGATGAATAAACAAACCGTTCCTCAATTAATTAGCGATTTGGTGGGCTTGGATGTATCGATATTGTCTGTTAATTCCAGCCATTCATTAGAGAATTATTTTTTATCACTTACAACTATGTCGGGCCATGTGGAACCTTTTGCAAATTGAGCTCTTTAAAATTTCAAAGCGGCCACGCACTTACATCGCCTTTGCCGCCATCGCCGCGATTGTATTTATTTTTCAGTTTGCATTTAAGGCAGATGGACAAAGTTATATGAACCTCATGCTGCAAAGTGTAAAGGATAGCTTTGAGTTTGAAAGAACAAAAGCCATCAATGGTTATTTCATGTGTTACATTATCCTCAATACTTTGTTGGTGCAGTTACCCATACTAGTGGCATTGATAGCAGCTGATTCTATTTCAGGTGAGGCCAATATGGGAACCCTTCGACTACTCATTACAAAACCCATCAGCCGGACTCAATTGATATTGGTGAAATTTGCCGCCGCCACTATTTTTACCATTTTACTTTTAGTGTGGATGGCAATTATTTCGCTATTTTTTAGTCTCTTGATTTTTGGTGCCGATGACATGCTTATCTTTCGATCAAAGGGCGATGAATCTCAGATCTTACTCATTTCCCAAGATGATGTGATGTGGCGCTACTTGGCTGCATTTGCTTATGCCACCGTAGCATTGACAGTGATTGCAGCGCTTTCCTTGTTCTTGTCGATTTTTGCAGACAATTCAATTGGCCCCATTATCGCAACGGTTTGTATTGTGTTGGTATGTACCATCATCTCTAATATCAATGTGCCCATTATTGATAAAAATGTAAGACCATTTTTATTCACCTCTTACCTCGTAGGATGGAAAGGATTTTTTTATATTGCTACCACCGAAGATGGGGTACCGATTAAAGGCAGCGTAGAAAATTGGGCAGCCATCAGAAATAGTTTATCTATTCTGTTATTGCACATTGGCGTACTGCTAGGCGCCTCCGTTTTTATTTTTAGAAAGAAAGATATTTTATCCTAAAAAATATGCGAATGAATTTATTAAGATTTGGTTTAGTGCTGATAGCAATGGTTTCAATAATTGTAGTTAAAGCCCAAGAAAATGTGAATGCATTGATTCAAAAAGTAAATGCTAAAATTGAAAAGGTCAATGATTATACAGCTGAAGGTAAAATGAAAACCAAAGTGGTATTTTTAAAAGTTCCAGTATCTGCGGTCAAGATTTATTTTAAAAAACCAAATCGGCTGAAAATAAAAAATGAAAAAGGAATTTCGTTTGTTCCCAAAGGCGCTGTAAGTATCAATATCAGTAATATTGTCAATGGAGAAAAATATACTGCCCTAGATGCCGGTATGGATAAAATTGGGAATACAGCGGTGCGGGTAGTTAAATTATTACCAACCGACGACAATGCAGACATTGTGCTTTCTACCATTTACATTGATGAAGCGAATCTGTTAATAAAAAAAGCAAAAACCACTACTCGTGAAAATGGCAGCTACGAATTGGAGATGACCTATGGAAAATATTCAGCCTATGGACTACCAGATAAAATAATTTTTACTTTTAACACCAAAGAGTATAAACTTCCCAAAGGCATCACTTTTGATTTTGATGATGGAGAATCAGCAAAATCAAATATTCCCCGCGGGTTAAATAAAAACAAGGGTCAGGCTGAAATTATATTTGACTCTTACATTATTAATAAAGGAGTCAGCGACGCCGTTTTTTAATCTTTCATTAATCATTAATAAACAGTATAGTCGATCCTCTTTTTTACGCCCTCGAATAAAATTACTAGAAATAGTAAATATCAGCCGTTAAAAAATCAATCCGCCGCGGCGGAGACATTCCCTTTAAAGTAATGCAGTGTTTTAATTTCTTATCAATAAATAGTAAATTCTCTATTTGACGCCATCGAATAAAAAGTGCTAGAAATTTTATATGTCAGCCGTTAAAAAATCAAGGCTGTTTGAGCGAGCACGCCCTTTGAAGAAATATACTCTACTGGCGAGTTCCTTGATTTTAGGCTGACATTTAAAATTTCAGCCTTTTTATTCGCAGGATTGATTTTTTTTGTTACTTTTTTGCATCAAGGCAAAAAAGTAAAAGCACTCTATTCCAAAGGAAATAACAGGTATAGCCAACTTTATTTTACAAAAAACAATTAGAAATCATTTGACTGATCATCTGTTAGTTTTTTATCGATCAATTATGAGTATAAACAATTTACAACTGCCCATAAGGATTCACATAAGCCTGCAAAGCCCTCACATAAATTTCAAATGCTTCTTTCCCCAAGGGAGTAATTTTACAAACAGTCTGCGGATAGTATTCTTTAAACTGCTTGATGACTTCAATATAACCCGCTGCCTTCAACTTATTGACCTGCACGCTCAGGTTTCCTGCGCTGGCATTGGCTTGTTTTTGCAAAAAAGTAAAATCAGCCTCATTGGTTCGCATTAATAGGCTCATGACGGCGAGCCTCAGTTGAGAGTGCAAAAGGGAATTTAGAGGTTCAAATAACGACATATGGTGTGTTTTAATGGATTGTTGACAGTGCATGGTTAAGACCGACCTTCCCTATAATCTTTCAAAAAGGTTGATTAGGTCCCAAATTCCATTCTTATGACCCGAGTTGATTTTAAAGTTTTTTTAAAATAAGTCCATTCATATAACATATTTATTATATTTGTTGGGTAGAACCAAACCGAAAAAGACTCGTTTTCACTCTTATTCCAGTCTTCATTGGCTAATTGAAATAAGAATTTGAGCTTTCAAGGCGATCCTTTTCAGATTAAAAAATATTGGCCTTTAACCCATCATTATCAACCTATTTCGAAGACTCTAAACAACAGAAAATCAATGCTAAAAACCCTATTTCTCAAAGCCCTTAATCCACCATTTTGAGTCGCATGAAAATTAATGTAAATATAAAGTAGTTTACATTATAAACTAAATTAAATATGTGTATTATTCTTAAATCTGAACTGAAAACTACAGTGGTTGATCTGCTTTAAACTAATCATAAACAATTGACAATCAATAATATGAGTTGCTATTAAGGGTTAAATGGAGGGCTTGTTTTGACTCGAAAAGTTATTAACATTTTTGAAATAATATTTTTTTATGTGGGATCAAATAGTAATTTAGCAGTAGAATTTAATGGGTTAGTAAGTACAAAGGGTTAACAGAAATGTTAACCCTTTTGCTTTTAAGCAACCCTAGTTTTCATTTTGAAAATCAACAAAAAAATTACTGAGAAAATATTTTATTTCAGTTCTACTTTCAATCATTTTTCTTCTCTTCTTCCTTGTTCAAAATTTTTTCATCCTCATTTTTCCTAAAATATTTTTATAGTTTTCATCTTTCTTAATTTTCAAGCCCTTTGATTTGATCAAAAGGATCTTTTCATTCTCCGCTTTTTAAATTTTACGATTTACATTTACAATATGAGCAAAACAAAGTCAGGATTTTTTTGTCAGCAATGTGGTTACGAAAGTGCAAAATGGGTTGGAAAATGTCCAGGCTGTGAAAATTGGAACACTTTCGTAGAAGAAATAATTGTAAAAGGCAATGACAAAAAAGAAAACAATGAATGGAAAGAATATAACGGCGCCGGAAAATTAAAAACCATTTCCATTAATGAAGTGAGCAGTGCCGAAGAAAAAAGAATTATCACCAATGATGCAGAAGTAAATCGAGTGTTGGGTGGTGGCATTGTCTTGGGTAGCATTGTTCTAGTTGCAGGTGAACCGGGAATAGGAAAATCAACTTTGTTTTTACAGATCGGTTTACAATTAAAAGACATCGTTACTCTATATATTAGTGGTGAAGAAAGTGAGCAACAAATTAAAATGCGTGCAGACAGAGTAGGTAGTAAAAGTGATTCATTTTATTTATTAACCGAGACCAACACGCAAACTATTTTTCAAGAAATAAAAAAATTAAAACCGCAGTTAGTCATTGTAGATTCTATTCAAACTTTACAATCACCTTTTGTAGAGAGTGGGCCCGGAAGTGTAAGCCAGATAAGGGAATGCGCCGCTGAGCTACAGCGTTTTGCTAAAGAAACCAACACGCCCGTTTTTTTAATTGGGCACATTACCAAGGATGGAAATATTGCTGGTCCAAAAATTTTAGAGCACATGGTTGACACCGTTCTTCAGTTTGAAGGTGATCGTCATTATGCCTACCGAATTTTACGTACACTAAAAAATAGATTTGGTTCAACTGCTGAATTAGGTATCTACGAAATGACGAGTGAAGGAATGCGTGCGGTGAACAATCCTTCTGAAATTTTAATCTCTCAAAAAGAAGAACAATTAAGTGGCATTGCCATTGCAGCAACGATGGAAGGAATGCGTCCACTTTTAATAGAAGGGCAAGCCTTAGTAACACAAAGTGTATATGGTACACCACAAAGAACTGTCAGTGGATTTGATCTTCGCAGGTTGCAACTTCTATTAGCCGTACTTGAAAAAAGAGGTGGATTTCATTTTGGTACAAAAGATGTATTTGTAAATATTGCAGGTGGTATAAAAGTAGAAGACCCCTCCATCGACTTGGCAATTGTTTGCGCCCTGCTAAGTAGTTATGAAGACATTCCTGTAAACCAACATTATTGTTTTGCCGGTGAAGTAGGATTAAGCGGAGAAATAAGAGCCGTCAATAGAATAGAACAAAGAATTGCAGAAGCAGAAAAATTAGGATTCGAAAAAATTATTGTCAGTAAGTACAATACTAAATCACTCAATAAAATTAAATATTCAATAGAAGTAGTTCCTCTAGCCAAAGTAGAAGAACTGTATCAATATTTATTTTAAAAGTTATTTTTTCGAAAAGAAAAACAATAAAAAACTGCCCTTTTTTAGGGCGGTTTTTGCTGAAAATAAAAGTCCTCGGCCTTTGATTCAATTCCCATCTACGGAGAAGTTATTAAGAAAAATTATAATTTTTCTTAATATATTGGGGGATGTCAACCCTCCAGTCCATTTTCTCAGACACCGTTCACCTGTTTTACCCTAAAATTTGTACCGGCTGTGGCTCAGATCTATTAAGTGATGACCAGCTGCTCTGTTTACTTTGCATCAACCAATTACCCCATACCAATTTTGCCCAACACGCTAATAATCCGCTAGAAAAGATATTTTGGGGAAGAATTCCGCTCCTAGCGGCACATAGCGAGTTTTATTTTGCCAAGGAAACACTCATACAGGAGCTCATTCACCAATTAAAATATAGGGGAAATGAAGATATTGGCTACTTTCTGGGCCAACTGATTGGTAACAGCCTATTGAATAGCAACCGGTTCAAGAACTTAGATTATCTAATTCCACTCCCTCTTTTCCCCGAAAAAGAAAGAAAAAGAGGTTTTAACCAAGCCACCATCATTTGCAACGGTATTTCAGCCCAAATGAATATTCCAGTAATGAAGGACAATGTAATTCGCCGTCGATTTACTGAAACACAAACTAAAAAACACCGAACAGAACGCTGGGAAAATGTGGCAGACAGCTTTCAAGTCAAAAAGCCTAACCTTCTGAGCGGTAAAAATATATTACTAGTAGACGATGTTGTCACCACAGGTGCTACCTTAGAAGCATGTGGAAATGCCATTGCCCAAAGCGCCAACATAAAGCTGAGCGTAGCCACTTTATCAATGGCTACTAAATAAGTTTTAAAATTATTCATCAAGTCATTTTAATTTAACGGAAGCTGTTAAAAAATAATAAATTTAGATAGATTGATTTTTAGTTTCGCAAAAAAGAAGTAATTTCAAATTATATCAACAAAATCTTTTTTCAATCGTTATTATTTAAAATAATACAACTATGCTAAAAACATTTATTCTTTCATCATTACTTATTTCGTGTATGTCACTAACCAATGCACCTGTAAACAATCAGGAAAACAATTTACCTAAACCTCCGGTTGCTGCAAAATCAATCTATGAGTTTAGTGTAGAAGGATTAGATGGTGGCAAGATTAATTTTTCTTCTTTCAAAGGAAAAAAAATATTAATTGTAAATACCGCTTCAAAATGCGGCTATACTCCTCAATATGAAGGACTAGAAGCACTTTACAAGAAATACAAAGATCGTTTGGTAATCGTTGGATTTCCTGCAAACAATTTTGGTGGACAAGAGCCAGGTTCTAATACAGAGATCAAAGATTTCTGCAAAAAGAATTACGGAGTTACATTTTTAATGGCCGCTAAGATTTCAGTAAAGGGTGATGATACAGCGCCTATTTACAAATGGCTTTGCAACAAAAGCGAGAATGGCGTATTAGATGCTGAAATTAAATGGAATTTCAATAAATTTTTATTAGACGAAAACGGTAAGCTTCTAGCGAAGTTTGACAGCAATGTCACTCCTTTGAGCGAAGCGCTGACTAGTAAACTATAGAATTTAAAAATATTTTTAAGAGACATCTAAGGTTATAAAAAACTTTGGATGTCTTTTTTATTTTACTTTGTGCTGTGCAATTCGAAAAAGGTATAGGACAAAAGGAGATCAAAGAACATTTGATACAAATGGTGCAGCATAATCGGCTGAGCCATGCACTATTATTTTTAGGCAAAGAAGGAGCCGGCGCCTTATCTCTAGCGATGGCCTTTGCTCAATACATTGTCTGTGAAAAAGTAAATGGAAAAGCAACTAGCTCCCAAGAACCCTCCTTATTTGGTGCGCCCGAACCAACCCAAGAGCCAGCAACCATTTTTTCAGATTCTTGTGGCGTATGCAGTGCTTGTATAAAAGCCACTCAGCTTATACATCCCGATATTCATTTTTCTTACCCAGTCATTCCACGTAAATCAGGTGACAAGCCAATCAGCACAGATTACATCACCCAATGGAGGAGCTTCATCACCGACCATCCTTATGGAAATGTATTTGACTGGCTTCAATTTATAGGGGCAGAGAACAAGCAAGGAAATATTACCTCCGAAGAGTGTAACGACATTACTCGCAAAATAAGTCTAAAAAGCTTTGAGAGCGAATACAAAATTTTAATCATTTGGATGCCCGAATACCTTACCAAAAACGGCAACAAACTATTAAAACTAATCGAAGAGCCGCCACCCAACACCTTGTTCTTATTGGTAGCAGAAAACGAAGACCTCATATTACCTACCATTCTATCCAGAACTCAATTGGTAAAAATCCCTCTATTATCTAACCTTGAAGTAGAATCAGCTTTAGCGCAAAGAATGAGTGTGCCCATAGAAAAAGCACAGCAAATAGCAGCCCTTAGCGAGGGAAACTATCGAGAAGCGCTGCATTTACTAGAACAGGTAGAAGATGACTGGCAGGCCACTCTAAGGGAATGGTTGAACTTTATTTCGAAAAAAAACCTGAGTGGGCAAGTGAAATGGATCGAAGAAATGAATAAACAGGGAAGAGAGAAACAGAAACAATTTCTCAAATATTTCATCCATTTACTCGAACAGGCTGTTCGTTTGAGGGTGGTGGACGAAAAAATGGCTCACACACTTTCTATTGCCGATAATGAAAAAGACTTTGCCCTTCGTCTTAATAAATTATGCAGCATTCACCAGCAGGAAGCAATTGTTCATGAATTGGACAAAGCAAGCTACTATATTGAGCGAAATGCCAACGGAAAAATGCTCTTTCATGCCCTCTCCATTAAGTTGTATCATATTATTACGAACAATTCGTTAATTTTGACCCATTGAGGAATAAGTCCTTAGGTAAGTGCCTAAGGGTTGGAGTAGGTGGTTGGAATTATCTTCTCCGCTATAACACAACAACATTGCGTAATATAATACCGGTTTTTTCCGGGACTAATTTATACAGTTAGCTTTTATTGAAGGATTAAAAAGATCTACCCAATAAAAGTTGTATAAATAAATAAGTACTACTAGCTAGCAAAAATTGCTTGAAAAAATTCTTAGTACTAAAGTCTTACCCTTTCTAATTGGGTACAATGATGTTGAACAAACTATAGTCGGAAAAAGATTCTCCCTCACCATTGGATGTTTATTTATTTAAACCTCCTTTCTAACGACTTATTTCCCCAGCAGGTATTTTAATTTTTAATTTTAATTACGTTCAATATGGCTTGTGGAAATTGTGGATCTAGCAGCACCCCTGGAGGTTGTCAAAGTCATGGCAGCTGTTCTAGTGGAAGTTGCAACCGAATGAATGTGCATGATTGGCTTGCCAATCTACCTTTCAGTGATCCTGAAAGCGGATGCAGAATTGTAGAAGTTAGCTTTAACAATGGCAGTAGAAAAGATTACTTTAAAAATATCACGACTAATTTTTTTGAGAAAGGAGATATGATTGCTGTTGAAGGGGTGAGTGGATTTGATGTAGGCAGTGTGAATATGACGGGCGAGTTAGTTCGACTTCAACTGAAAAAAAATAATATCAAAGAAGAAAGTGCTGACATCAAGAAAATATTGCGCATTGCCACCGAGAGTGACTTAATTAAAAGTAGGGAATCCAAAGCAAGAGAAAAAGCGGTAATGATTCGCAGTCGTGCAATTGCGAAACACCTAAACCTTGACATGAAAGTGGCCGAGGTGGAAATTCAAGCAGATGGTCGCAAGGCAACTTTTTTTTACATCGCTGATGACCGAGTTGACTTTAGAGAATTGATAAAAATATATGCTGGAGAGTTTAAGGTAAAAGTGGAGATGAAACAAATTGGCGCGCGACAAGAAGCCGGTAAAGTTGGTGGAATAGGAAGTTGTGGAAGAGAGCTTTGTTGTAGTACCTGGCTCACTGATTTTAAAAGCGTAAACACCAATGCAGCTCGTTATCAAAATTTAAGTATCAATCAAACCAAGCTGAGTGGACAATGTGGACGATTGAAATGTTGTTTAAATTTTGAATTGGATACTTATCTAGATGCGCTTCAAAATTTTCCTGATGATTGTGATATGATTGAACTTTCAAGGAGTCGTGCTTTTTTGGTAAAGAAAGATATTTTTCGCAACCTGATGTGGTATACCATGCCCGACAGCAACAAGCAATATCCTTTAACGATTGAGAGTGTTAAAAAAATAAAGGCGCTGAACAGACAAGGCATTAAACCAGAAGAATTAGAAACGGTGGAAGTGGTTAGCAAAAAGCCTATTGAAATAGAACCTACTTATGTAGATGTAGTAGGACAAATAAGTTTAAAGAGTCTTGAAAAAACGAGTCGCAAGAGAAGGGATAACGAAAGAGGACAAGGGCAGCAGGGCGGAAATAGGCAACAGCAAAGACCTCCTCAAAACAGAGAGGGTCAAAGGCCTCAACAGGATAGAGCTCGGCCGGGACAGGGGCAGCAGCGTCCCAATCAAAACAGGGATGGGCAAGGATCTCAGCGACCTAATCAACCAGGTGGCAACCGTCAGGGTGGACAACCAAACCGCCAGCAAAATCCTTCCAACAATAGAAACAATCCATCCAATATGCCTTCACAAGGCTCAAGTGGTGCCGGAGAAAATAATAAATAAATAATACTAAAAGCGTCGGGGTTATTCCTGGCGTTTTTATTTTTGAATAATAATTTTTTCATGTCAATTTCTGTAAATAACCTTTCCAAAGTCTATGACACGCAAATAGCGGTGAATGACATTTCATTCTCTATTGCAAAAGGAGAAATTGTAGGGTTCTTAGGTCCGAATGGTGCTGGAAAAAGTACTACCATGAAAATGATTACTGGATATTTAGGGGCTGATAGTGGCTCCATTTCTGTAGCAGGCGAAACGGTGAGTCCTGACTCACTAGCCGCTAAGAAAAAAATTGGTTACCTGCCTGAGGCAAACCCTCTTTATCATGATATGTATGTAAGAGAATACCTAGAATTTATCGCTTCTATTCGTGAAATAAAAAATGTAAAGCAAGCCATTGAACAAGTAATTATAGCAACTGGATTAACTGCAGAAGCAAATAAAAAAATTGGGCAATTAAGTAAAGGGTACAAACAAAGAGTAGGTTTAGCCGCTGCAATCATTCACGATCCAGAGGTATTAATATTGGATGAACCAACTGCGGGATTAGATCCTAATCAGTTAGCAGAGATAAGGGCGCTTATTCAAGAATTAGGAAAAAATAAGACCATTCTATTTTCTTCACACATTCTTCAAGAAGTGCAAGCTATTTGCGACCGGGTAATTATCATCGATAAAGGAAACTTGGTAGCAAATGACACCCTTAGTAATCTGCAGAAATCAACCAATGGCATCACGGTGGTAACAGTTAGTTTTAAAGAAAAAGTAGACCTTGAATTGCTACAGGTTCTTATTAATAAGCAAAAGGCCGAAAAAATAACCCCGACAACAGACCAATCTAGCGGTTCCCAAGGTTCTAGTTTTCAATTAACCACCCACCAACCAGATAATTTAAAAACCCAGTTATTAGAATTGAGTTTGAAAAATAAACTGAACATTGTTTCTTTGCAAAGTGAAACCAATAGCTTGGAAAATATTTTTAGAAATTTAACTTCTCATACATACACAAAATAATTTAATCAAACAATCAAAACAATCCACATGAGTTACATTGCAAGTATTTATGCCCGTCAAATATTAGACAGCCGCGGCAACCCTACAGTAGAAGTAGACGTATTAACAGAAAATGAAACCCTAGGCCGTGCAGCGGTTCCAAGTGGCGCAAGCACTGGTATTCATGAAGCGGTAGAATTAAGAGACAACAACAAAAAACTATACGGTGGAAAGGGTGTATTAAAAGCAGTAAAAAATGTAAATACCATTTTAGCAGAAAATTTGTTAGGCTGGGATATCGCTGATCAAACTGGCATTGATGAAATGATGATTTCATTGGATGGGACTGCTAATAAAAGTAAGCTAGGTGCTAATGCTATGTTAGCAGTGAGTTTAGCCGTAGCGAAAGCTGCTGCAGTAGAAGCGAACCTTCCACTCTATCGTTATATTGGTGGAACCAATGCTAAAATATTACCCATTCCAATGATGAACATTTTGAATGGTGGAGCACATGCTGACAATAAAATTGACTTCCAAGAATTTATGGTAATGCCTGTTGGTGCTTCTTCATTTAGTGAAGGACTTCAATGGGGAGTAGATATTTTTCATGCATTGAAAGTTGTATTAAAGAAAAAAGGATTTAGCACCAATGTAGGTGATGAAGGCGGTTTTGCTCCTAACATTCAAAGCAATGAAGAAGCAATTGAAACCGTTTTAACGGCGATACAATCTGCGGGTTACAAAACCGGTAGTCAAATAATGATTGCTATGGATGCTGCAAATAGTGAATTGTGGAATTCAAAAGAAAAGAAATATATTTTTCATAAAAGTGATGGTAAGAAAATGACCAGCGAACAATTGGTAAAGTATTGGACTAGTTGGGTAAAGCAATATCCTATCTGTTCTATTGAAGATGGTATGGCAGAAGATGATTGGAATGGATGGAAAATGCTTACAGATGCAGTAGGTAGCAAATGTCAACTAGTAGGTGATGATCTTTTTGTAACGAACGTTACTCGTTTAGAAAGAGGCATCAATGAAAAAATAGCCAATGGATTATTGGTGAAAGTAAATCAAATTGGTACGCTTACTGAAACCATCAATGCGGTTAGCATGGCACAGCACAATGGTTACAATACTATCATGAGTCACCGTAGTGGAGAGACTGAGGATACTACTATTGCAGACTTGGCGGTTGCTTTAAATTGCGGTCAAATTAAAACTGGATCTGCTAGCAGAACAGACCGTGTAGCTAAATACAACCAATTGATTAGAATTGAAGAATTATTAGGAGATAGCGCTATCTATCCAAAAGGAAAGATTAAATTTGGTAGCTCTCTTTAATTTATACCAAAAAGAAAAACGATAAGTTTTCAATAATGGAAAATGATTCAATCGATACAGCTTCTTCTCAACCCCTGCCAAAAAGGAGTTGGAAGAAGCTGTCCTTTTTAGGCAATAAATATTTTATTTCAAGTATACTGTTTTTAATTTGGATGCTCTTTTTCAATGAGAAAGATGTTATTACTGAATTTAAAAGAAAAGGTAAATTGAATGAGCTGCAAAAAAGTGAAGAACACTTAAATGACGTCATTAAAGAAACAAAGCAAGAGTTAGGTCAGTTGAAAAACAATGCCCAGACCATTGAAAAATATGCCAGGGAAAAGTATTTGATGAAAAAAGAAAATGAAGATTTATTTATCATTTCATCTAGCGACACGCTTAAATAATTAATTTTCTTACACAATAAAGAATCAATGAGTTCGTTTATTAAGGCAGAAGATGAATATATTTTTACACCAGTCATAAAATTATTGTATGCACGGCTTTACTGAGGAAGATTTAATTCTATACCTCTACAAAGAAATTTCTACTGAACAATCAATGCTTATAGAAGACGCTTTAGCGAATGATTGGGCATTAAAAGAAAAATTTGAAGTGATGTCAGCTGCCTTCAATGACTTGAAAAAATTGTCCTTATCGCCAAGAAAATCAGCAGTTGAAAAGATTTTACAATACGCTAGCTCCTCTACCCAAAAACTTCCTAGTTCAGTATAGCAACAATTCCATCAATTCCACTATTTTCGTTGGGAACAAAAGTAGTATGCTTAATCATGACCAAGCAACAACGTTACCAATTTTTTATCGATTACTTTTTACTGAATGCACCCAGTGCAGAAACTGAATTGTTATTCAACAACCCTTTTGAATTACTTGTAGCGGTGATACTTTCGGCTCAGTGTACTGATAAGCGGGTAAACCTTACTACACCTGCTATTTTTAAAAAATTTCCTACTCCTGAAAGTCTAAGTAAAGGCTCCTTCAAAGAAGTTTTTGCATTGATTAAAAGCATTTCCTATCCCAATAATAAAGCCAAGCATTTGATAGGAATGGCAGAAATGCTAGTCAATAAATTTTCTGGGCAGGTACCCATGACCGTTGATGAGCTAGTTGAACTACCTGGGGTAGGAAGAAAAACTGCGAATGTAATTACTTCCGTTATCGACCAACAACCCAATATGGCTGTTGACACCCACGTGTTTAGAGTGAGTGCCCGTTTAGGCTTGACCACCAATGCAAAGACGCCGCTTGCTGCAGAAAAACAGTTAATCAGCCACATTCCCAAAGAATATATTCATAGAGCCCACCATTGGTTGATCCTTCATGGAAGGTATGTATGTACAGCTAGGAGCCCTAAATGTGAAGATTGTGGTATTCAGTCAGTCTGTAAATACTTTGCAAAACAAGCAAAAATGAATAACCGCTTATAACATTTTTTTAATTTCTTCGATCAGCTCGCCTTTGGTAATTGCAACCCCCATAATTTTATTATAGGGTTTAGCATCTACGAAATATACATCTCTAATAATTTTAACCAACTGACCATTATTAATTTCAGGAATTAATACATGATCAAAGTTTTTCAGCATCTCACCTAAGTTTTTAGGGAAAGGACGAATGTAGCGGAGATGTGCATGCGAAACAGCATGACCTTCTTGTTGCAATTCTTTACAAGCACTTTTAATAGCGCCATAAGTACTACCCCAGCCTAGAACTAATACCTTGCCTTTATCAGCACCGCTATCGAGCTTTTGCGCTGGTATATAATCAGCAATGAGATCTACTTTTTTCTGCCTTGTTTTCACCATGTGCTGGTGATTATCCGAATCATAACTAATATTTCCTGTCAAATCTTGTTTTTCTAGACCACCTACTCTGTGTTCAAGACCTGGAGTTCCAGGGATCGCCCAAGGACGAACTAATTTTTCATCTCTATGATAAGGTTGGAATTTTCCATTCGCATCAAAATAGTTTTCATTTTTTTCGGAGGCGAAAGAAACTTTAATTTCCTGTAATTCAGCAGCGGTAGGAAATTTCCATGGTTCAGCGCCATTGGCAATATAACCATCACTTAAAAATATTACA
Source organism: Chitinophaga pinensis (assembly GCA_945876095.1). GTDB lineage: Bacteria > Bacteroidota > Bacteroidia > Chitinophagales > Chitinophagaceae > Ferruginibacter > Ferruginibacter pinensis_E. Next base: position 63,646 of record CAMCMP010000013.1, read on the forward strand.
GGAGTCATGTGTTGAACACTAATTCTCACTGCTTCATAAACTGCAGCAAAACAATCGCTAGGAGTAGAGGCAGAAATTACTGGCATCGGACACTCGCCATTACGACCATAATAAGCCTGCAATAAATCACTTTGCTCTGTCTTGGTAGGCAAACCTGTACTAGGTCCGCCTCTTTGAACGTTAATAATAAGCAATGGTATCTCTAACATCACGGCAAGCCCCATTGCCTCCGCCTTTAATGCCATCCCCGGTCCGCTAGTAGTGGTAACACCTAGACTTCCGCCATAACTAGCACCAATAGACGAAGTAATAGCAGCTATTTCATCTTCGGCTTGAAAAGTCTTGATTCCAAAATTTTTATATTTACTCAAGTCATGCAAAATATCACTTGCAGGGGTAATGGGATAACTTCCTAAAAAAAGCTGAAGTCCACTTTTTTGCGATGCCGCTATCAATCCATAAGCCAATGCCTGATTTCCCATAATTGAACGATACGTTCCCGGCTCCATCTTAGCTTTTTCAACCGTATAGCGAGTGGTAAATGTTTCTGTGGTATCCCCGTAATTATATCCAGCCTGCAATGCCTTTATATTGCTTTCAAATATCTCTGGTTTCTTACCAAATTTGTCTTTGATGAATTGGATGGTATTATCCATTTCACGATTGTACATCCAATATAAAAAGCCCAATACAAACATATTTTTTGCACGGTCTTTTTCTTTCATACCCATCGTAAAGTCTTTCAGTGCTTCGCGAGTCATTTTGGTGACATCCATTTTGATAAGCTCGTAACCCGCTAGGCTATTATCTTCTAGAGGATTACTTCCTTCTGGGTAATTTGCAAGACGCAAGTTTTTAGCATCAAAACCTTCTATATTCGCAATGATTACTCCACCTTTTTTTAATCCCTTTAAATTTACTTTTAAGGCTGCAGCGTTCATTGCCACCAACACGTCACAAACATCACCCGGCGTAAAAATCCGGTCACTACTAAAACGAAGTTGGTATCCACTCACACCAGGAAGAGTTCCTATTGGAGCCCTAATCTCTGCAGGAAAATCTGGGAAAGTTGCTAAGTCGATTCCAAGCAAAGCAGTGTTGTTGGTAAACTGACTGCCTGTTAGCTGCATACCATCACCACTATCTCCAGCGAATTTTATTACAACTTCTTTTAAAACTTGTTCTTTGATACTCATATGGTCAAACTTTAAAAATTACTGCAAGTTACTGTTAAATTAATTTTAATAATCAATGCTTAAAAACTTTGTCAGACTACGTTGCCGGACAAAGTTTTTAATAGACCCGACTACCAAATTATGTATTAATTGGCTTTTTAAAGATTTAAATGCATCAATATAGGGCTAAAGGTGAATATTATATTAAATCAAAGCCATTAATAACTCCATCCGTTAAGCCTAAGAATGCGCTCATCCAAATGTTAACCTTTTGCCGAGACTTTTTAAAACAAGTTGGTTGTTTTTTAACAATATAAACTAATTTTATTTGAATGTACTTTGCTAAAATGCTTTAATTTTAAGTTCTAAAAAGTTAACTATGGAATTATTTAAATCTGGCAACCCCACGCTTTCTGAAAAAGCATTTAAGAATACCCTTTACATTGATCAAAATAATTCAATGACGGTAAGGGGTACCCTAAACAAGTTTGGCTTTATGTTTTTAATGTTAATGGGTACCGCCTATTACTCTTGGAAAGAATATGCAGGAGGTGGTGATGTACAATCACTCATTTGGGGCGGTGCTATTGGTGGACTTGTAATTGCACTCGTGATTATGTTTAAAAAAGAATGGTCGCCCTATCTTGCGCCGCTATATGCATTATTAGAAGGTCTATTTATTGGTGCTATTTCTGCTTATTACAATGATGCTTTTGCAACAAAAATGCCCAACATCATTATGAATGCAGTAGGTCTAACCTTTGGAACCGCTATCTCCATGTATTTTTTATACAGCTTTAAAATTATTCAGGCTACTGAAAAATTTAAGTCAATTGTATTTACTGCTACCGCTGGTATTGCAGTATTTTATTTAATTGCGATGGTAGTAAGAATGTTTGGAGTAGAAATGGCTTTTTTACATGAAGGATCATTAATGGGAATTGGTTTCTCTTTAGTAGTAGTGGCTATTGCAGCTTTGAATCTTATCTTAGATTTTGATATGATGGAAAGAGGGGCTGAAGCAGGTGCACCTAAATATATGGAATGGTATGGCGCTTTTGGATTAATGGTTACCATCGTTTGGTTATACCTAGAAATCCTTCGACTGTTATCCAAAATAAGCAGCAGAAAATAATTATTTTGAATTCAACTCATTCTATTTATTAAACAATTTTCAGTTCGCTTTTTAAACGATTCATTGCTATGCAAAATTCAAGAAGAAAATTTATTCAAACAGCCTCCCTTGCGGTGGTTGGCGCTAGTTTAACACCAAGCGCTTTATGGTCTTACCCATCTAATTTAGCTGATACCAAGCGATTAATTGGTATACAATTATATTCCGTGCGCGACGACATGAATAAAAACCCATTGGAGACTTTGACTGCATTGTCAAAAATGGGTTACCAATATGTTGAGCATGCCAATTATGTAAACCGCAAATTTTATGGATGGTCTGCAGTTGAATTCAGAAAAGTACTAGATGGTCTAGGTTTAAAAATGACTAGTGGACATACTGTAATGGCTCCAAACCATTGGAATACTTCTACCAAAAAATTTACCGACGAATGGAAGCTTACTGTTGAAGATGCAGCAACGCTAGGACAAATATTTGTTATTAGTCCTTCGATGGATCAAAAGCTTAGAAGCACTTATGATGGATTAATGACCCTGCTAGATATGTTTAACAAATCCGGCGAATTGTGTAAGGCAAATGGAATGAAATTTGGCTATCACAACCATGAGTTCGAGTTTAGAACAAAAATAAATGACACTACAGTCTATGATATCATCCTTCAACACACTGATCCAAAATTAGTTGTTCATCAATTGGACATTGGCAATATGTATGGTGGTGGCGGAAGAGCAGCTGAATGGATTAAAAAGTATCCTGGCCGTTTTCAATCCCTACATGTTAAAGATGAAATTAAAACCGGTACCGTCGAGATGAAAGATGTTTACGAAAGCACGCTACTTGGAACTGGAATCATAGATCCAAAAGCCGTTGCTTTATTAGCCAAAAAAATTGGTGGCTCACAACATTTTATTATTGAACAAGAGTCCTACCAAGGACTAACCGAACTTGAATGTGCTAAGAAAAATTTAGACATTATAAAAACTTGGGGAATTTAATTTCTCCCTCCATCATAAAAAAAGCGCCAAAATTTGGCGCTTTTTTTATGACTACAATTGTTATTTAACGCCCTCGAATGAAAAGTACCAGAAATTTTAAGTATCAGCCATTAAAAAATCTCACCCTTTATGGTAACACAATAATTTAATTTCGCATCAACAAATAGTCAATCCTATGTTTAACGCCCTCGAATAAAAAGTGCTAGAAATTTTAGATGTCAGCCGTTAAAAAATCAATCCGCCGCGGCGGATTGATTTTTTTTGTTACTTTTTTTTATCAAGAAAAAAAAGTAAAAGCACTCTATTCCAAATGGAATCAAAGGTACAGTTAACTTTATTTTACTAAAAAGCAAGATGAATTGCAAGCATACTAATCATTTGACTAATTATCTGATAATTCTTTATCGATTAATTTTGATCAAAACCAATACCGAATAGGCTTTTATCCCTTTTTGAAGCTTGACTATTTTACGATAAATTTTCCAGCAAATCATTTACTTTCTCTTTAATAAAATCTCTCACTTCATTAAACTCTTTCGGCTCCATATGCTTAGGATCAGGTATTTGCCAATCAATAAATTGCTTTGCTGGCATCCAAGGGCAAGCATCACCGCAGCCCATGGTAACCACTGCATCATATGGGGCAAAGACTTTTACTTCATCAAGACTCTTACTGTCATGGATACTTAGATCATAGTTAAGTTCTTTCATTGCCGCAATAGCTTTAGGATTAACTACACCGCTTGGTTTGCTTCCTGCACTGTAGGCTGCCACTTGCTCACCGCCTAAGATTTTTGCAAAGGCCTGGCTCATTTGTGATCGGTTACTGTTTTCAATGCAAACAAATAACAACTTCTTGACTTCGGATGTTTTTTCTGAGGTAGATGGACTGTCTTTCATTTTTATATCGGGTCAAATTATTTAGGATTTTATTATCAGCAGCAGCCTGAACCTGGAGCACATACTGCCTTTGTATCTTTTAAGGGTTTTTCAGCATAAACTGTAACGCTGCAAATAGTAGTATTTCCTTTTTTATAGTCTTGGATTTTTCCCGTTGATAAATGGTTGATTAAAATATCATCCGGAACAATGATTGGCTTGTCTTTTTGTAATATTATGTTTTGAAATCCTGCAGCTTGAATCAAGTCGATGTAAACCTGCTTTTGTATAGCCCCTGAAACACAGCCTGCATAAAGCTCTGCTACTGTTTTCCATTTGTCTGGTAAAGCTCCATTCAAAACAACGTCGGAAATAGAAAAGTGACCTCCTGGTTTTAAAACTCTATAAATCTCCTGAATCACTGCTGCTTTGTTAGGTACTAAATTTAAAACACAATTGCTCACTACTACATCTGCCATATTTGCTGAAACAGGTAAATGCTCAATATCGCCCTGGCGAAATTCTACATTGTGAAAAGATAATTTTTCAGCATTGGTTCTTGCCTTTTCAATCATGGCGGGAGTAAAATCAATTCCAATTACTTTACCTTTTTCCCCGGTGGCGCGTCTTGCGATAAAACAATCATTACCAGCTCCGCTCCCTAAATCAATTACCGTGTCACCCAGTTTAATTTTTGCAAATTCAGTAGGCAAGCCACAGCCTAAGCCTAAATCTGCATCTGCGTTATACCCTTCTAGATCCGTATAGTCCTCACTCATAATATTGTACACTTCGGTACTACACCCCCCAGCGCCGCAGCAAGAGGATTGGTTTGTCTCCTTATCCTGTAAGGCTATTTCACTATACTTTTGCCTCACCATTTCTTTTATCTCATTATCTGTTTGCATATCATTTTATTTTAAGTGAATAATATATCAATACACTCTAACAACAAGCTTGCTCAGTTTTTAAGTGATTAAATAGAAAGCTAAATTCCCGATTAAATTTTTCAAAGGCTTTCCAGTTAATACAATAGCAACTCCTAGGACCATCTACCGTTCCAATAATTAGTCCTGCGTTTTTTAACTCTTTTAAATGCTGAGAAACGGTGGATTGCGCCAATGGTAAAACACTCACTATTTCACCGCAGATGCATTCATTGTGCTGTGCCAAAACCTTTAAAATGGCTATTCTTGCTGGATGCGCTAAGGCCTTCGCGCATTCTGCCAGATCTTGTTCTTTTTTCCCAAAAGAATTCTTTTTATTAAGTGCCATAGCGTATTGAATCTTATATCGCAAATATACGATTAATAAGTTGAAATTTATAAAAATACTTATAAAAAAAGTGCTAGCATAGCCAGCACTTTTTTAAAATTATTATCTTTTTATAAACTATTCTCTTCCGTCTAATAAATTACCCAATCCACCTAAAACACTGCCCTCTTCTTTTCTAGTGGAACCACCATATTGCATGATACGTCCAGCTAGTCTACTGATTGGAAGTGATTGTAACCAAACTTTTCCTGGCCCTCTCAATACGGCAAAATACAAACCTTCTCCGCCAAACATAAAGTTTTTAATACCCTTTACCATTTCGATATCAAAGTCAACCTCTGCAGTATAAGCTACCACACATCCTGTATCTACCTTCAATATTTCACCAGGCAATAAATCCCTTTCTACAATATATCCTCCAGCATGTGCAAATGCAAGTCCGTCTCCCTCTAACTTTTGCATTATAAATCCCTCCCCTCCAAAAATAGCCGTACCTAGTTTTCTTTGAAACTCAATTCCAATGCTTACTCCTTTAGCTGCACATAAAAAGGCATCTTTTTGAGCAATGATTTTTCCACCTAAGTTTTTTAAGTCGAATACAATAATTTTTCCTGTAAAAGGAGATGCAAAACTTACCTTCTTTTTCCCTTGGCCTACATTGGTAAAGGCAGTCATAAACAAACTCTCACCTACGAGTAAACGCTTTCCTGCACTAAATAATTTTCCCATAAATCCGCCCGATTGCTCTTGGCTTCCATCACCAAAAATCGTTTGCATTTCAATGCCATTCTCCATCATCATAAAGGCACCGCTTTCTGCGATGGCAGTTTCATTAGGATCTAATTCAATTTCAACAAATTGGAGTTCTTCTCCGTAAATTTTGTAATCAATTTCGTGGTTGCTAATCATAGTAATTTTTTTTGTGAAGTTAATGTTTAGAATTATTCGTAAACAAAAAAGCCGAATTTTAGTTCGACTTTTTTGTTACAAAATTATTACGCTTCCTAAAACCAGCTTTCATTCCACTTATCATTGGAACTAATTCCCTTTGATTTTCTTCTTTTCACATCTTTACGATGACTCCATAAAGCAACAATCATTAAAGGCATAAATAGTAACGTAAAGGGAGGTATGCCCAGCATACTAATCCATTTACCGCCAAACATTCTTCTCATTGGCCTTCTCAACCTTTCTGCAATCAGATACATAGCAGGCACCATAATCAGCGTCATGAAGAATGCAAAGGATAACCCGAAAATAATAGTCCAGCTAAGCGGTTTCCAAAAGGTTGCATTATCGCCACCAAAGAATATATGAGGATTAAAATCTGCAAACATCTTCACAAAATCTACATTAAATCCAATCGCCAGCGGAACCAACGCAAGAATAGCGGCCAGGGCTGTTAGCAGAACCGGTATGATACGGGTTTTACCTGCTTTAATCACTGCTTCTCTAGTCCTCATTCCTCTCGATCGCAACTCATCGGCAAATTCAATTACCAATATACCATTCTTAACTACTATTCCTGCCAAACCAATAATACCAATACCTGTCATAACCACCGATACTTCCATCTTAGTAATTCCAAAACCTATCAATACACCGATTACACTAAAAATAATCTCTGTCAATATGATAACTGACTTACTCACAGAATTGAATTGCAAAACAAGAATAAACAAAATCAACAGTAAGGCAATGACAAGCGCCTTCGATAAAAAAGCACCTGTCTCTGCTTGTTGTTCTCCTTCGCCTGTTTGACGTATCGTAGCATCTTCAGACTTATTAGTAAATGCTTCAATATGCTTTGCTAACTGTTGGTTCACTTCAGTAGGGGTATAGCCAGACAATACATTAGATCGCAAAGTGATCACACGCTTTAAATTTTTTCTTTTTACACTTCCCAATGTACTGGTAAGATCTACTCTCACCAAACTGCTGATAGGCACCCTTTTCACCACTCCATTTGCGGCCATATCCCTAAAAACAATTTCCATATTAAGCAAATCACTTAAACTTTTGCGCTGCGATTGCAGATTGCGAATCTGAATTTTATACTCCTCTTCGCCTTCCTTTATTTTAGAGGCTTCTTTTCCAAATAATGCAGATCTAATTTGCAATCCTATCTGTGCACTGCTTACGCCAGCTATTAAAGTCCTTTCGCGATCAACGGTAAGCGTTATCTCAGGATTACTTAGATCTACATCCATCTTTAGTTCCTCTACTCCTGGCGTATTGATTGAATCAAGATAGTTCTTTAGCTTAACAGAAGTTTTTATCAAATCATTAAACTCATCACTCGTAATTTCAATATTTATTGGAGGCTCTGTTGGCGGCCCGCTCTTTTCCTGATCTACTGAAATCTCAGTACCAGGAATTCCTTTTAACTCATTTCTAATTGCTTCCAAGTAAGGCGCAGTTGAATTTCCATTTCGCTTTTCAAATTGTACAAAAGAAATTTGTAGCCTACCCAATTCACTTCTTGTAGTTCTATCTCCAGATTGTGGATCACTTGCTCCAACCGCTACGTTGGTTATCACACTCTCTACAAGCGGATTGGATTTAGTTTTTGATACTCCCAATACTTTATTAATTCTATTTTCTAAAATATGCGTAACTGAGTCTGTATACTTTGCTGAAGTCCCAACAGGTAACTTCAAATACACATAAATAAAATTAGGATCACCTTTTGGAAAAAACACCACCGGCACTTTTCTTACTCCAAAAAATATTATTGAAATAAAAAATAATCCAATGGTACCTAATAAAAGATATACCGGCCTCCAACCATTTAATGACCACTTTAATAAATTTTCATAATGATCCATTATCCATGGTAGGGCATTGTTTTGAAAACGATGAATGGCTTTATCCAATACGTATTTATTAAACACCATTAACAAGGCGAAAAATAACAATAGATTGCCAAAGAAATGTTGGATACTTCCTGGATTAACCACATCTGTTCCTCTTACAATACCTTCTACAGAAGCATTCTGAATCATTCCTATGATATTGAATACGATTCCAACGACAATGATAATCCAGAAAATTGGTTTGCGGAATAAAGATGATTTAGATTTAGTTTCACCCTCTGGATGATTCATAAAGTCAACCGCAAAAACTGGGTTAATAATGAACGCTACTATCAAAGAAGCCGTTAAAGTAAAGATGAGCATGGTAGGTAGATAGACCATAAACTTACCGATGATTCCAGGCCAAAAAAGTAGTGGAACAAAAGGAGCTAAAGTGGTAAGTGTACCCGCTAAAACTGGCAACCATACCTCTCCTGCTGCCATTCTAGCACTATTTTGGGAACTGATTTTTCCATTGCCCTCTATAAAAATTCGATGGGTATTTTCAATTACAACAATCGCATCATCTACGATAATACCTAGTCCGAAAAGTAGCGCAAATAATACAATAAAATTTAAGGTGACATGTGCGCCTACAATCATATCCGCTGCTGGCAAAAACATGAATGCCACAAACATACTAAGCGGTACACTCAGTGCAACAAAGAAGGCATTGGTAACACCCATAAAAAACATCAAGATGATTAGTACCAATATAAACCCGATCACAATAGAGTTTACTAAATCATGAAAGGAGGTTCTAGTTTGTTTACTTTGATCAGCAGTAATCACCACTTGCAAATCTTTAGGAAAATCTTTCTCCTGCATTTCCTTAACAATTGCCTTAACACCATCACTTGTTTCAATCAAATTTTCACCCGCTCTTTTAATAATATTTAGCGTGATTACATTTTGACCATTTAAACGTGCATAACTCTCTCTCTCCTTAACAGTATCTCTCACCTCTGCGATATCTTTTAAATAAATAGGGAACCCCGATGTATTTCTTACCAACACTTTTTCAATATCTGAAGCAGTTTTAAATTGACCCTTCAATTGAATATTTCTGCGCATGTTTCCAAGCTCCAAAAGCCCTCCACTGATATCTAAATTTTCTCTATTCACTGCATTAGCAATGTCATCGTAGGTAACGTTGGCAGCCTGCATTCTATAATTGTCTACATTTATTTGAAACTCTCTTTCGGCAGCTCCTACCATATCTACACGATTCAACTGCTTGAGTTCTTCTATTTTGTCCATTAAATCAGAAGCGTATTTTTCTAATCTTACTAGATCATAATTACCACTCACGTTTACATACATGATCGGCTGCTCACTCAAACTAATTTCTAAAGCCGTTGGTTCTTGTGTAAGGTCTTTCGGTAAATCTTTTTTTGCCTTATCAATGGCATCCTTAATTTTTTGTAATGCAATATCGGTTTTTGAACTTGTCTCAAATTCCACTGTAATGGCAGAATAATCTTGCTGAGAACTACTAGTTACCTTTTTAATTTTAGCGCCGGTAATTCCTTTGATCTGTTTTTCTAACGGCTTGGTTACTAAGTTTTCAATATCTCGAGGTGAGTTTCCGACATAAACCGTCTGCACATAAATAGTCGGAATTACAATATCAGGAAATTGCTCTTTAGGCAATGTTACAAATTGGTAAACTCCTGCCATCGTTACAAATAACGTCAATAAATAAATGGAAGTCTTATTTTTAATACTCCAGGTCGTAGGCCCGAATTCCTTAAACTTTTTTGCCAAATTGTCTAATACATTCATACAATTAATTTTATCAATTCCCCTGCAAACATAATTCGCAGGAAAGATTTTTAAACTCTATTCCATAACAAATGGAATTCAAGATGTTATTATTTAAAAAATATATAATTTTTCTTTTTATCAAACAGTACCCTTTTAAAAAATTACTTAACGGTTATAGACTGTCCTTCATACAAACTTTGAAAGCCTGCATTTATAAGCACATCACCTTCTTTTAACCCAGACTTCACTTCTAACATTTCTCCATTCATGTACCCGATAACAATAGGTCGCTTGCGAGCCACCATTTTACCAGATTCAGTTGTTGCTACCATTACAAATTTTCCATTTTCGTCATTTTGTAAAGTGCCAATTGGAATATTAATAACACTAGCTGCGCTATAATCTTTGATTTTTATCAGCGCTATTTGATTGGGTTTAATTAATGGATCAGAAGGCAACTTAGACTCTACAATAAAGCCTCTTGATAAGGGATCAATAGATGCACCAACAAAAGTTAACTTTCCAACAAAGGTCTTGTTGATATCTTGAACAAAAGTTTCAACCGGAGCTCCTTTTGATATGTTGGGTAAATAATTTTCAGGGACATTTCCAATCACTTTAAGAAGGCTATTATTTACAATTTTAATCTGAGCAACCCCTAGAGCACTCATTCCTGTAAAAATTTCTCCTACCCGAATATTAACTTCATTGGCAATTCCATCTACATCACTAACTACATTAGTTGTCTTTAGTTGTTCTTGAATTATTTTCACATTTTCCTCTGTAGCTTTCAATTGATTTTCTAAAGAAGCCACATTATTTTTAGCAGTTATTACCTGCACTTCAGAACCAATATTTTGATCCCAAAGATTTTTTTGACGTTGATAAATATTATTGGCAAAAGATAATTGTGTCTTTATAGATTCAATTCCCTGTAAGGCTGCCGCTACATTTTGACGAACAATCGCATCATCCAATTTCATTAGCAACTGACCCTTTTTTACATAGCTACCCTTTTTTACAAAAATTGTTTTCACCTGTCCAGGAGCTCCTCTTGGAGTAATGATACTAATATTTTCAGCGTCTATCTTACCTTGCAATTCAATGAAGTGATCAAAACTGCCAAGCTGCAAGGTTTGTACAGATACTAACTTTGGCTTTTGAGCACCCGCCTTGGTTGAATCTAATAAATCAATCTCCCCCTCCATTTTTTTTATTTGTTCTTCCAGTGTTGTTTTTTGAGATTTTAATTTTTCAAGTGCTGCCTTCTTTTCACCTAATACCAAACCATTTTCTTTACTGTTGCCTCCGCAAGAAGCTAATACTAGGATTGCCAAAGCGCTAAGTGCTAAATATTGTTTCATCTATTGTTGTTTTTTATTATTAGTTTTTAAATTCTACTTTACTTTATTATAGGTACTATTTTTAATTAGAGGCGTTACAATTTTCCAGCTGCCTTTAAATAATCAATCTTTGCTGAAATAGCGTCGTACAATGCACCGTAATAATTATTTTGAGCAACCTTTAATTCAGTTTGGGCATTGTATATTTCCTGATTGCTTCCTAAGCCTTCTGTAAATTTCTTTTTTGTAATTCTAAAAACATCCTCTGCTAATTGTATATTTTGTTTCTGTACATCAGCAGTAAGGATGGCAGACTTCATTTTTATTCTTGCCTGGATTACTTCATAATCCATCATTTCTTTCGCCTGCTCTAAACTATTATTTGTTTTGTCAAGAGCAAATTTGGCACTCGCGATTTTTGACCTTCTTGCAAATCCATCAAAAATAGGAACCACAACTTTTAACCCAATCAGAGAGGTAGTAAACCAATCTCCCTTATCGAAAAAATTAAATGAATTGCGCTGTGCATTTTTTGAATAGGAGCCAAAAGCAGCTACTGTTGGTATTCTACTTAAATTATATCTTTTAACATTATAACCATTCATTTTTGAAGCAAGCGTTAATAATTGAATTTCTTTTCTATCAGAATAATTAACACTATCCCCCATGATATTGGATTTTAATTCACCTTCAGTCAATGAATCCGTTAACACCAACTCTTCCTTTTGAGGCATGTTTAATAAAAATTTCAAGCCGGCATTACCAACATACAACTGATTGATTACCTTTTCCTTTTCGGTACTAAGATTGTTAAGTTGTACTACTAATTTGTCAACATCCAATTTTTCTGCAAATCCATTTTTATATATTTCCCTTGTATCATGTAGTAGTTTTTTAAAGCGATCAATATTGGCTTCTAAACTTGAAAGTTGACTTTTGCCCACTACTAACTGATAATAAATTTTATAAATATTTGCTTTAATTTGCTCGGCTGTAACTTCTGCATACTTCTTTGAAAGTTCCATCGCTGCACTTCTAGCTTGGAGCCCAACAAATACTTGCCCGTCAAATAAAAGTTGAGAAAAATCAAGCCCTGCGCTAGATGTCCAAGGTGTACCAAACTGAAGCGGCAGGTTTCCGAAATTTCCTCCATTAGGCATGGTAATCGTATTTCCAGCTCCGTTTTTCACTCCTTCCTGCCTTAATACGTTGTAGGTTGCAGGAGCTATAAAATTGGGAATAGATTGCACTGGTACATTAAAATAGTGAATCGTATTTACAGATCCATTAATTTGAGGGAATGCAGCGGCGGTAATTTCACGATTGGTTTGTTCCTGAATCTTAATATCGATTAAAGCATTTTTTACCTGAACAGCATTTTTTAATCCATAATCAACTGCCTGCTTTACAGAAAATTCATTCCTGGTTTGGGCCATTGAAAATTGAATTGTACTAAGCAACACTGTACTAAAAAGTATTGCTTTTCCTAACCTATTTGTTTTCATGATTACTTGATTTAATTCTCTCTTTTAAATATTGATTGATCATACTATACCCTTTGGGGGAAGCAAGTCCAAATAGAAAATGAATAATAAATTCTTGTTCAATTTGCGCAAGATTTTGTTTTAGCTTATTTTGAAATTCAGGATTGAAAGGAAGCATAATACTTTCTAATCGATACCTAGCCAAAATGTCTAAATTGATATCTTCTCTATAAACACCTTCCTGAATACCTCTTTCCATATTTTCTCGAATCATAGAAAAGATATATCTATCCTTGTATTGCTGAAATTTATCAAATGCCTTTGGATGATATTTATGCATATCAAAAATCAATGAAGGATTCATCGTGCCAAATAAAGCCATTACCATATCAAGCGCTAAGAAAATTTCATGTACAGCATTGGCAGAAGAATTCCTGTACTGTTCACATAGGTTCTGATTTCGAGCTAGCTCATCACTTATTACTGCCAGTACCAGTTCATCCTTATCTGAGTAGTACTGATAAATGGTTTTTTTACTGATGCCCAAACTACCAGCAATATCATCCATGCTTACGCTACGCAGGCCATATTGCATAAAAAGGGTATTCGCCTTTTCCAAAATCCTTTCTGATGTGGGTAAATCTGTCATAATGATGTGCAAAACTACGGAAACTATTAATGTAACCAAAGTTTCTATGGTAAATATTTTCAATTTGTTGGTAGATTGGATGCGCCTCGATATCTAAAAGATTAACTTTGGCGTAGAAATTTCCTTTCAAGGAATAAGTCTAGGCTTAAATTGCGACTCATTTACAATCAAATTGGCAAATTTTAAATGGTAAATAACTTATAAATAACTACTCATGAAAAAATCTTCGGGATACAAAAAATTAATACAGTTCTTTTTACAAGGACTATTGATATTGGCCCCCATTGCCATTACTTTTTGGGCAATTAGCAGTCTTTTTAACTTTGTGGATGGTATTTTACCCAATCTTTTGCATGTAGCAATGCCGCAGTTAATGGCTGATGCTCAAGGGAATATGCAGCATATCACCGGACTTGGTTTTGTGGTGGTGATTTTACTAGTAATATCTGTGGGTTATGTATCCTCTAATTATATAGGAGGCAAGATTGTTGATGCATTTGACAAATTGCTCGAAAAAACACCCGGAATTAAATTTATTTACTCTACTCTTAAAGACTTTTTTGACGCCTTTGCAGGTGAAAAAAAGAAATTTACACAGAATGTATTGGCCAATGTAGATGACAATGATGTGTGGCGGGTTGGATTTATTACCCAAGATAATATGGAAAAATTTGGGTTCACCGATTATGTGGCTGTCTATATCCCGATGGCCTATTCAGTTGCGGGCAACGTATATATTATACCCAAAGAAAGAATAAGACCTATTACCAATATTAGTGCGGCCCAAACTATGAAGTTTGCAGTAAGCGGTGGAGTCACCGATGTAGTAGATCATACTCCTTTTGACCAAGCCAACCAAGAAATTAAAACGCCGCAAACGACTAAATAATGTTATCCAATTTTTAAAATTATCATCCTTTTACTTGCAGACTACCTTATGCATTATTAATTTAAAGGTCTGTTAGAACAGAGGTATTCTTTTTTCGCTTCTCTTTATTTGCTAACAGAAAAATCGTTTGCAATGAAGTATTTATTTTTATTTTTCAGCTGCTGTCTTTTAACATTAAACTCTTACTGCTGGGGATTTTTTGCGCACAAAAAAATCAACTATCTAGCTGTTTTTTTATTGCCTCCGGAAATGATGGTATTGTATAAACCAAATATTGAATTTTTATCAGAGCATGCGATAGATCCTGACAAAAGAAGATATGCAGTAATTGAAGAAGGTCCACGTCATTATATTGATATTGATCAATACGGACAATATCCCTATCCTAGCCTTCCTCATTCTTGGAAAGAGGCTGTAGAAAAATATAGCGAGGACTCGCTAAAAACGCATGGCATAGTACCCTGGCATATTCAAACGATGCTTGGTAGGCTTACCCTAGCATTTAAAGAAAAAGATTTTGACAAAATCATGAAAAATAGTGCAGAGATTGGTCATTATATTGCAGATGCTCACGTGCCACTTCATGCAAATAGCAATCACAATGGCCAACATAGTAATCAAAATGGTATTCATGGATTTTGGGAAAGCCGCGTACCTGAATTGCTTGCAGAAAAGGAATTTAATTTTTTTATTGGCAGAGCAATTTATATTAAAAACACAAGTGCCTACATTTGGTCAAGGGTACTTGAAAGTGCTCTTGCAGCCGATTCTGTTTTAACCTTTGAACGGGAGTTGACTCATTCATTTCCTATCAATCAAAAATTTAGTTTCGAAAATCGAAACGGATTATTGATCAGACAATATTCAACTGATTTTACAATTGCTTATAATAAAATGCTAAACGGAATGATTGAAAGAAGAATGCGACTATCTATTTTTTCTATTGCTTCGCTTTGGTATACTGCTTGGGTGAATGCCGGTCAGCCAGATTTAAAAAGCTTATCCAAAAAATCATTTACTGAAATGGATAATAAAGAATTTGAAATATTAAATGAAAATTGGAAATTAAGTATAAAAATGATCGGAAAGCAAGAAGAATAAAACTCAACACATTAAAAAAATAAAAATTAGAACTGTTAAATTTCCTAAGACTAAAAAGGTGAATTAACTATAAAGAAGTTAATATTCTAGGTTTAAATTCAATATAATCAAAAAAAGTTTTCTGATTTCCTTTAAAACTTACCCATCAATTGGGTACTTTTGCACTCTGAAAAAAATACACATCAATCAATAATAGGAAACTGTGGTACATAATTTCAATGCCGGCCCTTCTATTTTACCCAAAGAGGTTTTTCAACAAGCTGCTGAAGCAGTGTTGAATTTCAATGGTAGTGGCTTGTCAATTTTGGAATTAGGTCACCGCACTCCAAGTTTTGAAGCAGTGATGAGTGAAGCAAGAGCATTGGTCAAAGAGCTGATGCAATTAGATGATCAGCATGAAGTATTGTTTTTGCATGGAGGTGCCTCTACTCAATTCATGCAAGTGCCCATGAATTTGTTAGATGATAAAGACACCGCTGCCTATGCAGATACGGGCGTTTGGGGCACAAAAGCTATTAAGGAGGCGAAACTTTTCGGTAAAGTAGAAGTAGTTTGTTCTGGTAAAGAAAGCAATTATACTGCTATTCCAAAAGATTTTGCAGTACCTAATGACGCCTCTTATTTTCATATTACTACCAACAACACTATTTACGGAAGTCAGTGGCAAAAGATTCCTTACACCAGTATTCCATTGGTGGCAGATATGAGTAGTGATATATTTAGTAGGGTGATAGATTTCAATGGCTTCGACTTGATATATGCAGGTGCACAAAAAAACATGGGGCCAGCTGGGGTAAACTTAGTAGTAGTAAAGAAATCAATTTTGGGTAAGATAAAGCGTACCATTCCAACAATTATGGATTACCGAAATCATATTACTGATGGCAGTATGCTCAATACACCCCCTGTTTTTTCAGTTTTTGTTTGTATGCTTACACTTCGTTGGCTAAAGGCCAAAGGCGGAGTTGCTGCAATAGAAAAACTAAATGAGGCAAAGTCGGCATTACTATATAATGAAATTGATGAAAACCCATTTTTCCGTGGCACGGTTGACAAAGCTGATAGAAGTAAAATGAATATTTGTTTTGTAATGAACGACCCAACGCTGGAAAAGTCTTTTCTCAACTTAACAAAAGAAAAAAATATTGTGGGTATAGAAGGACATCGATTAGTAGGTGGTTTCAGAGCATCTTTATACAATGCCTTACCCATTAGCAGTGTTTCAGTTTTAGTAGATGCAATGAAAGAATTTGCGTCGGCCCACGCTTAAAAATAAAATAAATTTCAGATTAGTTAATATTTAATGATGATCACGATCCAACCTTTTAGAGCGCTACGCCCAGAAGCACAACATGCCAAACAAGTAGCATCCCGACCTTACGATGTACTGAACAGTAAGGAAGCAAAAATAGAGGCCCAAGGCAACCCTAACAGTTTTTTACACATTACCAAAAGTGAAATTGATTTACCAGAAGAAGTGGATATTCATTCTCAACAGGTTTATGATAGTGCAAAAAATAATTTAGATGCATTTGTTAGTAGAAATATTTTATTTCGCGAAAGCAAACCATGTTATTATATCTACCAATTAATAATGAATGGCAGAAGTCAGACTGGCTTAGTTTGTGGAAGCAGTGTAGATGATTATGAAAATGATCTCATCAAGAAGCATGAATTCACCAGACCTGAAAAAGAAAAAGATAGAATCAATCATATCACCACCACTGGTGCACAAACTGGAAATGTATTTTTAGCCTATCGAAATGTAGCAGAAATAGACGAAGTGATTAGCAAATGGCAAAAGGAAAAAAATCCTGTTTACGATCTAATAGCTGAAGATGGTATTCAGCATAGCATATGGATTATCAATGATTCGGAAACCAACGATTTAGTGAGTGAATTGTTTAAAACCAAAGTGCCATTCACGTATATTGCTGATGGACATCACAGAGCGGCATCTGCAGCTAAAGTTAGAAAGGCTTTGGGCAAAGATGCAACCGAAGGAGCTAATATTTTCTTAACTACTTTATTCCCTTCTAATCAGCTACACATCATGGATTACAACCGGGTGGTAAAGGATTTGAATGGAATGGAAAAAGAAGCATTTCTTGAAAAATTAACCTCTTCATTTGTTGTAGAAAAAGCCGATAAAGCTTTTTCTCCCAGTAATTTACACCAGTTTGGATTATACATTGGCAAACAATGGTATACCCTAACTGCTAAAGAAAATACTTATACCAATGATCCAATTGGAATTTTGGATGTAACCATTTTACAAAATAATTTATTAGACCCTGTTCTAGGCATCAAAGACCAACGTACTGATCAGCGAATAGATTTTGTAGGAGGTATTCGTGGATTACAAGAGCTAGAAAAAAGAGTAGACAGCGGTGAAATGGCCGTTGCTATTAGCCTTCACCCTGTTAGCATTCAACAGTTATTTGATATCGCAGATAGTGGAAATGTAATGCCTCCCAAAAGTACATGGTTTGAGCCCAAGTTAAGAGATGGGCTACTTACTCACTTGATTGACTAGTTTTCAAATACCAATGTGGAGTTACTATTCATTGTGGGCTTTTTATTTTAACTATTAAATAAAAGAGTAAATAGCTATATCAATTAATAGAAATTGGAAACAACTGTTTTTAATAGCTCATTTAAAAATGAAAATTTTATCCTTTAACTAGATATCATTACTTTTATGGGGATGAAATTAATTCCTATAACTCTTTTTTTTACGAGTCTTTTTTTTAGTGTTCAATTAAGCAAAGCTCAGTCTGCAAGTGAATTGCAAGAGAGGGCTAGATCCTTCATGCAAAAAGGTGATTTTAACAATGCCTCATTATTACTCAAGCGTGCATCCGTTTCCGATCCCAATAATATTGAAATAACTAAAGATCTTGCTTTGGCCTTTTATTTTCAAAAAGAATATAACAAGGGGCTTGATGCTATAAAAAGTATTATCGATAAAGAAGAGTCTGACGACCAATGCTTTCAAATAGCAGGTAATCTTTATAAGCAATTGGAACAAACCAAAGAATGTGAAAAATTATTTAAAAAGGGAATTAAAAAATTTCCTAAAAGTGGAGCTCTCTACAATGAATTAGGTGATTTATTATGGGCACAAAAAAATAATGAAGCCATCCGTCAGTGGGAAAAAGGTATTGAAAATGATCCCAATTATTCTAAAAATTATTACAACGCTTGTAAATATTATCAGCTTACTGCAGATTATGTTTGGAGTATTTTATATGGAGAAGTGTTTGTTAATATGGAACCCTTAAGCACAGGCTCTCCAGAGATAAAGTCAATCATATTGGAGAGTTATAAAAAAATATTTTTTGAAGAGGATGTAAAAAAAGAAAAATCCGAGACAAGTAAATTTTCCATTGCTTTTCTTAAAAATATAAATAAACAAAACCTTGCTTTATCAACAGCCTTTAATGCTGAAACACTTACCATGGTCAGAACCAGGTTTATACTAGACTGGTCAAATGAATATGCAAGTAAATACCCCTGCCGCCTTTTTGATTACCAACGTCAACTTACACAAGAAGGAATGTTTGAGGCATATAATCAATGGCTATTTGGTATCGTTCAAAATTTAACTTCCTACCAAAATTGGATTTCAAACCACGCAGAGGAATACAAGGAGTTTGCCAATTTTCAATCTGGTAGAGTCTTTAAGGTTCCACTTGGTCAGTACTATCATTTGCCCAATTAAAGTTCCCGTAAATCAGCTCTCGGTTTTTAAATTTATCCCCTAGCTATTCGTAGAGAAAGCTTTTTTATTTATCTTAGTAATAATTTACTGATTTCAAATAAACTTAATTGTTTATCTGAATTGATTTTTTTAAACGTTGAACGATTGTATATGAACGAAAAATCCAGATTATTTGATTTCTTGCAAAACCAATTAGAGCATTTTCCTAAAACCGATATGATTGCAGGTAAGGAAAACGGCCAATGGAAATTATACAGTACTGCTGAAGTTGCTTCCATGGTGAACAACCTAAGTATTGCGCTGATCCGCCTAGGTATTAGCGGAAACGACATGACTGTTGAAAATCAAGACAAGGTTGCGATCATCAGTAAAAACAGATCAGAGTGGTTAATGCTCGATATGGCTTGTCAGCAAATAGGTGCTGTACTTTGTCCTATTTATCCAACCACCAGCGTGAGTGAACTAGAATTTATTTTCAATGATGCTGGAGTAAAACTTGCTTTTATCAGTGGACAAGAAATTATGGACAAAGTAACTGCTGTAAGAGGCCAAGTTCCTTCCCTAATGAATGTTTTCAGCTTTGATGAACTACCAGGAGTTGATTATTGGAAAACAATTTTGCCTACGCCTAATGAACCTGATAGAGTACAATTAGAAAAAGTTAAGTCAGGTATATTAGCCGAACATTGTGCTACTATTATTTACACTTCTGGAACTACCGGTACACCTAAGGGGGTAATGCTTAGTCACCGCAATATTGTTTCTAATATATTGAATGCAGTAAAGAGTTTTCCACTAGAGCAAAATAAGTATTCAAAATCTCTTAGCTTTTTACCTTTGAACCATATTTTTGAAAGGGTAGCTTCTTATATGTACATGTGTGCGGGTATTTCTATTTATTACGCAGAAAGTTTAGAAACTATTCCTGACAACTTAAAAGAAATAAGGCCGGATGTATTTTGCACCGTTCCTAGATTACTTGAAAAGGTGTATGAAAAAATTATGAGCAAGGGTGCGGAGTTGACTGGCATTAAGCGAAAATTATTTTACTGGGCAGTTGCCTTAGGTGATCAATATGATGTATCAAAAAACATGGGTATTTTTTACCATCTTCAACTTGCCATCGCCAATAAATTAATTTTTAATAAATGGAGGGCCGCATTAGGGGATAGAATAAAAATTATCATTACGGGAGGAGCTGCTTGCCAAATTCGTTTGATAAGAATTTTTACAGCCGCTAAAATTCCAATTTATGAAGGGTATGGTCCAACCGAAAATAGTCCTGTTATCAGCATCAACTCTCAATATCCTGGAGGTACAAAGTTTGGCTCTGTAGGACCCGTTCTTCAAGGTCAAGAAGTTAAATTGGAGGCAGATGGAGAAATTTGTGTGAAGGGTCCAAGTGTAATGATGGGTTACTATAAACGACCAGATTTAACTGCTGAAACCATTATTAACGGTTGGTTGCATACAGGAGATATAGGAGTTTTTGAAGAGGGAAAGTTTTTAAAAATCACAGATCGTAAAAAAGAACTTTTCAAAACAAGTGGTGGAAAATATGTAGCTCCTCAGCCCATTGAAAACAGAATGAAGGAATCTCCCTTTATAGAGCAGATGATGATTGTAGGTGCTGACCAAAAATTTGTGGGTGCACTCATTGTCCCATCTTTAGCCAATTTGAAAGAATGGATGAAACAAAAGTCTATTCCATTCACTACCAACGAAGATGCTATTAATCATCCAAAAGTATTGGCACTTTACACAGAATTAATAGAGAGTTTCAATCCGCATTTCAACCAAGTAGAGCAAGTTAAAAGATTTGAACTTTTACCACATGAATGGACGATTGATAGTGGAGAATTAACACCCACACTAAAGCTTAAACGAAAAATAATAATGGAAAAATATGCTGCAGTCATCGCTCGGATCTATAGCTAAAACTTAGATTGGCTTTTGACTATACAGGGCATTTTTCATGATAATTGATCAATTCGATTGGTGTCTTTTCAAATTGGAAGCCTGCGTATTTAACTCCTATTTCATCGAGAATCGCATCAATTTCTTCCACCGTTTTAAGGGTAACCAATTGGTAACGGTAATCCTTTATGCCGGGTAGTCCTTTTAAATAATTGGCATAGTGGCGACGCATTTCAAAAATTCCAACAATCGGCCCTTTCCATTCAAATGATTTATGCAGATGTTTTTTACAAACTTGAATTCTGTCTTCTATTGAAGGTGGGGGTAGCATTTCGCCCGTTTTTAGAAAATGCTTTATTTCGTCAAATATCCACGGATAGCCGATTGCAGCTCTTCCAATCATAATGCCATCTACGCCATAACGATTTTTATATTCCAAGGCTTTCTGAGGACTGTCAATATCGCCATTTCCAAATATGGGAATTTTAATACGCGGATTATTTTTTACTTTTCCTATTAAATCCCAGTCTGCAGAACCCTTGTACATTTGAGCACGCGTGCGGCCATGGATAGCAAGTGCTTTAATTCCTACATCTTGCAATCGCTCTGCCACCTCCTCTATATTTCGATTCTCATCATCCCATCCCAAACGAGTTTTTACTGTTACTGGTAAGCTAGTCGACTTTACAACAGCCTCGGTTAATCGCACCATTAAGTCAATATCTTTCAATACACCCGCACCGGCTCCTCGCATCGCAACTTTTTTTACAGGACAGCCAAAATTAATATCCAATAAATCAGGATTGGTAACATCCACAATTTTTGCAGCCAATGAAAGGCTTTCCTCATCTCCTCCAAAAATTTGGATACCTACTGGTTTTTCGTAATCAAAAATATCAAGTTTCTGACGGCTCTTAATGGCATCTCTAATCAAACCTTCACTACTAATAAATTCGGTGTACATTAAATCAGCTCCTTTGTCTTTACAGACAGCTCTAAATGGAGGATCGCTGACGTCTTCCATTGGAGCAAGTAGCAAAGGAAATTCAGGAAGTTGTATATTACCGATCGATGGCATAACGTTAATTAATAGTTGGTAGTGTTAATCTGCTTACAAAAAATAAAAAGGCATAGAAAACTATCTTCAGAAAACCATACTCATAAACTTTTTTGGATGTAAATTTACGCACTTATAAGCAAACACTATGGCGCATTTGGCTACAAAACGTTTTAATTACTGGAATCAGTTAGCAATTTTAATTGGATTAGTTGGTGTAGGTCTCATTATTGGCGGCGCTATTGCCCTTATCCTGCCGTTTATAGCGAACTTAAATGCTGGGATTAAAATGAGTAATAATTCTGCTCAGTTTATGGAAAACTTGTTGAAACCAGAAAATGCAGCATTACTAAGGTGGATCACCTTTATTACCTCTTTCTTCATGTTTTTTTTACCCACTGTTTTATACGCTTTGATTTGTCATAAAAACCCTTTCGTTCATCTAGGATTTAAAAAAAATAGCAATTTAAAATCTGCTGGAGTAGTCATCTTGATTATGTTAGCTGCTCTTCCATTAGTAAGTGCTTTACAAGATTTGACCGCTCTATTGCCCTGGTCAAAAGCGACTCTTTTGAAATTTAAATTAGCCGAAGATGCCTACAACCAACAGGTCGCAGTAATTGCACGGATGGATAATTTTACTGATTATATTATTTCAGTAGTGGTCATTGCTTTTTTACCCGCCCTATTTGAAGAAACACTTTTCAGAGGGGGCATTCAAAATTTACTTTCCCGATGGTTTAAAAAACCAATATTAGCCATAATAGTTACCTCTATTATTTTTAGTGCCATTCATGGATCCTACCTTGGTTTTTTAAGTCGATTTGCATTAGGCTTTGTTCTAGGTTGGATATATTATCGGACAGGTAATATCTGGCTCAATATTATTGGGCATTTTTTTAATAACGCATTTGCTGTAACAGCCATGTATCTCTTTACCAAAGCAGGCCAACATCCAGACCCCTCAAAAATGGATGGACAAATTCCTCTATGGGTTGGTTTAGCAAGCATTGCAGCGCTTTATGGACTATTTTCTTTCTTTAATAAAGTAAGTGAAAAAGAAATTGATCAACCAGGAGTAGAATTAATGATTCCTGGAGTAGAGCCAACTCATCAGCCATTCAATTAAAATATTTTTTTAACGCTAGCCTATTTTTTTCAAATCAATTGTCCCTATTCTTACAAATAAAAAAACAATGGCCATCAACCTAGCTACTTTAAAAACTCGTTCACTAAGCGCTCTAATATTTTTAGTCGTAATGCTTGGCGGATTGCTGAGAAATGAAGGGAGTTTTTTAATACTATTCTTTTTAATCCACCTTGGTTGTTGGATTGAGTTTATTAAAGTGGTAAAAAAAATTTATATCAAAAACTATTCCCTTTACCTTTTTTATGGATTACCCTATATCTCCTTGCCGATCTTGTTGATGATAGATTTAAGAATGAATTGGACAGGGTTGGAGGTCTCCAAAATAGCTGTAGGCATTGTTCTTCCCTTACTAATTATTTTTAGCATTTGGATTAACGATACCATGGCTTATTTGGTTGGTTCTTTAATTGGCAAAACACCTTTCTCACCCATTTCACCCAAAAAAACATGGGAAGGTACTATTGGTGGCGCTGTACTCTGTGTACTAATAATAGGATTTGGTTTTCCAATATTGATAGGGCATTATTTTGATGCAAATCTTAAAAATAGCTGTTTTGTAATAGCAGCAATCTGCGCTATTTTTGGCACCATCGGCGATTTGATAGAAAGTAAATTAAAACGATTGGCCAATATTAAAGACAGTGGTTCTATAATGCCTGGACACGGTGGTTTTCTAGATCGTTTCGACTCTTTGTTAATTGCAACTCCCTTTGTCTGGTTATACTTAAAATTATTTTTGTAACCAATTGGCTTTGACCTAAGCTAGGAGGCTTATATTTGCGTTTCAATCAATTGAGCATGACAATTCACAGAGAAGGTTATCAAAGTATCGCCATAGGTACAATCATTTTTTTTATATTAGATTTTATTTTCGTTTATTTTTTGAGTGCTTCACTGCCGATACTTTCTAGTATCTTATCGATTTTAACCTTTGGCTTATTGCTTTTTTTAATTTCTTTTTTCAGAATACCTAACCGCACACTCACCATAAATGAAAATGCTATTGTAGCACCTGCAGACGGAAAGGTGGTGGTAATCGAAGAGGTAATAGATCCAGAATACTTTAAAGAAAAAAGACTGCAAGTTTCTATTTTCATGAGTCCTGCGAATGTTCATGTAAATAGAAATCCAATCAGTGGTGAAATTGTATACAATCAATACCATCAGGGTAAATACCTTGTAGCATGGCACCCAAAATCATCTACCGAAAACGAGCGTCACTCTGTAGTGATTAAAAAAGGGAATATAGAAATTTTAGTAAAACAAATTGCTGGAGCACTCGCCAAACGCATAGTTAATTATTTACAAGTAGGCCAGCAGGTGAATCAAACTGCAGAAATGGGATTCATTAAATTTGGTAGCCGAGTAGATCTTTTACTTCCGGTAGGCACAAAAATTAATGTGGAACTAAATCAATCCGTACAAGGTGGAGTAACCGTCATTGCTACCATCTAGCCTTTGGTATAAAAGTTGTTTAGTAATTCTTATGCTTCTAAATTAGATAACCGATCTTAAAATATATTTTCCAACTCCTTGAGATGAGTGATGGTAAAAGTAGGTTTCATTTCAGTAGAAATATTGAGGTGATTGACAAATACCGAATCCATTCCAAAATTGATAGCGCCCAATATATCGGCATCTAAATTATCTCCCAGCATAATACTATTAGAAACCAAGGCTCCCGTTTTTTGTAAAGCAAATGCAAAAATTTCTTTTTTAGGTTTCAAGCTATTGCTAGCTTCTGAAGTAATTACATGCTCAAAATATTTGTTCAACCCGCTATTATTTAATTTACTCCACTGCACCCTCTCAAACCCATTGGTAATAAGATGCAGCTGGTAATTTTTCTGCGTCAAATAATCTAATATTTCAAAAGTGTGAGGGAACAACCCTTTTTGAATGGGCAGGATTTCTAAAAATTTTTCACTTATTTCTTTTGCTAATTTTTCATCACCAATTTTAAATTCAAGTAAAGTGCGCCACATTCTTTTCCATTTCAAATCCTCAGAGCTTATAAATCCATTGTGATAACGATCCCACAAAATTTGATTATGATGTAAATAGTGTTGATAGAAAGATTCAAAAGGAGCCACCTGTAATGACGATAAATTAAAAAAAGAATACATTTCGGTAAGTGCTATTTTTGCATTAGCGTCAAAGTCCCAGAGAGTGTGGTCTAAATCAAAAAAAAGATGTTTATATTTCATAAGTATTCGATAGTAGATTAATCAATGCAAAATTAGGGATTGATAATTTATTTATCCTTTAACACTTGAGATAGTATTTTTGTTATGATATTGTTGGATTGTAAAAGTCAACTTAATTTTTGAATATGAATATAATTATCACAGGTGCTTCAAAAGGCATAGGCAAAGCGATTGCTAAAGCATTTGCTGCCGAAGGTGCTACCATCTTTCTTTGTGCTCGCAATGAAGTAGCCCTTTATAATACAGTAGCAGAACTTCAAACGGCCTATCCCAATTGCAGTATAAAGGCAAAGGCGGTAGACTTGTCAGTGAGAGAACAAGTTAAGAGTTTTGGCGCTTGGGTATTGGCGGGAATTGCTGATACCAATTCTGGCAAAATAGATATATTAGTGAATAATGCCGGCAATTTTATCCCAGGAAGTACCTACCAAGAAGAAGAAGGTGCATTGGAAAAAATGATGGACATCAATTTATATAGTGCTTATCACCTTACCCGTGCTTTATTGCCCTCTATGATGGAAGTAAAAAATGGTATGATTGTAAATATGTGTTCTATTGCCTCATTGAGTGCCTACAACAACGGAGGAAGCTACAGCATTTCTAAATTTGCATTAATGGGGTTTACCAAAAATTTACGAGAAGAATTAAAGCCTTCGCTAATAAAGGTGATGGGCGTTTATCCGGGTGCAGTTATGACCGACTCTTGGGGCGATTTTGATAACAGCAGCCAACGTATCATGGAAGCAAGTGATATTGCCAATATGATTCTTGCTACAAGTAAATTATCTGCTCAGGCTGTAGTAGAAGATATTATTCTGCGGCCATTATTAGGAGACTTACCTTGATAAATGGATGACTGAAATTTAACTAACTATTATTTCGATGCTTTTTAGTAAAATTGCTTCTTAAAATTTCTGCCTGATTTAAATTATTAATTATTTTTTGAAGATTTATATGAGTCTGCAATCAAAAAAAATGGTGTCTTTTTTTATTGGCATATTAATTATTTACCAATGCCATTTAAGTGCACAAGTCATATTTAAAGTTTCTATTACACCTGAATCAATTGGTAAAGAAGAAACTGCAACCCTTCGTCTAATGATTGATAATGCAAAACAGGTAGAGCAGATTACTCCTCCTGCATTAGGAGATTTTGATGTGATCAGTGGCCCCAATCAAGAGAGTGGTATGGAAATTAATAATGGTGTCACTAGGCAATATATTGGCATCACCTATCTTCTTAGACCAAAATCAATTGGTAAATTTTCAATTGCTGGTTCTAGGGCAATAGCTGACGGAAAAAACTTAAATGGAAATTCGGTAACACTAAATGTTACCAAAAATGGTTCGGGTAAAAATTCAAACAATACAGCAGGTGGGTTTGGTGGGCTCTCTAGTTTATTTGAACCCGCTACTCAATCTACTTTCAATGATTATATTTTAAAAAAGGGTGAAAATTCAAAACAGAAAATAAACAAAAATATTTTTTTAAAAGTTATTACCAACAAGAGTACTTGCTTTATAGGCGAACCGATTGTAGTAACTTATAAATTGTATACCAGATTAAAATCAGAAAGTAGCGTCACCAAAAACCCCTCTTTTAATGGATTTTCCGTAATTGATTTAATGGCACCTGGTAATACCAATTACTCGATTGAACAATTGAATGGAAGAGAGTACAATGTTTATACACTGCGCAAATCACAGTTATATCCTTTACAGGCGGGTGCAGTGGAATTAGAATCTGCAGAAGTAGATAATACGATCCATTTTATAAAAGAAGAGTACTTTAATAATCAGCGCAATGAAATAGACGAATTTTTTGGCAATCTTATACCAACCGCTATTCCACCAGAAGGTATGCTTGACGAAAAAATAACCCTGCAAAGTAAGCCTACTACAATTAATGTAAAACCCTTGCCTGAAGCAGATAAACCCCTTTCATTTAAGGGTGCTGTGGGGAAATTCAATTTTGAAGCGGTGCTTAATAAAAACGATTTTACAACTGATGATGCTGGCAAATTGATCATTACTATAACAGGGGAAGGCAATATGTCAATGATTACAGCACCCGAAATTAATTGGCCGCAAGGAATTGAAGGATATGATCCTAAAACTAAAGACGAGTTGGAAAAACTAACGGTACCGATTAGTGGTAAAAAAACTTTTGAATATGCGTTTACAGTCCCTAAACAGGGAACTTATTTAATACCTTCCATTGAATTTAGTTACTTTAACGTTGCACAAGGGAAATATATAAAATTAAATTCAACTCCTTTAAACCTAACAATCAATAAAGGGACTGAAAAGAAAATTTTTAATAGCACATCGCCTAAGGTGCAAGTAGAGAATATTTCATTAGAACTTTCAGCTATTATTTGGCTGACATCAATATCGATTGGAATTTTATTTGCTATTATAGTATTTATTTGGTTTAGAAAAAACAAGAAAAAAGTTACCAACGAAATAAAACCAATTATTAATTCTTCAGTTACACCTTTATTGCCTGAAGTAAATAATACTTCGACATTATTACCTTTTGCTCTCTCGGAAGAAAAAATGATTCAGGGAAATTTGATTGAATTTTACAACACATTGAACAATGAGCTACGCAAATTTTTGGCTGATACTCTACAAATTCCTGTAGAGACAATTTCTAAAAAAATAATTATAACGGTGGCAGATCAGCAGGGTATGGCCATTTATACCCGTCTACAAATTGAACAACTATTGGATGATATTGAATGGCAATTGTATACGCCGATGGTTTCAGGAAATTCAATGGAGGAGATGTACAAGCGAGCATTGGCAATTGCCACAGCACTTACTGGCCCTTCGAGCTAAATCTATAACCTACCCCTCTAACAGAATGAAAATATTGGGGGTTACGACTATCTTCTTCAAAATATTTTCGGAAACTTAAAATAAAATTATCAATCGTTCGAGTAGTAGGATATACATTATAGCCCCATACTGCTTGTAAAATTTTTTCTCGGGGGACTACTTCATTTTTATTTTCAATCAACAGCTTTAAAAGCATAATTTCTTTTTTGGTTAGCGTAATTTTTTCTCCATCTTTTGTTACACATTCTAGCGCCTGAAAATCAATTTTATTTTTACCAAAATGATAAATTTGTTCAAGCGGCTTTCTAGTGGAAAGCCGTTGACTTTTATCTATTAATTTATTTACCCTTAACAATAATTCTTCTAAGTTAAATGGCTTGGTCAGATAGTCATCTGCACCCTTCTTTAAACCCAAAACCCTGTCTGCACTGGTATTTCGGGCACTCAAAATCAATATAGGAATCTCATTGTTTTGTAATCGAATATTTTCACAAACGCTAATGCCATCTAATTCTGGCATCATCACATCGAGAACCATCAAATCAAAATGCTCTTTTTGTACAGCTTGTAAAGCTTCAGTCCCATCAAAAGCACTCGTTACTTCATAACCCTCCATTTCAAGATTGAGTTTTAAAGCTTCGTGTAGATTTTCCTCGTCCTCTACCAATAAAATTGACACTTTTTTTATATCCATACTACCATTTATTAACTGATAACAGAAAGTGGTTTTGTTAATACACTATTTGCTTTTCAAAAAAAATTTCAACTATCAGTTAGCTGACTATTTTTCAATTATACATTAAACAAGATTGTAAAATTACTTCCAGTTGGGGTATTGTCAACAACAAAAATACTTGCATTATGTTGAAGGGTAATTTTTCTAGTAAGGTATAAACCCAGCCCTGTTCCCTTTGCTTCTTTGGTAGCCTTATTACCAATTCGATAAAATTTTTCAAATATTTTTTTCTTCTCGGTCAAATCAATTCCTTTTCCCTGATCGATAATCATCAAGGAGACACTTTTTTGTTGATGGCTTAGAATAATCGATATAACTGATTCTTTCGGTGAATATTTAATCGCATTATCAATTAAGTTATTGATAGCTATTTGTAGTAACATACTATCCCCGATTACATATACTTCAGCATCAATTTCTTCTTTGAATTGACGTTGAGGATAGCGAATTTTAAAATCATTTATACAAGAAATGGTAATTTCTGCAAGATCAATTTCTTCTTTGGTTACATGATGACCACCCGCTTCTAATTGAGATGCCAGTAACATATTATTGCATAAAGCATTCAGTCGGTTAGCTTCTTGAATAGTATTTTGAATTAATCGCTGCTGCTGGCTATCTTCTAGCTTCCTTTTCAATAAAGTTTCCAAATTTAGCTTGGTAATTGCTATTGGAGTCTTTAACTCGTGGGTGATGGCCATCATAAAATTTTGTTGATCTTGGCCCGACTTGAACTGCCTTCTAACTGCCCGATAAATAAATACAGCCCCTGATAAAATAAGCAACAGAAATATAACGCCTTCGCCAATATATTGCGCTGTCTTTCTCTTTTTGATTTCCAGTATTTCATTCAAAAGATTAGGCTTATGTGAATCTCCAATTTTTAATTGAGAAATCTCATAAGAAGCCATTTGAACGTTTTGCCTATTGAGTGCAATGAACCACCATACCAAGGCAGCGATGATATAAGCTAACAATACCCAATAGACGAAAAAAATAATTCGCAAACGATTGGTCCTATAAAAAGAGAAGGGCATACTATTGATTAGATTAACAATGAATGGTAAATATTCAAATGAGTGGTTTTTCTCATCTTCCTAGTATAAAAAGCTTGATTTACTATTATTCGAAAAACAATCAGTAATTCTACTTCACCTTCTCCACCCTAACCCCTACACTTATTATTTCTGGAAGAGGGTTTTCTCTCATTATCTGCGCTAAAGTAAAAGTATAAGTACCCACTTTGTTAAATTTTATGGGGCCTTGTGTTACGGACTTCCTTACTTCCCAAATATCACCTACCCCAGAGCCCTCCCATCCTTTCGCATCGGTTCCCAAGGCCATATCTACTCTTCGAAATTGAAGCGTATCACCTGCAAACTTTGATCCGAAATTAACCCAGATATTGTTATATCGATAAGCATCCGTATGCCTCAAAATAACAAATACATTATAAAAAGAAGCGGTATCGCTAACGGTAAATTTATATTCCGGCTGCATGGCATAGTTCCATTGGTGGCCCGGTATTGGGGTATTTTTTTCAAAAACATCAATAGTAGAGCAGGCGGTTAAACAAAAAATGACAGCCGTTAATAATAAAATAGATAATTTATTTGAATAGACCTTCACGAAATAATTTTTACAAAAATAAAACAGTTTTACTTGATCTGATTATTTTGAAACTAAAAACAAATTAAGAACCATTAAAAATATCAATAGCTCCTGTTTTTGATTACTGAAATAGTTTATTAGCTCTTAGCCGCCCCTTACCAATTACAATACATTTAAAATCTGTTCCTTGGCCTTTTCCAATTCATCTTTCATGGTCACCACGCATTTTTGAATATCCGCATCGTAAGCCTTACTACCAGTGGTATTGATTTCTCTGCCTATTTCTTGTATAATAAAAGATAATTTCTTTCCTTTTGACTCTTCCTTATTTTCAAGTAAGGATCTAAAGTAGTCACAATGCTGTTTCAAGCGAACCTGCTCTTCATGGATATCTACCTTTTCAATATAATAGATCAATTCTTGTTCCAATCTATTGCCATCATAATTTTCTTTACCTACATGCTTTTCCAATAGTTGCACAATTTCCTCCCTAATCCTTTTCATCCGATTAGGCTCTAATAAAACGATTGCTTCTTCTTGGGCATTGATATTAGTAATTCTTTTGATTAGGTCATTTTCCAAACTTGCCCCTTCTTCTTCTCGGTGTTTATTTAACTCACTGAGGGCTGTTTGTAGTACTTTTTTAAATTCTTCAAAATCTTTATCATTTAGCACATCGTTGGTCGGGGTTACTACTTCTGGTAATCTAAGCAATGCACTTAATACGGAATTGGTATCAATACTTAACTCCCCCGCCAAAATTTCAATCTGCTGATAGTAAGCCTTGATTAAATCTGTATTAATATTTACTGGCTTTGAAGTTCCATTTTGTTTAATGCTAATCATACAATCAATAGTACCTCTCACTAATTGTTCTTGCAAAATAGCTCTGATGTCAAATTCATAGGGACGAAGCAAGGGTGGCAGCCTCAATTGCATTTCAAATTGCTTGCCATTCAAAGATTTAATTTCCACCAGAAAAGTCTTGTCATTTACAGTTTGTTCAGCCCTACCGAAACCGGTCATTGATTTTAGCATTATTTAAAAGTTATTTGTTTTAAAATTTATTTACAAGTTATATGAAAAAAAGCCAATCTTATGCTTTCGAACGTTCATTTCTGTGAGGAAAAAGAAATTGGTACATTTCGCCTTTGGTTAAAATGCGCATTTCCCCCGGTTGAAGTCCCTCAATTGTGCATTTTTCTATCCTATGGCGAAGGAGTCGAAGGGTAGGAAAACCGACGGCAGCGGTCATCTTCCTAACCTGACGATTTTTACCCTCAGACAGCATTATTTTCACCCAGGAAGTGGGTATATTTTTTCTAACTCTAATAGGAGGATTTCGCTCTGGAACAACCGGTGGATTATTAAAGAAAATTGCCTTGCATTTTTTAGTACGATACAACTTTCCTTCTACAGTAATATCCACTCCATTTTGTAAATTTATTAGCGCTTCATTTGAGATTTCACCATCTACCTGTACCCAATATTCTCGGATGTGCTCGAACATAGGATTCAATAAATCATGATTTAACTTTTTATCATTGGTTAATATCAATAATCCTTCGCTATCATAATCAAGTCTTCCTACAGGATAAACATCTTGTGGAACATCAAAAAAATCTTTTAATGTTTGCTTGCCTTCTCCAGAAGTAAACTGTGATAGAACATTAAACGGCTTATAAATAATGCAATAAAATTCCAATAAAAATAAATTAATAGATGCTAAATAAAGTAAAGGTAGTGACAGAACGAATGAAATTTTACATTCCTAAGAATAACAAAGCCCGACATTTTTGAGCCGGGCTTTATATATATATGGGTTAGTAAGTACTAGGAAACATAATTTCCCTACACAATATTAAAAAGAAATTTTGCTATCAAAAAAAATATTTCATAGAATTTTATTAACATTTATTTTTTGGCTGTGGATAAGGGGAGTCAGAAAGAGTTAAATTCCTACTACAAAAAGATAGTTTTTAAGATTTTTTAAAATTAAAAAGAAATGAAAAATAATTTACGTATTAGCATGAAAGTATTGATTTTACTGATATTTCGACTGTTTTATTTAAAAAGTATTTTTAATATAAATTTTTAAAATCACTGAATCGGAATGGTTATTTTTACTAATTAAAATTTATAGATTTTGAGAGATTTAAGATAAAAAAAAGATTGAAATATTTTTTTCAAAACTGTGATTTTAATCCAAATTGGGTAAATATTTGTTTATTTAGCCAATAAATGCAAAGCAATGTACCTTTGGGAAAATTAAATGATATGCATTTTCCTGCACCTGTTTCTGTTAGTTGGATCGCTAAATTTATTAATGCCGAAATAATTGGTAAGCAAAATGGTGATGCAACTGGCATTAATGAAATACATAAGGTTGAAATCGGTGATTTAGTTTTTGTTGATCATCCAAAATATTATGATAAATGTATTAATAGTGCTGCATCATTTATTATCATTAATAAAAAAACAGATTGTCCCGCCAATAAAACTTTATTACTAGTTGAAAATCCATTTGAAGCGTATTGTAAAATTGTCAATCACTTCAATCCATTTACTCCATCAGAAAAACAAATTAGTGACAGTGCTGTTATTGGAGAAGGGAGTATTATTTATCCCAATGCATTTTTAGGTCATCATGTTATCATAGGAAAAAACTCAATCA
Organism: Chitinophaga pinensis; assembly: GCA_945876095.1. Classification (GTDB taxonomy): domain Bacteria; phylum Bacteroidota; class Bacteroidia; order Chitinophagales; family Chitinophagaceae; genus Ferruginibacter; species Ferruginibacter pinensis_E. The sequence continues at coordinate 97,113 of CAMCMP010000013.1, forward strand.
TTTATCCCAATGTAACGATCATGGACAACTGCAAAATTGGTGATCAGGTAATCATTCAATCGGGCACCGTAATTGGCAGTGATGCTTTTTATTATAACACCAAAAAAGACAGAAATCAATGGTATACAAAAATGCCTAGTTGTGGCAGGGTAATTATTGAGGATTTTGTAGAAATTGGGGCAGGTTGTACCATCGATAGAGGGGTAAGCAGCGATACGGTCATTGGCAGTGGGACTAAACTCGACAATACCGTCCATATTGGACATGATACAGTGATAGGTAAAAACTGCCTTTTGGCTGCTCATGTGCTAGTAGCGGGCTGTGTAGATATAAAAGACGGGGTAACTCTTTGGGGCCAGGTAGTAGTCAATAAAACCCTAACTATCGGAGAAAATGCCGTTTTACTAGGCCGATCAGGGGTAACCGCCACTTTGGAAGGAAATAAAACCTATTGGGGCACACCTGCACAGGAGGCCAGTGTTGCCAAAAGAGAATTGATATGGATAAAAAGAATCCCTCAGCTTTGGGAAAAAGTGATGAAGGGCTAAGCTTAGGGGTATAGATACGATTTTAAAAAAATGAAGGATTTGATTGCCAGCTTTTCCTATTCCCTATATTTTTTTCAAGAATATTATTATAACCAGAATTGGGTGTGAACTGATTTGGAGAGGGATTTTTATTAAGCTTAGATAAAAATTAAATTACAAAACCATTTGTCAGTCTGTTTTCAATTTGTTCTTTTTTTAAATTTTTACTTTTAGAATTACTATTACGAAAATACCAACGAATAGTTTTTTAATCCATTTTTTATAACTTTAGCATTGACATACGAGTCTAAATTATTTATTATGAAAAAACTTTTACTAGCCTCTTCGATTCTTTTTCTTAGCCTACACTTATTTGCACAAAAAACAAATCCACCTGGTTTGGATTTAATTAAAGAAGCAGATTTAAAAAAGGATTTATATGCACTTGCAGATGCACATTTTAAAGGCCGATCTGCAGGTACACTAGATGAATTAAAAGCTTCGATGTGGTTGGCCGAAAAATATAGGTCTATCGGCTTATTACCTGCAGGCGATGATGGTACTTACTTGCAATTTTTTACCATGTGGCGCAATCGAATCGCAGACAACTCTTTCATTCGTATACAAAACAAAGAATTTAAATTATGGAAAGACATTGGTGTTGCGCAAATGGCCAACGTCAATTTTATTGCTCCGATTGTTTATTTAGGCAACGCTTTAAATATAGACACCAATAACGTGGATGTTAAAAATAAAGTAGTTGCTTTTGAAGCAGCCTCTTTGGGCATTAATCTAAATATTTCTTTGCCCACTTGGAGATACAGTAGAAGCGTGTTGAATAAATATGCAATGCCACTAGCGTTGCGTTATAAATCAAAGATATTCAATTGATTATCTTTTTGTTCTTTGAAATATTGTAATTGAGTTTGCTGAAACAGCTGATTTATGGGCATTCTTTCGAATATGGATATACTTAAAATCTGTAGAATTTCATAGAGGCTTTGTTTGAGCATAAAACGTTTCTTAGCAATAGCGACTAAAACGTAAACGGATACTGCGATCCATACTTGAGTTTTTACTGCATTTTCTGATTGTCCCCAAAATGATTTAATCTTTAAATGTTGTTTAATCCATTTGAAAAATAATTCTATTTTCCATCTGTGTTTATAAAGCTGTGTGATGTCACTTGCTTTCAGTTTAAAGTTGTTGGTTAGAAATATAAATTCTTTTCCTGTTTGTTCATCTTTAAATTTTATTCTTCTCATTTTTACAGGATAATCTTTAGAAGCATAATGATTGTTGAGCATAATGGATTGGTCATATAAAACTCCACTCGCAATATCTTTTTCTTGTGAATACAATCTTCTATAATTCATATTATCTTTAGCTCTT
>CAMCMP010000014.1 GCA_945876095.1 Chitinophaga pinensis
CTATGAAATTCTACAGATTTTAAGTATATCCATATTCGAAAGAATGCCCATAAATCAGCTGTTTCAGCAAACTCAATTACAATATTTCAAAGAACAAAAAGATAATCAATTGAATATCTTTGATTTATAACGCAACGCTAGTGATAAAAAGTTTCTTTTAAAAATATAAAAAAACTTTGTTTTGTTTAATAAATATTTTAAAAAAACATACAACTCTAATTAAAATAGTTACGTTAAAATATAATCTCTGCTATATTACAGGATTCAATGGAATCAATCAATTATCCTTCAAACCAATTATACATCATTTTTTTTTACGTAGATTTGTTGAACAGGCTTTGTTAAATATTTTAAAAAGAAATCGATGAAAAAATACATTTTGATGTTAGTCAGTTTTTTGATTGCAGTTTTAGCAATGGGTCAGCAAGTTGATAGCCAGTTAAACTTACTTCCAGAGCCCGTAAAATCAATTCGTACTAAAGGGTATTTTAAAATTCAGAAAGATATTTCCATCGAGGCTCCCAATATACTATCCTTTCAACCCACCTTGCAGTTTTTAAAACAAAGGCTAAGTATTCCAACAGGATATAAGGTTTCAATTAATCACCAACCCTACTCTGCTTCTATCAAGCTCATACTTAACAAACAGACTGATCCATTGATTGGCAAGGAAGGATATCATTTATCTGTTACACCCAGTAATGTAACCCTTAGAGCAAATGAAGCTGCAGGATTATTTTATGGGGTTCAATCTCTTATGCAATTACTTCCACCAGCTATTGAATCAAATAAGAAAGAAAATACTAAGGTTTGGGAAATACCTTGTGTTGAGATTACGGACTACCCGCGTTTCGGATGGAGGGGATTAATGTTCGATGTATCCAGACATTTTTTCACAAAGCAAGAAGTGAAAGATTTTATCGATCAAATGTCAAGATATAAATTCAATATCCTTCACTGGCATTTAACAGATGATGAAGGTTGGAGAATTGAGATAAAAAGTCTTCCAGCACTCACTACAAAAGGTTCAAAACGAGTAGATAAAACAGGCTATTTTGGTACTTTTTGGCCTCCGCTACCAGATGAACCCCTAAACTATGGAGGATTTTATACACAAGAAGATATCAAAGAAGTTGTTCAATATGCAAAAGAACACTTTGTGGATATACTACCTGAAATAGATGTGCCAGGCCATAGCCTAGCTGCAATTGTAGCCTATCCAGAATTATCGGGCACTCCAGGAGCTGAAAACTATCGGGTAAGATCAGGAGAAAAAATTATGGACTGGCATACCAATGGTACTTTCGGTGCTTTAGTTAATAATACCTTATCGCCATCAAATGAAAAAGTATATACTTTTTTAGATAAGGTTTTTACTGAAGTAGCAGCTCTATTCCCATTTGAATATATTCATGTGGGTGGTGATGAATGTGCAAAAAACTTTTGGGAGAAAAATGAGGAGGTTAAGTTACTGATGAAAAAAGAAGGATTAAATTCGATGAATGAAGTGCAAGCTTATTTTGAAAAAAGAGTGGGTAAAATAATCAGTTCAAAAGGAAAAAAATTAATCGGTTGGGATGAAATATTAGAAGGGGGGCTTGCTGATAATGCAGCGGTAATGAGCTGGCGGGGTGAAAAAGGAGGAATAGAAGCTGCAAAACTAAAACATGAAGTTGTGATGAGTCCAACTACATTTGCCTACCTCGATTTTATGCAGGGGGATGAAATTATTGAACCAAAGGTATATGCAAGCCTTAGGTTAAATAAAACCTATGAGTTTGAACCGGTACCTGCGGGAGTAGATTCTAAATATATCAAGGGTGGCCAGGCAAATATTTGGACCGAGCAAATTACAAATACAAGACACCTTCAATACATGACTTGGCCTAGATCTTTTGCTATTGCAGAATCAGTATGGTCTCCTAAAGAAAAAAAGAATTGGAATAATTTTGTACAAAGAGTTGAACAACAATTCAAACGATTTAACATCAGAGAGATTAATTATGCTAAAAGCATGTATGATCCAATTTTTAGCTGTACAAACAACAATGGAGAGCCTTTAATAAATCTTTCAACTGAAGTGGAAGGTCTTGATATTTATTATAGTTTTGATAATTCTTTTCCAGATAAATTTTATCCAAAATATACCACCCCACTGACTCCTCCAAAAGACGCAGTTCTTCTTAGAACAATTGTTTATAGGGGTAATCAACCAATTGGCAGAATGATCACCATGCCAATAGTAGAAATAAATAAGAGAACAGGAATCAAAAAACCCGCACAACCTGAAGAATAAAAATCAAGTAAACTTTTGAATTAACAAAACCTATCTATTAAGAAAAAGCTGAACTAATATTAAAAAATAAATTCCTTTTTTTTAATATTGATTTCGATCATTATTAAATCCTGGCTTATTGTAACCTCCATTTGTATTAGGGCTTCTATTCATTCCAGGCCGAGCTCCTGCATTGCGTTCTTCAGCTTCTTTTACAACTAGCGGCTTTTTACCAAGAGAAATATCATTCATGCTTTCTATTGCATCCTTGGCTTCAATACTATTAGGCATATCCACAAAACCAAATCCCTTACTTTTTCCAGTTTCTCTATCCATAGCAACCTTTGCAGAAATCACCTTTCCAAATTTTTCAAAAATTTCTTCCAATTCTGCATCGTCTAAATCATAAGGTAAACCAGCTACAAATATTTTCATTTAATATTTTTTGTAAATGTACAGAACTTATCTCGTTAAAGCCAGCCTAATTTTTGAATAAACAATGCATAGGTTATTAAGAATAAATCCTATAAACATGCTATGTTTTTTTGAAAGATACTGTATAAAAAAAGCAACTTAAAATAAAGCAAAAATCAATGCAATAAATTAAGGGGTTTAATTGGAGTACAATGTTCAGAAAGGATTTGAACCTTATTGTCTATTTTAATAATTGTTAAACTACAACGCTGATTTTCATCAAAATCAACGCCTTTGTAAACCCCTTTTCCAATCCAACGAGTACTTACCACCGCTGTGTTTTCAAACATTTTAATTTTATACTCTATTCGCTCAGCAGAGTTGAGAAGGTAATCTGAAGATCCTGCAGTTTCAACAAGATTAGTTCTATTAAAGGTTCCACCAGACTGGGTGAAATAAATATAAGCTGGAGCTAGTACTGAATCAACAATGGATAAATTTTTACCTTTCCAACCTTCGTCAAATCTTTTAACCACAGTAATCACTTCCTCTTCGGTAAGAGGAGTTTGTTTTTTTTTGCAAGATATCCCTGCGACTACAATAATTAAAAATAGAATAATTACACGTTTCATAGATTGCAAATATAACCAGCTAAATACAAAAAACGTACTATAGTTTATTTTCAATTAAAATATAATTAGGTTAAAAAAGTAATCAATTTTGAAGCTTGAATTACCAGGTAGTAACCATCCAAGTTCTTTCAAAAACCTCCCCGGCATTCAGATTTACAATACCTTCCTTTTCAGTCAATAATTGAGTACTATCAATACTATCAGCAATTCCACACCAAGGTTCAATACAAATAAAATCTGCCTCTTTAGCAGCCCAAATCCCTAGAAAAGGAAAGCCTTTAAAAGTAAAACTTAAACCCCTTGGATTTAAGTCCGATTTAATCTGCACCACATCTGAATCAAGCCCTTTCAAAACAATGGCATCTTTGTAAAATAAAGATTTTGATAATTTTAAATGATTGGTATTATCCAAAAAAGCAACGGAGGTGCTTTCAATCAAACCTTCTTTACTAATTGGCCAACGATCGGCAAGTTCACTTTTATTGAATGATAAATAATAATCATCGTAAACTAACTGATCGGTAAGGGGTAGTCGGAATGCAGGATGCCCACCAACTGAGAAATACATCATTTCCTTGCCAGTATTTTTAACATGGTAATTAACAGACAAACTGTCCGACGAAATTGAATAAATCACAGAGAAATTAAAATGAAAAGGGAAAACTTGTAAAGTATCTTCATCAGAAATCAATTCTAAATGCAATGAGCTAGGACTCTGGTGGATTATTGTAAACATTTTTTCTCTGGCAAAGCCATGCCTATTCAATGAATAAGTTTTACCATTAATAAAATATCGATTATCCTTTAAAGTACCTACAATCGGGAATAAAACTGGAGATTTCTTTCCCCAATAGGAAGGATCACCACTCCAAATATATTCTAGCTCGGTTGACTTATTAAATAAACTACTTAATTCAGCCCCCGTAGGATTTACTTGTACCCGCAGTGTATCGTTTTCGATAGTATACATAAAAAAATAGTCAGTAAGAAAATGAATTGAAATAAATTAAAGCCAGATTATTTTAATAAAAGTGCTTATTCTTCGACAAAGTCGAGCTCTTTACCAAATGTTTCGTTGGTAAAAAATAAAGAAATCAAGCCAATTCCCAAAACAATAACTCCCGTAACCCAGGCGGCTGTAACATAATTGTTAAGCATCGAATTTCCCCTTAAAAATTGAAAAAGTATTAAAATTAGTGGGAGAAAACCCCTTACAAGATTTGGAATCGAAATGGCCGCTGTTGCCCTTAGATTGGTTCCAAATTGCTCAGCACTCATCGTAATGTACAATACGGATATACCAGATCCAAAGCCAAGCCCCATACAGATCAAATACATATTGAAGGCAGTTCCTCCGCCTTTTAAAGCAAAGAATAAGACGAAAAAAAATGTTAATATGCCATAGAAAATAAGCAACGTTTTTTTTCGACTTTTAATAACATTACTCAAAATCCCTGCCCCCATATCTCCAAAAACCAATGCTACATATTGAAGCATTAATGCCTTTGGCTGATCAAAATTTATTATGCCGAATCTAGTAGCAAATTCATCGGAAAAACTAATTAATAAACCAATTACATACCATACAGGCAATCCAACGGTGATAGCTCTTAGGTACCGAAATAAACGTTCTCGGTTCGTTAGAATCATTAAAAAATCTCCCATTTTAACTTGGGCGTTTTTAGCAGTATCATACATTTTACTATCTAACACTTTTACTCTCAAAAATAATAAAGTAATCCCCATAGCCCCTCCTATAAAATAGCAAAGACGCCAGTTTTCATTACTCAAAAAATGAACAAAATAAGCTGTTACTGTCCCCATTACTCCGCTAGTAGCAATAATTGCAGCTGCAATTCCACGCTTTTCCTTGGGTAATAATTCACTGGTAAGGGTAATGCTAGCCCCTAGCTCACCCGCTAATCCTAGTCCAGCAATAAAACGAAGACATGTATACTGATCAATATTGGTTACAAATCCATTAGCGATTGTTGCCAATGAATAAAGACAAATTGAACCAAATAAAACATTTCTTCTTCCTTTTTTATCACCAATGATACCCCATACAATTCCGCCGATCGTTAACCCAAGCATCTGCCAGCTTATAATATTTTCCCCTATATTTTTCATATCAGCCGCTGCCACCCCTAAGTCCTTAAAACTTGACTTTCGGACAATACTAAAAAGTAATAGGTCATAGATATCTACAAAAAATCCCAAAGAGCCCACTATTACAGGAAGAGAAAATAGGCCATACTGCTTTTGATTCATACCTTATAAATATGATTGAAATGGACAAAATTTATGAAAGTTGAAATTAGAGCAATTATTGGACCTATGAAAAATGTTTTTTAAGAACTAAAAAAGTTATTAAAGTTTAAAATTGGAGGATTCTGCTCCAGATTTCCTAAACAGGGAAACAATGCGTTTTTTTTCTAATTTCTAACAAGCATTTGATAGAAGGGTATAAATATTGTACCTTCAGTTAAATTCATTGAATAAATTGGTCCTATTATTTCTATATAGGATTGGAATATGATGAATTTTCAATAAAAAAAATAAAAACAATTATTATAGATTATGGCTAAATCACAGGAAACCTGGAATAAAAAAGAACGAGAAAAGAAGAAACAAAAAGACAAAAAAGACAAAGAAGAAAAAAAACAAGAAAGAAAAGACAATGCCAAAGATGGCAAATCTTTTGACGATATGATTGCCTATATCGATGAAAATGGAAACCTTTCCTCTACTCCTCCGGATCCTAGAAAAATGGTTAAAATAAATGTGGAAGACATCGAAATTGGAGTACCCAAACAAAAACCTTTCGATCCGGCCGATTTAATAAGAAAAGGTACCGTTACATTTTTTAATGAATCGAAGGGATATGGATTCATCAAGGACCTTGAATCTCAGGAAAGCGTGTTTGTTCATATGAATGCCTTCCAAGACAATATCAAAGAAAATAGCAAAGTTACCTTTGAAATTGAAATGGGTCCAAAAGGAGCCAATGCAATCAATGTAAGACTCACTGTGTAATATTTTTTATAAGAGTAATCTAATCTAAAGAATCAAAATATAATACAACACCTAGATTTTCCTCCAAGTTATCTATGAAAATATTGATTTTCACTTTTTTAGCTTCTATTTTATTAGGTTGTAATCAAAGTAACAATCAAAATCCACATATTTTGATTGTTACTTCTTTTGGAGACATAGAAGCTGAACTTTTCCCAAAGCAAGCACCTAAATCTGTAGCTGCCTTTTTATCTTTCATTGACTCTGGTTATTACAATAACAGCTCTTTTTACAGGGTACTTCTAGAGGAAGGATTTAGTACAGAAGCCAATACAGGATTAATTCAAGGAGGAATTTGGAAAACAAACGATGCTCAACATCCAACAGTCATTGGCATTGAGCATGAGCCTACTGGTAAAAGTAAATTAAGTCATACCAGTGGAACTCTTTCATTAGCACGGTTATCTCCAGGAACAGGAAATACTGAGTTTTTTATTTGCATCGGAGATCAAACTCAGTTTGATGAAGTAGTTAACAATGATCCAGGATACGCTGCCTTTGGAACGGTTGTTAATGGAATGGAAATAGTCAGAAAAATTCAATTGTTGAAGAAAAAAAATCAAGAGTTTTTAGAGAAGATAATTATTCAAAAAATAAAAAGGTTGTAAGAGTTATTTGAAATAAATATCACCTCCTTTACCGATAAAGAAAATAAAAGAATAAAATAATTACCCTTTAAAAATTTCATTTAACACCCCTGCTAAATGCACTCCCCCTTTTAATAACTGTTGATTCAGTATCGATACGTAATTAAAATTATATCTATATTCTAATCGCTGATTGGGTTGCTTTATATCACTATAAATTCTTTCAGACAACTGATAAGACTGCAAAATCCAATCGCTTAGGGGTTCTTGTTGCCATGTTTTTATTTGAACAGGGCTAGCGTGATTAATAGAATTACTATACTCTGTATAACTGAGCTGCTGAAAAAGAATTAACTGATCATCCCAAATTTGATGTAAATTTTTAGGATCACTAAACCAGTTCACCTTAACTTTATTTCCACCTAAATCTTCAAGCCTACCTGCGTGCAAAGGTTGGTGAATATCCCCTACAAAATGAATGAGCAATTTTAAATAAAATATTTTGTCTTCTTTAGATAATTTTTTATTCTTTAGTTCTTTTACAATAAAGTTAATGCGGGTATAAATGTCTATCTCCGTATCCTGATTGAGATAAGCCTTCACCTCGGTTGAAGAAAGACCAGATTTTAAATTAATATAATGCCAGCTATTAATATAGTTAAAGGAAGTATCCGACTTAATAAAATCAGCCCAATTACTTACCATTGCGATTGATTCTGTGCCTAAAATTTTTTTGATTTCTCTTTTTGCATTTTCGGTAAGATAACTTTCAGCAATTTGCCCTACAATTCGATGCCCCTCTACTCCCCAAGCAAATGAAACAAATGGAAGACAGTAGCATAATAAATTAAACACAATTTTTTTAAATAATTGGATTTTCATAAGAATATATTGTTAATCTTAAAAGAGTATAGAAATAGACTCAAAAATAAGCTAATATTCTATCCTATCAATTATGAATTTGAAATAATAGGATGAGAAAAAGTTTTATATTAAATTAATACACGTTAATTTAGCTAAAAACAAATTTATGAAGAAAATATTTTTTCTACTCGCGATTACTTTAAGCACTGTGAGTTTTGCCCAGACATTGGTAACTCCTCAGCCTAGCACTCCTCAAACCATTAAACAAAATTTCGGATTATCCACCATCGAATTATCTTACTCAAGGCCCAATGCTAAGGGTCGAGTTATATTTGGTGATTTGGTGCCATTTGGAAATGTATGGCGCACAGGAGCTAATTCTGCTACCACGCTAACATTTGGGGAAGATGTTACGATTGGTGACAAAAAAATTGCTGCAGGTAAATATGGATTACTTTCCATTCCTAGCAAAAACAGTTGGATATTAATTATTACTAAACAATTGGACGTAACCTCTCCTTCTGCCTATAAAGCAGAGAGTGATTTAGTGAGGGTAAATCTAAGCCCAGTTAACCTTGCTAATAAAGTTGAGACGTTTACAATGCAATTTGCCAATGTAAAGTCTGGCAGCTGTGAATTGAATCTTCAATGGGAAAATACATCCATTTCATTACCTATTTCCACTGATGTAGACAGTAAAGTAATGAAGCAGATTGAAAATATTATGACCAAAGACAATCTGCCTTATTATAGTGCAGCAATGTATTATTTAGAAAGCGGGAAAGACTTAAACCAAGCATTAAGTTGGTTTAATAAAGCAGTAGAACAAAGCCCAACTGCCTATTATATGTATCATCAAAAAGCAAACTGCTTGGTTAAATTAGGCAAAAAACAAGAAGCAATTGCTACTGCAACCAAATCATTAGAATTAGCAAAAGCAGGAAAAAATCCAGATTATGTAAAATTAAATGAAGACCTGTTGAAAACGCTGAAATAATTAATTATAACTAATAAAAGCGGCCGAAAAAATTTGCATCAACTGCATTTTTTCGGCCGCTTTTATTTTAGATATTACCGTTAACAATGGCAATAAAAAACTTTTGATAATATGAACTAATATATCTGTTCATCATAAGGTAAAGAAGTAGCGAGTGATTGCTTTTTAACCAAAAAACTATTTCTCCAAGCAACAATTGCTGCTACTATTGTTAACAAAATTAAAAGCGATAAACCCCTGGAGAGATCTGTTTTTTCTGAGATTATTCCAATCAATGAGGGACCGCTAAGAAAACCTATTAATCCTCCTGTGGTCACCATTGCAAAACCTTCTACCGTACTTACGCCAGGTATATTTGCTGAGGCACTAAACAAAACCGGCACGATACAAGAACAGCCAAATCCAATTAAAACATACCCTCCAATAGCAACCAAAACTCCTGTAGATATTACCACAATCAAAAAACCAAGGGCCGCCATTAGACTGCCCACAATGACAACTTTTTTACTACCAATACTTGGTATTAAACGATCTCCATTTAGTCTTCCAATAGTCATTGCAATACTAAATCCTGCATATCCAAGGCTAACCAATTCTTTTGGAGAATTTAAAATTTCCTTAAAATAGATTGCACTCCAATCCGCCACGCAACCTTCTGCCATAAAAACAACCATACAGATGAAGGAAATTCCCAATATAGCTGGGGAGGGTAATTTAATTCCAGAACCAGAATGAATGATATCTTTATTTCCCAATAATAGATTTCTACTAAAGAAAATTACTGATATAATCCCAGCAGCTACTAATAAAATCTGCCATCCAGAGTTTAAATGAATTGAAAACATTAAAACTGCTAAGCCTGCACTCACTGCACCACCTAAGCTATACATACCATGGCAAGTACTCATTAAAAGGCGACTGTGCTTTTTTTCCATTAAATTAACTGCCGCATTAACAGCCAATCCATTCAAAAAACTAAATAGCCCATAAAAGTATAGACAAAACCAAAACATCATTCGGTTGACTGAATTGATTTGTAATATCATAATTAAGCAGACAAAATAAAAGCCATTCAACATCCATTTTCCAATGGTGATTTTACTAAATACCCTTGTTGAAAGTAACATACCAGTTATTGCTCCTAGCGGCGAAAGTAAAAGAGATAATCCAAGACTGCCATCTGTAAAACCTAGCCTTTCTTTAATGCCTGGAATTGAAGCAACCCAGGTACCAAACAATAAACTAGAAGAAGAAAATAAAAAACCTACGGCAAGTGCAGGTTTGAATTTAAAAAAAGATTTTATATTTTTAATCATTAGAGTTTTCAAAATTACAATTTTTACTCAACAAAACTTACTCCAAAAACTCTTAGAATTAACAAAATTGATAAATATAAAAAATAATGAACTTGATAATTCTTATCTTAATTTAGAGATTAAATTTATTATTAGGTAGCATTAACGAAGTAAAATTCAACTTTAGAAAGTATGAAAAGACGTGATTTAATTTATTTACTATCAACCGTTTCACTTGGTTTTAATTTTAAAAAAGCAGAAAAGATAAATCAACCAAGTAGAGGAACCTTTGCTATTGATGGCAACCGAGTTCGTTTTTATAATAAAGCTATTAAAAATCGTTTTAGTATGCTAATGATTGCAGACACTCATCTTTTTACAGATGACAATCGCGGAGAAGCCTATCAGCAATACAGTGGTCGCATGGCAAAGGCATACAATCAAACAAAGAATTTTGAAACAGGTGAGCCTACCTTTCCAGCAGAGTGCTTTCAAAAATCATTAAACTTTGCTAAAAAAGAAGCTGTAGCATTGGTAGCATTGATAGGTGACATCGTTAGTTTTCCCTCTGAAGCAGCAGTAGAATGGGTAAGTGAACAAATGAAAAATACTGGTTTGCCTTATCTATATGTTGCAGGCAACCACGACTGGCATTATGAAGGAATGTCTGGTTCACTTGAAAGTCTGCGTAAAACATGGATTCGTCAACGCTTACAACCCCTTTATCAGAATGACCATCCATTGATGACTGTACGTGAATTAAATGGAGTTCTTTTAGTGGCGATTGACAATTCAAATTATGAAATATTACCTGAACAACTCTCCTTCTTTCAACAACAATTAGCGAAGAATAAGCCCGTTCTACTAATGGTTCATATTCCCTTATATGCCCCCGGCAGGCCTGTTAGCTTCGGTTGTGGACACCCAGATTGGGGTGCAAAGTCTGATCAGAACTATGCACTCGAACGCCGAGAAAGATGGCCAGAAAAAGGGCATACTGCTACTACACTTGCTTTTTACAAAGAAGTTATACATGCACAAAATTTAGTAGGAGTCTTGGCTGGTCATACACATCGACAAAGTTTAGATGTAATGAATGGACTTCCACAAATTGTAACGAATGCCAATGCAACTGGCGCCCATCTTCATATAGACTTCATACCAGCCTAATTTTTATTGAACCCTACTTTGTATTACTATTTTAATTAATTGTTTCTTTTTAAAAAATAGATATTTTTAAAAAAGTCTTTAATTAATTTTGAATGAATTTCATATTAGAAATTAAACTTTTTTACTTTTCAATTGTCAATACCAAAGAAAGTAAAATTATAATATCCTTTTTATCAAACTTAAAATCCAAAAGATGGCAATCAATCGATTTATCTCAGTACTTATCCTATTTGTTTGCCTTTTAAGTACTTCCTGCCAAAAAGAAACTAGTACAACAACCAATACAGTTAGTTCTAATTTCGTTGCAAGCAGTAGTGCATTTGTCAACAATGGCAAGTATCCCAAAAAGTACACCTGCGACAGTTTAGGTGTTTCACCCCCGTTAAATTGGACGGGCGCTCCTAGTGGAACCACTAGTTATGCAATTACCATGCATCATATTGCTAGTCCAAGTGATAAACATGTGTACATGCTTTTGTACAATATCCCATCGTCAGTAACCAGTATCTCAGAATCAGTTTCAGGAATTGGATTATTTGGTGTGAATACAGTAAATAGCAAAACAAGTTACAGTCCTCCTTGTTCGCAGGGGCCTGGTGACAAAGCATATATATTTACAGTATACGCCCTTTCATCTGCACCTGTTTTTACAGTACCTCAATCACAAGTGACCATGGATATTTTACTCAGTGCAATCAGCAGTAAAACATTAGGCTCTTCAATCATCAATGTTACTTACTCAAGATAATTTCAGTTACATTAAATCAATTTTATGAAGATAAATTCAATTATTCGTCAAAGTTTAATGATCGCTTTATTGATCTATTCTACAGTATCTATCGCTCATCCAGGTGGTCATTATCAAGGGGCTGGTACTATTTTTAATAACTGGCAGTTGAAAACTGGTAAGGTAATAAAGGGCAACTTCTCAATGGGAAAAAGTGGTTTTATTTTACTAGAACAAGAAAATGGAAACTTAGTTAAAGTTGCTATTGAAAACCTTAGTATACAAGATCAATTATTGGCTCGTTTTAAAATAAAAAAATATGAGCAGCTTAATATAGGTTCTGGTAATATTAGTAATTCGACTATTCAGATTAATCCGAGTATGAATTATTATCTATTTTTTATTCTGATAATATTGATAGTGGCAACTTTTATTATCAGTAAAAAAGTTTACCAACTTTTTACCGAATCAATACAAAACAGAACAAAATGGTATCTAATTGCAAGTTATTCTCTTTTCTTATCCTTAGTAGGATTTGCATGTAAAAAAACTACTGATACCATTGCTACTACTAATACCAGTAGCTCTTCTTCCATTCCAAAAACAACTACTGGTTTTATAGATTCAGCATTTGCTCCCAATAAACCATCGGTAAGTACTAGATGGGATGACACCTATTTTTATGTTTCATCTAATGGGATTCCTGCACACAATATGATGGTAGGAATCACTAACTGGCAACAACAGGTACCCATACCTCAATTCTACACTAGTACTAACAGTTGGTCTATTCCCTTGCAACCTGTTTATGCAAGCGTACCATTAAGTACTAAAACCAATTTTATGAAAGGGGCCGTAGCGCTTGCAGTGAATGGCATCCCAATTTTCAATGCTTTGAATAATAGAAGTGAAGATTCTTATTTGATTGGTGAACTAGACAATTGGGGAGGACATTGTGGAAAGGGAGACGATTATCACTATCATGCAGCACCGCTTCATTTATCTACTACCTCTGGGCTTAAGCCAATTGCATTTGCACTAGACGGTTTTGCCGTATATGGAGAAAAAGAGCCTGATGGATCCACTATGCAAACTTTAGATACTTGTCACGGACATTCTATTTCAAGTGGTGTTTATCACTACCATGGAACTACCAATTATCCTTATGTGGTAGGTGCAATGAAAGGAAAAGTTTCGACCGACCCATCAACTCCTGCACCAGAAAATCAAATTTTGCCTCAGGCATTTTCATCCCCATTAAGACCAGCAACCACCCCTCTGAGTGGTGCTTCTATTAAAGCTTTCGCCTCTACAGGTACCAATGCTTATAAATTGACTTATCAAGTAGGGACTAATATGGGGTATGTAGAATACAGCTGGGATGCAGGAAATAAATATACATTTAAGCTAACCAGTCCAGCTGGAGTAGTTACTACTAATATGTATCAACGATAAATTTGATTTATTTTAATTAATCTAAAAAAAATTAATAATATTATATTGTTCTTTTTATTCCCTTTAACTTAATTTGTATTTTCTATTATAAAAATTTAAAACTATGAAAAATTCAATCTTACTTTTTGCAATAGCTTCAATGCTTTTTTCATGTAAAAAAGAAACTTCTACAGCCTCCAGCTCCAGTACTTCTGGTGGCTCTAGTAGTGGATCTTCTTCCAGCAGCAATACAGTACCGGATATTTATACCAAGATTTTTGGAGCTACTAGTATCACTTCCGATGGAACGTATCTTACCGTTAAAACAAAAGGAATTCCAAGTCATAAGAGTTGCTACTGGCCTACAAGCAATGCACTTTATGAGAGTTTTGCTAATGGATCTACCACATTTAATGGCGAAATTTTCTCAAAAGCGCCCAATCAAATAGTAGACCAAAGTTACACCTTTAAAATACCACTCAAGCCTGCTGTAAACAGTGCTCATTCGGCTACCCCAATGGGGCCAATAGGTTTTGCACTAGATGGAGTAGCTCTATATAATCAATATGCCGCAGGAGGTGTTGCGTTGGGAGATGAAAAGAAGGGATTCGATCAATACTATGGTCATCCTCAGGCAACTGGCTCATACCATTATCACGTTGAACCGTTATACATTACAAAGGTTAAAGCTACCAAGTCTTCCTTAGTAGGCTTTTTACTTGATGGTTTTCCAATATATGGACCAGAAGAAAATGGTGCTACTGTTGCCGAATCAGCATTGGACGCCTATCATGGACATACTGCTGTAACAGCTGACTATCCCAATGGAACATATCACTATCATACCACCGCAGTATCACCTTATATCAACGGAAATGGTTTTTATGGCACTCCAGGAACGATTACCAATTAAAGCTTATAGCTACTTATTGACTTCAATTATTGTCTTGGTAGTATTTTTAGGATGTATAAACAATATTCCTAATTCAGAAGAAGTTGAGAAGAAGATAAAACCAGTTCCAAATATAACTATTGTGAGTTCTGATAGTGGCTTTAATTTTCACCAGGATACTCTTTTTTACCTTGCTAAAAAATTTTCAGGCCATGTCTATGCCCTTTATCCAAATGGGGACAGTTTATTTACAGGTTCCTACTTAAATGGAAAAGAGGAGGGGATTTTTAAAAAGTGGTACCTAAATGGCCAACTAGTTGAAACAAGAGTTTATATAGATGGCAATAAGGAAGGATTTCATCAGGGATGGTGGGAGAATGGGGCTAAGAAATTTGAATACCATTTCTTCAATGCTGAACACCATGGCGAATTAAAAGAATGGGATAAAAATGGTCAGCCTTATCGTTTTTTTCATTACAAGAAGGGTTATGAAGAAGGTAGTCAGAAAATGTGGTGGTCAAATGGAGCTATTAGGGCAAATTACGTTATAAAAAATGGAAAGAGATATGGCTTACTCGGTCTAAAAATTTGTTCAAGTCCTTATGATTCCGTCATTAAAAAATAATACCCTCACGTGGCTAATATTATTGGCTGGTTGTAATAGCCAACCAGACCAGTTGCCTCTTCCATTTATTAATCAACCAGATTTTACACCTGAATGGATCAAACCATCTGACTCAAATTATTCAAGTATCCACCAAATTCCGCATTTTTCATTTACTAACCAAGACAATCAGCTGGTAACTGAAAAGACAGTGGAAGGGAAGATTTATGTAGCCAATTTTATTTTCACCCGCTGTAATAATATTTGTCCTAAAATGACCACCAATATGGACATCCTTCAGCAGAAATTTAAAGAGGACGAGGGGGTTATATTCCTTTCGCACTCCGTAACTCCGGAAATGGATAGCGTACCGGTTTTGAGAAAATTCGCCAAGGATAAAGGAATAAAAAGTGGTAAATGGCATTTATTGACAGGCGTTAAAGATGAGATATATGAACTTGCAAAACAGCAATACTATGCAGGTGATACGATTGGCTTTTACCAAAAAAGGAATGAGTTCTTACATACTGAAAATTTTATATTGGTAGACAAGCACAGAAGGATAAGGGGAGTTTATAATGGAACCTTACGAATAGAGATGGATAGGTTAATTGAAGATATTGGCACCCTAAAACTGGAAGTTGATTAAAATTTATTACTTTAACTTTTACTTAAATTTAAAATCAGAATAAATCTATAAATAATTAATAATCAATATTTTATGATTTATTTTTATCTATAAAAACCTATATTCTTTAGATCAACCCCCTCATTGTAGCTTGTTTTTAGCTTTTAAAGACTTGAAAATTTAATTTTAATAGATTTTAATTTCAATAAAAATTTATATTAATATGAATATCAAGTACTTAAATCATGTAAATCTCTTATAACTACGCTTGCTGTTATACAGCCAAAAATAGTAGGCATATAGGAGATGGTACCAATTAATGATTTTTTCGGAAAAGCTTTTTCAGTAACAATCACCTTTTCTTTGTCTATTTTTTCCGGAGAAAAAACTACTTTAACTCCGGTATAAATTCCCATTTCATGTAAATACTTTCTGACGTATCGAGCGAGTTTACATTGATAACTTTTAGAAATATCCTCCACCTGAATTTGAGAGGGGTCCATTTTGCCTCCGGCACCTAGGGAGCTAACAATAGGTAACCCATGATCGATACAGGTCTTTATAAACCAAACCTTTGGACTAAGTGTATCTATACAATCCACAGCATAATCGAAACCGCCGTTTCGGACAAGTTCCACTGTTCTTTGTTCTTGAATAAATTCATCTAGCACTGTTAATTCAATGGCTGGATTGATATCCCTGATTCTCTCAGCCATTACAGCTGCCTTGGATTGCTGAGCGGTACTATGTAAAGCTGCCACCTGCCGATTACAATTACTCAGGTCCACTACATCCCCATCAGCAATAGTCATTTTGCCAATTCCAGCCCTAGCAATCATCTCTGCACAGATACCTCCTACCCCTCCGAGACCAATTATAAGTACATTTTTATTTATTAATTGCTGCGTTTTCTCATCCCCCAACATTAGTTGGGTTCTGCTCATCCAATAAGGTATCATAGTGAGTATTTGAAAATCAATTGTTATAGAAATTGGCAACCTAATTCAACATAAAACCCCGGTCCCTTTTACTAAAAACCATAAATTGTAAGTTATTACTTCAAAATAGTTTTTATATTTAGCTACAAAATTCAACTTATGGCCTATCAATTCAAAATATTTATTTATTCTATTTGCCTAATTGCTTGCACAGAAACTTTACTGGCTCAAAAAGTAAAATTACTCAGCTCCGGCACTCAAAGCTCTCTCCGAGGATTAAGTGTTGTAAATGACCGAATAATTTGGGTTAGCGGAAGCAATGGAATGGTCGGCAAGTCGCTGGACAGTGGCAAAACATTTATATGGCAGCTGGTAAAGGGCTACGAAAAAACTGAATTTAGAGATATTGAAGCATTTAATGATACTACTGCCGTAATAATGGGAATCTCCTCTCCTGCCTATATTCTTAGGACTACTGATGGCGGTGCCAATTGGAAAAAGGTTTATGAGAACAATGCTCCAGGAATGTTTTTAGATGCAATGGAATTCTTAAATGAGCAGAACGGCATGGTAATAGGCGATCCAATAGAGGGGAAAGTTTTTATAGCCAATACCTTTGATGGAGGTATTACCTGGAAAAATCTTCCACTTCAAAATAACCCAATAGCCGATTCTGGAGAAGCTTTTTTTGCTAGCAGTGGTACCAATATCAGAAAAATTAATCAACAGGAGGCTATTTTTGTTAGTGGAGGTGTAAGTAGTCACTTATTTATTAGTGGTAAAAAGATCTTACTTCCTATTGTTCAAGGAAAACAAAGTACTGGAGCTAATTCAATTGCTGTTAAAAATAATAAAATACTTATTGTCGTTGGAGGGGATTTTACTACTAAAGACGCCAATACCAATAGCTGCTTTATTACCAAGAATGCAGGTAAAGATTGGATGGCACCCAAAATACCACTCCATGGATATCGAAGCTGTGTTGAATGGCTAAGCAACAAAAATTGGATTAGTTGCGGGCTAAATGGGGTAGATTTAAGTATAGATGAGGGCAATAGATGGGATTGGATTAGCAAAGAAAGTTATCATGTAGTTAGAAAATCAAAAAATGGGAAGGCCGTCTTTTTTGCAGGAGCTGGTGGAAGGATTGGAAAATTAATAGATTTTTAAATAATACCAAGCAAAGACTACTCTATCCGCCTGGTAAAATCATTCTATTAAATAGCGACAAGGCTAATGATCAAACAAAATTGATTTTAGTAGACATGCCCTTTCCAAAATCTTTCTCGAAGCGTTTTAATGGGCTCGTTTTCCAACACTGGCTTTTTAATAAAATCTCTTTGGCATGATTTTGGGAAATACATATAACTTTGGTTTACAAATTGATAAAGATTAATTACTCTGATAATTCTTTACCATTCTAACAATTTTCTATTCATTTTATAAAAAAACTATTATGGCATTTGAAAATTTCCCTTCGGCTGGTGAGCAGCCGCCAACATTTCCCCAGCCTGAAAAGAAAGACCGGCGTAATTTAATCACCATTTTGCTAGTCGTTGCATTAATAGCCACTTGGGGGTATATCATTTGGGATAAAGGTCAAACTAAAGAAACCATCCTTCAAAAAGATATTCAATACGCAGCGGTAGTTACTGAAAAAGACACGCTTCAAAGTTTACTCGATGAGGCTACCATGCGCTATGATCTTTTAAAAACTAGCACTGCCAAAAAAGACAGTGCTATTTCCAGCAAGGACAGGGAAATTGACCAAAAAAAGGCGCGCATTCAAAGTTTGCTTTCCAATGCAAATGCTACAAAGGCTCAGTTAATGGAGGCCAAACAACTAATCGCATCATTGAATACAGATATTCAGGGTTATAAAGAACAAATTGAAGTGCTCAAAGGTCAAAATATTCAGTTAACCCAAGAAAAACAGGCAGTGACTCAGGAAAAAGTGATTGTTGAAAAAAATCTTGAATCAGCTAAAACGGTAATTAAGGAAAAGGAAGATTTGATCAACGTAGGATCTACTCTTCACGCTTCTAATTTCAATATTTTAGGAGTCAATGAAAGAAAAAATGGTAAAGAAAAACAAACCACCACTGCAAAAAAAGTGGACAAACTTAGAATCACTTTTGATTTAGATGAAAATCGTATCAGTACTTCTGGACCGAAAGAACTTTACGTCTCTATTTCTGCACCTGATGGTAGTCCAATTGCAGTTGAGGCACTTGGTTCAGGTAAATTTAAAACACGTGATGGAGCTGAAAAACAATTTACCCATAAAATTGAAATCAATTATACACAGGGACAGCGTCAAACTGTAAGTTTTGATTGGAAACAGAATTCAAATTTTGCAATTGGAAATTACAAAATAGAAGTGTTTCAAAATGGATTTAAAATTGGCGAGGGTGTATGCTCCTTTAAAAAAGGTGGATTATTTGGATAACATCATTTAGCCTTCTTATAAAAAAAGCGTTCCTACTACTAGTCGGAACGCTTTTTTTATAAGTATTTTGATTTGGAATACAACTATTTCAGCTACTCAGCTTTTAAATAAACAACCTCTTTCTTTTATTATTTTTCAAAAAGGCCATAATATCTACCCATCCAGTAGGCAAACAAAAAGAATGAACCATCTTCTTCCTGTTTTCCGCCATTACCTGAATCCATCTGTCTTGGATTAGTATTCCATCGCCAAACGTTACTTTCATATGCGGGGATAGATTTTGTAGCCTGATTTTCATTAAACCTTCCAGCCATTATATCATGCTGTAAATCCCAACGGTGACTATTTTCCATGGTCCAATTAATTAAATCGAGTGGATACTGTTCCAATTCTTCCCGAGCCACCTTTGAATCGCAGTCTTTTTTAAGCAAAGCACTAGCTATTACATTCCATACAGGCATTCTGTCAAGGCGAACTGCCTTCCAAGTTCGTTCAAGACTTTTTACATACAAGGGGAAATTGGGGTCATCTTTTGCATACCGAAACAAGTTGAAGTAAGGAAAAAAGTTGAGGATATCATCAGAATGACTATTTTTGAAAGGGCCGATTATTTTTGCTTGTACTGAGTTTTGTGCATATCCATGTTTTTCAACTAGTTCTTTGTAAGCTTTTTCATACTTTGGATTTCCAGTAAAATGTATCAGGGTTTTTAGATGTGAAAGTATCTGAAGCGAATTCAATCCACGTTCGTAAATCCAGTTTTTAGATAGGTTGAGCGAATCAGGAGTCCAGATTCCCCAACGGGTTGGTTTTCCATCAAAATCTATCATTCGGAAATCGTTATCAATTATATGATTCATGATTCTTTCCAACAGTGCCTTCGCCTTATCTTTTTGATTTTTATCGGCTACTAGATCATAAAAAAGTGCTATAGAAAAAAGGTGGCCGACTATTTCGTCGGAACTTGTATCATCAAGCCACTGCCATTTTCCATCTGGTGAAGGATGCCACTTCTTAGGATGGGGCGACATCGACTGCTTCACCCTATCGGTTGCCAAAGCATAGGACCGGGCTGGATAACCTGAAATTCCAGTTACCGCTTCGAGTCTTTCCAGAGCTTCGTAAGTTCGAATTGCAATTTCCTTTGCTTCGGAACTTTTCGTTGCCGCGTACCTGAAGCACTGTGCAGCTAAATAACAAGCAGTCCAGAGACCGTCATTGTCTTCATTTTCTAAGTTACTGCTACTTATATCTCCGGGAATCTTCAATTTTGAATGATTAATTAAGCCCCGTCTATTGTGGCGCAATTCAGTAATTTTAGTAATCGAATCTGCTTTCTGACCTAAGGTCATTTTAATCTGTTGAATCTGGCTAATTCCATTGGATGTGGCAATCCAAACCGTATGCGAATCGATGGGCCAAATGTCATTGACTTTATTATCAGGTAGCCAGCGTTTTCCATTGTAGTAATGCCATCCTGAATCCTTTTTAATAGCTCCCTTATCAGTTCCAAACCACAGACTACCATCGGCTACTGCAATTACTTTTACTGGGCCATAAGGAAGTCCGTTAGTAGCACTTAATACCCAATGGTCACCGGTTTCAGCAATACAAGCCACTGAATAAGGTGTACTTAGAAGAATTTCAGCGCCCTTTTTTTGTTGCTGAAGTGCAAAATAATTACGTCCGTTCCCCCGATCCATCATGGTTTCATCCATATTCCCCCACACTCCTTTCGAACTACACCAAAGTCCTTCTCCAGTAGCCACCCAGAGTTGCTTTTGAGCATCCATCATTACAGCATTAACCTTCGCTTTTATTTCAGACTGAATATTCCATTTGCCATTCCAGGTAATCAAACCGCCGGTTGTACCTACCTGTAATGTTTTATTATCTTCCCAAAACAAACATAAAATGGTGTCCTTTTTAAAAAGTTCAGGTAAAGTAAGTTTTTCACTTGTATTTTCCTGTTGAATAAAGTTGATTGAAGACAGCCAAAATTTTCCTTGTTTATCGACAGCAGCATTTCGCCAGTCTGAACCGTTTTGCTTCCCGCTCCAATGACCAAACTGGTAGCGAAAAACACCTCTCGATGTTACTGCAATAACAGTTTGGTTTAATGAAAACAGTTTGATAACGTTTTTTCCTGCGATGGCAGGAAGCGCAATTTCGGTTTTTACAGTTTGAAGGAAACTGCCCTTTGATTCCTGTGATTTCAAATCAGTAATCCCAATTATCAGAAGCAATAAAAAAATATAAAAGTTTAATTTCATAACATAATCAGTCTTTATACAACCTATTTTACAAAAATAATATTACAGATTTTAATCAGTTCCAATTCATTTTCTTTTCGTGTACCCTATTCAATATTTACCAACACAATATCGCATGGCTCCTATTTCTTGGTAATCAATCCTGCTCAAATTTTAAAAATATGAAACAATCTTTCTCCTCTATATTTCAATGGTCTATTTCTTAAAAAAGGAAAGCTAAATAAAAATTGTGTAACAAAAAGATTTTCTTAGCTCCAATAGGTTCTAGATGATTGGGGATAGATACTATCGTTGACAAGGGTAAAATTAAAAGTGAAAAGACAAAAAGTATTCTAGATCCGGATTTACATCTTCTAATGACAAATGTCATAATATGGAAAAGTTCCCATCCTGACTTTTTCTCCTTCTCTACTCCATCCTAACCCCTAAAACAAAAAAACCTTCCAGGAGGAAGGTTTTAAAATTATTTTGTAAATAAAGTTTATGACTCTGTGTTTAAACTAGCGTGTAAGTATTCCTTATTCATTCGGGCAATATTAGCCACTGAAATACCTTTTGGACATTCAGCTTCACAAGCATACGTATTGGTACAGTTACCAAAATTTTCCTTATCCATTTGAGCCACCATATTCAATACCCTTGATTCGCGCTCCGGAGCACCTTGAGGTAATAATGCCAATTGAGATACCTTAGCACTAACAAACAACATTGCACTACTATTAACACAGGTAGCCACACAAGCACCACATCCAATACAGGAAGCTGCCATAAATGCATCGTCTGCGTTCTTTTTATCGATAGGCAAACAATTCGCATCCACTGCATTGCCTGTATTTACAGAAATAAATCCTCCGGCTTGAATGACCCTATCAAAAGCACTTCGATCTACCATTAAATCTTTTATAACAGGAAAAGCCTTACTGCGCCATGGCTCCACCACGATTGTATCGCCATCCTTAAAAGCACGCATATGAAGTTGGCAAGTGGTGTTACTTGTCCAAGGACCATGAGCTCTTCCATTGATATGCATACTGCACATACCGCAAATACCCTCGCGGCAATCATGATCAAATGCAATAGGCAGATCACCTGTCAAGATTAACTGCTCATTTAACACATCAAACATCTCCAAAAAAGACATTTCAGAGGATATGTCCTTCACTTGGTAAGTTTCCAAAGATCCCTCTGATTGATTGTTTTTTTGACGCCAAACTTTTAACGTCAGATTCATTTTGTAATGTTCCATTATTGAATGGTTAGGTTGTTGAATGTTAGTTTAGCTTATTTGTAACTCCTTTGAGTAGGCTTTACAATCTCAAATTTAAGTTCTTCTTTATTTAATTTCCAGTCACTTTCACCCATGTATTCCCATGCAGAAACGAAACTAAAATTCTCATCATCTCTTTTGGCTTCACCATCTTCTGTCTGATATTCTTCTCTAAAATGACCACCGCAACTTTCATTTCGAACGAGTGCGTCTTTACACATCAATTCACCCAATTCAATAAAATCTGCTACCCTACCTGCTTTATCTAATTCAGGGTTCATTCCATTTACTTCACCCGGTATTCTTACATCTGACCAAAACTCTTTTTTCAAAGCTTGAATTTGCGCAATGGCTTCATTTAGCCCCTTTTCATTTCTTGCCATACCACATTTATCCCACATGATTAGACCAAGACGTTTATGAAAACTTTCAACCGTTTGTTTTCCTTTAATATTCATTAGGGTTTGAATGCGATCATTTACTGCTTTCTCTGCATCGATAAAAGCAGGATGATCTGTAGAAATACTGGCAGTGCGAATTTCATCTGCTAAATAATTTCCCAAAGTATAAGGAATTACAAAATAACCATCTGCCAACCCTTGCATCAATGCAGAAGCACCTAGTCGATTAGCACCATGTTCACTAAAATTAGCCTCACCCAATGCATATAAACCTTTAACGGTGGTTTGTAATTCATAATCCACCCACAATCCACCCATCACATAATGCACAGCAGGATAAATCCTCATGGGCATATCATATGGATTTTCGCCAGTAATTTTTTCATACATAGCGAATAGATTACCATATTTTTCTTTCACAACATCTTTTCCTAATTTAATCAATGCTTCTTCGGTGGCTGAATGATCCCCCATCTTGCCCGCTTCAATTTTACCATACCTAAGTATAGCATCTGCAAAATCCAAGTAAACAGCAAGTTTAGTAGTTCCAACTCCATACCCTTCATCGCAGCGCTCTTTAGAAGCTCTTGAGGCAACGTCTCGAGGTACTAAATTTCCAAAAGCTGGATATCTTCTTTCTAGATAATAATCTCTTTCTTCTTCAGGAATATCAACCGGTTTACGATTTTCCCCTTTATTTTTAGGTACCCATATACGACCATCATTCCGCAAACTTTCGCTCATTAGCGTAAGCTTACTTTGGTAATCGCCCGAAACAGGAATACAGGTAGGATGAATTTGTGTAAAGCAAGGGTTGCCAAAAAAAGCACCCTTCTTATGAGCTTTCCAAGCAGCCGTTACATTGCTTCCCATTGCATTGGTGCTTAAATAAAATACGTTGCCATAACCACCCGAACATAACAGTACCGCATGGCCGAAATGTTTTTCTAATTCTCCTGTAACCAAATTACGGGCAATAATTCCTCTAGCCCTATCTTCAATCATCACCACATCTTGCATTTCATGACGAGCATACATGGTTACATTACCCAAGGCGACTTGTCTTTCCAATGCACTGTAAGCACCTAATAATAATTGTTGGCCAGTTTGTCCCGCTGCATAAAAAGTACGTTGTACCTGTGTGCCACCAAAACTACGATTGCTTAATAAGCCACCATATTCTCTAGCAAATGGAACTCCTTGCGCTACACATTGATCAATGATGGAAGTACTTACCTCTGCCAATCGATGCACATTAGCCTCTCTCGATCTATAATCGCCCCCCTTTACTGTGTCGTAAAAAAGACGAAAAACAGAATCTCCATCATTTTGATAATTCTTAGCTGCATTGATTCCTCCTTGGGCAGCAATGCTATGAGCCCTTCGAGGACTATCTTGAAAACAAAATGCTTTTACTTTATAACCCATTTCACCTAAAGAAGCCGCTGCAGATGCACCAGCCAAACCGGTACCTACTACAATCACTTCCAGTTTTCGTTTATTAGCAGGATTTACCAGTTTCACATGCCCTTTATAATCATTCCACTTTTCATTCATTTCACCTTTGGGAATTTTCGAATCGAAAGCCATAGTAGAGGTAATTAGTTGATTAATTAATTGGTTAATATTTTATAATATAATTTTAATTGAAAGCAAATTGATTAACCTATCCAATGTAAATAAATAGCGATGGGCATCATTGCAAACAATAAACAAATAATGATTGAATAACCTACTCCTAATAATTTAATTAAGGGAGTATATTTTTTATGATTCAATCCGAAAGTTTGAAAAGCACTCTGAAAACCGTGAAGTAAATGCCAGCACAAAGAAATTACACCCAACACATATATAACTACAACTAGTAAATTATTTTGAAAAACCAGCAACATTTCTTTAAATAAATCATGCACCGGCTGGTTATTGTAATCTGTAAGGGTAGTTTCTTCTAAGGAGTGAACATCCGCTATACCCCCAAATCTTGAAGGCGTCCAAAAATGATATAGGTGTAAAATTAAAAAGATAAGAATCAAAGTACCCAGTAAGCCCATACTCCGACTATACCATTTACTATTTTCATTCGGTTTGGTTACAATGTACTTAACCGGTCGGGCAGTCCTATTTTGTTTCCACAATAATAATCCTTGAATAATATGTATTAACAGAAATACAAAAAGTCCAATTTCGGCAGTTCGGATGATCAAATTGGACCCCATAAAATGTCCCCAGTGATTGAATGTTTGTCCCCCATCGTTAAAAAAAATCATGGCATTGATAGCGCAGTGAACAATCAAAAAGCTGATTAAAAAGAATCCGGTAAGGCCCATGGTAATTTTCTTTCCAATCGAAGAGGCGAAAAATTGTTTAGATGTCATATAAACTTAATTAATTTTTTCAGGGTACAAAAATACGTAAGGAACAATCAAAAAAGTTTTAAATCGAAAAATAATACGTAATCGATTTCGATGAAAGGTAAATATCAAAAAAAACACTTATTTAAGCTGCCGAATCATCCAGTCATCGACCTGCTGAAATACCAATTCAGGCTTTAATGTTCGCCATTGTGGAAAATCTAATAAAGCAACGTAATTAGTCAACCTAGCCTTTTTAAAATCATACTGGCTTTGAACAGGCATATCTATAATTACTACCCAGCCTCCTTCCTCTGCCACCGATTCCTGCCAATCTTCATAATAACTATCATCGCTACTATGGAAATTCAATACATTTTCTGCTACTAATATAAATTTATTAATGCCTTGTTTCTGAAGCAAATCAGTTACGTCCCTTCGAAGGGTCATCACATCGTTTTCGATTGCATCATTCCATTCGCCAATTAATTCAATGATTGCGTATTGCTGATCATACTCAACAAATAATATTTTCAGATATAAAGTTCTAGATCCAAAATCATCCCATTGTGGATGAATATAATAATTGTAAACCGTATTGGAAAACTCGAATTCACTATAGCTTCGACCATAAAAAGGTGACAATTGATCCTCTTCTGCACTATAAAGATGTCTCCAATTGAAATAAGGCTCAATGTCTTGCATGAATGAAAGCTCGTTGAAGTTTCTAAATGAAATTTTTAGCTCAATAAAAATAGATTACAAAGTGGAAATTATCAATTGCCCCATCCATTTTTACGATCTTAAAAATTTATAAATGATTAAAAAAATAATACTATTTAGAATGATATTTAATTAAACCATCCATTGGATTTTTTAATACTTTGCCCAATTGCAATTCATAGGAATTACACATTTCTTTTAACACATCCTTGAATCCAAATGCAACGCTACCAACAAAATTGATAGGCATGGTCCAACTTTCCTTGTATTTATAAACGTGGTGAAAGAAAAAATCATTAAAGCTATCTTCTATAATATTTTCCACCATATAATGCCCCCTATTTTCAACTAACAACTGAACAAAACTAGCAAGGTATCGATTAGGCAAAGGTTTCTTATAGACCGCTTCTAGAATCTCAGTAGAATTGGTTTTAAACATTGCATTAAACCGGTCCATCAAATCTGGATCAAAAGTATTGTACAAATAATATTGAATAACTTTTTTTCCCATATATGCCCCACTGCCTTCATCCCCCAAAATAAATCCAAGACCAGGACTGTTTTTAATAATTTTCTTACCATTGTAGTAACAAGAATTTGATCCAGTACCTAAAATACAGGCTACTCCTTTTTGGTCGCCACACAATGCTTTTGCTGCCCCCATCAAATCGTGGGTAACATTGATTGATGAAGTAGGAAATAAATTGCTCAAAGCTTTTTTTACCAATTTTTCATTTCCCGGATTGATACAACCTGTTCCATAAAAAAAAATTTCATCTGGCTCGATTCCCTTCAATTTTGATTGAACTTCAGAACTTACAATCTGCTGGATTTGCTCAGTTTTTAAAAAATAAGGACTTAATCCTTGGGTAGAAAGAATTTTCTTTTTATCATTCTCCAAAAGACACCAAGTAGTTTTAGTAGCGCCGCTATCGGCAATTAATTTAATTGACATACCCCAAATTTATACCTTTTTGCACTGAATAACACTTCGATTCAAAACTCAACTACCTCATTCACTATAATTGGTTTATTTTCGTGTTAATAAGTGAAAAAAATATGAACAAAAAAATCCAAATATGGCTTCCCTTACTTTTTAGCATTGCCATGATTGCAGGTATGCTGATAGGATATAGAATGAGGGATGACCAACCAGGGAAAAAATTTTTCTCCCTTGACAGGCAAACAGCTTTTCAAGAGGTGATGAATTTAATCCAAAATAAATATGTGGACAATGTAAAGATAAACTCATTGGGTGATTCAGCTATCATAACTGTTTTAAATAAACTTGATCCACATTCAGTTTTTATTCCTGCAGAAGAACTTCAGGGAGTAAACGATGATATTGCTGGTAATTTTTTTGGAATCGGAATTGAATTTAATATTTTTAACGACACGCTAAATGTTTTAAATGTAATTCCAGATGGACCTAGCTCTAAGGCTGGAATAGCAATTGGCGATAAATTCATTCAAGTGAATGACAGTGTTATTGTCGGAAAAAAAATAACTACTGAAAGTATAAAAAAAATATTAAGAGGTGAGTTAGGGTCATCTGTTGCAGTCAATGTTATTCGCCAAGGTAAACTTCAGAAATTTTCAATCGTTCGAGGAATAATACCAGTGAGTAGTATAGATGCAAGCTATATTATTGAGAGTGATATAGGCTATATCAAACTTAACAAATTTACACAGGTTACTTACCGAGAGTTTATGAAGGCTTTAGAAGCTTTGCAAAAACAAGGTCTTAAAAAATTAATATTAGACTTAAGAGGTAATGGCGGAGGTGTTTTGGATGAGGCCACTGCTATAGCGGATGAATTTTTATCAGGAAACAAATTAATTACTTATACCGAAGGAAAGCATATTCCAAAAAAAGAATACCGTTGTCAACGGGAAGGGATTTTTGAGAATGGAGCCCTTGTAATTTTAGCTGATGAAGGATCTGCAAGTGCAAGTGAGGTTTTAATGGGTGCTCTTCAAGACTGGGATAGAGCTACCATCATAGGCAGACGTAGTTTTGGAAAGGGATTAGTGCAAGAGCAATTTGACTTGAGTGATGGGAGTGCTTTAAGATTAACGGTTGCAAGGTACTATACTCCAATAGGCAGAAGCATACAACGATCTTACAAAAATGGGGAAAAGGCCTATTATGAAGAAATCAACCAACGATTTCATGATGGAGAAGTAGTTAATGTAGATTCACTTAAAAATGATAGTAGTCAAATTTTTACCACTCAAAAAGGAAAAAAACTTTTTGGAGGCGGTGGAATAACTCCTGATATTTTTATTGCACTGGATACTTCTTTATATTCTCCAAATCTTTCAAGAATATACATGAAAGGGATTATAGGAGATTTTACTTATCATTATTTTTTGCAAAACAAATCTCGGTTATCTAGTTATTCAAGTATTGCAGAATTTGGTACTCAATTTTCATTTAACGAAGAAGATTGGAAACAGTTTCAAAATTTAGCGAAAAAAGATTCAATCGATTTAACCAATATTAATTCGAATGAAAAAAAGCAATTATTAAAGAGAATCATATCAACTTTAGCCAGACAAATATGGCAAAATGAAGGATTTTATGAAATAATAAATAAAGGGGATCTATCGATATTGAAGGCTACTGAAATATTATCAAAATAATTTTACCAACTTTAGAATACTGCTTTCATTCACTTCGTTAAAACTATTATTTTATGTGGCTAAAAAATATTTTGGAAACCATTGGTAATACACCATTGATTCAACTAAATAAAATAACGAAAGACCTTCCTTGCACGGTATTGGCTAAGGTAGAATATTTTAATCCAGGTAATAGTATCAAGGATCGTATGGCACTCAAGATGCTAGAGGTAGCAGAAAAGGAAGGGAAAATAAAACCTGGAGGTACCATCATAGAAGGAACGAGTGGTAATACAGGTATGGGTTTAGCCTTAGCCGCTTGTGTAAAAGGATATAAATGTATTTTCACTACTACCGATAAACAATCTAAAGAAAAGGCAGATATTTTAAAAGCAGTGGGTGCGGAAGTGATTGTATGTCCTACTAATGTTGAACCAGAAGATCCAAGAAGTTATTATTCTGTCAGTAAAAGGCTAGCTGCTGAAGTACCCAATAGTTGGTATGTAAATCAATATGACAATCTCGCCAATCGGCTTACCCACTATGAACAAACTGGACCAGAAATTTGGGAGCAAACCGAAGGAAAGATTACACATTTAATAGTAGCTACTGGCACTGGAGGTACTATTGTTGGGACAGGCAAATACTTGAAAGAAAAAAATCCAGCTATTAAAGTTTGGGCTATCGATACTTATGGCTCACTATTAAAAAAATATTTCGATACTGGAGAAATAGATCATAAAGAAGTGTACCCCTACATCAGTGAAGGTTTTGGAGAAGACTTTGTGCCTGCGAATTACGATATGAATGTGATTGATGAATTTACCAAAGTGACTGATAAAGATGGAGCTGTAATGGCTCGACGTATTGCTAAAGAAGAAGGTCTTTTTTGCGGATATAGTGCCGGAAGTTGTTTGCAAGGATTAATGCAACTTAAAGACCAATTAAAAAAAGGAGATCTTGTAGTGCTAATTTTTCACGATCATGGTAGCCGTTATATTGGAAAAATATACAATGATGAGTGGATGTTAGAAAGAGGCTTTTTGGAAATGAAAACCTTTAAAGATCTTATCAACGGAAGAGGTAGTCAAAGATTGATTACGCTCAACCCAAAACAAACAGTTGCAGATGCAATAGAATCAATGAAAAAATATGATATAGAAAATATCCCCGTTATGTGGGAAGGCAATAACATAGGCGCTATGTCTGCAGGAGGTTTATTTAATCAAATACTTAATAATGGCGGTATTAAAACTCAAACCATCGAATCTGTCATGGAAAAAGCCTATCCTGAAGTGGCTTTCGATTGTCCGGTTGAAAGGTTAAGTAATTATATCACCAAAGAAAATGGTGCCGTTTTAAGTAAGGATGAAACCGGTATGTTTCACATTGTGACCAAGTATGATATTATTCAAAGCCTTTCAAAATAAACACCTTCTTTTAAAGATTTGGCTACTTCACATTCAAATTATAATCAGTTAACTAACTTATTTCAATTTTTCCAAGAGAATAAATTTATATATAATTATAAACATATATTTAAGTACTGATTGATAATTACCCTATCTAGATAAATAACATTTCTCTAAAAGCCAAATTCACTTAATTTTGCAAAAAAAACAATTATGGGTAAGTACAATGCCGGAGTTTTACACGGAGCTGAATTAGAAGCACTTTATAATGATGCAAAAGATAATCAATTTGCATTACCAGCAGTTAACTGCATCGGAACAGATACTATTAATGCGGTTTTAGAATCAGCTGCAAAGGTAAATTCTCCTGTAATTATACAATTTAGCAACGGTGGTGCGCAGTTTATAGCTGGAAAAGGAATGCCCAATGATAAGTTACAAGCTAACATCTCTGGAGGTATATCTGGTGCATTGCACATACACAATGTAGCTAAACATTATGGAGTACCAGTAGTTTTACATACTGACCATGCTTCTAAGAAATGGCTTCCCTGGATTAGTGGATTAATTGATGCTGGAGAACAATTTTATAAAGAAAAAGGCCAACCACTTTTCAGTTCTCATATGCTTGATTTAAGTGAAGAGCCGATTGAAGAAAATATCCATACTTCTGTAGAATTTTACAAAAGAATGGCACCTTTAGGAATGAGCATCGAAATTGAATTGGGCGTAACAGGCGGTGAAGAAGATGGTGTAGACAATACTGATATTGAAAATGATAAGCTATATACTCAACCACAGCACGTATCTTATTCATATACTGAATTAAGCAAGGTAGGAAGCATGTTTACAGTAGCAGCAGCTTTTGGAAATGTTCATGGTGTTTACAAATCAGGTAATGTAGAATTGAGACCAGAAATATTAAACAATAGTCAGATTTTTATAGAAAAAGAGTTAGGTACTGGTCCAAAACCAGTATTCTTTGTATTCCATGGTGGAAGTGGTTCACCTCAAAATCAAATACGTGAGGCTATAGGATATGGTGCTATCAAAATGAATATTGATACCGATCTTCAATGGGCTTTCTGGGATGGAGTGCTAGAGAATTACAAAAAGAATGAAGCTTACCTTCAGGGACAATTAGGCAATCCAGACGGTGCAGACAAGCCTAACAAAAAGTATTATGACCCAAGGGTTTGGCTTCGCAAAGGAGAAGAAAGCTTTAGCAAAAGATTAGAAATTGCATTCCAAGACCTTAATTGTATCAATAGAAATGCTTAAGTGAAATTTTCGAAAGAGAAAACACTATAAATGACAATACAAAATTTGATTTATTTCGAATATTGAATTTAATTTTTTATTTAAAAAGTTGATTCGAAAAATGAAAGTTTTAGTTTTTTTTCATTAAAAAGAAACAAAAAATTAATACTAATTCCAAGATTAATTTTTTTGTTCGGCTAATTTATATGATCAAAGAAGAAGATTTTGACGCAAATCTGGCAGGAGAAGATGGTGTAACTGAGGAAACAAAAAGGAGCTGGTTTAAGCGTATAAAAAAAGGAATTCTTACTCCTACCAAGGATAAGGCGGATGCTCCTGAAGGCCTTTGGACTAAATGTCCATCTTGTAAATACACCTGTACCATAAATGAAATAAGAGAGAATTATTTTGTTTGTCCAAAATGTGAGTACCATCATCGAATTGGAAGTAGCGAATACTTTGAAATTTTATTTGACGATAACCGATTTACAGAATTATTTTCAAATATTGTTTCAAAAGATTACTTAGGTTTTGTAGATCTTAAATCTTATGAAAAAAGATTGGAAGAGACCTGGAAAAAAACAGATATTCATGACTCAATTACTGTAGCTCACGGAAAAGTTGATACGAATGACTTAGTAGTTGCCTGCATGGATTTTGAATTTATTGGAGGAAGCTTAGGTAGTGTGATGGGTGAAAAAATTTCCAGAGCCTGCGACTACTGTATCAAACACAGAATTCCATTTATGATCATCAATAAAAGTGGTGGTGCCCGTATGATGGAAAGTGCATTTTCTTTAATGCAGTTAGCCAAAACCTCTGGCAAATTATCACAACTAACTGATAATAAAATTCCTTATATATCATTGTGCACTGATCCAACTTTTGGTGGAACCACTGCTTCTTTTGCAATGTTAGGAGATATCATCTGCGGCGAACCCGGTGCACTTATTGGATTTGCTGGTCCAAGAGTAATTAAAGAAACGATTAAAAGAGATCTTCCAGAAGGTTTCCAGCGTAGCGAATTTTTATTGGAACATGGATTTCTTGATTTTATAGTTCATCGAAAAGAATTGAAGCAAAAAATGGCCTCCGTAATTGTATTATTTAGGCAGTAAATAGATCATTTTCAAAAAAAATGGCAGTTTCCACCAATAAGGAAACTGCCATTTTTTTTTAGCTAGATCAACAGTTATTCAAAATAATAGTAATATTGAAATAGTTGTAGACATCAAATATTGAGACACTCTAGTTGTATTAATTGTACTTTTGCATCAAATTTTAAGTTTGGAACTCAGCAACCGTAAAGCCTATCATGAATATTTTTTTGAGGCAACATTCATTGCAGGAATGGTGCTTGCCGGTACTGAAATCAAGAGTCTTCGGGCTGGCAAAGCCAGCTTTAATGATAGTTATTGCTTCTTTGATAAAGGTGAATTATTCGTAAAAAGCTTGCATATTTCAGAATACAGCTTTGGCACCTACAATAACCATGAGCCAATGCAAGAAAGGAAGCTTTTACTCAACAAAAAAGAACTCCAAAAACTAGAAGCTAAAACAAAAGAAAAAGGATATTCAATTATTCCTCTTAAAATTTTTCTTACAGAAAAAGGTTTATTTAAAATGGAGATCGGTTTAGGAAAAGGAAAAAAGATTTATGACAAAAGAGAAAGTATCAAAGAAAGAGAGACAGACAGAGATATCAAAAGGAAATATGGGATATAAATAATTTCTCAGGCTACTTTTTATTCTTTCTTTAATGGCAGTAAAGCAATCTAATCAATTTGTATATTTGTATCCATTTTTGTGATTAGCATTGACGAATAATATTATTTATCATTATACAAATAAAATGAATCTATCAAATACTAGGATTGAGGTAATGAATTTTTTAGGCCAAAAAATGGATGCAATTGTAAGTGAATTTTTAAAAGACATAGACACTAACTGGCAACCAACCGATTTTTTGCCCGATAGTTCCTCAGAAAATTTTACCGCTAGCATTAAAGAATTACAAGAATCTTGTAAAGAATTACCCTACGATTACTTAGCAGTTTTAGTAGGTGATATTATCACAGAAGAGGCTTTGCCCACTTACCAAAGTTGGCTTACCGATGTAGAAGGAATTGATAAAATGGAACCACAGGGCTGGAGCAAATGGATAAGAATGTGGACAGCAGAAGAAAATAGGCATGGAGATTTGCTAAATAAATATATCTACCTTTCTGGAAGAGTGAATATGAAGCAAATGGAAATTAGCACCCAACATTTAATTGCCGATGGTTTTGATATTGGAACGGGCAGAGATCCTTATAGAAATTTTGTATACACTTCGTTTCAAGAGATGGCTACCAATGTATCACATCGTAGAACAGCCACCATTGCCAAAACACATGGATCTACGCAACTTTCAAAAATATGTGGAGTAATAGCAGCAGATGAAGCACGACATGCTAAAGCTTACAAAAGTTTTGTTGGCAAAATTTTTGAAATTGATCCTAGTGAAATGATGTTAGCCTTTGAAGATATGATGAGGAAAAAAATTGTAATGCCCGCACATTTCCTTCGTCAATCTGGTGAAAAAATTGGACAAGCCTTTGACCATTTCAGTGATGCAGCCCAACGACTAGGAGTTTATACCACCTGGGACTACACTGATATTTTAGAATCTTTAGTAAAAGAATGGGACATCTCCAACATTACAGGCATCAATGACAAAGCTGAAAAAGCTCGAGATTACTTGATGGCACTACCTGAAAGATTTAGAAAAATTGCAGGAAGAAATCAAAAAGCACCATTAGAATATCAATTTAATTGGATCCATTAGTAGTTAATCTTCCAATTATTATTTGAAAAGAAAATACCCAATAGTTTTGTAAATGATAAATAATTAACACTAACAAAACTATTAGGTATATTTAATTAAAGCTTGATGATGGTTAATTACATCAACTTGATTAATTTCCCAATTCAAATTCCCTATCCTCTCTTATAATTGAATGCTAGTTTATAAAACTATCATTGGGACATACTGATCAAAAATAATTATTGAACATCTAATAATTCGACAGAGAACACCAAATTTGAATTTGGTGGTACTGCAGATCCAGCACCTGAGCTTCCATAACCTAAAGAAGGGGGGATATATAAAATAATAGAACCTCCTTTCTGAATTAAAGGAAGACCTAACTGCCAACCTAAAATTAATTGTGAAAGCCCAAAAATAGTACCTGTAGTATTTTCATCAAAAGAGGTGCTAGAAGTAGTTAATTTTCCAATGTACTTAACTGCAACATTTGTACAAACAGAAGGAACAGCTCCAGATCCTGGTGAAACTATTTTATAAAAAAATCCGCTTGGGTGTGCTGTACATTGCAAAGAATTAGCATCTAACCAAGCCTTTAAAGTAGTCACTTCGGCTGCAGGTGCAACTACGTTAGGTGCAACTAAAGTACATTTCTCGGGAGTGTTTGTTTTGTTACAAGCTGACAACAAAATGGTTATCGCTAGCAAGAGTGAAAATGATTTTTGCATGGATTTTTGTAATTAGTGAATGTTTGTAATGGTGATCGATTTATTTTCCTTTGATTTTAATTCTTGATATAATTGTTCATTCATTTCCCACTTATATTGCATTCTAAAATAAGCATAAAAAAGTACAACCCCAATCATTGCTAATACTGCTGTAAAAAACATACCCGAAGAGGTGGCTGAAATTTTCATATACCAGTCGGGAAGAAAAATTCTGATTACCACAATCAATAAAATGATAGGTAACCCAAACAAAAGAGCCATAGGAAGTCCACCATAAAGTTTACGCTTAAAGGTGTTTTCAATTTCCCTATTTTTCTCCCAATACCTTAAAAAAGCCTTGTCTTTTTCACTTATCATGACGTAAAGTTAACCATTTAATAGGAAGTAGTTTTGCAAATTGAGTAATATTAAGTAGGTTTGGTTATACTAAATTTGATTTTGTGAAAATAGAACAATATGTAGTCCAATTTTTATACACTTCAAAAAAAGTGACTCTTCAGGGTATCGGCACTTTT
The DNA here is from genome assembly GCA_945876095.1 of Chitinophaga pinensis. Classification (GTDB taxonomy): domain Bacteria; phylum Bacteroidota; class Bacteroidia; order Chitinophagales; family Chitinophagaceae; genus Ferruginibacter; species Ferruginibacter pinensis_E. Next base: position 35,343 of record CAMCMP010000014.1, read on the forward strand.
ACTTTAGATCCATCCGTATTATTACCTATGGAAAATGAAAAGGAAAAAGATATCTTACTTCCTGAAAATGCCTTTCAATTTTTATTCAATCCAAAGGCAACTGAAGATACAGAATTAGTAAATTATATTGTTCAACATACAGGAAAAATGTTTCCTTTAGCTTCTTCAGATCTAGACTCTTACATTACATTAGCAAAACAGTTTTTAAATATTGGCAAACCTCTAGTTATTGAAGGAGTTGGAACTATTCAAAAAACTCAGCAAGGAGATTATCAATTTATTCCTGGTCATTTTATTACTCCAAAAATAGATGACATTCCAAAACAACTAAGAGAAAAAAGAGACGAAAGTATTTCTTTTGAGACCCCTATTAAAGTCAATAAAAGAAATGTACAATTTGCATTGGTTGCTGTTCTATTATTATTAATAGGATTTGCTGTATTTTATTTAATGCAAGAAAATATTTCAGATTCTCAAACAGCAACCTCAGGGAAAATTGCTCCTATAGATTCTCTGAAACTAAAATCAATTGATTCTGCTAAAATTGCCAATACTAATTTAAATAGTAAAGACAGCTTTAGTTTTAAAATCATACTCAAAAAGTACCCTTCCGCTGAAGAAATGAAAACGGTCTATAACAGACTTACTTCCTACGGGCATAAGCTTATTATAATAAAATTAGATTCATCTAATTATGAATTAGCTATACCTTTTAAAACCCCTCTCTCTGACACTTTGAGGGCAAAGGATTCTTTAAAAGAATTTTTTGGCGGCTCCCCCTATGTTAAATTTTAAATCAAACATCTATTTCCAATAAATAGATAACAATACTTATGAAAGGGTCTTCACTAAAAAATTTCACTCTTTTTTTTAGTCTAATCGCATTAACTGATTTAGTTGCAGTCCAATATGACTTACCTCTTGTTCATACCCTAGCTAAACCCTTTCTCATACCTGTATTGGCAGCAATGCTTTACAATTCAGCAATAGCTGGCTCTAAAAAATTAGTACCAATAGGCTTATTTTTTTCTTGGTGGGGTGATATTTTTTTATTGTTGGACAGACCTGGCTCATTTTATTTTATCGCCGGTTTAGCTAGTTTTTTAACTACCCATGTATTGTATATTTTTTATTTTCTATCGATAAAAAATAAAGCACCTTCTCTATTTAAAAAACAACCTATTTGGTTTTTATTAACTTTAGGTTATGGTGTAGGGTTAGTAATTTTATTGCTACCACATTTAGGTGTATTAAAAATTCCCGTCGTTTTGTATGCAACTGTTATCTGCAGTATGCTTTTGGGTAGTTTGCATATCTATTTTAAAACCAATCGTCCAGCTAATAAATTCTTCATTTTGGGAGCAACCCTATTTGTACTGTCAGACTCTTTATTGGCAATTAATAAATTTTATCAACCATTTCCAATGGCTGGTGTAGGTATTATGCTAACTTATTGTTTAGCACAATATTTCATTGTCAGGGGAAGTATTACATTAGATAGTACAGCAATTCCAAACCAGTAAATAGAACAATTGGACTTACACCATTAACATTTTTCTAATGCCTGCATAATATCAGCTAGGATATCATCTACATGTTCTAAACCAACAGATATTCGAATAAGACCTGGAGTTATATTAGTAGCCAAGCGCTCTTCTTCTGTTAATTTTGAATGAGTAGTACTTGCAGGATGAGAGGCAATACTTCGGGTATCACCAAGATTAGCCGTAAGTGAAAGCATTTTAAGACTATTTAAAAAAGTACGACCAGTTTCCAACCCTCCTGAAAGATTGAAACAAACTATTCCTCCGCCATTTTGCATTTGCTTAATAGCAATTTCGTATTGAGGATGACTTGGAAGAAAGGGGTATTTCAAAAAACTAATTTTGGGATGATTTTCCAATATGGTAGCAATGTGTAAGGCATTCTTAGCATGCCTTTCCATTCGTACATCTAAGGTTTCGAGGCTCTTACTCAACACCCAAGCATTAAAAGGCGACATAGCAGGACCAGTACTTCTACAGAAAGCAAATATTTCATCAATTAACTCCTTTTTACCAACCACCACTCCACCTAAAACACGTCCCTGCCCATCAATCCATTTAGTAGCTGAATGTACCACTAGATGCGCTCCAAAATCAATAGGACGTTGGCAAACAGGGGTAGCAAAACAATTATCAACATTTAAAATAAGGTTGTATTTTATAGCCAGCAAACTCAACTTCTCTAAATCAATAACAGCCAAACCAGGATTAGTAGGCGTTTCCACATAAATCATCTTGGTATTAGGTCGGATGGCAGCTTCCCATTGATCAGGTTGTTCAGCACTCACATAACTATATTCGATACCATAATTAGGGAGATATTTTTTTATCAATGTATGCGTACTTCCAAATATGGAATTACAAGATAAAAGATGATCGCCTTTTTTTAATAAGGCCATAAATGAAGCAAAAACAGCACTCATTCCAGATGAGGTAGAACATCCAGCCTCTGCACCTTCAAGAGCCACCATTTTATCGGTAAATTCCTTTACACTAGGGTTACTAAAGCGACTATAAATATTGTCCTCACTCTCATCAGCAAAAGCTGCGCGCATATCTTCAGCATTTTCAAAACAAAAACTACTTGAAAGAAACAAGGGAGTGGAATGTTCCATTTCATTGGTTCGATCAGTTTGAATACGAATAGCCTGTGTAATTGGGTTCATAGTATTAATATCAACTCCAATCCCAGTCTTCCAAATAGAGAAAAATAAGAATGGAGAGTTAAAAAATTGCTTTATTAATTATTTTCAAAAAAAGAAAATTATTAATAAAGCGTTCATTAAAAAAGAACTCATTGCAATTTAGTTTCAAAAATTGACAAATGATATTTCATTCAATTTCAAAAACATAACTCAACTTTTAAAATCAATTTTGTTTTTGTCAAAGGAAAAAACAAAATTTTACAAATCTAAATAATCTTAACTCATCAGCTCTTTTAAGAGGCAGAAGTTTTAGTTACTCTTACCTCCCAACTAAGGTTGGTTCCGCCTCTTCGAAGCGTTTCAGACACAGAGCAGTACTTATTCATTGATAGATCGCAAGCGCGTTGAGCTTTATCTAAATCTATATCTCCCGTAAGCTCAAATACGATCTTTACATTTTCCCAGAGAGAGGGTTCCTTCCCTACTTCACGTTCTCCTTCAATGTGCATTGAAAAATCAACGATCGTCTGGCGTTGCTTTTGAAGGATCATTACAATATCTATACCACTACATCCTCCCATACCCATCAATAATACCTGCATGGGTCGTATACCAAAATCTACCCCACCGCTTTCAGTACTGGTATCCATTTTTAACAGGTGTCCGCTGGCATCGATGGCCTCAAAACCAAAATCACCTGCCACCCTCTTTAAATTTATTTTGATCATTTCTCAATATTTTTACAAATATAAATGCTGCAAGCCTTTACTTTGCATTTTTATACGTATTGTTACTAAATGAACTATTTGCATTATCCACATACATTAGCTTTGGAATGCGGTGAGTCACTGCCTTCAATAACCATTGCTTACAGCACTTATGGGACAATGAATGCTGATAAAAACAACGTTGTTTGGGTCTGCCATGCCCTTACAGCCAATTCAGAAGCTGCAGACTGGTGGGGTGGAATGATTGGATCTGATCAAGTTATAGACCCCGAAAAGCATTTTATAGTTTGTGCCAACATCCTAGGTTCTTGTTATGGCAGCACTGGCCCCCTCAGCATTAACCCTGTTACAGAAGCTCCTTATTATAGTAGCTTTCCGCTAATTACCATCCGCGATATGGTAAAAGCCCATATCCTTTTACGTGAGCACCTTGGAATTGAAAAAATATTTTTATTAATGGGTGGAAGTATGGGTGGCTACCAAGCCATGGAATGGTGTATCATGGAAAATGATAGAATTGGACAGTTATTTTTACTAGCCACCTCTGCTACTGAAAGTGCCTGGGGAATAGCGATACACACCGCACAGCGGTTGGCAATTGAAGCCGATCAAAGTTGGCAGTCGCCCTCAGCAGAGGCAGGTGCAAATGGTTTGAAAGCAGCCAGAGCCATTGGTATGCTAACCTATCGAAATTACCAAATTATGGTAGCCCAACAAAAAGATCCAGATTCAGAAAAAATAGATCAATATAAAGCCTCCTCCTATATTCAATACCAAGGGAGCAAATTGGTGCAACGTTTCAATGCGATGAGTTATTGGTTACTTTCAAAGAGTATGGACAGTCACCATATTGGAAGAGGTAGAGGTGGAAACACTGCTTTGATTTTAAAGGATATTATTCAAAAGACTCTGCTAATTGGAATCAACAGCGATATTCTTTGTCCGATTGCTGAGCAGCAGTTTTTAAACCGACATCTTCCCAATGCAAATTTGGTAGTGATTGATTCTAACTATGGTCATGATGGATTTATGGTAGAGACAAGTATTATCTCTCAACACTTAGCCAATTGGATGGGGAAATAAGTTGGTTACTAAAAACATCAAAATAGACATTTCATTATTATAAACCTTTTACCTTTTTCTTCTTTTTCGAAGATCCAAATTTTGTAAATAAACCATCCGGAGTATATTCAAAATGCGAAACTTATTACCTGAAGGTAATTGCTGAAAAAGATTAATATATTCAAGCTGAAGACTGTTCCCCTGATTGATTTTATATTTGAAAGCTAAAGTAATTCTATTTTGGTCAAAATAATTATATACTATTTGCTTACCTGCATGAATAAATATTTCGTCACTCAAAATTAGAGAAATATTTTTAAGCAATCCTTCTCTTTTACTGAGGGGTAATTCAGCTAAAACTAAATACCTAAAACGAAAGTTAAAAGGAGTTTCAGGTGCAAGAGTAGAATCATTTAAAAGTACTTTTCTAAATCTTTCTTCAAACCGAAGTCTCTGAGTAATTTTTTTTGAAGAAAAGCTGCTAAGTAATTGAATTTGTTGCCATGGGCGATATTCAGGTTGAGTAACTTTAATCTTTGAATAAGCAGGAAGTACTGAAATATGTTGATACCCAGCTGCTAATTTGATAAAATCATTTACACTCCATGAAAGTCCTACTAATACGAGAGTTTGCGAAGCTTTGTTAACAGAATGATCCATTGAACGTATAGTAGATTCAGCCATCAACCCTAATTGATTACTTACTTTAAATTTACCTGAAAAGGTGAGCCAATTCTGACTAGTATGCTCCACACTTTTTATACCCTGAGAATAAAGAGAATAAGAAAAAAATACAATTACAAAGAAAAAGAAAGACTTCATTTAAAAAAAATTTAACATAAGGAAATTTAGAATTGGAGAGATAAAAAAATACAAGATGAAGACTTTCAACATAAAAAAATTATTTTACATATTAATTTCAATAAAGATAATATTATATTTAATAGTCTACTAAACCTATAGACAGAATATTTTGAAATTTAATTTCTTTAAATTAACAATTAAATACTGAAGGAAATTTAGTATTTACTAATTACGGAACTATGATAAATAATTTTTGAATTATTTATCATAGTTGATATAAAACGAACAGTTGTTGACAATGAAGATAAAATGACCCTATAAAAAAAATGCTTTATAAACAGTTATCAAGCTACAAAAAATAACTACTATCCCCACTGCAATGAACATTTTTTTAGTAGGCAACTTAGAAGTAAGCATAGCAGAGAAAGGAGCAGTAACAATACCACCTATCAATAATCCTGCAACAATATTCCAATGATGAATACCAATAGTAAATATAAAAGTAATGGCGCTGGCAACTGTTAAAATACATTTAGCAAAAGTGGAACTTCCAATTACATATCGAGGAGTATGACCATTTTTAATAAAAGTACCTGTTACCAAAGGTCCCCAGCCCCCACCTCCAAATGAATCTATAAAACCACCAATCAAACCTAGAAAAGTAATATTGACCTTTTTCTTTTTCTGACTATTATCTATTGAACTAAATGCATTTTGTAAAATTCTTATACCCAAATACATTGTATAGAAAGCAATAAAGGGTTTAGTCATTTTTGCATACCGTTCCCCTACATAAGTCAATAATAATGCTCCTATAACTGCACCTATAATTGCAGGTATTGCCAAGGACTTGACTAGTTTTTTATTAATATTACCCAACTGCCAATGACTGATTGATCCAGCTGCACTAGTAAATGATTCCGCAGAATGAATACTAGCACTGATTACTGGAGGAGGAACATTTAGAACTAACAAAATGGTCGTACAAATTACGCCATAACCCATTCCCATAGAGCCTGCCACTACTTCAGCACTAAAACCTACTAAAAGCATCCAATAAAATAAATGGTTATCCTTTTGCAATGCCAATTGCAAAAGGGAAAGCTGCTCAGCTGAAAGAAAAAAATAAGTAAATAAAACAACCAAGGCAATAACTGATACAGCTACCATATATTTATTCAGCACTTTACGTCGAGATAAAATCAACTCATTGACTGTAGAAACCACTTCTTCCGAATGAGTAATTTCTACAATTATTTCTTCAGGTGTATTTGATTTCATCTTATTTATCTTGAGAAAGTTTTTTGGTTATTTCATTTAACTGCTTTACTTTTTCTGCAAAGTCGCCCCCCATCTTATTTCTTATTAATTGCATATTGCTTAACAATTCGTCGATTTCATCGGGTAAGGTTTCATTTAAAAATTCCTTTACCCTTTTAGCGATGGTAGGTGATTTACCATTGGTGCTAATAGCAATTTTTAGATTCCCTTTTTGTACAATTGAACCCAGATAAAAATCACAGAGCGATGGTTTATCTGCAGCATTCACCAACTTACCCTTCGCTTTTGCATCACTACTTACCTGCCTACTCACCGACTCTTCATTTACTGCAGCAAAAACAATATCGGAACCATCAATGTCTGAACTTTGATAAGCACGTTCAATTAATTCCACATTATTCATACCTGCTACCATCTCTTTTATTTCTTTACTGATTTGAGTAGCTACTAATTTTATTTTTCCACTAGGGGCATTCTGTAATACGACTGATAATTTTTCCATTCCTACATACCCTCCTCCCACTATCAATAAGGATAAATTCTCCAGCTTTAGAAATACTGGAAACAAACGATTACCCGCTAGGGATAAATCATTTTCACCAAGCGGTTCAACCAAAGAAGTAATTTTATCTGTCATAGTTTAATTTCAAAATCTTTCTACTACAATTAGAATACGTAAATATTGCTACCAACTAAAATTGTGTTCGAAAAGCATAATCTCCAAATGATTCCTTGCTTTTTCTGTTTTCCTTAAAAGAAGAAAATAGACTATCCAATTCAGTTAATATTTGTGACTCATCTAAACTTTCTTTAAACAATTGATTCAAACGTTGTCCCTCATTATCTCCTCCAATATGAAGGTTATACCTTCCTGGAGCAGTTCCTACCAAACCAATTTCAGTAGCGTAAGGTCTGGCACATCCATTAGGACATCCCGTCATTCGCATAATAATACTTTCGTTTTGCAACAGATGTTTTTCTAGCAAAGGCTCAATCTTTGAAATCAGAGAAGGCATATAGCGCTGTGCTTCAGCTAAGGCAAGTGGACAGGTTGGCAAAGCAACACAGGCCATTGCATTTTTTCTAATTACCGATGCAGCCTCTGTATGTTCGATGATTTTAAAACGTTTTAAAATTTCATTAATAGATGGTTTATCCTTTTCAGCAATATCACTTATAATCATGTTTTGATTACTAGTAAAAAGGAAATTACATTTTCCAGTCTGAGCAATCTCCAACAAAGCAGTCTTCAGAGCTAATTTTTCATCGTCAAGCACTCTACCATTTTCAATAAATAAAGTATAATACCATTTTCCTGAAAAACTTTTTTCCCATCCATAACGATCAACACGACTAGTAAAAACAAAGGGTCTTGCAGGTTCCAGATCAAAACCAGTTCTTTTTTCAACTTCTTTTCGATATTGATCTACTCCCATTTTATCAAGGGTATACTTTAACCTTGCTAGTTTACGATCGCTCCTATTTCCATTGTCGCGCTGAACAGTAAGAATTTCATAAACTGTTTTTAACACTTTCTCCTCTGTGTCTGCAAATCCAATTACTGTTCCTAATCTTGCATAGGTTTCAGCATTACCATGGGTAGTAGATAGTCCGCCACCAATCGCTATATTAAAACCCTTTAACTGATTATCTTCTATGATTGCAATCAAACCAATATCATTGGTTAAAACGTCCACGTCATTATTAGGAGGAATGACAATCCCAATTTTAAATTTCCTTGGCAAATAACGTTTCTGATATAAAGGATCTTCTTCTTCTTTTTTATCAATTACCAATTCATCATCTAGCCAAACTTCATAATATGCCTTAGATTTAGGCATTAATAATGTACTAATCTTATCAGCATAAGCAAATACTTGTGCGTGTATTGGTGATTCACTTGGATTAGAACTACAGGCTACATTTCTATTGATATCTCCACAGGTAGCGATAGAATCAAGATAGGATTCATTAAAAGCTTGAATGGTAGGTTTTATTTTAGCCTTTATTAATCCATGTAATTGAATCGTTTGGCGAGTAGTAATTTTAATAACACCTGTAGAATTATCGCCAGCAATATGATGCGCAGCAATCCATTGTTTAGCAGAAATCAGTCCTCCAGGTAAACGCAAACGGATCATGAATGTATACAATCTATCTAATTTTTTAGCAGCACGTTCCTCCCTTCTATCACGGTCATCCTGCTGATACATTCCATGAAATTTGATCACCGCTTGATCATCCTCACGAATAGCGCCAGTGATTTCATCTGTTAAGCTTTGCCTGATAGTGCCTCTCAGTGCATCACTAGCTTCTTTAATATTTTCAATCGCTGATTTTTTATTTTTCTCTGACATAGGCGCCCCCCGATATCGGGATTATTTTATTGATTAATATTTTTTTTAGCTTTTATGGTTTCAATTCTAATACACATCCTTTTCATACCTTCCGTCTTCTTCCATGTGCTCAAGGAATTTTTTGGCTTCCTCGGATGTTTTGTTGCCTTGTTGTTCAATAATTTTTAATAAAGCATTTTCTACATCCACACTCATCGGATCTTTTGTACCACATACAAAAAAATACGCTCCATTCAACAACCAGTCATATATTTCTGCTGAATTTTGTAACATCTTATGCTGTACATATAATTTTTCCTTTTGGTCCCGAGAAAATGCCAAATTCACTTTAGTCAAAACACCCGTTTCATACCAATTCTGAATTTCTGTTTGATATAAAAAGTCGGAAGCAAACCTCTGTCCACCAAAGAATAACCAGTTTTTTCCAGTAGCACCTGTAGCATCCCTTTCAGCTAAAAATGAACGAAAAGCTGCAATACCAGTACCAGGACCTACCATTATAATATTTTTATCTGGAGCAGGCAATCTGAATCTTTTATTAGGCTGAACAAAAAACTTTTGCTTTCCTTCTGTTAGAATCTGGCTGAGATAATCAGAGCACAATCCAAATTCAGTTTCTCCATTCACATCATAGGTATCTTTTACTACCACAATATGCACTTCACCCTCATGCGCTGAAGGAGATGAAGCGATGGTATATAATCTTGGAGAAATAGCATTCATCTTTAAAACAATCTCTTCAAATTGTTCTGCATCCTTTACAGGATATATTTTTAAAAGATCCAATAAATTCATTCTGCCAGCAGGGATATCCTGTTGAGTAATTTCAGCATATTGTTTTACCAAACGCTCTGTTAAATAAACGACATTGATTTTATGTTTTAATAAATCATAAAAAGTAAATGCTTCATTTTTAAAATTGACAATTTTAGAAGGATCAACTCCAGTAACATTTAAAATTGCATCAACTATTTTAGAGGGATTTTCAGGGACAATTCCGATGGAGTCGCCGCACAAATACTCTACTCCTTCAGCAGCAATTTCAATATGCCATGTTTCTTTACTTGAACCCCGATCATTCAAATTAATTTTAGTAAGTACATCACCAGTATAAGTTTGTTTACCTGATTTTTTGGTAATAACTGGTGCTATATTTATCTGAACATCATTTTGAGATATGCCTATTTTTGGATTAGATAACTTTTCCAATACCTCATTAAACCATGCATTCGCATCTGTTTCATATTCTACATCACATTTTTGCATTGGCGCAATTCTAACTCCACCTAATTTTTCAAACTGCTCATCCATCTCCTCTCCGGTTTTGCAGTAAAGAGGATAAGAAGTATCTCCTAATGCCAATACACTATACCTCAGAGAATTTAGTTTAAACCCATTCTGGTGAATATGATCATAGAATTTTTTAGCAGCAATCGGTGGCTCTCCTTCACCATGTGTACTAATGAGGGCCAACAAATATTCTTCTTTTGTAAGATCTGATAAACGATACTGATCCATACCAATCACTTTGGCATGAATACTTTTTTGTTTTGCCTTGGTTGCAAAATCAGTTGCCAATCTTTTCGAATTACCGGTTTCAGTTCCATATACGATTGTAATTTTATTAACAGAAGAAATACCCACTGCCTCAGCGCTGGGTTGAGCAGGTAATAACTTAGCTATAAAATCATTCATCCAAATCAACTGTTCTTTACTTGCGTTTTGAATTAGATCAGTAAATATTTTATGATTCGCTTCTCCTAACATTTTAAATTTTATTTATTTTTTAAAACAATCTTTTGATTGATTTTATTTAATGTATTTTTCTTTTATAAATGTTTGATCTATTAATTGCTCAAACTGAAAATCTTCTACTGGTTTAAAATATTCTCCGGCTGGGACGTTATTATTTAACCAAGCAAATTTTTCATGTAGCGCAACCACTTTACCGATAATAACTAAGGTGGGTGAAGCATAGACCTTTCCTTTAGCCAACTTTTGATAATCATATAAATTAAATTGATAAACCTTTTGGAAAGGTGTAGTAGCTTGTTCTACCACAGCCAAAAGTTTATCCTCACCAATATTATTTTTCACAAGATTTTCCACCACTGTATCCAATGTTTCAGAAGACATATAAAAAACTAGGGTATCATCACTATTCGATAATTCTTTCCAATAATCATCCTTTACAACATCTGATTTATACAAGGTCAGGAAACGAACTGCAGTCGAATATCCACGTGCAGTTAAAGGTATACCAGCATAGGCTGCTGCTCCCATTGCTGCGGATACACCAGGTATAATTTCATAAGGGATCTGATTGGCAACAATTACTTCTAACTCATCTAAAATATTTGAAAATATAGACACATCACCCCCTTTTAAACGAACTACCAATTTGCCTTCTAAAGCAAACTGCACAATTAGTTCATTGATACTTTTTTGAGGAGTACTAAAACCACGGCGACATTGTTTTCCTACATAAATTATCTCGGCTGTAGCACTAACATAGGTACTCAATATTTCTTTACTAACTAGTCGATCGGTTAATACAACCTCAGCCTGTTGTAAATATTTTGCAGCCTTCACCGTAATTAATTCAGGATCACCGCAACCAGCACCTGCAAGTATTACTTTCCCTTTTGATGTTTGACTCATTTTCATAAAATATAAAAAATCTCTACGTCCAGAAAATCGATTAATCTTGTTTAATAATAATTCAGTATTGCCCATTCACCATTGACTATTGACCATTGCCCATTCACCATTGACCATTCACCATTGCCCATTGACCATTGCCCATTCACCATTGCCCATTCACCATTAAAACAATCCCTCAATAGATAAATACCTTTCTCCTGTGTCATAATTATAAGTCAACACCCTTGCCCCTTCCGGAATCTCTGCTAATTTTTTTGCTACTGCAGCTAAAGATGCTCCAGTTGAAATACCCGCTAAAATACCTTCTTCCTTTGCTAGTCTTTGAGCATAATCAAAAGCTTCTTCTTTACTTACAGCAATCACTCCATCTAAAATATCCTTATTCAAAATGGATGGAGCAAAACCTGCTCCAATACCTTGTATCGGGTGAGGACCAGGTGCACCGCCACTTAATACAGGAGATAATTCTGGTTCAACTGCAAATACTTTAAGATTAGGAAAATGTTTTTTTAAGACTTCCGCTACACCCGTAATATGTCCACCAGTACCTACACCAGTAATTAAATAATCTAACCCTTCTGGAAAATCATTGAGTATTTCTAGTGCAGATGTTTTTCTATGAATTTCTGTATTGGCTGGGTTATCAAATTGTTGAGGCATCCATCCATTGGGCGTTTCCTTAACCAACTCTCCGGCTTTTTCAATCGCTCCTTTCATTCCCTTTTCTCGAGGAGTTAATACGAATTCGGCACCATATAAAGACATCAAACGCCTACGTTCAATACTCATGCTTTCTGGCATTACTAAAATAATTTTATACCCTTTTACAGCAGCAACCAAAGCAAGACCAATACCTGTATTACCTGAGGTAGGCTCAATAATAACGCTGTCTTTATTCAATAACCCTTTTTGTTCAGCATCTTCAATCATTGAAAGAGCTATGCGATCCTTTATACTAGAACCAGGATTGGTTTTTTCTAATTTAATCCATACCTCCTGCTTGGAACCAAATAATTTATTGATTCTAACATGGGGTGTATTTCCTATCGTTTCTAAAATGTTATTTGCTTTCATATATTTATTTTTAGTTTTTTTTAATTATAACAAATTTTAATCCTAGCATTAAATCACAAAATTTAAAACATCTGAAAAATTATTTTTATCCTTGATGCTCACTTCGCTTTTATGATAAACAATTGAATTGGGTAACAAAGAATGGGTTAACCATACATTACCACCTATCACACTATCATGACCAATAACTGTTTCTCCACCCAAAATAGTTGCACCAGAATAAATAACCACATCATCTTCAATCGTTGGATGTCTTTTCATTTTTGCCACTTCCTTACTCACACTCAATGCTCCTAAAGTAACCCCTTGATAAATTTTTACCCGATTGCCAATCACTGAAGTTTCTCCAATTACAATACCCGTTCCATGATCTATAAAAAATGACTCCCCAATTTGAGCACCTGGATGAATATCAATACCTGTTTTACTGTGTGCACATTCAGAAAAAAGTCGAGGTATCAGCTTTACACCTTGCATCCACAATTGATGAGAAAAGCGGTATACAGCTGTTGCATAAAAACCAGGATAGGCTACTAATACTTCTTCAATCGATTCAGCAGCGGGATCAAATTTTAATATTTCAGCAGCATCCTTATGCAATTCATCATAAATAAAAGGGACCCTTTCAAAAAAAACATTTACTAACTCCTCAGTTTTATTAGCTGTACCTACTACATCATACACCAAGGTTGATAAATAGGTATTGTATTTTTGATACTCTTTCAATAATTCAAACTCAGAAAGTTTGGCAAGTTGATTAGGGATAAATAAAAATTCAAAAAAACCATCTATAAACTGATTGGCCAACTCCTTATCGGGAAAAGAACTAGCAGATTCGATGTGTCTAGAATGGAGATTTTGTATAAATTGTTTCATTGTTTATTTATTTATAACAGTAGAAAAATAGGCAACTAGATGCTAACTAAATCAACTAATTTTTATTGAATCATACAAGCTCCCACCGTAACGTTGCTAGTTTCATCTATTAAAATCGCTCCTCCATTTACCCGTAATTTTTTATAGGAATCATAAGGAATTGGAGTAGCTGTTTTTATTTTCACTTTTACTATATCATTCAATTGAGCTTGATCAGGAGAAGGCTCTTGTAATAAAGAGTTTACATCTAACTTATATTCAATTTCTTTTACTACCGCCTTTACAACTCGACTATTGATTTGCAGCAAATACTTATTACCTGCCTTGAGGGGTTTATTTCCCATCCAGCAGAGCAATACATCCAATTCATTTTCAACAGTTGGGAGGTTATCTGTTTTAACAATCACATCCCCTCTACTAATGTCAATATCATGTTGCAAATGAAGCACCACACTTTGAGGCGCAAAGGCTTCTTCAACTTGTTGGCCACCGATTTCAATGGCACTAATTACACTTTGTAAACCTGAGGGTTGAACGCAAATAGTATCACCTTTTTTATAAATTCCACTAATTACTTTACCTGCATAACCCCGGTAATCATGTAAGTCATCTGTTTGAGGGCGAATCACATATTGAACTGGAAATCTAGCATCCACATAATTAATATCATTGGCAACAGCCACATTTTCCAAAATATGTAATAAGGACTCCCCATCGTACCATGGAAAACTAGCCGATTTTTCTACAATATTATCTCCATTAATTGCACTGATAGGGATATAGGTTATATCTTTTAAACCTAGTGAAGTAGCGACTGCTGAATAATCGATCACGATATTATTATAAACATCTTGTGAATTATTTACCAAATCCATTTTATTAATCGCCACTACTACATGTGGAATATTCAACAAGGAAGCAATGATTGAATGGCGCCTAGTTTGTTCAGAAACTCCATTTCTAGCATCTACCAAAATAATAATCAAATCAGAATTAGAAGCACCTGTTACCATATTGCGAGTATACTGTGTATGACCTGGCGCATCTGCAATAATAAATTTTCGAGTAGGCGTAGTAAAATATTTGTATGCTACGTCAATAGTAATCCCCTGCTCTCTTTCCGCTCTCAAACCATCCGTAAGTAAAGCCAAATCAATTTCACCATCTTCCCTATTTTTACTTTGCTTTTCGATAGCCTCCAACTGATCAATCATGATAGATTTACTATCATATAACAAGCGACCAATCAATGTACTTTTTCCATCATCTACGCTTCCTGCAGTTATAAATCTTAAAATATCCATAAGTATTTTTGTTACTTCCAATTCAAATGAAATGGGTTGTTATAAAAATTTAAAATAATTGACCCCTATTGTAGTTTCTAAAAAAAATAGCTGTCATTAAAAATATCCACCCTTTTTTCGATCTTCCATTGCAGCTTCACTTACCCGATCATCAATCCTTGTTTCACCTCGTTCACTAGTTTTAGTAGCAATAATTTCCTTGATAATATCATCGATATTGGAGGCATTAGACTCTACTGCTGCGGTACAAGTCATATCCCCTACCGTTCTATAGCGAACTTTTTTAATTGAAACCTTATCCCCCTCTTCAAGTTGAATAAACTCAGAAGTAGCCACCAATTGTCCTTGATATTCCAATACCTCCCGATCATGAGAAAAATAGATAGAGGGTAATTCAATTTTATTTCTGCGGATATAATTCCAGATATCCAATTCCGTCCAATTACTAATAGGAAACACTCTTACATTTTCACCTTTATCAATTCTGCCATTATAGGTATTCCATAATTCAGGACGTTGAAGTTTGGGATCCCATTGACCAAATTCATCTCTAACAGAAAAAATTCTTTCTTTGGCTCTGGCTTTTTCTTCATCCCTTCTAGCGCCGCCAATACAAGCATCAAACTTAAACTCTTCTATAGTATCCAATAAGGTAAATGTTTGTAAAGCATTTCTGCTTGCAAATTTTCCTTTTTGCTCAGTAAGATTTTTTTCACGTATTGTATCAGCCACATTCCTTACAATTAATTTCTCTCCAATAGTTTGAGCAAATTGATCTCTAAAATCCAATGCTTCTTGAAAATTATGTCCCGTATCGATATGCACCAAAGGAAAAGGAAACTTGCCAGGTCGAAATGCTTTTAAAGCGAGATGTACCAAAACAATGGAGTCTTTACCACCAGAAAAAAGTAAAGCGGGGCGTTCAAATTGACCAGCTACTTCACGAAAAATGTGAATAGACTCAGATTCCAACTGATCAAGATAATCTAGCCGTCGGTAATTTTTATCTCCTAATTCAGAAGAGGCTCTCGAAGAATCTACCAAATTTATTTTTTCACTCATCTTGTATTTTTCTTATTGTTTTAATTCAATTATTTTACTTGTTACACTTATTTATTTTATAAAATAAATTCTAGTGCTTTTGAGTTTCATTTTGATTAGGTTCATGAACGTGTAAACCACATTCTTTTTTATCGGCATCTTCCCACCACCATCTGCCTGCCCTAAAATCTTCTCCAGGCTGAATGGCTCTTGTACAGGGAGCACAGCCAATACTTACAAATCCCTTATCATGTAAAGAATTATAGGGTATATGGTGTTTTTGAATATGATTTTTTACTTCTTCAGTCGACCAATGAAGTATAGGATGGTATTTAATTAATTGATTCGCCTCATCCCATTCCAACATCGGAAGGTTTTGGCGGTCAGGTGAATGTTCAGAGCGTAGACCAGTAATCCATATTGCATTTCCAGCAAGAGCGCGCTTTAGAGGCTCTACTTTTCGAATAAAACAACATGCCTTTCGATGATCAACTGATTCATAAAATGAATTAGGACCATTTTCTGCTACAAACTTTTGCAATCCATCTTGATTAGGATAATATGCTTTGATATGAGTTTTATAAGCTTCATTGGTACTATTCCAAACAGAATAGGTTTCTGCAAACATTCTTCCAGTATCGAGTGTGAATATTTTTACTGGCAATTGATTACTCAATATCTCATGCGTGATTGCTTGATCTTCAAAACTAAAACTCGTAGAAAAGGTTACCTGATCGGGATATTGTTTCGTTAACAACTGAATAAAAGAGGAGATATTTAGTCCATTTAACTGATGGAGTAATTGTTCAACGCTATTTTTGGTGAGATTCATGTAATTTTTAAAATAAACTTGGATAAATAAGTGAAAAAAATTAATCAATAGTAGCCGATCAACAACAACCAATCAATGGAAAAACACAGCGAAATTTACCATTAAGGGGAGAAATAAACACATTAAATAACATAAGTCTATTGATTTGGTAGACAAATTTAAACATACCAAATGAAATGGACAATTTTTTTTGGATCAAATAATATTTTTTTAATCTACAATTGCCACTAAATATAATAATTAATGTTAATATTATACTGTTTGTAAGGAATTAACTAATTCTTTCTAATCAATTTGTAAATCTTGATTGCGCCCAATAAAATACCAGACAATAGGAGTAGGCCAATAATACCATATATCCAACTCATTGAATTTTTAACGGAAACTAGAAGTACGATAGCTATTAAAAAGATAGTAGCCAATTCATTCCAAATCCTCAACTGATTGGAGCTATAATGAAAAACTCCTTTCATTTCTGAAGCATATATCGAGTGTAGGGTTAAATGATAAGCATACAAAGCGACAACAAAAATAATTTTAATCCAAAGCCACTGTGGAATTGGCTGAAAGTAAGTAGCCATCCAGATTCCAAAAATAAGGGTTAAAACAGCTGAGGGCCAGGTAATGCCTAACCAAAGCCTTTTGATCATAATTGTAAACTGATCCGTTAAAATTTGTTTTTCTACAGCAGTTTTTCCTTGGGCTTCGGTATTGTAGATAAAAAGTCGGACAATGTAAAACATTCCAGCAAACCAGGTTACAATAAAAATGATATGAAGCGCCTTTATATAGAAATACATGTTGTATATTTTTTAATGTATGATGTCTGATTTAAGGATGTCTGATGTCTGATGTCTGATGTAAGGATGTCTGATATCTGATTTGGTTAAATTTGAAAGATCTCTTTTTTTACTAGCCTAAGTAAGTCATGAAAAAGATTTCGAATGAAGAAAAATAGTAGTTCCGAAGAAAATCAGACATCCAAAAATCATACATCAGACATCCTTAAATCAGACATCAGACATCCTTACATCAGAAATCAGACATCAGACATCCTTAAATCAGAAATCAGACATCCGACATCCTTACATCAATTACCATCTCCTCACTACCTCCTTCAAAATCCTTCACCCATTTAGTTAATACATCCACCCACAAAGGGTTAGTATTCAGACAAGGAATCATTGTGTAGGTCTCCCCACCTGCATCCATAAAAGACTCTTTTCCTCTTTCATCGATCTCTTCTAATGTTTCCAAACAATCGCTTACAAATGCTGGGCAAAGTATTAGTAATTTCTTAACACCTTCTTTCGGCATTTTCTCCAATCGCTTATCTGTAAAGGGCTGTAACCATCCTTTGCCCAACCTAGACTGAAAAGCGATGCTATATTTATCTTCAGGTATTTGCAAGGCCTGCATTACCAATTGAGTAGTGGTAAATACCTGGTGACGATAACATTGTGCATGGGCCGGAGAAGGAATTTGACAACAGTTCTCAACCTTAAGACAGTGACAACTAGTCACATCACTTTTACGGACATGCCTTCCCGGTATACCATGATAACTAAATAAAATATGGTCGTGGGGTTGATCAAGAAAAGGCTTTATATTTTCAGCCAAAGCATGGATATAATTGGGTTCATTATAAAAGGGTTTCAAAAATTTTAAGCTGAATGGATACTTACCTTCAATATGCACTTCCTTTGCAAAATCAACTGCAGTTTCAAATGAAGACATGGCATAATGTGGATACAAGGGTATAGCCAATACTTCGTCTATATCTGGATGATTGGTTAACAAATCATCGAAGGCTTTAGCTACAGTTGGATTTCCATAGCGCATAGCATACTTCACTGGCACATCAACCTGTTGTTGAAGGGCTTGTTGCAATTGTTTGGTCAACACCACCAAAGGAGATCCTTCCTTAGTCCAAATAGTTGCATACGCTTCGGCAGATTTTGGCGCCCTGAAGGGAACAATAATACCGTTGATTAAAACATATCTGGCCAAAAAAGGTATATCAATTACTCTTTCATCCATTAAAAATTGTCTAAGATAAGTGCGTACATCTTTAACTGAAGTTGAATCGGGTGAGCCTAAATTCATTAAAACAACGCCTATTTTTTTTGCCATAAAATAATTATATTACGATAATGCATGCGCTCTTTTTTCTTAATTTTCAATGATTTTACAAATAATTGAAAATAAGCTGAATGCAATTGCTAATATTAGAATACAAAGTAATGACTACAATACATTTTTAAAAAGTTCATTCAGCAAAATGACAATCAAATGACATTGAAATTAGATTTAAACCTTGGTCAGAATTACTTTTGCATTGAAATCAAATAAACAGTTTTTAAATAAGATGCTCGAGTTGAATCCAATTAATTTATCGAATTTCTTCATAGCGGGTATCAATTACAAAAAAACAGATGCTAATCTAAGGGGACAATATGCAATTAATAAGGATCAATACCAACAACTAATTGCAATAGCACCTCAAATGGAGGTTACAGAATTTTTTATCCTCTCCACTTGCAATCGTACAGAAATATATGGCTTTGCCAACCAGGCTTCAAGTTTATCAAAGCTATTGTGCACTCAAACTGCAGGCTCAATTGATCGCTTTAACGAAATGGCGTATGTAAAAAAAGGTGATCAAGCAATCGAACACTTCTTTAGTGTTGCAGCTGGACTAGATTCTCAAATATTGGGTGATTACGAGATTGTTGGACAAATAAAACAGGCGGTGAAGTTTTCCAAAGATCAACATTTTATTGGAACCTATTTGGATAG
The DNA here is from genome assembly GCA_945876095.1 of Chitinophaga pinensis. Classification (GTDB taxonomy): domain Bacteria; phylum Bacteroidota; class Bacteroidia; order Chitinophagales; family Chitinophagaceae; genus Ferruginibacter; species Ferruginibacter pinensis_E. Next base: position 54,854 of record CAMCMP010000014.1, read on the forward strand.
ATTAGTAAATGATGTTTTACAATGTTGCAAATCAATCAGAACTTCTACTGCATTAAGTGGAGGTACGGTATCTGTTTCCTTTGCAGCTGTACAGTATATTAAACAAAATATCAGTTCTGTTAATAATAAAAAAATTCTCTTATTGGGTACCGGTAAAATTGGCCGTAACACCTGTAAAAATTTAGTAGCCTATTTAGAAACAAAAAATATCACACTGATCAATAGAACGGATGAGAAATCTGCTGAGCTAGCTAATGAGCTTGGATTGCAACACGCCCCAATAGATGAGTTAACTAAACAAATCCATGAATCAGCAATTATTTTAGTGGCTACTAATGCAGATCAACCAATTATAACAGCTGCTCAATTAATTAATAGTGGTACTAAACTAATTATTGATCTATCCATTCCTTACAACGTAGAAAAATCTGCTGAAGATTTACCCAACATTACGCTGATCAATGTAGATGCACTTGCTAAGATCAAAGACGAAACCCTTCACAAAAGAGAGGCGGAGATACCAAAGGCGAAAAATATAATTGCTAAGCATATCCAAGAATTTATGGACTGGTATGAGATGCGTAAAAATGTACCGGTTTTAAAAGCAGTTAAGCACAAACTAGAAGCGATAGAAAGCAGTTGCTTAGTTAATACAAATTTTTCTCAAATAAATACTGAGTCAAATCAAGTTGATGCCACTGAAAAAATTCAAAAAGTAATTAATGTCTTAGCCTTAAAAATGCGCAACCAAAACTACAGGGGTTGTAATTATATAGAAGCCATTAACGAATACATTGCCATCGACTCAAACTAATTGATTATGGACAAAGTGATAAGGATAGGGACAAGGGAAAGCCAATTAGCAGTTTGGCAGGCAACACTTGTTCAACAAGAGCTTTCGAAAAATGGTTATCAGTCAGAATTAATTTATATAAAAAGTGATGGCGACCTTGATTTACATACTCCTATTTACGAATTCGGAGTTCAAGGTGTATTTACTAAGAGCCTTGATATCGCTGTTCTAAATAATACCATTGATATTGCAGTTCATTCAATGAAAGATGTCCCTATTCAATTAGCGAAGGGCATTATTCAATCCGCAGTTTTGAAGAGAGCTTCTTACAAAGATATTCTAGTTTTTAAAGACCCTTCAATTGTAGCTGAATGGGATTTATCGAATCCATCTGCCATTTCACCAATAAAGATTCCAGGAATTATAGCCACCAGTAGTATTCGGCGAAAGGCTCAATGGCTTCACCGTTATCCCAATCATACCATAGAAATACTAAGAGGTAATGTAAATACCCGCTTGAACAAAGTCGAGCAAAGCAATTGGAATGGCGCCATCTTTGCTGCAGCAGGATTAGAAAGAATTGGACTTCGTCCAGAAAATTCAATCGATTTAAATTGGATGTTACCTGCTCCAGCACAAGGAGCTATAATGGTAGTTTGTAGAGAAGAGGACAGTTTTAGCCTGAATGCAAGTAAGGCTTTGAATGATAACGAGACTGTACTTTGTACTAAAATTGAGCGTGATTTTTTAAAAACATTGTTGGGTGGTTGCTCCACTCCTATCAGCGCATTAGCTCAGGTAATTGAAGGACAAATATATTTTAATGGAAATGTTTTATCGACTGACGGAAAGGAAAAAATTGAAATTGAAAAACATATTTCTTCAAATGAAACCAATAATTGGGGTGTCATTTTAGCCAATGAGATTTTAAAGAAGGGTGCTGATAAAATTATCAATGCGTTTCAAGATGGAAAATAGAATTCAAATATTAAGTACCCGACCTATACAGCAATCGCTGATTAAAGATGCACGAGATGCTGGTATTGATATTGATGAACTTACATTTATAGAAACCAATCCTATTCAATCAAAACTGGTTGATAAGGAAATTGAAAATACCTTGAAAGAAAGAGCCACTGTTGTTTTTACAAGCATGAACGCAGTAGAAGTAGTTGGCAACCAGATTAAAGAACATCAACCGAACTGGAAAATATATTGTATGGGCACCACTACTCAACAGTTGGTAGTGAAATTTTTTGGACAAAACGCTATTGCAGGAACTGCAAATGATGCAGCTTCTCTTGCAAAGCAAATAATAAAAAATCAACCAAAAGAAAAACTTATTTTCTTTTGTGGAGACCAACGAAGAGATGAGTTACCTGAACTATTAAAACAACATTCAATAGAAGCAAAGGAGACAATTGTTTATGAAACGACAGCAATCCATCACCTCATTCAAAAACAATATGATGGTATACTATTTTTTAGCCCTAGTGCGGTAGAGAGTTTTTTTACCAACAACAAAGCAGTAGAGAATACAGTGCTTTTTGCCATAGGAAATACTACTGCAAAAGAATTAAAAAAACACAGCAATAATAAAATCGTCATTTCAAATGAACCAGGAAAAGAAAATCTTGCAAAAACAATGATTAATTTTTTTAATGCTTAACTATTCAAAAAAAACTGTTTAATCAAAAAAAACTTTCACAACATTTTATAAATCTTCATTTTAATAAATAAATGTCTGCAATTAAAAATGACCTTTTGCTAAGGGTTTTAAGAAAAGAAAAAGTTGAGCGTCCGCCAGTTTGGATGATGCGTCAAGCAGGCAGATACTTGCCCGACTATTTAAAATTAAAAGCCAAATACGATTTCTTTACAAGGGTTCAAACGCCTGAGTTGGCCTGTGAAATTACTTTGCAGCCTATAGATCAAATTGGTGTAGACGCTGCAATTATCTTCTCTGACATACTAGTGATTCCCCAAGCTATGGGACTGAAAGTATTGATGGAAGAAGGGAAAGGTCCTTCCCTTCCGAAAATTATTGAAACACAAAAAGATATTGATGAATTAATCACTGATGGAGCAGAGGATAGTTTACGCTATATGTATGATGCATTGTCGCTAACCAAAAGAGAATTAAATGGAAGAGTTCCACTGATTGGTTTTGCCGGTGCCCCTTGGACCATCCTTTGTTATATGGTAGAAGGTAAGGGAAGTAAGACATGGGAAAAGGCCAAGCAGTTTGCCTACACCCAACCTTTATTAGCTCACCAGTTACTGCAAAAAATCACTGATATCACCATTAGTTATTTGAAATTACAGGCGCGTGCAGGTGCAGACACCGTTCAGCTATTTGATAGTTGGGCAGGTTCGTTAAGCCCGGCAGATTTTAAAATATTCGCACAGCCTTACCTATTACAAATAGCGGATGCGCTCAAAGATGAAGTGCCTGTCATCCTTTTTCCAAAAGGAAGTTGGTATGCGCTCAAAGAGCTAAGTGAAAGTAGTGCTGCAGGTGTTGGCATAGATTGGTGTATCAGCCCTGAATATGCTAGAAAGCTAACTAATAATAAAATTGTATTGCAAGGTAATTTTGATCCCGCCAAATTATTAGCCCCTATCCCTGAAATAAAAAAAGCAGTAAAAGAAATGATTGATGCGTTTGGTGTACAAAATTATATTGCCAATTTAGGACATGGTATAACGCCCAATATTCCAGTAGACCATGCTAGAGCATTTGTGGATGCCGTGAAAGAATATAGGTAAACTCTAAAATCAATAATTTTTTCTATAAAAGATATCGTGTATCCATCCAATAACAATATATCGTCAAAAAATATTCCCTCCCTAATTGAAGGCTTGGATGAAAATTTTCGCGATCGTTGGATCAGTTTCATCCATCAACTTCAGGATGACATTTGTATTGCTTTAGAAAAATCGGATGGTAGCGTAAAATTCAAAGAGGATCGTTGGGAAAGACCCGAAGGTGGAGGTGGTAAAACAAGAATTATCAGCAATGGAAAAGTAATTGAAAAAGGAGGTGTAAACAGTTCCATCGTTTATGGAAAAGTGACCGATATTATGCGCGCGCAATTAAAAATTGACGGGGATAGTTGGTTTGCCTGTGGACTTAGTTCGGTGATACACCCAATCAATCCCTTTGTACCCACTGTTCATTGTAACTACCGAATGTTTGAATTATATGATACCAAAGGTGAAGTGATAGACCGATGGTTTGGTGGTGGCACCGACCTTACCCCTTATTATTTATTTGAGGAGGATGCCAAACATTTTCATCAATCTTATAAAAATATTTGTGATCAATTTGATCCTAGTTTTTATCACGACTTTAAAAAAGTATGCGATGATTATTTTGTAAATACCCATCGAAATAATGAACGCAGGGGTATTGGAGGGATTTTTTATGATTATAAAAGACCTACAGAAGAAAAAAATATTGACTACTGGTTTTCCTTTGCAAAAGCCTGCGGCCAAGGATTTATAGAAGCCTATATTCCAATTGTTGAAAAAAGAAAACACATAACTTACATTGCTGAAAATAAATTCTGGCAAGAAATAAGGCGTGGACGATACACGGAATTTAATTTAGTACACGATCGTGGAACATTGTTTGGATTAAAAACCAATGGAAGAATAGAAAGTATTTTAATGAGTCTGCCTCCCACTGTAAGATTTGAATACGATTATCAACCCATTTCAGGTTCGGAAGAAGATAAATTATTGCAGGCTTGTTTGAATCCGGCAGATTGGATTTAATGTCTGATTTTTTGATGTCTGATGTCTGATTTAATTAAATTTGATGGATCGCTTTTTTTACTAGCATATGTAAGTCATAAAAAAGATTTTGAATGAAGAAAAATATTCGATCAGAACTAAATCAGACATCATACATCAGACATAAAATTTCTGATGTATGATTTTTGGATGTCTGACTTTTTGATGTCTGATGTATGATTTTTGGATGTCTGATTTAATTAAATTTGATTGATATCTTTTTTACTAGCATAAGTAAGTAAAGAAAAAGATTTTGAACGAAGAAAAAATATCGAATCCGAAAAAAATCAGACATCAGACATCATACATCAGACAAAAGCCCTTGTAAAAAAATAAAGAATTACCAATTTTGAATTGTACTTTACCTATGTAAATATAAAATTACAATGGACAGGCATACACTTCAAAAAAGAACAAAAAAATTTCACATTGATGTAATACAACTTTGTGAAAAATTACCGAAAAATGCTGCAGGTTACGAAATAGCAAAACAAATTATAAGATCTGCAGGTTCAGTAGGAGCAAATTACCGAGCAACTGCAAGGGCAAAATCATCGAAGGACTTTATTTATAAGGTTGAGATTGTTTTAGAAGAAGCAGATGAAACACATTACTGGTTAGAGATAATAGAAGAAGCTGAACTGATTAAGGGCGAACAAATAAGACAATTGATTAAAGAAGCAAATGAATTAACTGCTATTTTTGCAGCCACCGATAAAACAGCTAAAGCAAATAATAAGCAACAAAGTCGAATTAATGACTGATTTAAGGATGTATGATTTTCTGATGTCTGATTTTTTGATGTCTGATGTCCGATTTCTGATGTCTGATGTCCGATTTCTGATGTCTGATGTCTGATTTAATTAAATTTGATGGATTTCATTTTTACTTGAATAAGTAAGTCAAAAAAAGATTTCGAATGAAGAAAAATATTCGATCCGAAAAAAATCAGACATCAGAAATCATACATCAGACATCATAAATTTTTAGTTCAAAAAAGATTAAAACATAATTCATGTATTTACAAAGAAGAAACCGGATACTGAGAAAAAATGCTGCTATCAGAACTTTGGTTGCAGAAACGGTTTTACATCCTTCTAATTTTATTGCTCCTTTGTTTGTTGATGAAGGAAATAATATTGCTTTTGAAATTCCGTCGATGCCTGGCTATTACAGAAGATCCATTGACGGAACGGTGAAAGAAGTAAAGGAGTTATGGAGCATGGGTATTAAAGCTGTATTGCTTTTTGTAAAAGCAGCCGATGATACAAAAGATAATACGGGTAAGGAATCTTGGAACCCAAATGGGCTGATGCAAAGAGCTATTAAAGCGATAAAAGAGGCCGTACCAGAAATTATAATCATGACGGATGTAGCACTAGATCCCTACTCTAGTTATGGGCATGATGGTATTGTAAAAGACGGTCAAATTGTAAATGATGCAACCGTAGAAGCCTTGGTAAAAATGAGTCTGAGTCATGCTACTGCGGGTGCAGACATGGTAGCTCCTAGTGATATGATGGATGGAAGGATTGGCGCTATTCGAGAAGCTTTTGAACAAAATAATTTTACTCAAACAGGAATTATGGCCTATAGTGCCAAATATGCTTCTTGCTTTTATGGACCCTTTCGTGATGCCTTAGATAGTGCGCCTGGTTTTGGTGACAAAAAAACTTATCAGATGGATTATTCCAATCGAGTAGAAGCTATCAAAGAAACAATGATGGATATAGAAGAGGGTGCAGATATTGTAATGATAAAACCTGCCATGAGCTATCTTGATATTATTAGAGAAATAAAAAATGCAGTAGACGTTCCAGTGAGTGCCTATCAGGTAAGTGGTGAATATGCGATGATAAAAGCCGCTTCAAAAATGGGATGGCTGCAAGAAGATAAAGCTATTGTAGAAAGTCTCACTTCCATTAAAAGAGCTGGAGCAGATTTGATTGCCACTTATTTTGCAAAGGATGCAGTGAGGTTGTTGGGGTGAATGGTCAATGGTGAATGGTGAATTAATAGACCGAAATTCATAAAATCTATTAACTTTTGGTTTGTGATTAAATTGAATTTATTGTACTATTATGATTCACCATTCAATACAAAATCATGTTCTTAACACTCAATCATCAAAAACTTGACTTATACGATTTTTCAAGAAAATTTGTGGCCGAATGTTACCAATTGACCAACCACATACCTTCAAATGAAAAATTCGGAATGATTTCCCAAATTAGAAGAGCTGCACTATCTGTTCATTTAAATATTGCTGAAGGTGCTTCAAGAAAATCTGAATTATAAAGAAAAAGATATTATGAAATTGCAAGAGGTTCAATCATAGAAATTGATGCAGCGCTAGATATAGCCAATGACCTTCAATATTTAAATAATCAAAATCTAAGTATATTGGGTGAAACAATGATAAAATGTTTTAAAATGCTAAGCGGAATGATTCAATCAAAAACGATTTAACTTTGTAAATCAACCTATTCACCATTCACCATTCACCATTCACCATTCACCATTCACCAAATGATTAACAAAAGCATAGAATTATTCGAAAGAGCCCAGCGGTCGATTCCCGGTGGTGTAAACTCACCTGTTAGAGCATTTAAAAGTGTTGGTGGTACACCTGTATTTATTAAAAAAGCAAAAGGCGCCTACTTGTTTGATGCAGATGACAATCAATACATTGATTTCATTGCTTCTTGGGGACCAATGATTTTAGGACATGCGCACGAACCTATTGTAAAAGCCATTCAGCAAAAAGCTATTCATTCTACCTCTTTTGGTGCACCTACTGAATTAGAGATTGATATGGCCGAACTCATTATAAGTATGGCCCCTAATGTAGATCAGATAAGGATGGTAAGTAGTGGTACTGAAGCTTGTATGAGTGCCGTTAGATTAGCAAGAGGATTTACAGGGAGAAATAAAATCATCAAATTTGAAGGGAATTACCATGGGCATGCCGATGCATTTTTAGTAAAAGCAGGAAGCGGTGTTGCTTCCTTTAATATTCAAAACGTACCTGGTATTACAGCAGGAGTTTCGAATGATACTTTAACTGCACCCTATAATAATTTAGAAGCAGTGAAGAAATTGATTGATGATAATAAATCTGAAATTGCTGCTATTATTATTGAACCAGTGGCAGGTAACATGGGTTGCATACTACCTCAACCAGGATTTTTAGAAGGACTTAGAAAATTATGTGACGAGCAAAATATTGTATTTATTTTCGATGAGGTGATGACCGGATTTAGACTAGGAGCCGGTGGAGCACAGCAAAAATTAAATATCACTGCAGACCTAGTAACCTATGGAAAAGTTATTGGTGGAGGTTTGCCGGTAGGTGCATTTGGAGGAAAAAAAGAAATCATGCAGCACATAGCTCCTGTTGGAAATGTATACCAAGCTGGAACGCTTAGCGGTAATCCAATCGCAATGATCGCCGGATATACCCTGCTTACTGAATTAAAAAACAATCCTAAAATATACGATGAGCTAGATGCAAAAACGAACTATCTTGATCAGGGTATTGAAAGGGTGCTATCAAAAAAGGGAATCAATTTCCGTATCAACAGAATGGGCAGTATGATCAGTCTACATTTTTGCACTCATGAAATTTTTGATTTTGAATCTGCTTCAAAGGCCGATATACCACTTTTCAACAAGCTATTTCATCACCTACTGAAAAATGGTATTTACCTACCTCCTTCTGCCTATGAAAGTTGGTTTTTAAACAATGCTCTCAACTATGAAGATTTGGATAAAACTATCGCAGCCGTGGACAGTTTTGATCAATATTAAATAAGATTATAAGTTCCCATTGACTATTCTAGGCCCAATCAATCGTTTAAAATACAGAAGCAGCGTGGATTTTGAATTTTTTGAATCTAAATATGCGTTTTTTTACAATTGGTTTTGGCTATTTTAACTTCAAAGACTAAATTTGCACTCTCAAAAGAAATTTTGAGTATTTGATTGGGTTATAGTGTAATGGTAGCACTACAGATTTTGATTCTGTCCGTCTAGGTTCGAATCCTAGTAACCCAACTTAAATCCTGAATCAAGCAATGAATTTAAGTTGCTAGATTCAGGATTTTTGATTTTAGACCTTTCTTTTTCCGCCAATCATTGGCTAAATCTTTCAATCAGCATTATTGATATCAATCTTATGATATTATAAAAAATTAAAGTTTGTATACAATTGAAAACATTCTACTTTTTTGATATGAAAAATAATCTTCCAAAAGAGGCCGATTCTAGTTAAACAAAATTTTTGGTCCACCTCTATTTTTAATAAAGATTTTTACTTATTTTTAAGTATTATTAAAAATTAGTTTCTTATGCCAATATTCAAACTGTCAATTAATGGTAAACAATACCAGCCCGATGTAGCTGAAGACACCCCTCTTTTATGGGTTTTAAGAGACCATCTTGGGCTAGTGGGAACCAAATACGGATGCGGCATTGCACAATGCGGCGCTTGTACCGTTCATATCAATGGTACTGCAGTAAGATCCTGCGTGTTACCAGTATCTTCTGTCAAAAATTCTGCTGTAACCACCATTGAAGGCCTTTCGGCAAATGGTGATCATCCTTTGCAAACCGCCTGGGATGAAGTGGATGTAGCTCAATGTGGTTATTGCCAAGCAGGTCAATTGATGACCGCAGCTGCACTACTCAAAAAAAATCCACACCCTAATTCAGAAGAAATTAATAATGCGATGCAGGGAAATATCTGCCGCTGTGGTGCTTATCACCGCATTCATGAAGCCATTAAAGTAGCAAGCAAAAAAATCTAAAATCATGTCTACCAACACCCAAAATAGCCGAAGAGATTTTCTAAAAATAAGCGCCCTCGCTAGTGGCGGTCTGCTACTAGGTTTTAGCTGGCTCGATACTGATGCTGCCATCCCTGTTGCCATCACTGATTTACTTGCCGCTGAAAAGAAAGGGTTCAATAGTTATTTATCTATTGATACAGATGGTGTAATTACCATTCTTTCGCCTAATCCAGAATTAGGGCAAAATATCATGACCTCTTTCTCCATGATTATAGCCGAGGAACTAGAGGCGGATTGGACAAAAGTTAAAGTGATTCAAGCTCCCTTAGATACAAAAAGTTTTGACCGACAACTTACTGGAGGTAGTGGTGCTATTCCTCACTCATGGAAAAGATTAAGAACTGCCGGAGCCACCGCAAAATACATGCTAGTGCAAGCAGCAGCCAATCAATGGAATGTACCCGCGAGTGAATGTGCCGCCAAAAACGGAATGGTGATTCATGCTCAGTCTGGTAAAAAATTAAGTTATGGTAGTCTAGCTGTACAAGCTTCTGCCATTGAAGTTCCTAAGAATGTTCCCTTAAAAGATAGAAAAGATTTTACCCTTATTGGTAAAATTGTAAAAAATGTTGCCAACAAAAGCATTGTAACTGGTAAGCCTTTATTTGGACTTGACTTTTACAGAGAAGGCATGTTGTATGCGATGATACAGCGCCCTAAAGCTTTTGGTACCAAGATAAAATCAGTTGATTCTGCTGCTGCTAAAGCCATGCCTGGTATTGTAGATGTAGTAGTTTTCAAAAATAATGTTGCAGTTGTAGGTAAATCAACCTGGGAGGTTAGTAAGGCAAGAAAATTATTAGTCATTGAATATGAAAATGATGGAGGAATTCCAGAAAGCACCTCCGATCACAATGCAATTTTCTCCAATTTACTTGACAAGGGCAATGTAACTGTTAAAAGAAAAAATGGTGACGTAGAAGCTGCTTTTGCAAGTGCAGCAAAAATTATTAAAAGTGAATACCAAGGACCTTTCTTGTCGCATTCACCAATGGAACCAATGAATTTTTTCGCCCATGTGCGACCTGACGGAGTTGAGTTGGTTGGTCCAACCCAAACACCTGCTAGCGCAAGAAGTGCGACTTCTAAATTATTAGGAATACCTGAAGATAAAATTACCTTACAAATAACTCGTTTGGGTGGAGGATTTGGAAGAAGGTTGAAATTTGACTATGTAGTAGAAGCAGCTGAATTATCTAACATTGTTAAAGCTCCAATAAAACTAATCTGGACAAGAGAAGACGATATGACTGGAGGTAGTTACCGTCCTGCAGTACGTTATAGATTTGAAGCTGCCATTGATAGCAGTGGTAATTTGACTGGATACAAATGTCGTGGTGTGGGTATCAATTCGGGTAGCCCTACTCGTGAGGATAATTTCCCTTCTGGCGCCATTGATAATTTACTAATAGAAGCAGTAGAACATAAATCGGCTATTACCACAGGTGCGTGGAGAGCTCCTATCACTAATTTTTTAGCTTTTGCAGAACAAGCATTTTTGGATGAAGTTGCTACCGCAATGGGTAAAGATCCCGTTCAGTTCAGACTAGACCTATTGGCAAGAGCAAAGAGCAACCCAGTAGGTACTATCAAATATGATATTGCTAGAATGGAAGGCGTAATTAAATTAGCAGCCGAGAAATCTGGATGGGGTAAAAAGAAAGGTGTATCGCAAGGATTTAGCGTTTATTTTTCCCATGCATCTTATGTAGCACAAGTTTGCGAAGTAGTTATGCAAGCTGGAAAACCAGTAGTTAAAAAAATATATGCTATTGCAGATTGTGGTGAAGTTGTTAACCTTGGTGGATCACGCCAACAAGTAATGGGTGGCGTATTAGATGGAATGGGACATGCTATGTATGGTAAATTAACATTCAAAAATGGTGCTGCTGAGCAAAATAATTTTAACACTTACCGGTTAATTAGAATGAAAGATGTTCCTGAAGTTGAACCGCATTTTGTAAACAATGGCATTGAACCAACTGGATTGGGAGAACCTGCTTTACCACCAACAGGAGGAGCAGTAGCAAACGCTATATTTAAAGCCACTGGAAAAAGATTAAGGAATCAACCTTTTATAGAAGACGAAATATTTAAAACCACTTAAAAAAATTGATCATCTTTACTACGCAGTAAATCATGAATTGCGTAAATTTTATCAGCGGTAAACTTCAGAAAATGTATTTCATTTCCGAAATTTGTCGCTGATTTTTTTTGTAATTATTTTCTTATCAATAGTAAAATTTTTCTATTTAACTACCGTTACTTTCTCCAACTTTTTCTCTGTACATAATTTATTAAAACCTCCAATATGCTTTCCAATAATAGTTGTTAATTCATTCTTTAATAGTAACCATTTATCATTTAGTTCCCTCAATACTTGCTGCTGACCATCTGTAACAAAGGGGATATTAGTATCGGCTTCACCATGGATAAATATAAAATCAGCACTCAATTTATTTTCGAAATTAATGATATCATCATAAGACTGTGATCTAGGCTGAACCAACTTTTCCTCCCAATTCGTAATTATTTCAACTACCTTCTTTCCAGAATCAACGACTACTTTTAAATCCGGCTGATCATTGACTAAGGACAATAAATAATTAATTTGTTCTCTAGCTTTTCTAATACTGGTAACCGATAAATGAATTTCCTTTACACCCGTTTCAATAGAAGTGAGCAATTGATGTTGAGTTACATAAGCATCCTTAGAAGCATTGATTCTTGGATCAGCCATAACGATAAAGGCTACCTGCTTTTCTTGATTACCTAATTTTAAATGGGCAATATACTTTCCTGGAACCACTCTATGGCCAATATAACTTCCTTCAATATATACTCCGCTAACACCCGGCATCGTTGAATAACGTAGATCCCATACAAAACGATTTAAGCCATTTTTTATAGTTAACAAAGGTTCTCCATTAGGTCCACCAGGATAGGAAACAAATTTTTCATCAGCCTTGCTACTATACCTTCTTACTAAATTATTTTGTTCATCTAAAATTTCCAAACTGAGCGTAGCAGCAGAATCTTTTTTTTGAGCCAATTGATAATAGATAACAACACCAGTAGAAGGATTCTTACCTGCATCACCCGTTGGCTCAGGCCCAATAGGATCTTCACTAATTACTTTATCTAAAGCACTACCACCTGAAACACGATACCCATTTTCAGGAGCGTACAAATGGAATTCTTTTTTTGAAATAATAGATGAATCGTATTGTCTAATTAAACCAATATCATCTAATATCCAAAATGCACGTCCACCGGTAGAAGCTATCAAATCGCCCTGATGCAATTTTAAATCGGTGACAGGTGTTACAGGAAGGTTTAATTGGAAAGGAAGCCACTGGGCACCTCCATTATAAGAAATATATAATCCAGTTTCTGTTCCAGCATAAAGAAAATTCTTTCGTTCCGCATCTTCACGAACCACTCTTGTATAAGCTCCCTCAGGAATTCCATTTACAATCTTAGTCCAGGTTTTACCATAATTGGTAGTTTTATAAATAGCAGGTGCCAGATCATTCAACTTGTATCGAGTAGTGGCGATATAAGCTGTAGCTGAATCATGAACAGAAACTTCAATACTATTAATCAAACATTCTGATAATCCTGCAGGGGTAATATTAGTCCAGGTAACGCCACCATCTTTTGTAAGATGAACCAATCCATCATCACTTCCTGTGTAGATCACTCCTTTTTTTAATGGTGATTCACTCACATAAGAAAGGGTACAATAATTTTCTCCTCCTGCACCTTCGTTCGTAAATGGAATACCACTGATACCCATCTTAGTAGTATCATGTCTTGTAAGATCTGGAGAAATAGCCTGCCAAGTTATTCCTAGATTAGTAGTTTTAAAAAGCACATTGCCTCCATGATAAAATGTATTGCCATCATGGGGGGAACAAATAATCGGCGCGTTCCAATTAAACCGGTAGCGCATATCTTTTGGTTGCAAAGATTGATACTGCAAAGGCTTTTCCATGATGGGCTTACCTTCCATCGTTTCTTGATCGAGCACCTCGATAGTCCCTTGATAACTTCCACCCATTACATATCTTGGATGATCAGGATTAAAAGCCAAGAAAGCACTCTCTCCACCTGCAGAAAAATTCCAATCCCTCATATCAATTGATGAACGGCTAGTAGAACGACTTGCAATTTTTACAGAACCATCGTCTTGCTGACCTCCATATACATTATATGGAAAAAGATTATCCGCATTTACTCTATAAAATTGTCCGGTAGGTTGGTTTTGTAACGTACTCCATGTTTGACCAGTATTAAAGGTAATTGCAGCACCTCCATCATCTGCTAAAATAAAATTTTTACTATTCTTTGGGTTGATCCACATACCATGATGATCACCATGCATCGTGTTCATCATGGTGAAATTTCTTCCACCATCAATTGATTTAAGCATGGGAGAACTCATGACATAAACAACTTCCTCATTGAGAGGATCTACAGCAATTTTAATGTAGTACCATGCGCGGTGCACCGTATTGTGATCTTTACTAACTCTATTCCAAGAAGTACCTGCATCATTGGAAGCAAATACTCCTCCCAACTCCTTTTGACTATTAGATTCAATCACTGCAAATAATTTATTAGAATTACTTGCTGAAACACAAATCGCCATCTTACCCATTTCTGTAGGTAACCCCTTCTCCATTTTAGACCAAGTTTCACCAGCATCAATTGATTTATATAATCCACTCCCTTTTCCACCACTTCTAATCTGCCAAGGCAATCGCCGATGATCCCACATGGCAACATATAAAATTCTTGGATTATTATTATCCATTGTTAAATCTGTGCAACCTGTATTTTCATCAACAAATAAAGATTTTTTCCAACTACGGCCACCATCGATTGATTTATAAATACCTCTATCCTCCGAAGCCCCATAAGAAGCACCCTGTGCTCCTAAAAAAACGATATCAGGATTTTTAGGATCTACCCGAACAGCAGCAATATGACGTGTATTTTCTAATCCCAAATGTTTCCATGTTTTTCCAGCATCGGTAGATTTGTATACACCATCACCATAAGAAGACATTACTCCTCTAACAGCATGCTCTCCCATACCCACATACAATACATTTGGATCACTAGGTGCAACAGCGATTGCACCTACAGAGGAAGTCTTAAATTGTCCATCAGAAATATTTTGCCAGCTGATACCAGCATCTTCGGTTTTCCAAACACCACCACCAACCGTTCCCATATAATAAGTCAGTGGATTATTTTCAACGCCCACCACCGCTACAGAACGACCGCCTCGAAAAGGGCCAATATTGCGCCACTTAACACCTGAAAAATAATTGCCAGGTGCTGGATTTGTTTCGGCTACAGGATTTGTAGAGCTAACCTTTTTTTGGGCTGATAGAAAAGGAGTAATAAAAACAGTAATAATTAAAAGAAGTATGGCTTTCATAAATAGTAAAATAAACAATAAAATTACAAAGAAATTTTATACCAACGCATTCAGGAATTTACAAAAAAAGCCAACTACATTTAAGCAGTTGGCCTATGATAAATTTCAATAAAAACTATCCCTTCATTTTTTCAGCATCTGCTAAAAATTGTTTTAAACCTAGATCTGTCAAAGGATGTTTTAATAGTGCTAAAATAGAAGAAAGCGGGCAGGTACAAACATCGGCACCAGCTTCAGCACATGCGATGATATGATTACCATTGCGAATAGACGCCGCCAATATTTCTGTCTCAAATCCTTGAATGCTATATATTTTACTGATCTGTGAAATTAACTGTACACCATCCCAACCACTATCATCTATACGGCCTATAAAAGGAGATACATAAGTAGCCCCAGCCTTAGCTGCTAAAATTGCTTGTCCTGCACTAAATACCAAGGTACAATTGGTTTTAATTCCATTATCTGTAAACCATTTAATTGCTTTAATACCATCTTTTATCATAGGTACTTTTACCACAATATTTGGATGAATAGCAGCCAATTTTTTTCCTTCCTCAACAATAACAGAAAATTCAGTCCCTAATACTTCAGCACTAATATCTCCATCTACAATATCACAAATAGTTTTGTAATGATTGGCGATAGCCGCTTCACCTCTTATATTTTCTTTTGCCATAAGAGAAGGATTGGTGGTAACACCATCCAAAATACCTAATTCATTGGCTTCTCTAATATCTGCAAGATTGGCCGTGTCGATAAAAAATTTCATAAGTTTATTTAATTGATGAATGCTATTAATTAATATTCTTACTAATGGAATATTTAAATTTATTTATTAATTGAAAGTTTATACACAGTAATAGAATGATATTTTTGGCCAGGCAATAAAATTGTAGTAGGAAATTTAGGCTCATTAGGTGAGTCAGGGAAATGTTGAGTTTCCAAACACAATGCTGCATGTTGTTGAATTGCTTTACCATCGCTAGTTTTCAATGTGCCATCTAAAAAATTTCCAGTATAAAACTGTACTCCCGGTTCAGTAGTAAAAACCTCTAACAACCTTCCTGATTTTTGTTCCGAAACGGATGCTACTTTAGTTAAACTAGCATCTATTTTATTGAAAACATAATTATGGTCATAACCACCTTTAACAGAATCTATTCTTAATCCAACTTTGGTTGGCTGTGTAAAATCAAAAGGAGTTCCTATAACTGGAGTAATTTCTCCTGTTGGGATTAGGGTACTATCAACAGCTGTAAAATGATCCGCATCGATTTGTAATTCATGATCTAGGATTGTATTAGTAACATCCCCCGTCAAATTAAAATAGCTATGATTGGTGAGATTCACCACCGTTTTTTTATCTGTAGTGGCAGTATATTCAATTTTTAATTCATCCTCATCCGTCAAGGTATAATGAACATCTACATTTAAATTTCCAGGATATCCCTCTTCACCATCCTTACTTAAATAGCTCAATAGTAATGATGGAACAGAATCATTTTCAACCGTAGGTTCCCAAACTGCTTTATCAAATCCAACTACACCACCATGCAAATGATTGGGTCCGTTATTAATCGCCAAAGTATACTCAATACTATCTATTGAAAATTTACCCTTGGCAATTCGATTTCCATAACGACCTACAATAGCACCAAAATAGGGATGAGTTGCAAGGTATCCAGATAGACTATCATAACCTAAAACGATACTAGATTTCTTGCCATTTTTATCTGCAGAAATCCAAGAGGTTACAATACCTCCAAAATTGGTAATTTTCACCTCAGTACCTTTTGAATTAATCAGCGTGTAAAGAAAGACTTCTTTTCCACCTGCATTTCCAAAGGAAGACCTTGTAATTCCCTTAGTTTTTTCCATTTTAGCTTTATTAATTTGATTACAGGAAGTAAATAAAAACGTAAAAATAGTGGCAATATAAATACCAAGCAAGGTTATTCTTTTCATAAACTAAAATTGATTTACTAATTATTAGGTATTTAATAACTAATTTTTATTTAATATAATAAATTAAAGATATTCAAAAAATGCTGTATTTAATCAAAGTCAACCCCTGACTTAATTAATACTTCTTCCATTATTTTACTAACTAACAAAGTTAAGTGATGAGGCCATTTTTCACTCTCTAGCAAACCATTGTCCAAACAATGCATCACTTCTTTTATTTCGTGCTCAAATCCATTGCTTTGATGTGGAATAGAATAATCTTGTTGGGTACCGTCATTTAATATTACTGTAAAATCTGTAGCCTTAAACCAAGGGCTTTTAATTTCAATTCTTCCCTTTGCTCCACTTATCATTGCTTGAATGGGTGTATTAAAACTGATTGTAGATAACAAGTGAGCGGTTTGGCCTTGAGGATATTGTAATACAAGATTGCAATATTCATCTACACCTGTAGCAGTAAGTTTTGAAACAAATTCTATTTTAGAGGGCTCCCCTAAAATAAGGGAAGCTAAAAAAACAGGATAAATACCGATATCTAGTAAGGATCCTCCTCCCAAAGCTTTACTAAATATTCTACTTTCAAAATCAACAGAAGCCGTAAAGCCAAAATCAGCACCCACGAATTGAGGTGCGCCAATTAAATCCTGTTTTATTAATTGCTGAATTTTCTCAATAAATGGCATACAAGAAGTCCACATGCCTTCCATCAAAAAGACATTGCTTTTCTTTGCCTGCTCTATCATTTCCTTCGAGTGGCGATAATTAATAGAAAGAGGTTTCTCACATAATACGGCTTTATTATGTTGCATAGCCCTCATGGCAAGATCATGATGCAAATGATTGGGAGTAGCGATATAGACAATATCAATATTGTCATCTTTTATCAACTCATCATAATCATCATACCACTTAGTTGCATTGAATTTATTAGCATAGTGCTGAGCCCTTTGTTGATCGCGAGAAGCGACCGCATACAATTCAGATCCTTCAACAAAATTAAGTGCTGTGCAGAATTTGTCTGCAATTCTTCCGGCACCTATAACACCCCATCGATAAGAATTTCGCATAATAAATTAAATCAGATGATTACCAAAAAAATAAGGGGGAAATGATTAAACAATAAATTCAAAAGAAGGTAACCCTTTGAAGCCGCAGTTTTTGACAACAAAAAATTCACCTGCCAATGGTTGCTCTGCAAGTGCTTCTTCAGAAAGACCCACTCTAGCGGTGGTGATATAAAGGTCATCCAAATTTTCTCCACCAAATGTACAAGAAGTTACTCTTGAAGCAGGTAATTTAATGCTTCCGATTTTTTCACCAGTCAAAGGATTCCACCTAGCTACTTGCCATCCATCCCAATGACCAATCCAAAGCATTCCTTCTTCATCAATCGTCATACCGTCAGGATAACCTTCTTCTTTGACGTTGATTTTTATGACTGATTTTTTATTGCTGATTTCACCTGAGCTAATATCATAGTCATAAGACACCACTTCAAAACTAGGTGTATCAATATAATAAAGAGTTTTATGATCTAAACTCCAGGCCAATCCGTTAGATATAGATACATTGTCAATTTGCTTTCTATATTTCAAATCCCTGTCTAACACATACACATTTCCTTGATGCAATATTTCTGAAATCGCCATCGTACCTGCCCAAAATCTTCCTGCAGGATCACATTTACCTTCATTGAATCGATTGGTAGGAATTTCAGATTCTGGATCTACTATCATTTTTAATTTTCCATCTGGTCTACTGATAAATGCAAATCCATGATGAAGTCCGGCTATTAAATCACCATTATTACAAACAGCAAAAGATCCTATCATTTGATGAACACGAATTTCTGAATATTCAAAACTTGCTGGATCATATTGATGAACTATCCCATTTAAAATATCTAACCAGCAGATTAATTTTTTACCCGCATCCCATACGGGTCCCTCTCCTAACAAACTAGTTTTTTGCAATACTTGAATTGGTTTCAATTCACTTAAATTTTTCATACAAATGATATTAAAAAGGTGAAGGGCTGATGGATGTCCAACCTCCATCAACAATTAAACTTTGTCCAGTTATGTGCCTTGCCTTATTTGAAACAAGAAACAAAGCAGCGTTTGCTATATCACTCACATCAGCTGGTCTACCAATCGGTGTTATCCTTGACCAGGTAGCAAAATACTCAGGATCACTTAAGGTTCGCTCTGTTAGAGTAGCACCCGGAGCAATGGTATTTACATTTATTTTGTACTGAGATAATTCTATCACTAAATTTTTTGCAAGCATTTCTAATGCTGCCTTACTCATTCCATAGGCTGCAAGATCTTTGTGTGCTTGATGCCCCGTAACGGATGATGTAAATAATAATGAGCCACCCTCTGTTTGTTTTTTCATTTGATTAGCAGCTGCCTGTGCTAAAAAAAATGTTCCGCCAAGATTCACCTGCATCACTCTAAAAAATGATTCTGGTGAATAGGTGAAAAAATCTCCAAACAAAGTAATTCCTGCATTGGCAATGACTACATCTAGACTTCCGAATTTTTCTACGGCAGTATCAACCATTTTTTGAATAAATAAAACATCACTTGAATCGCCAGCCAAAGCAATACAGGTGCCGCCAGTTGCCTCCGTGATTTTATTAGCCCCTAGCACTGCTAAATCTTGATCCACATCATTTAATATCACCTTTGCGCCTCCCATTACAAGATGGGTGCAAATTTCAAGACCAATACCTTGGCCTGCTCCAGTTACGATGGCAACTTTTTCTTTGAAAGACATTGTATACTAATTAAAATAAATTATTTAAAAGTTTAAAATACTAAGGTGAGGTTTAATTATTTTAAAATATTCTAAGACCTTTTAAGAAAACATTCAAAGAAAAGTTTTGAAAAATTATCTTAATGTGAATCTCTTGTAACCTTACTTCCAGATGCTCCCTTTAAAAAATCCATATCTGCACCAAGGTGCGCCTGCTCCACATGAGTTTGATAAAGATGCACATAACCACGAGGATGAATTTTTTCTTTTAAAGTCCAAACTTTCCTTCGAATATCCAGTTCCTCTTCAGAAACTTCTAGCTGCAAAATTCTTTTGTAAGCGTCTAAAGTAATGACATCGCCATTTTGAACCAATGCCAATACTCCCCCTACTGCAGCCTCTGGTGACACATGCAGCACCACTGTCCCAAACCCAGTGCCACTCATTCTTCCATCACTAATACGAACCATATCTGAAACTCCCGCTAAAAGTAATTTTTTAGGTAAGGCCATATTGCCTACTTCCGCCATTCCTGGATAACCTTTAGGGCCAACATTTTTTAACACCATTATACTACTTGCATCGATATCTAATTCAGGATCGTCTATCCGTGCATGATAGTCTTCAATATTTTCAAACACTACTGCTTTACCAGAATGCTTTAATAACTCAGGACTAGCAGCAGAAGGTTTAATCACTGCACCATTAGGAGCTAAATTTCCTTTTACCACTACAATACCAGAATCTGGTTTGAAAGGATCTTGCAAAGTACTAATCACCTTGCGATTGTACACTTCAGAGGTAGCAGAGTTTTCTCCAATTGTTTTTCCATTCACAGTAATGGCATCATTGTGAATGAGCGACGACATCTCTTTGATTAGTGCAGGTAATCCACCAGAATAATAAAGATCTTCCATATAGTTTTCACCCGATGGTTGAACATTAGCTAGCAATGGAATTCCCTGTGAAAATTTATCAAAATCATCGATATTTAATTCAATACCAATCCTACCAGCAATCGCTAACAAATGAATAACAAAATTGGTGGAGCCACCGATCGCTGCATTCACCATAATAGCATTTTCAAATGCCTCACGAGTAAGAATTTTAGATAAAGTAATATCTTCTTTTACCATTTCTACAATACGCCTTCCTGATAATTGAGAAAGTACTTTTCTGCGTGCATCCGCTGCCGGTATAGAGGCATTGTCTGGCAATGAAAGTCCTAATGCTTCCACCATTACCGCCATAGTAGACGCAGTGCCCATTACAGCACAATGACCTTGTGTTCGAGCCATACAGGCCTCTGATGCAACAAACTCTTCGGGCGTAATTTTCCCCATTTTATTATCGGCATCAAAACGCCAAATATCCGACGTGCCAATATCTCTTCCCTTCCAATGACCTTTTAACATTGGACCTCCTGAAATAACCAAGGTAGGAATATTTACACTACAAGCACCCATCACTAAAGATGGTGTCGTTTTATCACAACCACAAAGAAGCACTACCCCATCCACAGGATTGGCTCTTATAGATTCTTCTACATCCATACTTACCAGATTACGGTAAAGCATTGCAGTAGGTTTCATCAAAGTTTCACCCAACGACATCACTGGAAATTCTACTGGAAATCCACCCGCCTCAAGAACTCCTTTTTTAACTGCTTCTGCCAATTCTTTAAAATGACCATTACAAGGAGTTAGTTCACTCCAAGTGTTACAGATACCAATCACTGGCCTTCCATCAAACATATCCGGAGGTGTCCCTTGATTCTTCATCCAGGCTCTGTAAATGAAGCCATCTTTACCCTTTTTTCCAAACCAATTCTGGCTCCTATATTTTTGATTTTCCATGTTTGATTGAATAACTATTAAAACACTTACTCCAATTTATTTGGAATTAGATTCGTTTTTAAATTTTATAAAGCCCTATCTAAATGAGTATATCCTCCATCTACATAAATTAATTGACCAGTAGTATGACTTGATCTTTCTGATAAAAGAAATACAGCCATATTAGCGATTTCTTCAGCTGTAGTCATCCTGTTTTCTAATGGTATTTTAGCATTGATCTGCTGTAATTTTTCAGTAGGATTTTCAAATGTTTTTATCCAATTCTCATACAATGGTGTATAACACTCAGCGACAATCACAGCGTTTACCCGAATACCATATTTTAATAATTCAACCGCCCACTCCCTTGTCAAAGCATTGCGGCCACCATTAGCCGCCGCATAAGCTGATGTATTTCCTTGACCTGTTTCTGCAGTTTTTGAACTAATATTTACAATAGCCCCCTTTGACTTTTTCAACTCAGGTAATGCAAATTGTGCTAACAAATAATAATGAATAAGATTCTTATGCAAAGAAGCCACAAAGGATTCGTAATTGCCTTTTTCTAATCCTACCCCATCATTCACTCCTGCATTGTTAATAAGGCCATCAATGTGACCAAATTCAGCTATCACTTGCTTCACAGCCTTTTCACATTCAGCAGGATTGGTTAATTCTGCTGTAACAGATTTAGCTTGACCACCCATCTTTTCGATCTCTTTTACTGCCGCCAAATTATCTTCAGTACTTCTACCAATGATGAAAGGGATAGCTCCTTCAGTAGCTAAAACTTTACAAATGCCCAATCCAATTCCCTTTGCTCCTCCAGATACTATAATTACTTTTTTAGTGAGATTAAGTTGCATACTATTTATTTAAGTTGAATATAAATATTTTGAATTTGCTGTGAACGCATGATAGTCCCCTTCATTTTCCCCATCCAATTTACCTTTTGATAATGATTGAATAAATCAAAGATATTATTAATTGGCTTATCATCTGCAGCCAACAATACATCATTTGGCTGCAACCCTGATATGGCTAATCCCTTATCTGTTTTAACTGAAACAATGATTACTCCATTTTCTGAGCTCAATCCAAAAGCAGAACGGTCACCCAATCCACTTACATTTCTAAGCACCACATCTAGCCAGGCCACTTCAGCAGTCTTTTCTTTCACTTTAGAAGCAATCACTAAGTACGGAATAGTCACCTTTAATGCTTGGGATTGGAGATATCCTTGAACACCAATATGAGTATCATCAATGTTTTTAAATCCGATTAACCTAGCCGGACTTTTAGCTGAAACTTTATAATCACCCGTAGTGGAATTTATAAATAGAGGATCTCCGAATAAACTATTGGAATCTGTGTGATTGGTTCTTGCTTTTAAAAGTGAAGCAGAATCTGGAAACAAATTTGTATCTACCTCTTTTCCCCAATAAGGAATTTGGATGGGGTAATAAGTTCGAGTCACAATGTTTTTTCTAAATATATCTTCACTTTTTTTAAACCATACATGAGGATGAAATGAATTATTGATCATTATATTATTCTCCACAGTCCTATAAAACCCCTCTCGCAATTTAATTCCTCCATTCAAACAAATATTATTATAAATATGATAATTAGAGGAGCCATCATCCAAATCAATATCCCAACCATGATCGCATCTAAAACGATTGTTACGAATAATAGTAGTTTTTTGAGCATCTAGTAAAATGATTTCTGGATGAACAGCAGCGATACTATCCATATATTTTCTATTGGCATTCCAATATCGATCTCTTCCCCATGAATTAAAGGATCCATGGTCACCCGTCTCCAGCACTGTATTAAACACATCATTGTACTCAATAAGATGACCTCCCCAAGTACCATCACCAATATTGATTCCTGCCCGAGGTGTATTGTAGATGGTGTTATTTTTAACAGTTATACTTTCAGACATTGATATTTCAACACCGGTCGATTGCTTTTCAACCCTTCCAATATCATGAATGAGATTATTTTCAACCATACAATCTTTAGGATATAAATTATTTTTTGGACCAGGAGTTTTATCAATTGTTTTATAATCCAAAAACTGCTCATATCTAAACGCAGGAGATCTTACCGCAGAAATATCTCCCACAAAACAAACCCCCGTTTCCCCAATTTCCTTGAAATGATTATTGGAAATAGTAATCGTTCTATTAAAACCACTAACCATGATAGCCGAAGCGCCCAACTGATCAAATACACAATCAGCAATAGAACAATTTTGAGCACCTTCTATTAGTAATGCTCCAGATCGATGGAGCATCCAATCGCTCCTTAACAAAGGTTCGTGAGCTTCCATCAAAACCCTTTTGGTTTGAGTAAATCTTATTTTTTGAATCTTTACATTTTTTATAGGATTGCTTTCATCACCTTTTAAATACAATAAGATCTTTAAATAGGATAATTCAATTGAAGCAGACCTTAGGTCAGTTTCGGATTGAGGATAATAATATATTTTTCGATTAGTCTTATCGAAATACCATTCCCCTGGAGCATCTAACTCCTCGAAAATATTTTCAACAAAACGAAAGGATTGATGCAATGGAGCTGGCCGATTATTTTGCCATCCACCTTCCATTTTTAAGGACCCGTCATCTTGCTTACCAGTGATCTGATAATGGAAACTACCCCACTCGCCAGAATGAAGTGCATGAAAAAAACCACCAGAAGGGTCTTTCCATTTATTAACTCTTTTTTCACTAATTGCATCAGCAGCCACCCCATTAAAAATGCGCGCAGCGCTATCATAATTCGGATACCGAGCCATTACCTGCTGCTTTCCATTTACAAACATAGCATCTGGAATAAAATCAAAAGGAACATTGGTTACGTAAATATTGTTATTGTACTTACTCCAACTAACTGCAAATTTTTTAGCTCCACTGATTACAACTTGCTCATTATTGAATGAAGATAAAAGCAAATTTTTCCCTTTCAAAATTGCAGCACTTACCACAATCGATGAATCCAAATAGTATACTCCTTTTCGAAAGTATAACTCTACCTTATTTAATGATGATTGTGTTGCAAGAAAAATAGCCTGTTGAACCGATGCCACAGGATGTTGTAATGAGCCAATTGCACCATCATTTCCATCTAGAGAAATAAAAATTTTCTTCTGCGCAGATGCAGGAGTAGTTAGAAATACTCCTATTATAATAAATACAAACAATCTTAACAACATATTTTAAAAATAAAACGATTTCTACTACATCGGTAAATTTGAGTTTCTAAAATCGACAGTTAAGAATGTCAATTTTTTTATGGCTGATAAGCAACCGCTAACTGCTTACTATTACCCAAACCTTCAATACCCAATTCAACCACATCACCTTCTTTAAGAAAAACAGGGTCGGGCTTAATACCCAATCCTACACCGGGAGGCGTTCCTGTACTTATTACATCACCCGGTAGCAGGGTCATAAACTGACTTAAGTAATGAACTAAAAATGGAATTTTAAAAACTAGATTAGAGGTATTACTATTTTGGTATTTTTTTCCATTTACACTCAACCACATAGATAAATTATTCACATCCTTTACTTCATCAATAGTAGCCAAAAATGGCCCTAGTGGAGCAAACGTATCACAACCTTTTCCTTTTGCCCATTGACCACCACGCTCCAATTGAAATGCCCTTTCGCTATAATCATTGTGTAAACAATAACCAGCTACATAATTCATTGCATCTGATTCATCTACATAACTTGCTTTCTTTGACATTACAAATGCCAATTCTACTTCCCAATCAGTTTTGATGCTATTTTTTGGAATCACTACCGCATCATCAGGACCACACAATGCAGTGGTTGACTTGAAAAATATAATGGGCTCTTGTGGAATGGGAGCATTGGTCTCTATACAATGGTCAACATAGTTTAACCCGATACAAATAATCTTAGAAGGTCTAGCCACTGGAGAACCCAGACGAATGTTTTGAGAAACCTCGGGAAAGGAATTATTGCCAATAATAGCTGCGGATAATTTATCTAATCCATTGTTTTCAAAAAAAGATTCATTGTAATCATCTACTAGTGAGGATACATCTAATCTTTTTTCACCTATCAATATACCTGGTTTTTCTTTTCCTGGTTCACCAAAACGTATTAGTTTCATTCTTATTTATTTTTAATATTTGTGATCTTTTTGATTCGAAGAAATAGTTCTATTTAAGTTTTCTACCTATTATAAAATTGATTAGCAAAAATTAATTCACATAAAAAACTAGGTATTCAATTTTACAAATCCACCATCAATTGGATAATCGCAGCCAGTTATAAAAGAAGCTTCCTCGCTACAAAGATACAATGCCAAAGCAGCAATTTCATTGGGTTGAGCCATTCTACCAATCGGTTGACTTTTAGATAATTTTTCAAACATTTCTTTTTCTTTGCCAACATAATTTTTAGCAATGAACCCATCAACAAATGGAGTGTGTACTCTTGCAGGAGAGATGGAATTGCAACGAATATTTTCTCCAATATAATCTCTAGCAACAGATAAAGTCATTGAAATGACAGCTCCTTTTGCAGTAGAATAGGCAAAACGATCGGGCAAACCCAATGAAGCAGCGATGGATGCCATATTTAAAATAACACCACCACCT
Source organism: Chitinophaga pinensis (assembly GCA_945876095.1). Classification (GTDB taxonomy): domain Bacteria; phylum Bacteroidota; class Bacteroidia; order Chitinophagales; family Chitinophagaceae; genus Ferruginibacter; species Ferruginibacter pinensis_E. The sequence goes on from CAMCMP010000014.1 coordinate 80,958, forward strand.
GAATTTCTTAAATGAGGAATGGCTGCATAAATACAGTTATAAACTCCCTTTACATTTACACTGATTACTCTGTCAAAATCACTCTCAAGGGTAGTATCAACTTTTCCAATATGTGCTATACCAGCATTATTTACTAATATATTAAAATTGCCAATTTTACCTAGTGTAGCAATCACCTCTTGCTGATTGGCTATATTGCATGAATAAGCTAAAGCTTTACCACCATTAACTTTGATCTCTTCCAAAACATCTTTAGAATTTTCTTCAGATAATTCTATGATATGAACCTCAGCGCCTTGTTTTGCGAATAAAACAGCAATAGCCCTGCCTATTCCACTACCACCACCTGTAACGATTGCTTTTTTATCTTTAAGGGAAAACATAATTTTAAATAATTAACTAGTTTATAAATTTATTAAATAGAGCTCTAATAAAATAATTCCAAAATTTATTTTACAAAGACACTCCCCGTTTCCAAGGAATAAAGTCATCTTGATTTAAAAGAACTGCTTTCGGAATAATCTCTCCGCTAGATGCTTTAATGCAATACTCTAAAATATCCTCCCCCATCTGCTCTATTGTTTTTTCACCGCTAATAATTGGTCCGCAATCAATATCAATGATGTCACTCATTTTATTGGCTAATATAGTATTGGTTGATACTTTAATAACTGGACAAACTGGATTACCGGTGGGAGTTCCAAGACCAGTAGTAAATAGAATCAACGTAGCGCCAGAGGCAGCTTTTCCTGTAGTAGCTTCTACATCATTACCTGGAGTACAAACTAAACTCAAACCAGGTTGAGTAGCTTTTTCAGTATAATTAAGCACATCAACTACTGGTGATGTACCTCCTTTTTTGGCAGCACCTGCACTCTTAATAGCATCAGTAATTAAACCATCTTTTATATTTCCAGGAGAAGGATTCATGTGAAATCCTGAACCAACCGTATGCGCCAATGCATCATAAGTTTGCATTAAGTAAATAAACTTTTTTGCAGAAGCTTCAGTTGTACATCTGTCTACTAAATCTTGTTCCGCACCACACAATTCTGGAAATTCTGCTAATAATACTTTTGCCCCTAATGCCACCATTAGGTCCGAAGCATAGCCCACTGCAGGATTTGCAGATACGCCACTAAATCCATCACTTCCTCCGCATTTAACACCTACACACATTTCACTCAATGGAGCAGAAGTTCTTTCTTGTTTGTTAAGTTGTACTAATCCCTCAAAAGTTTTTTTGATAGCTTCTGTTATTAATTGTTCCTCACTATCAGATTGCTGTTGTTCAAAAACTAGTAAGGGTTTATCAAAATTTGGATTGTGTTTTTTTACATCATCCAAAAAATGCTGTGTCTGCAAATTTTGGCAACCTAAACTTAGCACTGTAACACCGCCTACATTTGGATGATTGGCATAAGATGCCAATAAAGAACTTAAGCTAGCTGAATCTTGTCTTGTTCCACCACAACCACCCTGATGATTTAAAAATTTAATACCATCTACATTTTTAAAAACACGGCTTGATTTACTGGTTGTATCGGGTTGTAAATTAATAGAATTAATATCATCTCCCTGCTGAAAAGCTTTTAGTAGTTGGTGAGTGTACTGACTATATTTATCACTCACTCCGTATCCCAATTCATTGTGAAGCGCTTCTCGAATCACATCCATATTTCTATTTTCACAAAAAACTGTTGGAACAAAAAGCCAATAATTAGCAGTACCATAGCGACCATCGCCTCTTTTATAACCATTGAAAATTCTATCCTTGAATTTAGAAACATCTGGCGCTTGCCAACTATATTTTACACCGCGATAAGAATAAGGATCAGCAGCATGCTTCAAATTTTCAGTCGTCATCAGAGCTCCTTTAGAAACATCATTTTCAACCTTTCCAACTAGTACTCCATACATATAAACCTCACTCCCAGTTTTCAAATCTGCGATATAAAATTTATGTTTTGCCTTTACTTCATTCGAAAGGATATAGTTTTCTCCGTTAAAGAGAATATTTTCTCCTGCTGCTAAATTTTGTAATGCAACTAGAACGTTGTCTTTTGGGTGCATTTGAATCACCCTTCTTTTGTTATTCGATTCTGACATATTTATATAGTTATACTTTTTTTATTTGATGTCCTTTTATTCCAAAAAATAGGACTACGAAAAAACAAACCAATGGAACGATGTAACCTTTTTGAATATCATCTCCTGCATTGTCAATGATTTTACCCATGATTACGGGAAATATTGCCCCACCAATGATTGACATCACAATGAGCGAGGAGGCAGGTTTGGTATTTTCGTTCAGATCCTTTATTCCCAAAGAAAAAATAGTAGGAAACATGATTGACATAAAAAAACCTAAGCCACCCAATGCTAAAACCACATTTTTACCTTCGGCAGAAATTGCCACAAAACTCAATATGATACAAATTAAAGCGTAAATAGTAAGCAATTTGGCAGGTTGAATATAACGCATGATGATTGTTCCGATAAATCTACCTGACATAAAAAGTAAGCCATAGATGCCAAGATAATATCCAGCCGTTTTCTCATCTACACCACCGCCAGAAATTGCCATCCGAACAAAGAAACTGGTAACACATACCTGCGCACCGACGTAGAAAAACTGAGCAATTACCGCCCAAACCAAATGTTTTTGTTTGAGCGCTTGACCGATGCTACTGGTCGAATTGGTTTTATTTTCATCTTTAAATTCAGGAAATTTTAGCACCATAAAAACAACGGCTAAAATTAGCAAAAAGCCTCCCAGAATCATGTAAGGCACTTTTACGGATGCAGCCTCGGAAGTCAGATAGGCTATTTTGTCCACCTCGGACATCATCGAAAGCTCGGTTGCTGAATATTCTTTTCCCGAAAGAATAAATAAGGTACCTATCATGGGAGCTAAAAATGCAGCTAAACCATTGAAAGATTGTGCAAAATTCAATCGGGTAGTTGCACCTTCGGGATCGCCTAATTTAGTGGCGTAAGGATTGGCAGCAGTTTCGAGAATCGTCAGACCGCAACCAATGATAAACAGACCCAATAAAAATACTTCAAATGTGCGCGTATTGGCAGCAGGTATGAATAAAAAAGCACCTAAGCTGAATACTAATAACCCTGCAATAATTCCTTTTTTATAGCCAAATCTATTAATAATAAGTCCAGCTGGAATTGCCGCAAGAAAATAGGCCAAATATACAGCCGTATCTACAAAAGTAGATTGAGTATTGGTAAGTTGTAAGGCTTTTCTAAGATGAGGAATCAAAATACCAGTAAGGTTATTTGAAATTCCCCAAAGAAAAAACAAACTGGTTACCAGAATAAATGGAAAAAGCAATTTATTAGGCATTCCACCATCCGAAGTGATTTTTTCATTTGAATTTGTAGTTAATGCCATTTTGATTTATTTTAATTATTAGTAATAAAATTTAGAATACAATTTTACAAATTAAATTTTAATTATTTTGTTAGTTCAACAAATTCGAATCCAATAATTTTGAGCAAAAAGGTTAAACTATTCTTTGTAATCGTATTAAAATAAAAAAATATAAGTACAGTAAGGAATTGAATATACATTATTTAATTAATTGAATCGCATTAAAATTCAATTAATATTAAAACTAGCATAATGTAAAAGAAATGGGATTGAAAAAACAAGGTAAATTGATAAATCCTTCTAATAAATTGAAGCAGCTCTTTAACGAAAAAGTGTTATTAGCACCCAATGGAAATTAATTTATAAATGATCTCTTTCTGATAACAATTACTAGCAATAAAAATTGAGCTTTCTATTCAACTTTAAGATTGTAAATAATTTCTCTTCTTAGCAAATTTTAGGAGAGTTAAAAGTAAATATGAAAATGAAATTTGTGTATTAAAAAATAAATCAGCCAATTTGAATAGGCTGCATTTACTTTGTAAAATAAATAGCTTACAATCAAATAATACTTTTTTAAATTTACTATACTAATTCAGTCATAAATGCAAATACAATTATTAAAATCAAAAATTCACCATGCAGTAATCACTGAAGCAAATCTACACTACATGGGCAGTCTGACATTAGATGTAGACCTTATGGAAGCTGCTAACTTATTAGAAAACGAAAAAATACATATAGTCAATATTAATAACGGAGAGCGATTAGAAACTTACCTGATTAAAGGCGGTCGAGGTACTGGAGTATGTTGTTTAAATGGACCTGCTGCGCGCAAAGGGGCAGAAGGAGATATTATTATAATCCTTTCTTATGCCTTGATGAATTTTGAAGAAGCAAAAACCTTTTCCCCTAGGATCATTTTTCCAAAAGAAGGAAATCGACTATAAATAAATCAGTAGTAACAATAATTAATTCTTTAAAGGTTTTCTTTGGTATAATTTTATACTGTTTCACCTAAAGTTTATTCCAAATCTAACTGCAAACTAAGCGCTACGATCCGATCAGCCCACCAAGGTCCTTGCAATACCCCCTTGGTTCCCAAGCCATTGAACATATACATTCCCTTGTGATGCTGATGTTGCCTAGCTATAACTTCCCGATTTTGAGTGGTTGGACGAATAGCAGATTGGTGATTAATTATTTCGAACGGATTAGTAAGCATATTTTTCAGCTGACCTTCAATTAATAACTTAGCGGCTTGATCAGGAGTTTCTGAATCATTATTCCATTGATAAGTAGCTCCTGCTTTGAATGAATAGCTTTCGATTGGAACTAGATATATTCCATTTTTCTTTACGATTTGATCAGTAGTGAAATGTTCACTAGCGATCGTCAGCACGTCACCCTTGCAAGGAATAATTATTTCATTAAAAAAAGGATTATTAATTGCTTTGTATCCCTCACAAAAAAAAATATTTTCGAATTCAATCCCATTGTACTCCATCCTATCTTCTTTTATCTGTAAATTTTGATGTACAAATTTTGCTTCTAGTAATCGTCCATTTTTTTTTAACCAAATTTTAAAAAATTTCATCCAATATTCGCAATTGACCCAACCAGAATGAGTGACCTCATAGGCTCCACAATAAATATTAGTTCCAGACAAGTAATTTGAAATCGATTTTATATAAGGCGCAAAGGAAGGTTCAAGATATTTTCTTTGTAATTGAGATTGTTCCTCTACCGAATCAAATAACTGATAAATATTGGTAAGGTGAAGAATATTATATCCTATAAGTTTTGATATCTCCTTATAGATATTTATTGCAAAAGGGATTTGCTGTAAAGACAATGGGTGAATCGTTTTTCTCTTGCCACTCAATGGGGTAAACATTCCTGCTGCAATTTGACTTGCAGTTTGCGGTACAGATGGATCAATTAATAAAAAAGGGATTTTTTTCCGATGAAGCATAAATGCCAATAGCGAACCTGCAATACCCTGTCCTACAATAACTGTATTGACTTTTTTTATTGAAACCATTCTTTGATAAAATAACTTTAAAATAAAGATACTATAAGTTATAAAGATACAATGAGGTGCTGTATAAATGAATTGACAAGGATTGTCATTGTGCAGGGCAAATAAAATCTAAAGAAAAACAAAATCATCTAAAATCAGAAATCGTTCTTATCAATTACTTCAGTTGATAATTTTTTAAAAAATGTCTCTTTAGGGGTTTCTATAAAGTCATTTCTTTTCCACAAAACGGCTCCACCTTTTATACCATCTTCGTTGGAAACCAAGGTCATATTATCATCGAGATCAAGAGTTATAAAGCGGGAATTTCCGCCACCAATATATAAATGATCATAGTTAAATACATTTTTTAGCACGCTCAATACCTCTTCCACCCTTTGATTCCAAACGCTTATACCCAAATCTTCAAATACTTTTTTTCCAACATAATTATCATAAATAAATCCTTTGCCAATTGGATGCTGAGAAAGTTCTAGATGAGGAAGTAAAGTGCCATTCAAATACATTGCAGATCCTAAACCAGTTCCAAGGGTAATAAGGACTTCAAAGCCTATTCCTTTAATAACTCCGAGCCCCTGCATATCCGCATCATTCACAATTTTGACAAGACAGTTAAACTCATCTTGTAAAATTCGTTTAAGATTAATATTCTTCCACTTATTTGGAGCAATACTTGGAGCTGTGTAAACAATTCCTTCCTTAACAAAACCCGGGAACCCTATTGAAACTTTATTAAAAGAAGGGAAATCAATAACTAGTGTTCTAATTGCAGCCAATAATTTTTGAGGACCGGGCAAATGAGGAGTTTTCACAGTATGGTAACCTGTTAGCATATCACCCTCTATATTTAAAATAGTACCTTTAATATAGGTCCCACCAATATCAATAGACAGTATCCTGTATTCACTCAAATTTTTCGGCATACTTTTCTTAATTATTCTTTGAATTAACCCTAACCAATTAACTTTTCATAAAACTTGTGCCAAACCAGATTGACGCAAAAAATCAAGAAAAAGGGATAAACATTTCATTTAAGACGACTTAACTCCTAAAAACTTTCGAAATATTTAACTTTTTTTTAAAATTGAGCATATTTTAAGGGGGAAACGCTCCTTTACAAGAAATCCTACCCCTTATAGACTTGTAATTTCATAGAAAGTTTAACGGAATATCCTATTGTTACTTTTTTATATTTAACAAAAGAATAAAATACTAAAATCAGGGGATAATTAAAGGAAGAATAGAAAGTTTAAGAGCGTGGAAAAAAGGAAGGGGAAATAATTAATATCAGAATATAAATATTAAATAATGTTGATCAACTTAAAACTTACATTAAAGATAATTATGTATAAAAAATATATTTCTATTGATGCAAATCTAAATTAGCTGATTCCATTTTTTGAATACCTGAAGATGTAATAGAAACAATCAGCGTATCCATCTGTTTAGTAACAACCAAACCTTCTTGTTCGAGTAATTCTAAATGCTGTTGAATAACACTCCAATCTTGAAATTGACGTAGAATAATTTCTCTTGGCCTACATAGATAGGTGACAGGATTAGGATCCTGATGAACAATATTAAATATAGTTTCTAACGTTTTATAATAAGCATCCATTGTATAAATATATTTTAAAAAAAAATCTAGTAAATAAAATTTATTAACAATTTTTGTTAGTAAACTTAATACAATAGATTTCGAGCCATTAAACCCATTGATAATCCACTCATATCAAACTTTTTTATATAGTTTATAATGTTATTAACTAATTAAATTTTGAATAAAAAAAGATTGTTTATTGCAATTTTGAAATAAAAAAAAGAGGGTTTCTTCTTGATTAAATACAGTGAAATTTTGATTACAAGGCAGTATATATTAGCTTATAAAAATTTTAAGCAAATAATTTCACGCTATCATTAGAAGATTTTTTTAACGATTACTATTTGAATGAAAGGATATAAAAAAATTAAATTTATTATTTCACGAACTAAACGAAATAGAAATCTATGGACAGTAACTCATTCAGATATCTTAAATAATTTAAACAGACCTTAAACTAAAATTTGCCAAAAAAATAAGATGATTTTATTTAAAATTTGAATTTGCTTTAAACAGAAATTTTTCGATCTCTAGCAATTACTTTCCATTCATCTACTAAAGTATTTTTTTTAATCAATAATATAGTATTGTACAAGGCAACAGTAGGACAAATATGAAACGGAACACCATATAATATATCACCTACTTTATAATTTGCTGAATCAGGTACTGTTACTACCAAATGCTCTTCACTATGTGAAATTGGCACTGAATCAACTGCGTTTAAAAAGTAAATACGGGGTAAGGGGCTTTCTGCAGCAACCGATTTATATCCTAGGTCGGTGGTAATGGTCTGTTTATCTATAATTGAAATTACCCTAGTTATTACAAGGGATGCATAATCAAAGGGCTGATCTGGAAACAGGGTTTTATATCCCTTATCCCAGAAAACAAATGTTCCAGGACTACACTCAATATTTTCGAGCTGGGCATAAACTGAAAAGGTAGTAGAGCCGCCTGCAATAATTACTATCTTTTTATTATGCATAGCTTCAATTTTTTCTGCAAGCATCTTTACGTCGCTATAAGCTGCTACTACTTTCTTCTTTCTTACTACAATATCTGTCTCCCTTATATGACCATCATATACATGAAGGCCTTTCACATTTATACTTCTTAACAACTCAAGTTTCTCATATAAAAAAATAGCCTGATGAGCTGAAATTCCAGATCTGTTCATCCCGGTGTTTATGTCAATATAAATATTTATAGATAATTTATGTTCAGAAAAAACAGCAGATAAATATTGCGCAGATTGTAAATTATCCACCAAACAAGAAAAAGTAGTGCTAGGGAATTTTATACTCAATTGAAGCAATCTATTTGCCTTGGGACCTACAGGTTGATAGGCAAGCAGTACATCCTCTACTCCAATCATTGCTAGCATTTCAGCCTCCGCAATAGTGGCACATTTAAATTTATAAATTCCAGCATCCCTCATCATTTGGCATACTTCAGCAATTTTATTGGTTTTTACATGCGGGCGTAGTCGATCTACGTTGTTATTTACCATCTGCTTTACTAACCTTATATTTTCGAGTATCCGTTCCTGGTAAATGACCAAAGCAGGAGAATCAATGGTCTCAATACTATTTATTTCATACCAATGCATGATGACATTTTAAACTTTGTTAACCTTTTAAAAAATGAGGCAATACTTCAAAAATCCAGTTAACTTATTCTAGTTCGAATAACGCTTCTATTTCTACTGAAATATTATCTGGAAGAGAACCCATTCCTACAGCACTTCTTACCCCTACCCCTAGATCATCACCCCAGACTTTTGCAAATAACTCGCTGCAGCCGTTGATAACAAAAGGATGTTTTTCGAAATTAGCTGAACAATTAACCATCCCTAAAACCTTCACCACCCTTTTGATTTTATTAAGCGATCCTAAATGGCTCTTCAGTGTTGCTAAAATAGCTAAGCCTACTTGCAGTGCGGCTAATTTCCCCTCCTCCATCGTCATGGCTTCTCCAATGCGTCCTACTATCAAATTTCCATCAATCTTAACTGGTCCATGTCCAGAGACATAACAAAGATTTCCAGAAGTCAAGCAAGGTTTATAAACTCCAATCGGTTTGGGTGCCGGCGGCAAAGTAAGATTCAAGGCATTAAATCTTTCATCAGGTGTCATACAACTTGTTTTATCAATGAATAAAATAATTAACAACCAAAACAGAAATAAGTCCCATTACAGAAACCAGCGATTCCATTAAGGACCAAGTCTTTAAGGTATCTTTAATAGACATATTAAAATACTCTTTAAACATCCAGAAGCCAGAATCATTAACATGTGAAAACATCATGCTTCCAGCTCCAGTTACCAAAACCATCAAATTGGGATCTACCCCAGTAGTGACAATCATTGGCCCCACAATGCCTGCAGTTGTTAATCCCGCTACAGTTGAAGATCCCAATGAAACTCGAATGATAGCTGCTATACTCCAAGCTGCCAATAGTGGATGAATATTTATATCTCGGAGTAATAAGGCAATTTGATCACTTATTCCGGCTTCAATCAAAACTTGTTTCAACCCACCTGCTCCACCTACAATCAATAAAATAATAGATATATCCCTTATTGAATCAGTCATTGTTTGCATAAGGTCTTTTATCTTTTTACCATTTTTTAAACCCAAGCTGTAGGTCGCAAATAATACAGTAATCGTCATTGCTACAATTGGATCCCCTAATACCTGACATGTTTTAGTAAAAATATTTTGAGAAGAAGTAATGAGTGTTACAACTGTATTAAGTCCAATCAATATTACAGGTAACAAAGCTGTTAACACACTATAAAACATGGATGGAAGTTCTTCAGCAGGAATATCCTTGCCTTTAAAAAGTTCTAAAGGTTTGATAGTATACTTTTTTAAAGTAAGTGCAAACAAAGGACCAGCAACTAGAATAGTGGGTATAGCGACAAACATACCATACAGTAAAGTAAGTCCAAGATCAGCATTAAATTGTTTAACTAAAACAGTTGGAGATGGGTGTGGAGGGAGAAAACCATGAGTAACAGACATTGCTGCAAGCATAGGTAATCCAATGTAAACAGCTGAAATATTGTATCGATAAGATAATGTAATGATAAGAGGAACGACCAATACAAATCCTGTTCCATAAAAAAGTGGAATCCCTATGATAAAGCCAGTAAGCAACAAAGCCCATAAAATATATTTTCTACCAAAGATTTCCATTAATCCAGTTGCAATTTTTTGTGCGGCACCACTATCAGCAATTAACTTACCTAACATTGCACCCAGACCAAGTATTACTACAATTGAGCCTAACAAATCACCAATTCCCTTTTGAAGCGCATTGGTAATAGTAGAAATATCCATTCCATTAGAAAATCCTATTAAAATAGAAACCAGGATAAAAGCCAAAAATGGAGAAATTTTGACCCAAGTAATTAATAATATTAGCAGCAACATGCCAATAAGAAGGATAATAAATGACATAGCAACAAGGATAAGTTAAAACTAAAGATATATAAAATCAGTATCATCCCGTTCATTACAATCAAGATCTCTTAAAAATAAATCTACTTCCTTTAAAAAAGTAGTTGTAAAGTCTGTTTTTATTATTCAATAATAGCCAAAACAATGATTTTTAAATTCATCTAATATTTTGCTAACTTAGCAATCGAAGGGTTGCTTGCTCCAGCTTGACCTAATTATTAATTTTATCATTAAAGATGATCATCTACTTTTTTTGAAATCTTAAAAAAATAAAAAAGGAAAATCAAAGTTTTGTGATAGTATCTATCTTTTTTCAAAATAATTAACCAATCAATATGAAACAAACCAACCTTTCAAATAGATTATATTCTTTGGATACTTTGCGTGGATTTGACATGCTATGGATCATGGGCGCGGATCGATTATTTCATGCCCTTGCAAAAGTGTCAGACAATTCTATCATTCAAACTATGTCCTTTCAATTAGAACATGTAGCATGGAACGGATTTGTTGCCTACGACATGATTTTTCCATTGTTTATTTTTTTAGCGGGAGTATCTACTCCTTACTCAATAGGTAATGCACTAGAAAATGGTACTTCTAAAAATCAACTTCTTTTTAGAGTAATTAAAAGAGGATTGATACTTATTATACTGGGTGTACTTTATAATAATGGAGGTTTTCAAATTAAACCACTTTCTGAAATTAGATTTCCTAGTGTATTAGGAAGAATTGGATCTGCCTATATTTTTGCCAATATTATTTATTTATATGTTAGTAAAAAAGGACAGCAAATATGGCTTGCAGCAATACTTTTAGGCTATTGGATTTTACTAAGATTTACTTCTGCACCAGGATTCGAATTAGGGGATATGACAATGGAAGGAAACTTTGTTTCTTATGTGGATAGACTATTGATACCTGGAAAACTACACCTTACTGTGCATGATCCAGAAGGATTACTATCCACTATTCCTGCGATAGGTACTGGACTGCTAGGTATTTTAACAGGAGAGGTTTTAAAGAATCATACTGCAACCCCCTCTAAAAAAGCAATGGGTATATTTTTAGCAGGTATTATTTCAGTAGCTATCGCACAATTATGGAATTTGGTATTTCCAATCAATAAAAATCTTTGGACCAGTTCGTTTACATTGCAAGCAGGAGGATGGAGTATGATATTAATGGCAATATTTTATTATATCATAGATGTAAAAGGATTTCAAAAATGGGCTTTTTTCTTTAGAATAATTGGCATCAACTCGATTCTTATTTATCTATCTGGAGGATTTATCAAATGGGACTATGCTGCCAAGGAATTCTTTAGATGGGCGGAACAGTTAGCAGGTCCTCCTTTAGATGCAGTGTTAGCAATAGTTTCAATCCTAATAATAAAATGGATATTTCTTTATATCATGTATAAAAAGAAAATTTTCCTTAGAATTTAATGGCCGGCTATTAGTAAAGCATCGGTTTCTGGATTTTTCAATTATTATTGGTATTTGTGTGCCCTTATTTTTATAATTACTTTAAACCAGCTTATTATTTACGGAAGTATAATTTAGCCAGTGTTTTTGGGAAGGAAAAGAAAAGGTATAACTAAATAAATAATTGAAGTAGTAAAGAAATAATAACCAATTATAAAATCAATCGGCTAAATTAATGCTCGTTTTATTTCTTAAAAAAAATACTATTAAATGAAGACATGCCGAAAACCATTCCGAATTAAAAAAATATAACTTTAGTAAAACAATTCGTAGATGAAAAATGCTTCTTGGATAATTCTTTCATTATGCATTGCTATTTTATTTAACCAAGATAGTTCTGGTCAAATAAATCGAAAGATCAATATTCCAGGAAGATTACAATGGGATAACTCTAATGGTTATTGTGGTGAAACTTCCATCCAAATGATTGGCTTATACTATGGAAATTATATTTCACAAAATATAAGTAGAACCATTGCAGGGGGTAGTCAAGTATTAATTGGTAATAATAATGGAGAAAAGACCCTCGATAAATTAGCCTTTACTTTTGAAAGATGGGACTTTAACAAAACTACTCCTCAGTATCAAGATTATCTTGTATGGCTTAAAAAACAATTAAATAATTCTCATCCAGTAATTATCACCGTATATATAAAAGGTATGAATGACCCTGATTATGATCATATCCTACCTGCTATTGGCTTTACTTCTTCAGATACTACTACTTTTCATGACACCGACCAACTGATTTACAACGACTGTTACGATAGTACTTCTTATTCAAGAACCTTTCAATCAATCTGGGATTTTAGAAGTATGATTGGCAATGGAGCCAACAATAAATATTGTATACCAAAAAATATAAATTTTGGTTGTGCTGTAACTGGAATTAAAGATGATCAGCATGTAACCAAACCTATTCATTTAATACTTGACAAATGGAATGAACCGAACGTTTCTATTGGAGAGTCTGCAATTATTTTGAAAAGCAAAATAAATATCGACTCACTCAATATAGGAAGTAAATATACTTTGTTGAGGTATAATAATTATACATCTGTTCCATCTTCAGGATTTAATCCATCCAATGCTTCTTCGGTAGTTTATTTTACAGCTACCTCAAGTAGCCAAGTTTTTACAGATTCATTCATGTCTAATACAGCAGTATTTTTTAGATGCATCCCTTACAATTATACCAGTAATACACAAGTAAATATATCAGCAACGGTTTCGGCTCAACCCAACTGCTCAATACCAACAGGCACCATCACCGCAAGTTCAACAACAACCGGTGTAACATTTAGTACCGATGGTTCAATTTACATGAATACAACTGGCATTTTTACAGGGATGCGTCCAGGAACCTATAGTGTCACTGCAAAAAATTCAAGTAATGAAATTAGCGCTGCAGTAAGCGTAACCGTTATGCCGCAGCCTATATCACCCGAAGTGCCAATAATAACTTCGGGATCAAGCACCATATTTTGTCCAGGAAATTCAGTAAAACTAAATAGCAATACATCTAGTGGGAATCAATGGTATAAAAACGCTATTTTAATTAGTGGGGCAGTAGGTAACTCTTTCATTGCTTATGAAGCTGGAACCTATACGGATAGCATATCAAATACCAATGGTTGCAAAACTGGATCTCTACCAAGCATTGTTATAGTAAAATCTACTCCAACTAAACCTACTATCAATTGGAATGGAAATACCTTTTCGACCAACTCTTCAGCGACTACTTTTCAATGGTCGGTAAATAATGTTTCTTTATTTGGAGCTACCCTAGCATCCTACAAACCTTTAACTATTGGTTTCTATAAAGTTCAAATTACTAATTCAGATGCTTGCAGTAATATTAGTGATAGTTTTAACCTAGTAGTTACAGCTATCGAAAATTCTGCTACTAATTCAAATATTAATTACGCAAGGATTTTCCCTAATCCAGCTTCTCCTTTTTTAAAGATTAAATTAAATGAATCACCCAATACTACACTCGACATTCAATTAATCAGCAGTGATGGAAGAATTGTTCAAATGGAAAAAACTAAAAATAAAATAACCTCCATACCGATCAGTAACTTACCTTCTGGAAACTATTTTATCAAAATCATTGGAAGAAACTATTACCAATCGGAAAGTTTTATTATTAATAAATAATTATCATTAGCGTCTTGTTATAAATCGAACAGGTTCAATTGATTACAGGTTTGTTCTTTGACATATTGCGGATAGGTTTTAGAAAATAATTCAAGTAAAGGTATTTTGCACAATAATGAGATACTTAATATTTGTAGTATTTCATATTGTGT
>CAMCMP010000015.1 GCA_945876095.1 Chitinophaga pinensis
CTGCATTGGAACGTTTTTTTCCTTTGTTTTCATGCAATAAGCTGTTAACATTTTTGACATTTTGTAGAATTTATGGTTAGTTAATAAGTATGAAGTAGTAAACTTCAGGGTACAAGCTACTAAAAATATTGGTTTTAGCAAAAAAATAGCTAAAACGACTAAATTTTAAGAGGATTTAAAAGTGGAATGGGCGTTGAAAGTCTTAATAAATGGAAAGCTTATTTAAGGCCTAATTAACTTTTTTGGTGTCAATCCTAATAGATATCAAAGGCTTCAATTAGTGGGCTTGGGATATTTTCTTTGGTAATTAAATAACCACAAAAAAATAGCCCCTTTGTCTTCAGGAGCTATTTATATAAATAATATTTAATATCAATTACACATCAATCTTTGCATATTTAGCATGGGTTTCAATAAACTCTCTCCTTGGAGGCACTTCATCTCCCATTAACATGCTAAAAATCAAATCAGCCTCTGCTGCACTTGAAATGGTAACCTGCTTGAGGGTTCTGGTTGCTGGATTCATTGTTGTCTCCCACAATTGCTCTGCATTCATTTCTCCCAAACCTTTGTAACGTTGGGTAGTAACACTTTCATCTTTTCCTTGACCAAATCTAGCAATCAGTCCTTTACGTTCAGCATCGGTCCAAGCATAATCTTGGTCCTTTCCTTTTTTTACAAGGTATAATGGTGGCTGGGCAATGTAAACATACCCTTGTTCCACCAATTCTTTCATATATCTAAAAATAAAGGTTAGAATAAGCGTAGCAATGTGACTTCCATCCACATCGGCATCTGTCATGATAATCAACTTATGATAGCGCAGTTTTGATAAATCCAAGGCCTTAGGATCTTCGGGGGTACCAATTTTAACTCCCAATGCAGTAAACATATTCCGAATCTCTTCATTGTCATATATCTTATGCTCCATTGCCTTTTCTACATTCAAGATCTTACCTCGCAATGGCAGAATAGCTTGATAGCTTCTGTCTCTTCCTTGCTTAGCAGTACCACCAGCAGAATCCCCTTCCACTAAATATAATTCGCAACGATTAGGATCCTTGTCGCTACAATCGGCTAGTTTACCAGGCAATCCACCACCAGTTAGTACACTCTTACGCTGAACCATTTCCCTAGCTCTTTTAGCAGCTGCTCTTGCTTGTGCGGCTAAAATTACTTTCTGAATGATTGTTTTAGCATCCTTTGGATTTTCTTCCAAGTAGGCATTCAATACTCGACTCAAAGTACTATCCACCACTCCCATTACCTCATTGTTACCCAACTTAGTTTTGGTTTGCCCCTCAAACTGAGGTTCTGGCACTTTTACAGAAATAATAGCACTTAATCCTTCTCTAAAATCATCTCCTTCAATTTCTACTTTAGCCTTTTCAAACATCCCTTCTCTTTCGCCGTAACTTTTAAATACACGGGTAATGGATCGGCGAAAACCTGCTACATGGGTTCCTCCTTCAATGGTATTGATATTGTTTACATAACTAAAAAGATGTTCTTGGTAACCAGTATTATAAATCATGGCAACTTCTACAGTTACATTACTGGTAGCATCATAACCATCACAATAAATCACTGTAGGCAATAATGGATTTCGATTCGCATTTTTATCCAGCATTTCTACAAACTCAACTATACCACCTTCGCTATAAAAAGTTTTGGTATAAGTTTTTCCATCCTCATCCACCTCTCGCAAATCATTAATAATGATGGTAATTTTTCTATTTAAAAAAGCTAGCTCTCTCAAACGTCCTTCCAAAATTTCCCTAACATAAACACCTGATGAAAAAATAGTAAGGTCGGGCCAGAACTGAACAGTAGTTCCATGTTTGTCAGATTCACCGATTTCACGGACAGAATATTTTGGAACACCTTTAGCATATTCCTGTTCAAAAGTCTTTCCATCCCTATTTACAGTAACATGCAATTTGCTACTCAAAGCATTCACGCAACTCACCCCTACTCCATGCAATCCTCCAGATACTTTGTAAGAATCTTTATCAAATTTTCCACCAGCATGCAATACGGTCATCACCACTTCTAAAGCACTTCTATTTTCCTTGGTATGCAATCCAGTTGGAATACCTCTGCCATCATCAGAAACTGTGATTGAATTGTCTTCATTGATGGTAACCATAATATTTTGACAATGTCCAGCCAGGGCCTCGTCAATAGAGTTGTCAACAACTTCATATACGAGGTGATGCAGCCCTTTTACGCCGATATCTCCAATATACATGGCAGGGCGTTTTCTCACTGCCTCTAAACCTTCTAAAACCTGAATACTGTCGGCACCATAGCCATTAATATCCGGAATAACTACTTCATCATTTTCTGTGCTCATATTGATAGGCAAATTCGCTTTAAAATTATCAAAATTGATATGGTTGCAAATATAAGGAAAAGCAGCCGCTTAAGGCACTTAAAGAAGACTATCAACAGATAAGTTTCCCCAAAGATTTCCACAGCTTTTTGAGTGCTTTTTTAAAAAGCAACTATCTGCTTCCAGAGACAGAATTTTGGATGCAATTTGACGGTACTAATCTTCCCCTCCAATAGTCATTTTTTACCCTAAAAAAATAAATCTAACCTTAAATAATTTCAAGGTTGAATAAATGACACTAAATTGACAGATTTCACAAAATGAAGCCTGATTTTAATGTATATTTGTACTGAAATTTATCAATGTACTCAACTACAAATCTTTTAAAAATTGACCAGCAACCTTCACTGCTTTTTAATGAGCTGGAAGTATTGCAGGAAATTGAAAGGTCGGTTCCAGGATCGGTCCACTACACTATTACCCGCTACAAAAAGCAATCAAAATTGAGTGTAGAAGATACTGGTATGTTGGTCTATCATTATGAAAAAAATAATGCTGATGCCAACTATTTAGAATTAAGATTTTGTGTTTCTGGAAATGTTTATTGTCGCCAAAAGCAAACAGAATGTGATTCCTGCAAATTCAATGCCTCTAAGGGTTGTGTCGAAAAAGAAGAAAGTGTAGACCTACTAAGTTTTAGTTTTAAACCAGCCTACCTTACCCAATTTGTAAGAGGGAAAAAACAACTTACTATTTCTGACGAGGTGTTATCGTTTACCCATACCAGTTCATTTTCAAAAACCCTGCCCCTTTATGGTAAAATAAGAAAGGCAATTGAAGCTTTATTAAACCATACTTACTCCGATAGCCTTGAAAATATATTCATCAATGCCCAAACACAAATACTACTGCTATACAGTATGGACTGCATGTTTGGAGATAATGAAAAAATATTTGCTTGTAAATTTTTGGCCAATGCGGATGATCGAGAAAAAATTTCTAAGGCAAGAGAAGTTTTGCTGCAGCATATCGGCGAACCTCTTACCATCAAGGAACTTAGCAGAAAAGTGGCTATTAACGAATGTTATCTCAAAAAAGGTTTTAAAGAATTATTTGGTACCACCATCTTTGATTTTTATCAGAGCCAACGTATGGAACATGCTAAATATTTACTCTACGATAAAGGCCTCAGTGTAACGGAAGTTTCACTAATGCTGGGTTATTCCTCTATCTCTCACTTTAGTACGGCTTTTAAAAAACATACCGGTATTAAACCATGTGAATTATTGCTTCGTTAATATTTCATTTAATAAGATATACCCTTATTGATTTTTTGATTTTCCTGTTTTCAAAAAATCAGAATTTACCCCCTAAAAAAGTTTTACATCTTATTCCATTCCTTAAGGGGAAAACTATAAATTTTTTATAGATTATATAAACCCCTAAAAATTATACCTTCCAAGCCCTCAATAGTCCATTTTTTTATTCAAAACAATTTAAAGGCTAAAAGCTGCATGGGATTGTATTTCCAACAAGTCTATTACTTACCTTTGCACACATTTTATACTACTGACCGCAAGATTATATGAGCGCAAAATATCAAGAATACCAGCAATTAAATTTACCTGCCATCGGTAATGAGCTTTTGAATTATTGGGAGAAAAACAATGTCTTTGAAAACAGTGTAACCTTGAGAGAAGGTAAGACTCCTTTTGTATTTTACGAAGGCCCTCCGAGTGCGAATGGCATGCCCGGCATTCACCATGTAATTTCAAGAACTTTAAAAGATTTGGTTTGCCGCTACAAAACCATGCAAGGCTTTCAAGTAAAAAGAAAGGGCGGTTGGGATACCCATGGATTACCAGTTGAATTAGGCGTTGAAAAATTATTAGGAATTACTAAAGAGGATATTGGTAAAAAAATCACCGTCGAAGAATACAATGCCACCTGCCGTAAAGAAGTCCTAAAATTTAAAGACAAGTGGGACGATATTACCCATAAAATGGGCTATTGGGTGGATCTCAAAAATCCATATGTAACCTTTGAAAATAACTATGTTGAAACCCTTTGGTGGACTTTAAGTCAATTACACAAAAAAGGCTACTTATACGAAAGCGTAAGTATTCAACCCTATTCTCCTGCTGCTGGTACGGGACTTAGTTCGCATGAATTAAATCAACCTGGAACCTATAAAGATGTAAAAGATACGAGTGTAGTAGCAATGTTTCGCTTACCCAATCCCTCTGAAAATGACAATTCAAAACACCCTATAGTTGCAAAAATTTTTGATGCAATGGATTTTGCAGGAGAGGCTTTTTTTATGGCTTGGACTACTACTCCTTGGACGCTTCCGTCTAACCTCGGATTAACCGTCGGCCCTAACATTGACTACGTTTTAATTAAAACATTTAATCCATACACTTATTTACCTATCAATGTTATTCTTGCTAAGGCACTATTGCAAAAGTACTTTAAGCCAGAAGCAGAAAATAATGACTTTGATTTATATAAAGAAGGTGATAAAGTATTGCCATGGAAAGTTCTGGCTGAATTTAAAGGAAAAGAATTAGATGGAATTAATTACGAACAACTCCTTCCTTCTGATGCAAATACAATAGAACAAATAAAAGAAATTACCCCCGAAGCTGTTCCTTTCAAAATAATTTTAGGTGATTTTGTTACTACCGAAGATGGAACTGGAATTGTACATACTTCTCCGGCCTTTGGTGCAGACGATTACAAAGTAGGTAAAAAAAATAACCTAGGGATTCTAACATTAGTAGATAAGCAGGGTAAGTTTGTAGAGGGTACAGGTGAATTTAGTGGTCGGTTTGTAAAAAACTACAAGGATGATCCTCAATATATAGATGTAAATATAGATATCAGTGTAAAACTTAAAAAAGAAAATCGAGCATTTAAGGTAGAAAAGTACGAGCATAGCTATCCGCATTGCTGGAGAACAGACAAGCCCATTATTTATTATCCGCTGGATGCATGGTTTATCAAAACCACTGCTGTAAAAGACCGCATGGTGGAACTCAATAAGACAATTCAATGGAAACCTGCAGCAACTGGTACCGGTCGATTTGGTAACTGGCTCGAAAATATGGTTGACTGGAACTTGAGCAGAAGCCGTTATTGGGGTACCCCTTTACCCATTTGGCGAACCGAGGATGGATCCGAAGAAAAATGTATCGGCTCCATTGTTGAATTAAAAACAGAAATTAAAAAGGCTGCAATTGAATTAGGTGGCGATACCAATCAAGCGCATTTAGACAATTCCACCTTGGATTTACATAAACCATTTGTTGACTCTATCGTTTTAGTCAGTTCAAAAGGTTTACCAATGAAAAGAGTACCAGATTTGGTAGATGTTTGGTTCGATAGTGGTGCGATGCCTTACGCACAATGGGGATTACCAGATAGCAGTTCTAATGAATTTGGCCCATTAAGCACAGAAAATTTCTGGCAGTACCATGCTGCGTCAGCTAACTCACCATTAAAAGGCAAGGGTGCCAATGGTGCATTTCCTGCTGATTTTATTGCAGAAGGAGTTGACCAAACTAGAGGTTGGTTCTATACTTTACACGCTTTAGGTGTATTGTTGTTTGACAGTGTTGCCTACAAAACTGTTGTAAGTAATGGCCTGGTACTTGATAAAAATGGTAATAAGATGAGTAAGCGCCTCGGCAACGTGGTAGACCCTTTTGAAACCATTGATACTTTTGGAGCAGATGCTACTCGCTGGTATCTCATCACCAATGCTTCTCCATGGGATAGCTTGAAATTTGATACAGAAGGAATCAAGGAAGTTCAACGCAAATTTTTCGGTACCCTGTATAATACTTATCAATTTTTTGCCTTGTATGCAAATGTAGATGGGTTTGCATTTAAAGAATCGCTGATTCCGATAAAAGAAAGACCTGAAATTGATCAGTGGATTCTTTCTTCTTTGAATTCATTGATAAAAAATGTACAGCAAAATTTGGATGATTATGAGCCCACACAAGCTGGAAGATCTATAGAAGATTTTGTAGATACCCATTTGAGCAACTGGTATGTTAGATTATGTCGCCGGAGATTCTGGAAAGGTGAATACGAACAGGATAAAATTTCAGCCTACCAAACTTTATATGAATGTCTGGAAACTTTGACTAGACTAATGGCTCCCATTGCTCCTTTCTTTGCAGATTGGCTTTTCTTAAATTTAAATAAAGTTTCGAATCGCTTCTCAAATGAATCGGTTCATCATACCGATTTTCCAACCATCAATGAAGGGGCAATTGATGCAGATTTGGAAAAAAGAATGCAATTAGCACAAGACACTTGTTCACTAATACTCTCACTACGTAAAAAAGTAAATATAAAAGTTCGCCAGCCTCTTCAAAAAGTACTGATCCCTGCAATGGATTCAGAAATGGCTGAAAGGATAAAAAAAGTATCTGCTATTATAAAAGCTGAAACCAACATTAAAGAAGTCGAAATTTTAGGTGCCGAAAATGATTTTATCCAGAAAAAAGCGAAAGCCAATTTCAAAACCCTAGGTAAAAAGTTGGGGCCAAAAATGAAATGGGCAGCAGATGAGATTATTAAATTTAATAATATTACCATCGACAAGGTACTAGAGGGAGATTATTTATTGAATCCTGATCATTTACTTACCAATGAGGAACCAATTTTAATTAATTGTGAAGATTTAGAGGTCAGTACAGATGAAATTAAGGGATATGAGTTAGCGAGTAAGGGGTCTTTGACCGTTGCCCTTGACATTTCTATCACTGAAGAGCTAAAAAAGGAAGGGGATGCAAGAGAATTTATTAATAAAATTCAAAATATCAGAAAAGAAAGCGGATTTGAACTTACAGATAGGATAAATGTGGCTGTTTTGGAAAATGCAGGGGTTCAACTTTCATTAATTCAATATAAAGATTATATTTGCGCGGAAATCCTGGCAGATTCGCTTGCTTTTTATCCCGTTTTAAACGAGGTTGTCGAAATCGAAGTGAATGATGCCATCTTAAAAGTGAACGTACTTAAAAATTCAAATTAGTATGGCAACAAAAAAGCAGCCGTCAAAAGCAGTAAAATCAAAAGGAAAATCGATAGCAAAAAAACCCGCTAAACCCGCTAAACCCGTGAAATCTGCCCCTAAAAAGGTGGTTAAACCAGCGCCTGCTAAAAAAACAGCTCCCAAAAAGGTAGTTGCTAAAAAACCTGCACCTAAGAAAATAATTGCTAAGCCTGTAGCTAAAAAGCCAGCAGCTAAACCAATTGCTAAAAAAGCGCCCGCAAAAGTGGCTCAAAAAAAGCCAGTAGCTAAAGTTGCGACCAAAAAAACAGTAAAACCAATAGCAAAACCAATAGCAAAAAGAGCCCCATCAAAAGCTGCTCCCGCTAAAAAAGCTCCAATACCTGCAAAAAAACCGATTATTAAAAAAACTCAATCGGTGAAAAGTACTCCTACAAAAGCTGCTATTCCAGCTCCAGTAAAAAAAGTTGAAACAAAAGTTCCAGTTAAACCACCCATTATTAAGGTGGTTACTGTAAAATCTGTACCCGAAGTAAAGGCAAAAGATATAAAAGTGCCTGCAGCTAAACCAGTGTCGATTCCAAAAATTTCTACTAAAACGGTTAGAAAATACCAACCAGAGTTTACTAAATCTGTATTGGATAAAGCGCAAAGAGATCCCGGAGCTCCTTCACAACGCTACAGTGATGGTGAATTGAATGAATTCAGAGAATTAATCCAGCGCAAATTAGAGGCGGCTAAAAAAGAATTGTCTTATTTACACGGTCTTATTACCCGCAAAGATGAACTTGGCGGAGATGAAGGTGATAACCGATATATGACAATGGAAGATGGTAGCCTTAGTATGGAAAGAGAACAATTAAGCCAAATGGCTAGTCGCCAGGTTACGTTTATTGATCACCTCGAAAAGGCAATCATGCGCATTGAAAATAAAACATATGGCATTTGCCGTGTTACTGGTAAACTCATCGATAAAGCAAGGTTAAGGGCTGTACCTCATGCCACTCTTAGCATTGAAGCTAAAATGAGTTCTAATAAATAAATTATCCTTTCAAATTGCATTCATTACATTTAGTAATACCTAAAGAGAACTTAAAGTTCTCTTTTTTTATACCCCTACTTCATTATTTAACAGCTTATATTAGCAAGTAGACCATCAAAAAGCTATAAATGCCTATTCAATATAGCTTTTGATCAAAATGAATCGATAAAGAACTAAAAGATAATCAGTCAAATTAATAACAACCTTGCAAGTCGTCTTACTTTTTAGTAAAATCAATTTTATTATATAGTCCTGAAATTTCATTTGGAATAGAGTGCTTTTACTTTTTTGCCTTGATGCAAAAAAGTAACAAAAAAAATCAAGCCTGCGAATAAAAAGGCTGAAATTTTAAATATCAGCCTAAAATCAAGGAACTCGCCAGAAGAGTAAATTAAATTAAAGAGAATACCGGCTCAGACAGCCTTGATTTTTTAACGTCTGATATTTAAAATTTCTAGCACTTTTTATTCAAGGGCGTCAAAAAATATTACGTCATTTAGCCTGAGCCTTTTTTAGAGGGTCAACTATCTAAACAAATAATTCTCCCTAATTAACTTCAGTCCAAATATTGAGCAGCTGTCAAAAATTTCATCCGAAAAATACTACCCTATATAAAAATAGGGTAGGTAAATTCTTATCCTCTTTTAAAGCTCCCCTTCTCCTAAAAACTTACATTTGCCATCAACATACCTGATATATGCAGCTAATTCCAGTTAAAGACGATTCAACCGCTCAACAATTTTTACAAGTAGCAGTGGAATTATACAAGAACGACCCTAAATGGATTCGTCCCCTTGACAGGGATATCAAAGAGGTTTTTGATGCTAAAAAAAATAAGGCTTTCAGATTTGGGGAAGTTGAACGCTGGATATTGAAAGACGATCAGGGAAAGCTCATAGGACGGATTGCAGCATTCATCAACCAAAAATATAAAAATAAAGGCGATGAGGTTCCAGTAGGGGGAATAGGATTTTTTGAGTCCATCAACAACCAGCAGGCAGCCGACTTATTGCTAGATAATGCCAAGCACTGGCTCATTCAAAAGGGTATGGAAGCAATGGATGGGCCAATTAATTTTGGAGAACGTGATAAATGGTGGGGACTAGTTACTGAAGGTTTTGATGAACCCTTGTACGGAATGAATTACAATCCACCTTATTATAAGGATCTATTTGAAAGCTATGGTTTCAAAGCTTTTTTTCACCAGATTTGCTTTGGACTTCATCCAAAGGCACCATTGCAAAAAAAGATTCACGAACGCCATGCTATATTCGATATCAATCCTGACTTTAGCTCCAAACACATTAAAAAAGATCAATTCGAATCATTTGCTTCTGATTTTGCAACTGTATATAACAAAGCTTGGGCAGGTCATGGAGGTTTAAAACAAATGGCCAAAGAACAGGTACTTCTATTGTTTAAAAAAATGAAGCCAGTAATGGATGAAAACCTAATTTGGTTTGCCTATGAAAAAAATGAACCGATCGCAATGTTTGTAAATATTCCAGACTTAAATCAATGGTTTAAATATTTAAATGGGAAATTTGACTTACTGCATAAACTAAAGTTTTTATGGATTAAAAAATTTAAGCCTAACAAAAAATTTAGTGGGATCGTTTTTGGTGTTGTACCAGAATGGCAGGGCAAGGGTATTGATTCTTATATTATTGGCGAGGCTGCAAAAGTCATCCAGCATTCGAGTGCACCCTACACGCAATATGAAATGCAATGGATTGGAGATTTTAATCCTAAAATGATTAATGTAGCGGAAGGGCTAGGCGAAACTTTTCGTAGTAGAAACCTTACTACTTATAGGTATTTATTCGACCGGACAAAAGAATTTAAACGACATCCGATGCTTTAATATCTAATTAGATTTAAAATTACTGTCACAAATCAGACCTTGTAAATTTTTTATATCAAATAAAGATATCTAATGAGTAGACAGCTTTTTATTAAAAAGAGGGAAGGGTTTATTAACTTGCATCAATAATAAATAGTTAAAATAAGTCTGCCTTCGGGCAATTTTACCATATGGACAAATTCATTGTTTCAGCAAGAAAATATCGACCACAAATTTTTTCAACAGTAGTTGGGCAATCTCATATTACCACCACACTTAAAAATGCCATTAAAAATAATCAGCTTGCACATGCTTTTTTATTTTGTGGTCCAAGAGGTGTTGGCAAAACCACTTGTGCAAGAATTTTAGCAAAGACTATTAACTGTGAAACTCGCACAAAAGATGGTGAAGCATGTAATAGTTGCAACAGTTGTGTTTCATTTGATGCCGGAACTTCTTTAAATATTCATGAACTAGATGCAGCAAGCAATAATTCGGTAGATGATATTAGGAGCTTAGTAGAACAAGTTCGTTTTGCACCACAGGCGGGTAAATACAAAGTATATATTGTGGACGAGGTTCATATGCTTAGCTCCTCTGCATTCAATGCTTTCTTAAAAACGCTGGAGGAGCCTCCACCCTATGCAATTTTCATTTTAGCTACCACCGAAAAGCATAAAATTTTACCTACAATTTTAAGTCGTTGTCAGATATTTGATTTTAAACGCATCACCAATAATGACACCGTTGAACATTTACAAGAGATCTGCGAAAAAGAATCGATTACAGCAGAGAAAACAGCCCTTCATGTAATTGCTCAAAAAAGTGAAGGATGCATGAGAGATTCTCTGAGTATCTTAGATAAAATAGTCAGTTTTACCAATGGTGCGGTTACTTATAAAAATACCTTAGAACATCTAAATATTTTAGATGAAGATTATTATTTTCAGCTTTTGGATTTTGTGGAGCAGCAAGATTTAAGTAGTGCACTCCTCATGTTTGATGAAATTAATAGAAAAGGATTTGAAGGTGATCTAGTATTAAATGGTTTTGCAGAATTTTTACGAAACTTATTGGTAAGTCGTGATCCGAAAGTGGCAATGCTTTTAGAAGTAGCAGAAGATTTTAAACAAAAATATCTTCAAATTGCACAAAAAATTTCACCTGCTTTTACAGTTAGTGCATTAAATATTTTAAATGAAGCAGAAATAAATTACAAACAAGCACGCAATAAAAGATTACATGTAGAATTGACGATCATTAAATTAAGCTACCTCCAGCAAGCATTGGAATTGATAAATACCGAAGGAGTGGTAAGTAAAAAAAAACTGATTGAAGGTTCTAAAACAGTAGCTTTTAGAGCATTACCTATTGTTTCTAGCGCTGTTTCTAATCAAAACTCATCGGTAACCGAAAAGCAAAAACCTAAACAGATTGCAGAAGCAAAACTAATCATTGAAGCTCCAAAGGAAATAAAAAAAGTACTTCCGCAAGAACCGATAACTGCAAAGGATAGTAATTCTGAACAGCTAGCATCCAACTCCTCAGAAACTAAATCATCTCTAGGCTCCTTACTAAGCATTCGTAATAAAATTACTAAGAAAAATAAAGAAGGCGATACAGAAACTAAGCCATTAACTAAAGAAGAACTTCAATCTTGTTGGAGTTTATTTATTGAAAAGCTTAGGACAAATAATAATTATTCAGCTGTTACTAATTTTAGGGCGGCAGAATTAAAAGTAATTGACATAAATACTATAGAAATAATTACCCAAGGAGAAATTCACAAAGCTTTTATAGAAGTTGAAAGGGCTGAATTAGTAACGCATATTCAGGATTATTTCAATAATAGATTATTGGTTTACCAAGTCGCAGTTATTGAAAAAGAAGAGCCAGTTGGAAATGGAGAAATTGTTTTAAACAGGAAACAACAATACCTGAAAATCATTGAAGAATACCCTTTAGTAAAAGAACTAAAAGAAAGATTGAGATTAGAATTGGAATAATTTAAGTTTTGCAAATCCCATTGGGCAGGAAGTCATTGAAAGTATTGGTGCATTAGAAAAGCTGATTTTACTTAAAAAAATAAGTATTAAGGTCTATTTTAAGTTCCCCTTTTTAAAAACTGACCTAATTATAGAGTGTATAATTCCCATTTTTGCATTAATTTCGGCTCACAATATAAAACAATAGAAATTATGGCAGAAGTGATTCGCATGCCCCGGATGAGTGATACTATGACGGAAGGTATAATAGTAGAGTGGCATAAAAAGATAGGTGACAATGTAAAATCAGGCGATTTATTGGCCGAAGTGGAAACTGACAAAGCTACAATGGAACTTGAAAGTTATAATGACGGGGTTTTACTATACATTGGTGTTGAAAAAGGTAAGCCTGCAAAAGTGGATGGTATTTTAGCTGTTATCGGAAAAGCGGGCGAAGATTTTGAACCTGCATTAGCCACTGCAAAAAATGCTACACCCAATACTACTAAAGAAGTTAAGACTGAAAATAAATCTACTCCAGCTATTACCCCTTCCACTGCTAAGGTGGAATTACCTGCAGGAACTCGTGAGATCAGAATGCCTTTACTAAGCGACACCATGACGGAAGGGAAAATCATTGCTTGGAATAAAAAGGTAGGCGATTTTGTAAAAAGTGATGATGTTTTGGCTGATGTAGAAACAGATAAAGCTACCATGGAAGTGGTAGGATATGAGGAAGGAACCTTACTCTATATCGGAGTAGAAGCAGGCTCTGCTGCAAAGGTGAATGAAATTATTGCCATAGTAGGAAAGAAAGGTACAGATGTTAGCGGCTATGTTGCAGCAGAAAAATCTGGAGCAAATTCAGCCCCTGTAAATACTTCCCAACCAACAGCTTCTACTGCATCTAATAATACAGATCAACCGGCAAAACAAACTGAGTCAGATGATACATCCAACGAAAGGTTGAAAGCATCGCCACTTGCCAAAAAATTAGCTGCTGACAAAGGTATCGATCTTAATAAGGTAAATGGTACAGGGGACAATGGTCGGATTACTAAAAAAGATATTGACAGTTATGTTCCTACAGCTTCTTCGGCTACCCAAGCTACTTCTTCAACACCGCAATCAGCAAAGGCTACTGCGCCTTTTTTCATAGCCAATAGTCAAGAAAGTTATACCGATACCCCATTAACACAAATGCGAAAAGTGATTGCAAGGAGATTGGGTGAAAGTAAATTCACTGCTCCCCATTTTTATCTAACGATGGAGATAAATATGGACAATGCAATCACTGCAAGAGTAAGTATGAATGAAGTTAGTCCTGTAAAAATTTCTTTTAATGACATGATAATAAAATCAGCTGCAATGGCGCTTCGATTGCACCCAGATGTAAATAGCAGCTGGATGGGCGATTTTATTAGACACAACCACCATATACATATAGGCTCTGCCCTTGCACTTCCAGAAGGACTGATTGTTCCAGTGATACGTTTTGCTGATCAAAAATCATTGTCACAAATTGCAGCTGATGCCAAGGAATTGTATGGCAAAGCAAAAGATAAAAAGCTACAACCTGCCGAGTTTAGTGGCAATACATTCACTATTTCAAATTTAGGAATGATGGACATAGAAGAATTTACAGCCATCATCAACCCACCTGACAGTGCTATCCTTGCAGTAGGCGCTATCAAAGAAAAAGTAGTAAAAAAAGGAGATGGCTTTGCGGTAACCAATGTAATGAAACTTACCCTAAGCTGTGATCACAGAAGTGTAGACGGAGCGGTAGGTGCAGCATTTTTGCAGACCCTTAAAAAGTTTTTGGAAAACCCTATCAACATGCTAGTATAAGTTTTTGATAATAAATACTTGAGGCGCTGATTTTACAATCAGCGCCTTTTTTTATACAAATTTGGAGATGACCGATTAAATAAGAAGTTGTCATCACCCAATTAAAAGCGACTATTCATAAATGAATTTAATCCAATTTTAATATTTGAAGGTATTTGCAAGTTCTGCAATGCAGCTGCAAGCCTCTTTTGAATCGTCCTGAATTAAGTGGCTATTTTTATAATACCTTCAAGATAAAATTATGATTAAGAAAAAAACTTTGGTTATCGGAGCATCTGAAAACCCATTGAGATACAGCTATCTTGCAGTTCAAAGATTAAACGCTCACCAATATCCCGTGATTGCACTAGGACTAAAAAAAGGAAGCATTGGAAATACCGAAATAGAGACAGAGAAAAAAAACTTTGAAGACATCGATACAATTACCCTTTACCTAAATCCCATAAACCAAAAAGGCTATTACGATTATATCCTTTCTCTACATCCGAAAAGAATTATTTTCAATCCAGGAACTGAGAACGATGAATTGGTTTCCCTTGCTCAACAAAATGGAATTAAATGCCTTGAAGCCTGCACGCTTGTTTTATTGAGTACGGATCAATATTAATATGAGCCAAAAGATTATTTTTTACCCCATTTAGCTATATCACCTATCCCAAACTGCCCCAATACTTGCTAGCAGCACTTATCAACATTAAATAATCGTAAAGCCCTAATAAGTGTATCTATTATTTCCTTAATTTTAGGAAAGCCCATTTTTATGTTGTGGAGAAAATTTAATGGAGACCCCATTCAACTACCCATCAAAACCGCAGTAGAGGAAGTTATTAAAAAAGAAACAGATGCAGGTTGTCGTTTAAAGGTTTGTATTGGTACTGATAGTCAAGTTAAAGGTTTAGAAACTGAGTTTGCAACGGTAATTGTTTTTTTACGCGAAGGTCGTGGAGGATTTATGTTCATTCACAATGAGATCACATTATTGAAGTATGGCATCAAGGAAAGAATGCTGGTAGAAGTTGCCAAAAGCATTGAAATTGCATATGAGCTTTGTGATCTTTTCACTAGGTACAATGTGGATATGGAAGTACATGCCGACATTAATACCAATCCTCAATTTAAAAGCAACGAAGCATTGCGAGAGGCAATGGGATATATTTTAGGGATGGGATTTGCTTTCAAAGCCAAACCTGATGCATTTGCTAGCAGCAGTTGTGCTAATAAAATGGTCAATTAAACTCATCGCTTAAAAAATGTGCTTTTAACATAAAAAGCCTTGACTACCTTACTAAATAGTATCAAAATTCTCAGAATTGATTAAAAAAACTGAAGATGTATTGAATTAAGATTAGATATCTTTGCAGCACAAAAAAATAAAAACATGAGCGAAACAGTACTTACCAAGGGACAAATTCATACCAACAAAGGTATTTTGAATTTTGAGCTTTATGATGATGCAGCCCCGATAGCAGTAGCAAATTTTAAAAAATTAATTAACGAGGGCTTTTACGATGGGTTAAGTTTTCATAGAGTGATTCCAAATTTTATGATTCAGGGTGGCTGTCCAAATGGCACAGGTGCAGGCGGACCAGGATATACCATTCAATGTGAAACAAAAGGTGCTAAACAACATCATGACCGTGGAGTATTGTCTATGGCGCATAGAGGTCCAAATACTGGAGGATCACAATTCTTTATTTGTCACAATCGAACAGGTACGCAGCATCTAGATGGTGTTCATACTTGCTTTGGAAAAGTTACAGAAGGAATTGAAATAATAGTAGAAATTAAAGGTGGAGATATTATGGAAAAAGTAATATTGCTGAATTGATTTTTATTAGGTAAAACTTTTATAAAAAAGCCACCATTGAATGTATCATTTGATGGTGGCTTTTTTTATCAACGCCGATTTTTCAGTATAAAAAATCTAGATTAGTCTTTTATATTATTTCAATTATTTATTTACCTCATTTGTTTCATCAATCAGCTTCAATATTTTATCTCTTCCTAATTTTTTATTAGCACTACTTACAAAATGTTGGGGCAAAAACTGCCAAGTTTTTCTTAATCGGTCTAAAAAAAGTTTTACATTTTTGGCTACAACAGCTTGTGTTTCCTTATCAGCTTTTGTAAAAATCATGGTAAAGGGAATCTCCCATTTATCCAATTGATTTAAAAAATCAAGATCTATTTTTTGTGGGCTATGGCGAGCATCTAATAATACAAATACCATGACTAAATTTTCTCTTTTTCGTAAATACCCTTCAATCATTTGTTCCCAGCGTCTTCTACTACGGATACTCACCTTAGCGAAACCGTAACCAGGCAAATCCACTAGAAACCATTTAAAATTTTGCCCTTCCTTACTGCTATTGATCGCCGAGGCCGAAGTAATTTCAAAATGATTAATTAGCTGTGTTTTTCCAGGTGTAGCAGAAGTTTTGGCCAGTTTATCATTACCAGTAAGCATATTGATCAGTGATGATTTACCTACATTGCTACGACCGATAAATGCATATTCCTTTTTATCAGGGATAGGGCATTTTTCAAAATCAGGGCTACTGATAATATATTTAGCAGATTTGATTATCATTAGGCAAATATACATCAGAAGGGGGTAGGTAATCCATTCCCCCTTCTGACGTATCTTTGCAGAAATGACTCAATTTGCACACGATAATGTGGTCCCTCAACAGGATTCTTCGCTTTCAAAAAAAGAACAGGTAGCAGATATGTTTGACCATATTGCCTATCGCTATGATTTTTTGAACCGTTTTTTAAGTGGCGGTATAGATATTTTATGGCGAAAAAAGGCTATCGGGCAACTTAAAAAGTTAGACCCTAAAAAAATCCTAGATGTAGCTACCGGAACTGCAGATGTAGCAATCATGACGACAGGTATTTTAAAGCCTGAGAAAATAATTGGAATAGATATCAGTGAAGGCATGCTCAGTTTTGGTAGAAAAAAAATTGAAAAACTAGGACTTGAAAAAATTATTGAATTAATAAATGGTGATTGCGAAACAATAAATGCAGCGGATAATTCGTTTGATGCAGTTACGGTAGCCTTTGGTGTTAGAAATTTTCAAAATTTAGAAAAGGGATTGAAAGAAATTTTAAGAGTATTAAAGCCAGGTGGAAAATTAGTAGTACTAGAATTTAGCCAACCTAAAACTATTGTGGTGAATCAGTTATACAAGGTGTACATGAATATAGTGGCCCCTGGAATGGGAAAATTGTTTTCAAAAAACCGCAATGCTTATAAATACCTTGATGAATCGATAAAAAAATTTCCAGAAGGAAAAAATTTTACTATTATCTTAGATAACCTTGGATACATCAACACTTATTGTAAACCCCTGAGTTTTGGAATATGCAGCATCTATTGCGGAGAAAAATAATTTACTGTATTCTGTTTTTACTGATTGGCTCTTCTAAAGCTATTGGCCAATTGCGGTATGCTTCATTAAATTTGCCTGATCACGATAATAAAACTTACCACTTTGGAATCAATCTAGGAATGAATAGATCCCATTTCAATTTTACCCACCATCCTAAGTTTTTATACCAAGATAGTGTAAACGTTATCGAGAGTATCAATAGTACCGGTATTAATTTAGCTTGGCTCGTCAATTTAAATTTAAGTGAACACTTTGATTTAAGGACTTATCCACTCAACCTTACTTTCAGCGAAAAAGCATTTCAATACACTCTTAAATATCCAGATTTACCAGTTGGTGAAGATACCATCACCACTAAAAAAGTACAATCCATTACTTTAAATTTTCCCTTTCAATTAAAATTTAGTAGCGATCGGATAGATAATTTAAAAGTTTATACAATAGCGGGTGTAAAATTTGATTACGACATGGCCTCTAATGCTGGAAAAAGCAATGCTGAAGGCCTGATAAAACTCAATAAGCTTGATTACAGTATTGAGGGTGGTATTGGATTCCATATATACTTTCCCTATTTTGTATTGTCACCTGAACTTAAGGTAAGTTGGGGGCTTACCAATTTGCATAGTAGGGACCCGTCATTAATATTTTCAAGCAATTTTGATAAAATATATTCACGAATGATTTCTTTTTCACTCATCGTAGAATAATCAAGTTGCGTAATTAAAAACTGATACCCATAAAGTATCTTAGTATTTCAATTTATAAATAATTTTAATATATGAGTAAATACCTTATTAAAAATATCAGCATTGTAAATGAAGGGAAAATTGAACAGCTGGACTTGCTAATCAATGGAGAACGAATAGAGAAAATAGGAAACCAGCTATCTGAGAAGGGCCGAGTTATAGAAATAAATGGTGAAGGAAAGCATCTATTGCCTGGAGCGATTGACGATCAGGTTCATTTCAGAGAACCCGGCCTCACTCATAAAGCAACGATCTATACCGAAAGTAAAGCCGCAGTAGCAGGAGGTATAACTAGTTTTATGGAAATGCCTAATACCATACCTAACGCGCTCACACCTGAATTATTAGAAGACAAATATAAAATAGCCTCTCAAAGTTCTCTGGCAAACTACTCCTTTTTTATGGGAGTTAGTAATTCCAATGCAGAGGAAGTGCTAAAAGTAAATCAATACAAAGCCAATATTTGTGGAGTAAAAATTTTCATGGGTGCTAGCACTGGAAATATGCTAGTGGACAATTTTGGAACCCTTGAAAAAATATTTAGGGAAACTGAGTTACTCATTGCAACTCATTGTGAAGACGAAAAAATTATTAAAGAAAACTATGAAAGGATAAAAAAAGAAAAAGGTGTATTGTCTGCTTCAGACCACGCTTTAATCAGAGATGACAATGCCTGTTATGAATCATCACTTACTGCAATTCAAATCGCTAAAAAATACAATACCCGATTACATATTTTGCATATCAGTACTGAAAAAGAAATTCAATTATTTGGAAATATGTTACCCCTCAAAGACAAAAGAATTACATCCGAAGTATGTGTTCATCACTTACATTTTACTTCAGACGACTACGATCAACTAGGTTATAAAATAAAATGTAATCCTGCAATAAAATCACCTAATAATAAAGAGGCTTTGTGGAAAGCTTTGCTAGATGATCATTTGGACGTAATTGCCACAGACCATGCGCCCCATTTACTTTCAGAAAAAGCAGGAGATTATGAGCAAGCGCATTCAGGATTACCACTTGTTCAACATGCAATGTTATTAATGCTCCATTACCACCAATTGGGCAAGATTAGTCTTGAAAAAATAGTACAAAAAATGAGTCATGCTGTGGCTGACTGTTTCCATATAGAAAATAGAGGCTACATTCGGGAAGGCTATTTTGCAGATCTTGTAATAGCTAACTTAAAAAAAACTACTACTGCGAAAAAAGAAAATCTTTTATACAAGTGCGGATGGAGTCCACTCGAGGGTTTTGAATTTTCTGCAGAGATAGAAAAAACTTTTGTAAATGGATTGATGGTTTATGATAAGGGGATTTGGGATGAGTCTAACAAAGGAAAAAGAATGACATTTAAACATTAGTATCTACAATTGAATACAATATTGACGATCATATCAATTTAGCAAGTATTCTCAAAAATATCTGAAAAGCTAAAAATTGCTTTTATTCTCGCAGCATGGAAATAGATAAAACAACCTTAAGCGACCTTTCTTTAATTGATACCGAAGGTGAATTTTCTGTATTTCATCACCTTAATTTATGCAGAACAACAGGCGGAAGAGATCAACTATTTGAAAACTTTAAGCGCCCATTGAAAAGTATTGAAGAAATTGAGGGGGTTCAACAAACGTTGCAAGCTATTTTAAAGAATTTAGAATTGTGGCCCAATCAAATTAGCAATGGTTCAATCATGATGATTGAAAAATTCTACCAAACCTCTTTTGAATTAATCCCCAAAAATCCATCTAATTTAAGTGCGTATAGCTATAAATTATTCAACCGGGCAGACTTTTCAATGATTGAATACTCGGTTGGGCATAGTTTTGATTTTATAAAAGGAATGAAGCAGTTAGTGAATATTTTTTTGACGCCTCTATCTCCTGCACCATTAAAAAAATTATTAGAGACTATTGATATTATTCTACAAAAAGAAGAGTTCTCCATCATAGAAAAAAATAAAAACGCCGCTAACCTTTCTATCGTTCAACAATTGCAATTAGGCCATTTTTTGAAATACCAATTCAAAATAAATATGCAAGAGTTGCTAAATTACTATTCGAAACTAGATGCCTGGTATGGTATGGCTTTGGCTGTGAAGGACTTTCGTTTGAATTTTCCAAAATTAATAGAAATAGACCGCCCATTTCTAATGGCAAAAGGTCTGTATCATCTGCAGTTAAATAATCCGATTGGATATGATGTAACTCTTGATGACCAGAGTAACTTTTTGTTTTTAACTGGGGCTAATATGGCTGGTAAAAGCACTCTTATTAAATCGGTAGGTACGTCCGTATTTTTAGCTCATATTGGTATGGGAGTACCTGCAGAAAATATGCAGTTAAGCCTCTTCGACGGACTGCTCAGCAATATCAATGTAATGGACAACTTACTTAAAGGTGAGAGTTATTTTTACAACGAAGTACATCGTATCAAGTCCACAATACAAAAAATTTCTGATGGAAGAAAATGGCTTATTTTAATAGATGAACTATTCAAAGGAACCAATGTAGAAGATGCGATGAAGTGTTCGGCAACTGTAATTAAAGGTCTGCTTAAAATGAAAAACTCACTATTCATTTTATCTACCCACCTTTATGAAATTGGTGACGAACTTAAAAGTTTTCCGAATATTCGTTTTAATTATTTTGAAACGATCGTAAAGGAAGATCAACTATTTTTTAATTATCAGCTAAAAGAAGGAATCAGCAATGATCGTCTTGGCTACTTTATTTTAAAAAACGAAGGCGTAGTGGAACTGCTTGAAAAATTATAATGAAGTTAGCCATCTCTTTTACACTATCCGATTAGGGAACCAATAGATAATAAAATATATAATTAATACGCTAAAGAAATTGTTTATACTGAGCTAATAAAAACCAGATAAAGACCTTATTCCTATTGGCCCAATTCAAATAGCTGGCAAAAAAAATAAGAAGAAACTAGGCAATTAGTCACTCACTGCTAGTAAATATGTGTTTGCTTATTGACTAATCAATGTAAATTTGCAAATAACCCACAAGCTAATAAAGAAAGTAGGGATCTACCATGAGTTTTTTAAGAATATTTAAATACATACATATACCAAGAAAAAAACTGGCATTGTACCTTTTTTTTACAATCTTGGCTACGCTATTTTCGCTGCTTTCCATCAATGCGTTGGCCCCTTTCATGAACATCATTTTCAAGACTGATAGTTCAATTCCAGGAATCAAGGCAAAATCGTTGGGTAGATTCAATGATTTTTTTCAGCTGTTAATTAATGATCACGGTTCCCTCTATGCCCTTGGAGTCATTTGCTCTTTGATGATTGTTTCAATTTTGCTTAAAAACCTTTTTGTTTATCTGTCCCTATATATTTCAACCCCCGTGCGAAGCCAAATCTTAGCTGATTTTCGATTAAGATTATATAGCAAAATTTTACAATTACCTGTAGGTTTTTTCACAGAACAAAAAAAAGGAGACCTAATGAGTCGTATGACTGGAGATATTAACGAAGTCCAGGGTTCCATTTTTACGGCTTTAGAGGGATTAGTAAAAGACCCCCTCATCATCATTTCTTTTTTAATTTCGATGATTATATTAAGTCCTCATCTTTCCTTATTTCTTCTGATATTTTTACCAATAACAGCATTGTTTATAGGTAAAATTAGCAAGCGATTAAAAAAACAATCTACTGCACACTCTGTGGCACAAGGTGAAAATATTTCACATGTAGAAGAAACGCTGAGTAGTATAAAAGTAATTAAAGCCTTTAGAGCTGAAGAAAGAATGCTCAACAAATTTAATGATGGCAATGAAAAACTTTTTTTATTGCTTAATAAAATGACACTGCGGCGTGATTTAGCCAGCCCCATTACCGAGGTTTTGGGTGTTACTGTACTATGTGCTATTTTATATATTGGAGGTCGATTTGTTTTTAGCGAAGGAGCTGAACTCACTGGTGGTGATTTGATGGCATTTATTTTATTGTTTGCAATGATCATCAATCCAGCAAAGAATTTATCCACCACCATATCCAGTATGCAAAAAGGAATGGGTGCTGTAGAGAGAATTGAAGAGATTTTAAATGCGCCTATTCAGGTAGAAGAAAAAGACAATGCAAAGGTTTTAAATGGATTCAATCAATCGATTGAATTTAAAAATGTAAGTTTTAGATACAATGATAAAACGGTTTTGAAGAATATCAATTTTGTAATTCAGAAAGGTAAAACAGTAGCATTGGTAGGGTCATCGGGTGCAGGAAAATCAACCTTAGCGGATCTTATTCCACGCTTTCATGATGTGAGTGAAGGTACTATTTTGATTGATGGAATAGATATCAAAGACTTTACCCTTCAATCGCTTCGCAAACAAATGAGCATAGTAACACAGGAAGCCATTTTATTTAATGACTCCATTGCAAATAATATCGCATTAGGTAATATCAATGCATCATCAGAAGAAATCACAGAGGCTGCTACCATTGCGAATGCTCACCAATTTATTCAACACAAGGAGGATAAATACGATACCAATATAGGCGACCGAGGAATGAAGCTAAGTGGGGGTGAGCGCCAACGTATTACTATTGCCAGGGCAGTATTGCAAAATCCACCGATACTCATTCTTGATGAAGCTACCTCCTCCTTAGATACTGAGAGTGAACGTTTAGTACAGGATGCGATTGTTAACTTAATGCAAGATCGTACATCTTTAGTCATCGCCCACCGGCTGAGCACCATCAGTAATGCAGACGAAATTATTGTATTACAAAAAGGATCTATCATTGAAAGAGGTACCCATGATTCCTTAATTTCACAAAACGGTTTTTATAAAAAATTAGTGGAAATGCAAGAAATAAAATAAGTGAATTTTTAAAAAATTGATTGCTTATCTTTCGATCAGTTCTTTTAACTATTTTATTATTTTTATTTATGCTAGTAAAAACTTTCGGCAGTGCTGTGTATGGGGTAGAAGCAATCACTATTGCAGTAGAAGTAAACATTAATAATCAAGGGAAATCTGACGCGATCATTGTAGGGCTGCCTGATGGAGCTGTGAAAGAAAGTTTACTGAGAGTGGAAAGCGCTATTAAGGACAACAATTTTTTTATGCCGAGAACAAGGCTAATTGTAAACCTTGCCCCTGCAGATATTAGAAAAAGTGGAACTGCTTTTGATCTTCCAATTGCAATGGCTACCCTTGGTGCTAGCAACCAACTTGTCAATCCTGAAAAACTTACCGACTATGTCATAATGGGTGAACTCAGTCTAGACGGTGCCGTTAGATCGATTAAAGGTGCGCTACCCATCGCTATACAAGCAAGAAAAGAAAATTTCAAAGGTCTAATAGTTCCAAAACAAAATGCAAGAGAAGCTGCTATGGTGAATAACCTGGCTGTATTTGGGGTTGAACACCTAAACGAAGTAATCGATTTTTTTAAAGATGAGACAACGCTTACACCTACAACAGTAAATACACGAGAAGAATTTGCCTACGCGCAAAGCGAATTCGACATCGACTTTTGTGATGTGAAAGGACAAGAAAATATAAAAAGGGCTTTAGAGATTGCAGCAGCAGGTGGCCATAATGCCATTATAATGGGTGTCTATTATACTATATCAAAAAAATTGTAACTTTGTATTCTATTACAACTATTATAGATGTCAAAAAAATTTGCAATTTTATTGGTAAGGGTTAGTACGATGGGTCAGAGTTATGACCCTCAAACTGAAGATCTCAAGAAATACGCACTTTCTTTAGGGTACAACCAACTAAAGATAATTGAAACAAAAGAAAGTGGATTGGCTGATTTAGATAAGAAAATCGGGACTAATCAACTATTCTCATTTATTAAGGATAATCCAAAATACAATGTTGTATTTTCAACAGAAATTTCAAGAATTGGTAGACGACAAAGTATTTTACATCAGATAAAAGAGTGGTTTGTAAAAAATAAAATCCAATTATTCGTAAAAGATGTCGGGTATTCATTATTTGACGAAAATGGTAAAGTGACTATAGCAGGTGATATGATGTTTAGTCTGTATGGTCTTTTTGCAGAGTCTGAAATTAAACAGAAAAAAGACAGATTTAGAAGGGCAAAACAAAGTTTAATGGAAATGGGGTACTCAATCCCAGGTAAACTATTATTTGGTTACAAAAGAGTAAAAGGAGAAGGAGATAAAAACACATATATTTTAGATCCTGTAAACTCTAAAGTAGTAAGAACTATTTTTAATTGGTATATAAATGGGATTGATAAAAGTGAGAAAAATGTATCTATAAGACGTATCTCAATAGAATGTGTAAAAAAAGGATTCCCGAAGTATACTCATAGTAAGAGAAATGTTAACAAATTACTGAAAGAGGAAGGGTATACCGGTGAAAAAATCACAAACAACAAAAGGAAAAATATAAATTATGAAGTTGGAGGGTCTGAAGAGAAATATTTTATTACAAACAATAAAATAAAATACCCAATAATCATTGATAAAGAGACTTTTAAACATGCACAATCAAGTTTAATAGAGAAAAACTCAAAAGTTGACAAATCCACTAAAAATATCACACTTCTATCCCAACTGATTAAGTGTGAAAAATGTGAAAGTCATTATAGTGGAAATTATAGAATTATCAATGGTCATGATAGAAGTAGTTATAGATGTAGTAGTAGAAGTGGAATGAAATTCTGCAAAAACACTAAATCCATAGGAATGTCATTATTGGATAGTGTAATATGGAGTTTAATTAAAACAGATTTTTACCTATTATCCAAAGTAATATCAAACTATAATCCAAATAATGAAGTTGAACCTCTAAAGAACTCATTAAGGTTATTGGAAGAAAGAATTACCGAAATAGATGTAGAGGTATCCTCAATGAGTGAATCAATGAAAGGATTTAGAAATTTTAAGAATATCTCGGGTATAGAGTTCATCAATACGATTAACACTAAACTACAAAAATTAGATAAGGAAAGAAATCGGTTGGAAAATCAAATATCTAAAGTTCAGATTAGTTTAATGTCAAGAGAGATTGATTTTAATAATCTTTTTAGTTCAGTAAAACCAAACTTAGTACTAATTGAAAACTCTAAAGAATTATTAAAAAGATACTTCAATCTCTTTATTTCCAAAATCAATATTGTTTTGCAAAGTTCTAGGTATACAATTTTAGAAGTAAATTTCAATCTTCATAGTCATCATCCAATTACAGAATTATCAACCTCCAAAAAAATATTAGGAGTAAGGCCAGTTATAGAATTAAAAACAAAGACGTGGGTAATTTTAGACAAAAGAAACACCCAGCACGTTGATTTATACAAAACGACAGAGGAATTAAGATTAACTAAAGATAAACATGGTTTTATTCTGACTAATTCACAATCTAAGAGAAAGAAAGAGGTTACAATAAACTTTGAGGATATTAAATTACCCAAATACAAGGATGTGATTGATCAATTCCAGTTATATAAGTTAAAAATGTTTTCCTAAAGTGTCTCAAAATAAAGGTATGATAATTCAACCTCCTCAAATCCCCTATTTTGGGGATTTTTTTGTGCAATTATTTTGATTTAGGTGTCTTACGAAATATGAATGTTTTTTTTGAGACAACTCGGTCTTCCTCTCAACTCTTTACTATTTATAGATATTCCTTTACACTTGGAATAATAAACAATACCACATAGAGGGTAATTCCACTTACTATGCAGTTATACTAACAATCAATAAGATGAAAACTTCAATTTTTAATGGATTAAACACAGGAAAACTAGATTTTGACTATAATATCAGATATAGACCAAGAATAAATGTTACACCACTTTCAATGAATAGACAAATACAATACCTATTCAAAGGTGTTGATTATGAACATATATGTTATGTCTGGGAAAATGACAAAGGGACAAATCATAAACATTCTCATAGTCTAATTAAGACGTCAGACAAGAACTTGATTATGCAACTAAAAGAAAATCTAAAATCTACAAAAGAACCAATTATAGGAGATAGAGAGATTCTAATTAGGGAAATAAAGAATTTGGTTAGTCCAACGACAGGTGAAATATTGAAAATTGATAAACACAGAAAAGTAGTAGTTGAACACAATGAAATCAGAGGAAAACACGGAGTGGTTTATGTAGAACCTGTATTAAGTAATATTTCGTCCTCGATTTACACACACAAGTATACAGATTACGGGTCAAACTTTGGGTACATTATACCTTACTTAACCTTTCAAACTCCTTTATGACCACTTTAGTGTAATTAGAATTCGTATCATATCCCCACACAGACATACCAAGACTATATCCATCAAAAAGCACCCCCGAAAGTCCACTATAACAATCTAGAAGATGGAAATCACTCATATCTTTAATTCTATTTGTTGGAGTTAGGTTTGGAGTAACAAGTGCAAGTAAAGACCTACGAAGGTCTTCAGGAAATGGACAAGGATGAAGAATATTGAATTGTTTTTTTGACTTAATTTGATTTGCAACAGGAGTCGAAATTATGTCTAACATCTCACTATCCCAATAGTCTTGTAAGTTCTTTTTTCCGTCACTTAAGTAAGGTGAATATCCTGATTGGTTCCCTCTATGGTATGGAGCAGTGGTATCTTTATTCTCGGTTTTTGATTTAATTCTAAAATGATTGAAATTGTATTTCTTCGATTTTGTTATGAAAAAGACTATCTCGTGTGAGGTAGATAACCTTGATTTTACAGAATTTGGTATTGGGTTAACCTTACGGACACAAATTTCATTGATAAGTAAAAAGGGTTTCCTTTTCATCATTTCAATCACAATTCTATGTGGAATATTCATCAGGGAACCATTTTTGTCATACGTATTTCCCAAATGAACGAACATCACCCCACTTTTTGATAATACCCTAAAACACTCATCCATAACGTCACAAACATTACTAATATAATCTTCTACATTTTTCTCATTCCCGTGTTCATTAGATTTTTTGGAATAAATCCTATGACGATAGAACACTGGAGAACATATGATAGCGTTTATTCCTTCAGAAGGGATTTCGGACATATCCACAGAAGATTTACAGAAAATATTAAATCTACCTTTTGATGTGTTCTTTTTACCCCTTATAAAGTTGGGAGTAATTGATTGATCTTCTTGAGTTTCCCTCTTGCATAGTATATGAGCTTGTGAGATTGAAATTTCATCCAAATCAATTTTTTCAAGTAATTCTGGTTTGATTAACCTAATTGTTTTTAATTTACTTATTTGACCCTCTGCAACACCAATCCTTTTACTAATAACCTTTCTTTTATCCCCCTTGATTAACTCGGCATTTGTGCCGACATCATTTTTATTTTCTTTACTGGTGTAATAATACTTTTCAAGAATATCAATTTCCCTTAAAAGGGTGGTAGCTTTTTTGACCCTTGTCCTGTTATAAGAGATAATGAAAAGTGGAATATCTTCCTTTTCGACATCAATCAATTTGACATTTGTTTTTTCGTAATTAAGTCTTTGGAGACAAAGAAGACGTCTATTCCCAGACAGAACAAGGTATGATTTAGGTTTTCCAGACTTAATCACAACTAATGGTTCTAATAGTCCAATTTGTTGGATATTTTCCATTAAATCGTCAATATCCATATTACCCATATAGATTTCATCATTGAGGGGATGACTTGACAGATTGGATAATGGAACGTTCCTTATAATCATATATCAAATATTAGGATATTACCTCAATGTAGCAAAAAAAATCACTAGTTTTGAGACATAATCTTATATATAATATGTCAACAAAGGGGTTAAATAGAAATTTGCAAACAGCGAAATCGTCTAAAAAAGACGAGTTCTATACTCAACTTTCAGATATTGAAAGAGAGTTGAAACATTATAAATCTCATTTTAAAAATAAAATAGTTTATTGTAATTGCGATGATCCTCGTGTTAGTAATTTTTTTCATTTCTTCTCTTATAATTTTGAAAGTTTAGGATTAAAAAAACTAATTGGAACTTGTTATAAGAACCAAGAGATGGATTTATTCAGTGAAAATAAATCCGAAAATGCAATTATACTTGAATATAGTGGGGATAAAAACGGGAATAGTGTCCCTGATAAAAATGAAATTGGAGTTAAAAAACTTAAAGGGGATGGAGATTTTAGAAGTAAAGAATGTATTGAATTATTAAAACAATCTGATATTATTGTAACTAACCCACCATTCAGTTTATTTAGAGAGTTTGTCACTCAACTAGTTCAATATGATAAGAAATTTTTAATTGTTGGTAGTTTTAATGCGATTACTTACAAAGAGATATTCAAATTGGTTCAAGAGAACAAGTTGTGGTTGGGGTATGGTTTTAAA
The DNA here is from genome assembly GCA_945876095.1 of Chitinophaga pinensis. Classification (GTDB taxonomy): domain Bacteria; phylum Bacteroidota; class Bacteroidia; order Chitinophagales; family Chitinophagaceae; genus Ferruginibacter; species Ferruginibacter pinensis_E. The sequence continues at coordinate 28,577 of CAMCMP010000015.1, forward strand.
GGAGGTAACGCATTTTTTAAAACTCCTCATCTTAAAGAATTTGCAAAGGGGGTTTATGATGAAGAAACTGGATTGGTCAAGTTCAGAAATGTCACATGGTATACAAATTTAGATATTTCAAAACGTCATGAACAACAGATTTTATACAAAGAATATAATCCAAAAGAATACCCAACTTATGATAATTATAACGCAATAGAAGTTTCAAAAGTTGCAGATATTCCCGGAAACTATAATGGAGTTATGGGTGTTCCCATAACTTTTCTTGACAAATATAATCCTAGTCAATTTGAAATTGTTGGTTCAGATTCTGATGTAAAATCGGGACTACTACCTGAAATTGTGAAATCAGGATGGACAGGAAAAACAGATAGGGCTTATATTAATGGGAAAAGGATGTATGCGAGACTTTTAATTAAACTCAACAAATAATAATATGAATATTATATTAAAAGAGATTTACGTAAAAGATTTGACCAGTGGGTATGAAGATAATGAAGAGAATGGTGTAATTGGATATAGTGGAAAATTAGATATAAGACCACCATATCAAAGAGAATTTGTTTATGGTGATAAAGAACGTAATTCAGTAATTCAAACCCTTACAAAGGATTATCCTCTTAATGTCATGTATTGGGCTGTTAGAGAAGATGGAAATTTTGAAGTAATAGATGGTCAACAAAGGACAATCTCAATATGTCAATATGTGAAAGGTGATTTTTCTTTAAATGGGTTGTCATTCCATAATCTACCTAAAGACAAACAAGAACAAATATTGAACTATAAAGTAATGGTTTATTTCTGTTCTGGAACAGATAGTGAAAAACTTGAATGGTTTAAGACAATCAATATTGCAGGAAAAGAATTAACAATACAAGAATTAAGAAACGCTGTTTACTCTGGTTCATGGGTTTCTGATTCAAAAAGGTATTTTTCTAAAAATAGTAGACCCAAAATTGGTGATGAATATTTAAGTGGGTCTTCTAACAGACAAGAATATTTGGAAACATGTATTGACTGGATTTCAAATAATAATATTGAAGGTTATATGTCTAAAAATCAACATGAACCTAATGCAAATGAACTATGGTTATATTTTCAAAGTGTGATAAATTGGGTTAAAACTATATTCCCTAATTATCGAAGAGAAATGAAAGGAATTGAATGGGGGTTTCTATATAATGAATTTAAAGACAATAAATTTGACCATACTAAACTTGAGTTAGAGATTTCCCAACTAATGCAAGATGAAGATGTTACAAATAAAAGAGGTATATATGAATATGTTCTTTCACAGAAAGAAAAATTATTGAACATTCGTTCATTTTCAGATAATCAAAAAAGGGAATCATACGAGAGACAAAAAGGTATATGTGTTAAATGCGGAGAATATTTTGAATTAAGTGAGATGGAGGCTGATCATATAAAACCATGGCATCAAGGGGGTAAAACGTCAAGTGAAAATTGTCAAATGTTATGCAAAATGGACAATCGAATTAAGTCAGGTAAATAAAATATTATGAATCCAAATGTATTTGTTTTAAGAGCAGACTATGGTCGATATACCGATGTATTCAAAAAAGAAAATTACATTGGTATTGGATGGTTTCAAACAGATCCATCTTTATTCGACTTAAGTAATAAGGATTCATTAAAGGAAGAGTATAAAAAATCATTCCCCACAGATCTTCCGATGAGGATGAACCAGAATGTTGGTCAAATTTTTCGTTTCGTCAATGAAATGAAAATTGGTGATATAGTAATTTCTCCATTTAATACTAACGAGTTACTTGTAGGAAAAATCAAAAGTGAAGTTTATTTTAAAAAAGACGAATCATCTCCTTACCCTTGGCGTAAGAGTGTTGAATGGTTACCGAATGTTATTGACCGACATACCCTTTCCGTTCCTTTACAAAGTACCTTAAAGTCATCTTTAACTTGTTTTAGGGTAGTTATGTGTGAGGAAATTTTGACACAAATTGGAATACTAAGTGAAAAAGTCTCATCACAGGATGAAGAGATTATATTCTCTCCAAAATCCAATTACGAACTAATAAGAAGAAGATTCCTTCAATTAGATCCAACTGAATTCGAATTGTTAGTTTCATATGTTTTACGTTCTTTAGGATTTGATGCAACTCAAGAAACAGGTAAAGTCGGAGATGGGGGAATAGATTATGAAGGAGTTCTAGATGTATTTGGTGTCGCATCAATTAACTTACAAGTACAAGTTAAAAGATATGAAAAAGGTGTTATTGGTGAAAAAGATATAAGAAGTTTTAGAGGTGCGTTAAAAAAGGACTTTCAAGGTTGTTTCATAACACTTTCAACTTTTAATAAAAAAGCAATTGAAAGTGCACAAGACAAGGAAAGAGAAACAATACAACTAATAGATGGGTATCGTTTCACTGAGATATTCATAGAACAATATGATAAGATAATTGAATCCTTGAACTATGATGACTATGATGAATTATCCCAAAAACTGAAGTTCAAAAAATCTTTAATCCCTAATTAAGTCCCCCCGATAAACCTAATTTCGACCTCCCCGAATCCCCGCACTCCCCCCAATGATCTATAAATTTCCTAATAGGGGGTACCATGACCTTTGAGAATTCCTACCATTTTTGGTAATTTAATGACACTCTGGGAGACTTTCTCAGACTTATCTCATAGTTCCCCTCAAAATATATTTTAATTGAAAATTGGGTTGTTTCTGTCTTTTTTAAGAAAAAAGGTCTTAAAGTATCCAAAAAGGATTGACCTCCTCGTCAATCGTGACGAGATGATATTATTTTTTACTCTCAATTAATAACTCAATTCTATTCTTTTCCCATTTTCAATCTATTTATTGGTAAAGAAAAACTATGATTGAGAACCATGAAATCCTGTGTCCAAAATTTATTGAATGTGAAATATGCCAGACAAAAAGAGATCAGATCAACAGATCACGAATATCAATGTTGTTCGGCATAGAGGAAGATATACATATACTTTCTAAACACTTCTACCATTTGACTATTTCGGTTAAACCCACACGTGAGACATATCACCATTTCTCGATTGATGCATTGAAGAAATCTGGTAGGGAGTTAATAAACGGATTGTCATCATTAAGTTCCGTTAGTAATAGAAAATGGTGGAGTATGTTTGTTAATTCAGGTGTTAGGTATTATTCTGTCACTCAAGAAGGAGTTAATGACTATCCAACATTTAATAATCATTTCCTTTTTTATAGTGACAAGGATAATCTTGATGTTCGAATGAATTTGCAACTGAAATGTCGATTAAAAAAAATAAGTAAACATTTGAACTTCAAATTTGAATATTTGGGAGTTTATAACCTAGATAAAATCAAAGAGTCAATTAAAATTGGAGTTTCTGTGAATTGCAAATCAACACCAGTATTAAAACTTGGGGAAGATGTAATCAATGAAATTTATAAGATAAGAGAACAAAGACCTATACCATTTGGAATAAAAATCAACAATAAAACTGAAGTTCACCAAACCTTGAATTCGATATAACATTAACCAATATGAAAATAACAGATTTAGTAGTTAACAAACCTCCAAAAAATCAGAAAAAATTGAAAATCATAATAACTGAAAATCAAGCAAAGATGATAGTTGAAAGAATGAAAATCGATCATTTCAAATCAAAACAATTTAATAAAAATGAAAAAAGTTAAAGATAAAGAAGGTGTAGTTTTTGAGATAGTTCCTGACCCAGAGATAACATTAGAGTTAAGGTCTACTTCACATAATCTCTTCGTAAAAAGTATTATTGAAAATGATTTAAAGAAAAATGAGGTGTATCCATTAAACAACAAAATTGGATATTCAGGTGACATTGAATCAGTCAGTTATTTTATTTCATCAATAGTGAAATCTTATTTAGATATATACTTGATTGGCAATCAGTATAGTATAAAATAAAATACATAAAACTCTGGTAATCACTGGATTATACTTATTTTTGTATCAAAAATAAGATATGAAAAAGGTAGTATTATTTATTCGAAAATCCACGATTCAACAAGAGTACGATCATCAAGAAAATCTCTTAATAGATGTTTGTAAAAAAAATGATTGGCAAATAGTTTCGACAATTAGGGAAACTATATCGGGGACAAAACGCAACGAAGATCGAATTGGAATTGGTCAACTGAAAAACGTGGTTTTAGAATTAAAACCTGATATTGTTTGTTGTTGGGAAATTAGTCGACTAACAAGGAGTCCACTTTCATTTTACCAGTTAACAAAATTTCTAACTGATAATTCAGTTTCCCTTTTTATTCAAAATCTAAACCTTCACACATTAGATGATAATGGTAAAGAGAATCATCTTACCGGTCTGATTTTAGCAATCGTATCGGAAATTTCAAAAATGGAGACCCTGACACTTAAAAATCGGGTACGTATTTCGTTGCAAAACAAACGTGAACAAGGGTTCGTACTTGGGAGACCTAAGAATTCAAAGGACAATAAAGAGAAGACATTAAAAAAATATCCTGAGGTGATAAAGTATCTACAAAAAGGGTTGTCAATTAGAGAAGTTTCACGTTTAACCAGTACAAGTATCAATACCGCACTAAAAGTATCTAAACTAATCAAGTGATTTTCAGTTAGTTAATATGGTGGTATTATCGATACCCATTTTGATTTTAATTGGACCGCCAGGAGCTGGTAAAACAATGCTAGCAAAGCGCTTACCCACCATTCTTCCGCCTTTGTCATTGCAGGAAGCATTGGAAACTACAAAAATTCATAGTGTGGCAGGTAAGTTGCCTGAAAATGCCACTCTCATTTCAAAAAGACCTTATCGAAGTCCACACCATACCATCTCTGATGTGGTTGTTTTTTGATATGAGGTTTTATTGATATAATACTTAGTTTTATCCCCTCCCTTTTTAATCTTATATCCTAATGATTTATTCTTCTTATCCTTCCACTCAAACTCATCACTTATCATTGGATACCTAAGTAAAATTTCAATCTCATATTTTTTTGAATCTTCAAAATAATTCAGATTTATTCTTTTTATGTATTTCTCTACCTTGTCTCTCTTAGAATGGAAGTCAAGATTATCTCCCCAACTTAGTACTTCCAATTCAAAACTTTTAATCCAATCTAACCAACCCTTTGAATCACCTAATACAGATAAGTTAGTCTTACTGTCTTTAATGGTTTCTCTGAGTTCAAATTCTTCATTTTTAAGTTTATCAAATTCTACTTTGTAAGTACCTTTATCTATACTCTCCTCCAAGTATAGGGTAACAATTTTAGATTTCTTCTTCTCTAGTTCTTTGATTTTATTCTCGGTGGATTTTAAACCTCTCTCGAATACTTCAATTGAGGTCTTATAAGTTTCATTTTGAAGTTTTTGGATTTTGAATTCCTCCTTTATTAAATGAGAATTTGATAGTATTGAGGTAAGTTTTTCCCATACGAATTTCTCAATAAAATCAAGATTAGGGGATGGAAGAGTACAAGGTTTCTCTCCCTTCATTCTAATCTCTTTCCTCTTCATGTTACAGAAATAAGTTCTTTCATCAGATTTTATTCTCCCTAATAATTTACTACCATCTTTACCACAGTATAGGAGGTTTTTTAAAAGGTAATTATGTTTTGGTTTATTTCCATTTCGATTGACTGATTTATTGTCATTAATCCTGTTCTGAAGTGAAACCCATCTCTCTTCCGTTAATATGGACGGAAATTTGAACTTATTACCTTGTTTGTCTATCCGTTCTCCCATATAGTATGGTTTTGTCAGAATACCTCTAACAACATTATCCCTCCATAGAACCAATTTCACACTTACTTCTTTTGTATCACCATTTGTATCCACTCTCTTAATGAAACCTTTTTTGATTACATTTTCACCTTTAGTAGGTATGGAGTTATCGTTTAACCAGTTTACAACCCATCGAATAGATTTACCATCAAAGATTAAATCTACCATTTGAAGATAAATAGTCATTTCAACCTCATCAACAATAATATTTCTATCCTTATCTCGTTTGTATCCATATGGAAGATAGACACCACCCCATCTTTGATTTAATCTACTTTGGAAAAGACCTTCCTTTATCCTTTTAATCATATTCAATCTTTCATATGTATAGATTGAAGAAAGTATTGAGGAAGTTAACTGGTCAATGGGGTTACTTAAGTCTTTAGATTCGGAACAATCTCCTTCATAGATTAATACATTGTTTTCTATGAACTTTTTTCTCAAATACTCACTAAAGAAATTATCTCTAGATAATCTACTCCATTCATAAAAGAAAAGGTTTTTAACCTCTCCATTTTGTATTTTTTCAATAAGTTCCCTTCCCAATTTCCTTTCAAATGGATTAGTTGTTCCACTTACCCCACTACCTTCATTAAAAAAGATAATCTTATTGAACCCAAATCTCTTCCTAACCCTTTCACCAATGTCTTTCTGATATTGGATTGAATAACCTTCTCCGTTATCCTCTTTACTCTGTCTTAGGTATCCGTATAGAATTTTGTTTTCCATACCACATATTAAGGACTTTTTATAGAACTTGGAGAATTTGGAAGAATTTTTTCTATAGGGTAAAAATATGACCTCGACAATAAAATGTGTCCGATTGGGGGTTGGGAAAATAAAAACTTGTCAGTTACAAGAAACCTCAAGTGGGGGGTCGGGTCAAACACGGACCTCCAGTATAACTAATCTAGGAAATGTTAACCACATTTCCAAATATAACCCACTCTATTTCAGGGTCTTGTGTCCATATTATTCAAAGAATACAAGACACCATCAATTAGTTGAATTTGTTTGGAAAAATCACTAAAAAGAAGTACTTTTAAGTTCAATAATAAAAGACACCACTATGAATATGAAAATCAAATACAATAGAACATCAACCATCAATCAGGATGGTGAAAGATTTAAAATGGATAAAGAGAATTACGATTTAACACTCTTTGATAAGGGTGTAAGTGGTAAAGTACCATTCAAAGAGAGAGAAAATGGAAAAGTACTCGTTGGATTAGTATCAGAGGGGAAGGTTACTGAATTAGTAGTTGAAGAACTATCTCGTTTGGGTAGAAATACTGTCGATACTCTTACAACTCTTAAATGGTTAGAAGATAATGGGGTGAATGTAGTAGTAAAAGGTATGGGAAATCTTCAATCTCAAGTTAATGGTAAAAAGAACCCAATTTGGAATCTGATTACTTCCGTTATGAGTTCACTCTATGAGTTAGAAAGAGAAAACATCCTTGAAAGAACCGAAATGGGTAGGAAGATGTATGTAATCAATGGAGGGAAATTAGGTAGAAAGGTGGGGACGGTTGAAAATCGTCAAGAGTTTCTCAAAAAGGAAAACAACCAGAAGATTATATCCCTATTAGATAAAGGTAAATCCATAAGGGATATATCTGGTAGATTAGGTGTTTCTACAAAGACCGTAGTTAAAGTTAGAAAGTATCATATATGTTAAATCAATCAAAACCACTTACAAAAAAGGAGAAAAAGAAACTGAAAGAGGGTTATTTAGAATCAAGAATGAAAAGGATTCTGAATGAGGTAGATAAACAACCCTCCGTTTCTTCATGGGATTTCGTGTATTATATGACGAAGTACAAACCAAAGGTTTAACCCATATTCTCAACATATCTCTTTTTACCCAATTGGAGTTCGAGTTGTCTAATCCTAAATTCCAATTCGTTGATTTTAGATTCAAACTTTTCATCGTTTGAAGGTTTGTAGGATTTTGTATCTCCTTTTAAGAATTTCTTCTCCCATTTATCCTTAAAATCTGGTATTAAGTATCCATACCTCTCGTATATCGAATTCCATTCACCCAATAATTCCATATCAGTTAAACTACAATCCAATTCACTGGAAATCCCTTTATTTATTTTCTCATCCAATGATATAGGAAGTGAATGGTATATAGAACCAAGATAATTTTCAGATTTAGTTAATAAGGTTTCTCTATTCTTACGGGATAACTTCTCATTACACTGGATATAGAAGTCGAATCCTAGGAACTTTATCCTTGAAGGTGTACCGTCATATCTTTTAGTTAAATATTTCCTTTTCATATTATTCTTAGTCTGTTTTTCAATTATTTATCCTACCATTCTATATTCAATTCTTTCATTAACACTTAAAACATTACATTTTTTAGATTCATAAATCCAATGAAATGTTTTAGTATCTAAAACGAACCCACATTTTGAGTAAAAGTTCTCTAATTTTTCAATTGGAACTACTCCCCCAACTGATACAGGAACTAATGAAATATTTATATTTAGAAGATTACTCACTTCTGTGATTTTATTCATCAATCTACTACCTAATCCGTTTTTTTGATTTAGGGGGTTAACTTGTATTATATGTAAATGAACTTCATTGAAATATGGTTGAAATTGTAAATAAAATTCTTTACTTAAAAAACTGAAATTGATAGAACGAATTGTTTCATCAAATATTATTTTTCCATTTTGTCTTTTAGTAGTTCTATAATCAGATATTTCTCCTTGATTAATTACAAAATCAAAACCTTCATCACACAATGAATTATTTATATAATTTGTAAAATTTGTAAAATTTTGTGTACTTGGATGATACTTAATTTCCGAATTGTTTGGTGTCTCAATTTCTCCAAATAAACTTTTTATTTTCCAAGAAAATTGATGTCTTTGATGTTTTTGAATTTGTAACTTTTTCTTTCTTAATTCTTTTCTAAATGAATTTGAGTTTCTTTTTTTCTGTTTTTTCATCGTGATTTATTTTATATTTTATGTTTATACTGTACTATCAATCATATACCTAAATTTCGAATTTTGGTTGTGGTAGGTGTAGTTGTTTAAAACACTCATCACTACCAAACTCAATATCTTTTCATTGTTTATCATCTTCTTAGTAAAGGTCGTGACTTGGTTGTGGTAGGTATGGGCTAGAAAAGTACTTATCACTACCAAAATTGGTATTATCCATTATTTTAATAATTGGTTGTGAAGGACTTGTTTGATTTCGATTGAATCACTACCTTGTACTATAATTTTTATTAATCTTTAATTTCTAACCAATGGAAAAGAGAACTCCGATTTCAATTTCATTTTGTGAAAAATGTGGTAGTAAAGTTTCAAGTAGAGATGAGGTGTGTTCAAATTGTGGGGTTTTACCTTATCAAGATGACAGGTATTTTTCTTTGGAAAATGAGGTTCCAGAGAATACATCATTTGATGATTGGAGTGATGAATTGAAACAGAAATGTGATGATTGGTGTGGGAATGAACTTATTACAAAATATTGTAAGGATTGTGGTATGGAGTTAAGTGAGGTAAGAAAGTATGATGGAGAAGATATTATAGATATGGAAAGTGGTCACGTTGATACCCCAAATACACACCCTTGTAACTCTGATTCCCCAATTTTCGAATAGTTCAATTATAATGAAGAAAAAGAAACGATATATCGGAGAGGGACAGAAGTGGTTTGTAGACTTTCTACCGAAAGAAGTTTTCAATTCTCTTACTGAGGAAGAGAGGATAAACTATCAGGGGTATAGAAACTATCAAAGACATATTGGGGATAGTTCAGTAAAGATTTCAAACTATCAAAAGGAGATTGAAAAACTTACAAATCTTATTAAAGAAGAACAATTCAAGATCAAAGGAGATTTCGAAAATGGAGGTTGGGAGATGAATGTGAAGATGTTTTATGATAAAATCACCCACATTGATAAGAACTTTCAGTTGAATTGTTCTATTGAGAGGAGAGATAGAACTTCATTGTCAAAACGATATATTGATGGTGAAGTGAAGACATTCAAAAAGGTCCCAATCCTAAAAAAACAATATGGAGAAAAGGATATTGAAAGAGTGTATAAACTATATGGTAGAGTAGAAAACACTCAACATAGAAAACAGATATACTTCGGAGATGAAAAGGAAATAAGAAAGGTAATGTCAGAGATATATGGGGAAGACTGGACTGAAGACCCATATGATTTTTTAAAGGATGAATTAAGAACCCTTGTATCTCAGTATTCACGTTACAAAATCTTTCATAATAAATGGGAGGGATTTAAAAGTGAGACACATAACTTGAAATCTATATCTGATTGGTGTACCTGGTGTACAAAGAATGGAGTAGATAGATATGAGTGGGGTGGTAAGAAGTAAATAGAAATTATTAAATCAATTATACAATGTCGAATCATAACGAAATATCATCTTTCATCTGGAATGTATGTGATGATGTGTTGAGGGGGTTATTTAAACAACACGAATATGGAGATGTAATCATCCCATTTCTAGTTTTGAGGAGATTGGATTGTGTACTTGAAGGTAAAAAGAATGAGATTATCAAGGTACATCAAGAGTACAAGGATAAGTTTGATGATACATCTAAAATCATCAATTCAAAGTTGAATTTAAAGTTTTCAAACTATTCGAGATATGATTTAAATAGATTGAAAGATGAACCCAATAAACTCTCTGAAAATTTCTATGATTATTTGAGTTCATTCTCAACGAATGTTCAAGACATCATTCAGAATTTCGGTATTCAGAAACATATTGATAAACTTGATTCAAATGACAAACTCTATATTCTAATTGAGAAGTTTACTGATATTGATTTACATCCAAATGTTATCGAAAATCACGTTATGGGTAACATCTTTGAGGAACTACTTCGTAAGTTTTCAGAGATGTCAAATGAAACGTCAGGAGAACATTATACCCCCAGAGATATCGTCAGACTATTAGTTTCATTGGTCTTCTCACCTGATAAGGATAAGTTATCTCAACCCAATAAGATTATTTCAGTATATGACCCTTGTTGTGGAACTGGTGGTATGTTATCCATTGGTAAAAATTGGGTACATGAAAACATCAATCCAAAAGTGGATATTAACCTATTTGGTCAGGAACTTAATCCCCAAACCTATTCAATATGTAAATCTGATTTCTTAATTACTGATGAAGAACCCGATAATATCAAATTAGGTAGTACACTTACTAAAGACCAACATACAAGTAGAGGATTTGATTATATGATTACAAATCCTCCATTCGGTGTAAGTTGGAAATCGGAAGAGAAACAAGTTTTAAATGAATCTAGTGAATCAGGAGGAAGATTTTCGGTTGGTACTCCTCGGGTGTCAGATGGTTCACTTCTATTCCTTCAACATCTTATTTCAAAGATGGAAACCCAAGGTTCTAGGATTGGTATTGTATTCAATGGTTCTCCACTATTCACGGGTGACAGTGGTGGAGGTGAAAGTGAAATTCGTAAATGGATTATTGAGAATGATTGGTTAGAATGTGTGGTTCAGTTACCTGATTCACTTTTCTTTAATACTGGAATTACAACCTATGTCTGGATTGTAAGTAATAATAAAAAATCTAATCGTAAAGGGAAGGTTCAATTAATTGATGGTTCAAATCTTTTCAAACCAATGAAGAAATCATTGGGAAGTAAAAGAAAAGAGGTTTCTGATGAACAAAGAGAATTGATACTAAAAACTTATTCGGATTTCAAAGAAACAGAGATTTCTAAAATCTTTGAAAATAAATTCTTTGGTTACACAAAGGTTTTTATTGAACAACCTTTAAGAGAAAATGGAGTAATAGTTAAGGATAAAAAAGGGGTAGTGAAAACGGATGGTTCATTAAGAGATAATGAGAGAGTCCCTTTAGGAGTAGATGTTGATGAATATTTTGAGAGGGAAGTGAAACCACATTTACCTGAAAGTTGGATGGATAGAAGTAAAGATAGTATTGGGTATGAAATCAACTTTACAAAGTACTTCTATCAATACAAACCACTTCGTTCTCTGAGTGATTTAACGAAAGAGTTATTGGATTTAGAAAAGGAGTCTGATGGTATAATGAATAAACTGATTGGATAATGAATAAATATCAATCATATAAACCATCAGGTGTTGAATGGATTGGAGAGATACCAAATGAATGGAGTACCAAAAGGTTGATATATTCATTCAAAATTCAAAAAGGTAAAATTCCAAGTGAATTACTTGATGAACCAATAGTTAATGGTTTACCATATCTTTCAATGGATGTATTGAGAGGAAATGAACCTACTGAATTTTCAATTGATAAAAATATTGTAGAGGTTAAAGATGGAGATATTGGGATTTTATGGGATGGTTCAAATTCAGGTGAAATCATAAAAATAAACAGAAATGGGATTTTATCTTCAACGGTCTCATTGTTAACAATAATTGACCAAGGTTTAAATAAAGAATTTGGTTATTATCTATTGAAATTATTTGAGAATGATTTTAAATCAAATACCACTGGAATGGGAATCCCACACGTAAATGGGAACTATGTAAGGGAAACCAAACTGATTATCCCACCCATATTAGAACAACTCCAAATCGTTCAATTCTTGGATGAAAAAACCGAATTAATAGATAAGTTGATTTCAACAAAAGAACGGAAAATAACCCTCTTAAAAGAACAAAGAACATCACTTATCAATGAGGTTGTTACTAAGGGATTGAATCCTAATGTAAAAATGAAGGATAGTGGGATTGAATGGATTGGGGAGATACCTGAACATTGGTTATTAATTAGTTTACATAAGTTATTACAAACAAATAGATTGGATTTTCAAGATGGAAATCATGGTGGAGAATATCCTAATCCAGAAGAGTTTATTAAAAATGGAGTTCCTTTTATTAAACCTAGGGACATTCAAGATGGTAAAGTTGAATGGTTAGATTGTGACAGATTACCATTTGAACGAACTACTAAATTTAGAATTGGATTTTCAAATAATGATGATGTTTTATTAGTAAATCGTGGTGGTTCAATTGGGAAAGTTTGTTATGTTACTGATTATGATAATGAGTATCCTTATTTTATAATTAATCCACAAGTGACTTATTTACGTGGGAAAAATGGTTTATCATCAAAGTATGTTTTTTATATTACCAAGTCTGATGTATTTCGTTGTGGAGTTGATTTAGTTTTGGGTCATGGTTCAACCTTTCCATTTTTAGGATTATCAAATATGAGTGATTTTAAAATGGTTCTACCACCCTTTGAAGAACAAAATAAAATTATTGAATACCTTGATTCTAAAACAAAAGAAATTGATGATTTAGTCCAATTAGAACAAAAGAAGATTGATTTATTAAAAGAATACAGACAGTCACTCATTTCAGAAGTGGTTACTGGAAAAATTAAAGTAACACAATAAGGTTATGGTAAAAATTCCAACTGAAAGAAGATACGAAGAATATATTGAGAGTTACCTTACCTCTCTAATTGACGATGTGTTACAATTTACATCTCGTATCCATAAGACAACTGATGGTTGGTATGATAAAAACATTTGTTTGGTCGGTGATGATTTTATCGAATTTTTGAAGGAAACTCAAAAGGATACTTACAATACCTTATTGAAGAAATATGGAGATAATACTGATTCAAACATTCTTAAAAGATTAGATAAGGAGATTGAAAATAAAGGTTTGATTCATGTTCTTCGAAAAGGTTTCAATGATGTACATGGGGGTAATATTAAAACCATCTACTTTCAACCATCTAGTTCTCTGAATGAGAAATATAGGGAAGATAAGTACCTTAAAAATAAATTCCTTTTCGTACGTCAGTTACATTACTCCCCCAACAACAATAACTCAATTGATATTGTAATCTTTATTAATGGAATTCCAATCCTATCCATTGAGTTAAAGAATCAACTGACTGGACAAACGATAATCAATTCAGATAATCAGTATAAGTTCGATAGGAATCCATTTGGAGAACCACTTCTTAAATTCCAAAGATGTGTCTGTCATTTCAGTGTCGATAATGATTTGGTTAATATGACAACTGAGTTGAAGGGGAAGGATACTTTCTTTCTTCCATTCAACAAATCATTAAGAAACGAAGAAACCCAAAGTGAGGGATATAAGGTGGATTACCTTTGGAAAGAAATCCTTACTCCAACATCCCTTCTAGATATTTTAGAAAACTTTGTCCTCTTTACCGAAGTATCAGATTTTGAATGGAGTGATGAAAAGAAGAAGGTAATTGAGAAGAAAAAGAATGTTCTAATATTTCCAAGATACCACCAATTAGAGGTTATCAGAAAACTGAAATCACAAGTAATTTTAGATGGTGTTGGAAGTAATTACCTAATTCAACATACAACTGGTTCAGGTAAATCCTATTCAATTGGTTGGTTATCCTTTATGTTGACAAACCTCTTCAAGAACGAAGGACAAGATAGGGTGTTTGATTCCATCATTATCATCACCGATAGAAAGGTATTGGATAAACAACTTCAAGATACTGTTAAGAGTTTAGAGAAGGTTCAAGGTGTGGTTCAACAAATTGATAAGAACTCTGAACAATTGAAGAAATCACTTGAAACGGGTAAGAACATTATTATTACCACCATTCAGAAATTCTCCGTTGTAGTCAGTAGAATGAAAGAACTGAATGGAATGAAGTTTGGTGTTATTGTGGATGAGGTTCACTCATCACAAGGTGGAAAGGGAACGAAGAACTTAAACAAAACACTATCATTCAATTTACAAGATGAAGATGAGGTTGAAGTAGATGATGATTTAGTAAATGAAACCATTTCTCAACTTCGTTCTGAAATGAAATCCCGTCAGAAACAAAACCATATCAGTTTCTTTGGTTTCACTGGTACACCTAAACCATCCACTATTGAAATCTTTGGTACACCAGTAGAAGGAACAACTCAAAAGAAACCATTCCATACCTATACGATGAAACAATCCATTGGAGAGGGGTTTACTTTGGATGTACTTAAATCCTTTACACCCGTTAAGAGGTGGTTCAAATTGAAGGGTAAATCCGAAGAGGATGTAGAACTACCTGAAAGTAGAGGTAAGAAGGAAATCATTAAATGGGTGGATTCAAACCCTGAAACCATATCTCGTAAAGTAGGTGTGGTCATTGACCATCTTCTAAATACCACGGTTAAATCAATCGAGGGAAGAGGTAAGGGTATGGTTGTAGTTCGTTCTATTGAGGATACCGTGAAGTTCTATATGGAGATGAACAAACAACTCAAAGAAAAGGGATTACATAACCGAATTAAGTGTTTGGTTGGGTTTAGTGGGGAGATTGAATACAATGGTGAGAAGGTATCAGAAACCTCTTTAAACAAGGTGAATGGGTTCGATGGTACTGACATTCCATCTGGGTTCAAAAACCCTCTGTATAGGGTTCTAATTGTCTGTAATAAGTTCCAAACAGGGTTTGATGAACCATTACTTCACTCAATGTTCGTTGATAAACCTCTACAAGGGGTTCAATGTGTTCAAACTCTCTCTCGTTTGAATCGTAAGATGAGAGGTAAGAAGGATACGTTCGTTTTGGATTTTGTGAATAAGGTAGAAACCATTCAGGAATCCTTCCAAAACTTCTATCAAACCACAATTCTTTCAGAGGAGACAGACCCGAACCTTGTATATGATATATTGGATAGGATTAGAAATTATAGTTTATTCACCCCCCAAGAGGTTAATGATTGGGTAACTACATATTTCTTAAAGAAGAGAGATGATTCTCTACTTCAACCGATATTAACCAATGTATTAAAACGATGGGATGAGTTAGAAAAGGAGAAGAGGGATTTATCTCGTAGTCAGATTTCAAACTATTGTAAATTATATGGATTTGTTTCAATGATTCATCAGTTTGATAATCATGAATTAGAGAAACATTACATATTCTTTGAGTATTTGAGAAAGAAGTTCCCAGTAGATGGAAATGATGTATTGGATGTTTCTGATTTGATTGATTTAGAATCTCTGAATTTAGATATTAAAGGGAAACTCAACATCTCATTAGAAGAGAAGGATACAACATTCGAACCTCATACATACGGAGAGGGAAGTGGTAGAAATGAGGAAGAGTTTGATTTGTTATCTCAAATTCTGAATGAGATAAACGAATACTATGGTAAACTCCCAGAGGGTACTGAGGAAAGTTCAAAGAAACTATTCAATGATATTGTTGGGGATGAGGAATTCCAAAAGGTAATCTATTCAAATAATACTGATTCTAATAAGACAGATAAGATTTTGAAGATATACGAGGATAAGAATATTAAGACTCTGGATACCAGTACCAAACTTTATGAATTCTTTGAAAAGAAGGAGTTCAAGGAGAAGATGGTTAGATATTTCATTTCTAATCCAAGTGTATTGAATCAGTTGAGGTTGTAATGTAAAAGGTATTTCTATGGGTTCACTCATAACTCCACATTGTTCAAATTGTAAATTCCCATTTAAACAAATGATGGTTGGAGGGGGTATGAGGGATTTTCTAGAATCAGTTAAAATTCCTTTCTCTTGTTACGATTGTGGAACTTTGAGTGTTCAGAACATATATTCACCTTCAAAAAAGTGTTCAAAGTGTAGAAAGGAAATGGTGATGTTTGGGAAGGAGGTTAGTGATATGGATTCTGATGAATATCGAGATTGTGTTTTTGATTGGGGAATGGGATCCTTTGGTTCGGAAGGATATGTACTGATGAATGAGAAATATCAGTGTCCAAAATGTAAAACACATAACCTATTATTTGAAAATACTGGTATGTGGGATTAAATTATCAGTTAATTGATAATCTCGAATTCAGATTCGGGTATTGGATTTAAACTACCTAAATTTCTATCTATTAGTGGTTAAGGTTTCAGAAAAGATGGTCTCTCTCGATTCCACCTTTCTCTTTTCCTTCAAACAAAGAAAGGTTTTTTGAAATACTCATAGGATACTTATATGGAGTGTATTTTCGGGAGTATATCTAATTCAATTCTTACACACTAGTTGGAGTTAAACTCAATTCACACAACCCATCCCTCATTTGATTCTCCCACTTCATTAAGTCCTCTCTCCTGATGTATTTTTTGTGAGATGATATTTCTATAATTGGTAATCCAAACCTTCTCCTCCACTCTTCTATGGTACTTCTATTAACCTTATACATCTTCATTAACTCTTGTTTACTTATTCTTTCTTCCATTTGTTGTTTCCTCTTCTTTTTTTAGTAATTCACTGAATTTGGTATTGTACCCAACCCTATCTTGTCTTATTCTGAATTCTTCTAATTCTTTGGAGAAGTTCTTTATCAGTTCTGATTTGGTTCTTAATTCGGATACTACTTCTTTCATATTCTCCTTCATCCATTTTATCTCTTCTTTTGTTAGTATTGGTTTTTCCATAGTATTTAAAATAGAGTGTTAAGTTCTCCGTATTTATTGATATAACTTCTATAAAGTTCATGATGAATTACATCTTGAACATGAATAAATCCATACTTTCCATTACATTCCTCATATACTTCTAATCCAATCTTTCTTTTCTTCCACTCATTTCCTCCAATAAACTTCATCAGAATTTCAAATATTCTTTTTTGGTTATTTTCGTGATGTATCATAAGATGAGAATGATACTTGTTGGATGTTTTATCTTTTTCAACAGAATATTCAATGAATACTGGAAAATACTTTTTAAGTTTCTTATGAAGGGTTTTAAGTTGTTTATTCAAATTTCTCTTTGATACATTGTAATAACATCCACCAGTATCATACTCCCACTTACGAATCATAACTCCTAGTTGTTCCATTTTAGTTACTTATTAGATATAGGATAGGTATTATGGGGGGTAACCCCATTTAAATACACCCTAAAAATTATTAAAAATTACCTTTATACAAACTCTCGTTTGAACGATATAGAGGAATATTATCTATATTCTGATTATAAGTATTACGAAGTGGAGGAAAACGATAAAAAATAATCTATTAAATTAATTTTACTTGTGATAAAAGTTTATCAAACCTCTGTTAAGTAAAAACTTAAAAGTGAATTCAATATAACCTCCTATCAATATTCTATTAAAAGATGTAGCACTAGTAGGTGGTGGAGGTAATCCACAACCAGGAGAAATTTCATTGGCACATAACGGAGTATTATTTCTAGATGAACTTCCTGAATTTAAGCGAACAGTTTTAGAAGTGATGCGTCAACCAATGGAAGAAAGAAAAGTTACCATCTCAAGGGCAAAAATAGCATTAGAATTTCCCGCAAGTTTTATGTTGATAGCTTCCATGAACCCTTGTCCATGCGGGTATTTTAACCATCCCGACAAACAATGTACTTGTCCGCCAGGTGCTGTTCAGAAATATTTAAACAAGATTTCAGGTCCTTTATTAGATAGAATTGATTTGCATGTAGAGGTAACTCCAGTAGCTTTTAGTGAATTATCGTCTACCCAACCCTTTGAAAAAAGTGATCGAATACGCGAAAGGGTTATTAAAGCAAGGGATATACAAGTCGAAAGATATAAAGACTCCGAAGGAGTATATGCCAATGCACAAATGAGTAGTAAAATGCTAAAAGAATTTTGTGTCATCAATACAGCTAGTCAAACTCTTATAAAAATTGCAATGGAAAAACTAAATCTTTCTGCTCGGGCATATGATAGAATATTAAAAGTAAGTAGAACGATTGCAGACCTTTCAACCAGTGCTGATATCAAGTCTGAACACCTAGCCGAAGCAATCCAATATAGAAGTTTAGACAGAGAGGGATGGGGAGGATAAGTTGTCATATGGCCCAATAAAAATTGTATCATTAACAGAAATAAAATAACTTTAGTATTCAAACAGAAAAGAAAAAGAAATTCTCATCATGAAAAATTTTCAAAAAAATGAAAAAGATATTTTTACAATATTTTCAGCATTTTTTTACAAAAATTTTCCTGTACCCCCAGTGTCCTACATACATCCTATTCATGCTGGAAAAGCAATCGCCGAATTTGATTTAGACATTGAAGGAGATGATACGGGAGATAATATTTCTTCTTGGAACAAAAATTTCTCAGAACTCACGGTAGCTTATTATATCTGGAAAAATTACGATGCACAGCAATTGCCTTATTGGGGGTTATGCCATTATAGAAGATACTTTTGTAATCATCTTCATTGGTCTAAATTAAAAAAAGAATATCACTATACAGATAGAGAAGTAGCCTTTAAAAAAATATTTACAGATCAATTATATAAAGAAATTGAAACCAATTTATTAGCTGGAAAAGTAATTAGTCCGATTCCTTATCGATTTATTAAACTAAAAAAGTGGAGTGTTAAAAAACAATATTTTAGAGACCACGATGAAATTTCTTGGAATTTAACAGAAGCTGCTATAAAAAAATTATACCCTCAGTATAGTAGTAGTTTTAATGCAATGGGAGATGGACTTACTTGTTCTTGGTACAACATGCTCATAGCTAGTTGGAGTTTTTGGGATGGATACCTTACTTTTCTTTTTGATATTTTATTCGAAGTAAAAAAAGATCTGATAATTACTGAGGATCCGCTACAAATTAGGATTTTTGGAAATCTTTCAGAAAGATTATTAAATACCTATTTGAGATACCATAAAAAAAATGAGGGACTCAAAGTTCATTATTTACCCCTCACTCGAATATCATAACAATCCGCTTTACTATAAAATACGCTGAACAATTTCTATTAATGTTGCTGCCCTCGCGGTATTAAGATGATACTTTATTAGATGTTCTCGAGCATTTACTGCCATTTCCTCTCTTTCCAAAGGACGTGCTAAATAATAATCAATTAAATCTATTAAATCATCCAGAGAATCGGAACACCAAACAAGGTGTTTGCCAGACTCAAAATTATTAGGAATCGAAATTTTGGGTTCCTGACTAATCATAAAAGTACCTGTAGCAGGAACTTCCCAATAGCGCATTGTATCCCAACCAAAACCTCTAAAATTTAAAACAATCTTGCATCTTGAAATCTCTTCCAAATAAAATAAGCCCTTCCTTTTGTAAGTTTGAAAATTTTGATCTAGCGTTGTTCCATTTTGATTGCAATCATATTTTCCAGCCAAAAGATTCAGTGCATCCGTTCTAATTTGAGGATACTGTTGTCCCCAAAAAGAGACATCGTATGTTTTTAAACTTTCTGCTAAAGGAGGTAAAGAAATATTATAGGGAAAAGAAAAAGGAAAAGGGAAAATATTGGAATGATGACCGTGAAGAGAAGAAATATACTCTCGCTTAAGAATGATATCAAAAGGCCTTTGCTTAATAACCGCTTCGTAAAGATCCCCAGAGTGTTCACGATAAAAATCTCCCCCAATTTCAGAAAAATCTCCTCCATCAAGAAATAGTATGGGTTTATTTTTTACTAAGGGAAGTATTTTTAGATAAGTTTCAAGCGCATCCTTTTTTGCTGAAGCCAGTATAACAAAGTCGATTTCCTTAAAATTATTCATGAAAGGAAAACGAAAAGAAATAGAATTAAATCCAAGATTTTTAGGATAAGACTTAATAGGTAAATTAAACTTCGGGTTCCAAGGATAGTCAACGACATTCTCCTTACCCAAAACTCTTACCAATCCAGCGTAGGTGAGATCTTGTAAGTAGTCAAAGCGATTGCTACAAATGAATAATATTTTCATAGGTTATTAATAATTTTTTGAATCCCATTGATACAAAAAAAATTATTTTGAGTTATTTTATTTTCTAGAATCAGATTGTTTTTATGGTCAATTTCTGGAGTATTTCTTTCTACATGATAGAGATGATAAACAATCGCACTAAATTTCATGGAATAAAATGTCAAGTTTTTCAACGCTTCCAATCTCCATTCAATATCAGAATCTTCGCCATTTCTTGCAAAAACATAATCCTCGTCAAAGCCATTGATAGATAATAAATCCTTTTTAAAAATGCCCATATTGCACCCTAACAATCTACCATTGGTTTTTTGCTTAAACCTTTGAGGTACAAATGGCAAATACAATCCTTCTTCAACGCGTTTGCATCCTTTCATTAATAAATTTAAAACAGTAATTTCAGCAAAATTTTTGTTTTTAAATAAAACAGACGAAAATCTATCACTTAGCATAACCCTTCTGCCATATAAAACTCGTCCCGGTTTTTTTGCCAATAAATATTGTTTAACAAAATGTTTGTGAGGAACACAATCGCCATCCAAAAATAAAATAAAATCGGTTGAAGAGGCTGCAATAGCTCTATTTAAAGCCCTACACTTTCTGAAACCCTCGTCAGATTGTGAAACATGAATTAGAGAAAAGGGAAGAAGAGGTTGTTGCTGACTGATAAATTTTTTTGTTTCTAGGGCATCGTCATCTTCCGAAATAATCACTTCAAAAGTATTCTTAGAAGATTGGTTTCTCAATGCCAATAATAGCATTTCTAAATTAGCAATGTTCTTATAATATGAAATTACTACAGATGCCTGCATAGATGATTGAAATTATTGATTAAAACAACAGACAAATAAACCAGTTTAAAAATTATTTATTGACCGCAAGTAAACTAACATTAATTTGTATATTTTTACGACTCCATAGGAATAACCTAAAAAAAATTAAAATTCTATTAATATGGAAACGCCGTTTAACAAAAAAAGTTAAAAAAAAATGGAAAAGAGAATGATTGTCTTAGATTTCGAAAGAATGAAATATCCTCATACAGGGCTATTTCATTTTTGTCAGAACCTTGGATTTTCATTGCAGGAATCCATCGAAACGCGCTCAGAAGAACTAAGCTTTTATCTTCCTGCAAAGGAACGGAATTTTTTTGGAAAAAATGAACGGTATATTATTCAACAACCATGGCATAAGTTAGTAATGCCTTCCTTAAAGAATTATTCAGTTTGGCATTCCACACATCAGGATTCAGCATATCTCCCCAAAAAATTACCGATAGTTTTAACAATTCACGACATCAATCTGCTACATAATATTAATAAAAGCGACCAAAAGAAAAACCAGTTTATTAAAGCCCTTGAACATAAAATAAAGCTGGCCAACCATGTAACATTTATCTCTGAATTTACGAAGAATGATGTGCAACGATATATTGATCTTAGCGATAAACCTCATACAGTAATTCATAACGGTTGCAACATAAAGGCAATTGAACAATTAACTACACCTGCCCTATCGGTTTCCGCACCATTTTTTTTTACAATTGGCACCATAATGGAGAAAAAAAATTTTCATGTGCTACCAGCTTTACTTGAGGGAAATGATAAGCACATCATTATCGCAGGTATTACAACAAGCGAATCATATAAACAAATGATTCTAATGAATGCTAAAAATCAAGGTGTGTCTGACAGGGTTCATTTTACGGGTCCGATAAGCGAAAATGACAAACAATGGTATCTAAAAAATTGCTTGGCATTTGTCTTCCCTTCGCTAACAGAGGGTTTCGGATTACCTGTGGTAGAAGCTATGCATTTTGGCGTACCCATCTTTTTATCAAAATATACTTCCCTTCCCGAAATTGGCGGGGAGGTTTGCTACTACTTTGATTCCTTTAAAAAGATCGATATGCAGCAAACTATTCAGCAAGGATTGCAGCATTATTCTAGTACAAATGCAAAAGAGAAAATACAAAATAGGTCAGCTTTGTTTAATTGGAAAAAGGCGGCCATAAAATATCTGGAAATATATAGAAGTTTCTACTAAGGAGTTAATCATCATTTTATCTTAACAAACATTTTAAAACAAAAAAGAAATTTCCTGATGACAGATCGTTTTTTTGAAGCGAGCAACTGTTCATAATTATTAAAGAATAATACCATCCTTTGAAAATTATTGATCAACGAAAAATTTTGATAGGTTTTTGCCAGCATTCTCAATACTTCTTTTTCTTTGATACAGTCATCAGGACAGATTTTATAAAAAGCGTTTATCCTTAAACGTATCTTCTTCATTTCAAGACGCTTCTTTTCTGCCTTATTTAACTTATTATGCTTTCGGCTTTTGCCGCCCGCTGCCCCAAATATATTGGCGCTGTGTTGCCGGTAGCTAGCCAATGGTTCGGGTATATATTTCATGCCTCCATAAAAAGTAGCAATATAACATAACCACCAGTCATGCGGAATCACGTCAAGAAAAGGCATTGCATGTTGTATCAAAGATTTTTTTATAAGTGTTGCGTGCCCGTATATCCTGCAAAATATTGCCTGCTGTAAACAATTATCAAAATCACGGCAACTAACCCTATCCGATATATTTACTCCGATGGGCTGAAGATCCTCATCACATAAAATAGAATCGCAATAAACCAATGGAAAATCACCAATGGCTGCCTTCATTTTTTTTATTTTATCTGGGTGCCAATAATCGTCCTGATCGCAAAGCGCAATATATTCCCCGCTAGCCAGCGAGCAGCCCTTTTCAAAATTTTTAATATACCCTAGATTCGAAGCATTGTTAAATATAGTTATATTGGAATATTGTTGTTGAAACCTTTCCAGTATTTCAATCGTATTGTCTGTACTACAATCATCTACTATAATGATTTCAATATTTGGATAAGTTTGCAATACAATAGATTCCATTTGTTGCGTAAGGTATAAACCTCCATTAAAGGTTGCCATAACAATTGAAATAACGGGCGTCAGCGGATCAGATATACTATTTTCATTATGCGGTTGATCGGTTTTCATGGAATTATAAGAAAATTAATGTCGTTTATTTATTTGCTGATATTAAAGTTGCTTTCACAAGAAAGTGGAACTGTTTATTTGTAAAAATAAGCATAGTAAATAGATTTAATTTACTTTTTAACTCATAATAAAATACCACATGCCGCATCCTCTAGTTATTAATATTCTATGTACTTATAATGGAGATGCCTTCATAGAAAAATAAAAACTATCAATAGTGGCTTAGACTTACAAAAATATTATCCTAACCATAATCATAAAAGAAAGTAGTTAACCAAGCTGTATCAAAAGATACTATCTATTTTTAAAAGAACTCAATTGGATCGAACTATTAAAAAACAATCAAATTGAAAAAAAAATCTACTTTGATTTTTATGATCTCTCTCTACTGAAAGTTAATGGAGATTTTATATGGAAATTATTTTATCTCTCATTTTTAACGAAAAAGACATCTTTAGCTCTTCTAAAATAAATTACTTCAGTAAGTTGTATGAGATTCTTAAATTATCCAGAGGCGAAAAGGCCTAATAAAATTCACCACCCCATCGAATCAAAGCATTTTTTTACTTTATAATTCTTATAAATAAAAAATTGTTTACCGGTAAGCATTTCCAAAAATTTCATAATTTTTTCCTTTCTAGTCATATTGTTTCTCGAAGGGTCATAGATAAATTCCCAATCCTGCGCCGCCACTACTTGCTGAATTGCTGCAGGGTGTGAGCCAGTAAACACCTTCAAATAATCATATTGGTGGTAATCGTATGCCTCGCCATGGACCGCGTCAAAGTCTTTAATAAAATCATCTGTAGGATGATACCTTTTGCTAAATTCAATATTTTTTGCCTTTTGCGTTTTAGGTGCCTTGGACCAGCTGTAATGGTAAACAGCAGCTTCTATTTGCTTAACTAAAAGCTTAGTGCCTTTTTCATTAACAAGTTCCGGAGTATGGAATTTTCTAAAACCCATTGAATCCTTATAACTTCTAATGGAACGGTCATTTCGAATAATTCTAATTTCACGTTGATGAAACCTACGTGAAGGGCAATAGTGATCGAAATCTCCAAAAAAATTAATAAATCTCAAAAGAAAACCATCCACTTTTTTGTTGGAAAGATTCTGTTCTAAGTTTTGCAAAATAATTGGATAGTCCTTTTCATGAATCACCTCATCTGCCTGTAAATGAAAAAGCCAATCGCTTTCAATGCTTGTATTATCCAATCCAATATTAGCTTGTTGTGCAAACACCTTTCCATCCTTTCTTAAATTATCATCCCAAATAGTATCTACGATTTTAATTTTGTCATCTCCAATATTTTCAACTGCTTCTCTAGTGCCGTCAGAGCTATCGCCCACCACCACAATATATTCATCTACTATCGGTAACAAACTTTTAATAGACTCAATAAAGGGATAGCCAAAAGTCTTGCCATTTCTTACATAGGTAAAAGCGCTAATCTTCATTTTTTATAATATAAACATCAAAGTACCGAAATTATTCTTATATAATAAAAGGAAAGCTTATGCTGAGTAGTTCTATAAAAATATTTTGTAAAAAAATACGATTCCAAAATTATGATCACAGGTAAACATATAAGTATCAACTTGGAAAAACTTTTGCGATATTTGCTTTAATAATAAACCTGGAAATAATTTATCCCCTTTTATACAATGAAAATTTTATTCAAATACTTACAACCCTATAAATGGCTAGTTATTCTTACACTTGGACTAGCTGCGATTAACATTGGATTTTCACTTTTAGACCCTATTTTGCTAGGTAAAATGGTCAATCTTGCCAATGAACAGCAATCAGTTTCGACAGGCAAATTCAACTGGTCAGTATTTTTCTGGAACTATGAATGGATTACTAAAAAGGGAAGTCCCTATTTACACATAGGCGTATTTTATATTTTGCTGTTCTCTATATCTGTTGCAATGGTAAGCCGTATTGCAAAAAACTTTCAGGATTATTTTTTAAACGTAATCATCCAAAAATTTGGAGCAAAAGTTTTTACTGACGGTCTTCAACATGCAATGAAACTTCCTTATCAACAATTTGAAGACCAACGTAGTGGCGAAACCTTATCGATTTTAACAAAAGTTAGAACTGATGTAGAAAAATTCATGATCGGCTTTATAAATGTTCTTTTTGGAATATTAGTGGGAGTTGTATTCGTTTTTGTATATGCGGCTATGTTTATTAACTGGCGGATTCCAATAGCCTATTTAATTGGTATAGTTTCTTTAACCTTTATAACCAATCTACTTAGTAAAAAAGTAAAGAGCATTCAGAAAAATATTGTAGGTCAAACTACTGCACTTGCTGGTTCAACTACTGAATCACTTAGAAATATTGAACTGGTTAAAAGTCTCGGACTTACTAAACAAGAAGTTGCACGACTTAATAAAAATACCTATAAAATATTAGGACTTGAATTAACCAAAGTAAAGCGCATAAGGAGTATTAGTTTTATACAAGGTACTATGGTGAATACCCTAAGACAGGTAATCCTATTTATTTTAATGTGGTTAATTTTTCACAACCAAATGGATGCAGGGCAATTGGTAACGATGCAAGTTTTTTCATTCTTCATTTTTGGTCCTTTGCAGGAAATAGGAAATATTTTACTTTCTTACCGGGAAGCAGAAGCTTCCCTCAATAACTTTAATAACTTAATGACGAAGGCGCCTGAAACTGAGCCTGCCAACCCTGCACACCTGGGAAATATAGAAACGCTTTCTTTTGACCGTGTTTCTTTTCAGCATCAAACTGCCTCTCACAAGGCAATTGAAAATATCAGTTTTGATGTGAAAGTAGGAGAAACTATTGCCTTTGTTGGTCCATCAGGTAGTGGAAAATCTACTTTAATGAAACTTTTAGTTGGGCTCTATCGTCCACAAGAAGGAAATATTTTCTATAACAAATTAGACGAAAACACGATTCATTTTGACGACTTAAGAAAACAAATTGGATTTGTAACTCAAGACACCAATTTATTTAGTGGCACTATAAAAGAAAACTTATTATTTGTAAATCCGTCTGCAACAGATGAAATACTAAAGGAAGTATTACAAAAAGCAAGTTGCTCAAACTTGATTTCCCGAGCGGAAAAAGGATTAGAAACTTTAATTGGTGAAGGAGGTCTTAAATTAAGCGGAGGAGAAAAACAACGGCTTTCTATTGCACGTGCCTTACTAAGAAAGCCACATCTTTTAATATTCGACGAAGCTACTTCTGCACTTGACTCGATCACAGAAGAAGAAATCACTAATACTATCAAAGATATTTCGAGTGCCAAAGAACAAATTTCAATTTTAATAGCCCATCGATTAAGTACCATCATGCATGCAGACAGGATATATGTATTAGAAAAAGGGGAGGTAGTGGAAACAGGAACTCATGAAAAATTGATAGAAGAAAAAGGCTTATACTTTGCCATGTGGCGTCAACAGATTGGAGAAAGAAAAAAAGTTTCTGAAAAAATAGTTTAGCAGTATCATCAAAGATCAGATCAATTAAATCAACTATTTCTCATTGCTAAGTTTAATAAAAAATTTCTTTTCTTTTGATTACCTTTACAACGAATGGATCATAATATTCCGAAACCCAGTTATCTCATAAGCATATTCACCTCTAAATGCCCTAGATGTAGACGTGGCAATATGTTCAACCAACCCAATCCATACAAAAAAGTTAAACTTTCTCATATTTTCGAAATGCCCGATAACTGTCCAGAGTGCGGACAAAAATATGAATTAGAAAATGGCTTTTGGTATGGCACAGGCTATGTAAGTTATGCCCTGGCAGTAGCCATTTCGGTCACTACATTTGTAGCATGGCTGGTATTAATTGGTGTATCAACAGAAGATAATAGGGTATTTTATTGGCTAGGTTTTAACGGCGTATTGCTTGTATTATTGCAACCTTGGATGATGAGACTTAGCAGGGTAATCTACCTTTATTTCTTTGTGAGTTACGACGAAAATTATAAGAAAACCAATCCGGTGGAATTTGACCACAAACAATAAACTGGTGAATGGTGAATGGGCAATGGTGAATGGGCAAAATGCGAGGATTTTTATACATCAACAATTCACCATTCACCATTCACCATTCACCACTCACCATTCACCATTCGCTATCCATCTGCCTTAAAAATATCTTTAAAAATATTCCCTGCTGATAATTCTTCAATGTCACTCAGCTGAAGTTCTAGCGCTTTGGTACTTTTATTAATTTCTATTAGTGATAAAACAATAGATAAAAATAAAAAAAACAGACTAAAAGCAAATATCCAATGTGCCATTACCATCCAGTTTCGGAAAATGAAATACATACACAATACGCAGCACAAAAAACTCAAAACGCTAAAGCTCTGCATATAGCGTATTAAGTTAAGTCGAGTTCGAATACTTTTAATTTGGTTGAGGACATTTTTTTCCTTTTCTCCACGATTGTACTCAATATATAATTTTCTTACCAAGGCAGCAAGTGATAAAAAACGATTGGTATAAGCCAGCATCAACAAAGTAATAGCAGGAAAAAGTAAGGCGGGTGTATTAATTGATATTTCTAACATTTCTTAAAATTACAAACAAATGGAAGAAAATATAATTTTCTCTTTATAATTTAACAGGAGTTCTTACTGGGTGTTTATTCTTTTTAGCGATATATTTCCCATATCCATATCCTAATGCAAATCCCAATGGGAAATCAGAAGCCCAATGTACCCCATTATTAACCATTGAAAAACTTAATAGACCTGCAATAGTATAACCCACCGGCTTTATCCAGCGCTTTCTAGGATAATTTTCGGACAAAATGGTTACCGCACTAACAAAAGTCGCCAAATGACCGGATGGATAAGCATCATATTTGGGCTTATTATTTTGAAAATCATTCAGTGAAGGAAATGGTCGCCAGCGACCACCCGTTACTGTTGCATCCGAAGGATTTTCTCTTCCAGTACTATATTTAATTAGCTGCGTTTTTACACCTAGCGCCAAAAATGATTGCATTAGTTGACTAGCTGTTTGCAATGCTCTAGTATCATTTTTAATTTTTCCAGCAATTAAAAAACCTGCCGCCATATAAACTACCGAAGACCCCTGTCCAAAATTATAAAAAGCTGTATTAATATTTTTAGGCCATTTCATTAAATTAGTTTTTTTACCAAATAAATTGAGCTGTATCAAAGGCGCATTCGACTCACCTGCCTCAATGCCATGATTACTTGCAAAAGTCTGTACCCCATTGGTAATTCGCTGATCAAATGCTAATAATAACCCTGTAGATGCCGCTACAATAGCCAACTTAGGTAAGTTTTCTTTTTTGAAAGACTGTCTAACATAACCAACGGCATCCAAAGGAATATGAGTTAGAAAAGAAAAAGTTGAAGGCTTATAACAAGTAAACGAATCGCTATTCCTTTCTAAATAAAATGGTGACTTTGATAGAGAGTAAATAGTGTTTCGAGGTGAAGGTATTGTATCAATTAAATTTTTAGCTCCAACAAAAATTGGAAACAAAATCAATAGTAAAACGATACTTTTTATTTTCATAACAAAGAAGGACTCTGTTTTTTATTTTGTTTATTTTTTTTATCCATCCACTTTTCCACTTTGTAGGAAAGCCAAGCACTTCCTGCACCTACTAATGCTCCTACCAACACATCTGAAGGATAATGAACTCCTTGATACATTCTTGCATAGCCTACAGTAGCAGCATATAAATAGGAAGGAGCTATCACATACCATTTAGGAAAAAGCAAACTCAAAGAGGTAGCAGTACAAAAAGCGGCAGAAGTATGTCCAGAAGGAAAGGAATAACTGCCTCCCACATCACGCTTAACTATATATGGATAAGTTACATAAGGCCTATCCCTTTTAATAATACGCTTCATTGATTGTGTAACTATACTCGAAACTACGAAGCCTCCAATCATGTAGGCAGCATTTTTTTGCAATTGCTTATCATGCCTTATAACACCTGCAGTTAACAAACTTGCTGGGGCTACAATATTAAAAATAGTAACACTTTGCGCTGTAGCCTTTAAAAAATTATTTTTAAAAGTTGTTTCAGATTGATTAATAGGTTGTAAAATATTGATATCCACATTTTGCCCATTTCCATAAAAATGAAAACACAAGATTATAAAGAAAAGGATAAGTATTTTTTTAAAACCCATTGTTATTTGATTGATAAATAATGATTGCAAGGTAACTTTTTAAATTAGTAAAAATTAATTTGTAGGGACAATTGATTCATAACACTTAAAAAATAAAACCTTCATAGCAACTATTTTTTATTTCACTTTAAAACTTAAAGGAATATTTAATTTGATACTAAAATTTCGACCCATATTAAATACACCCATTCTACCCGTAGCTAAATTTTCGGATGTGTATTTCAATCTACTCAAATGATTTTGATAGGTAACGTCTCCAAGATTGCTCCCTACTATATTTAGTGAAAATAAAGTAACGCCTTTTTTAGAAACAAAATCTGCCCCTAAAGCTGAATTCAATAAGCTATACGCCGCTGTTGCTGTTTCTGTATTGTAGGCAGAAAAAATATTGTTCTGAGCAAATGTATTATCCAATTCCAACTTCACATAAAAATTACAAATCGCTTTTTTTAATTTTTTAAAGTCGATTTTACATTCAGTAGTTAAATGGGGTGCGGGAATAAAAGGTAAAGATTTTGAATTCGAAATTGCCTCATTTAAACGGCCTGCAACCAATGAAAATACATTTTGAATATGAAGCCAATCTAAAGGATGAGGATGAATGTCGATAGATGCCTCTAATCCATAAAGATTAGCTTTTCGCTGATCAAATTTAAATGCAGTTAACATTTTTCCATCTACCTCCATAAGTGAATCTCCTCCTTGAATAGCCTGCAACTTTCTATAAAAAATAAAATTATTAAAACTATTATGATACGCTGCCACTCCAATTGAAATATGTTCGGTATTAAAATCAGCGCTAGCATCTATTTGCGTGCTTGTTTCACTTTTTAAATTTACATTACCATATTCATACCGAATAGTCCCTTCATGTGCCCCATTGGAAGCGAGTTCTGAAATACTCGGCGCCCTAAAGCCTCTTGCAACATTCAATTTAACTATAACCCGACTACTCAATTCAGCAGCTAGCCCAATACTTCCTGAAAAATTACCAAAATTTTTATTAAAACCAATCCCTTTAGTATTGATTCCATCTAATAAATTATCTGCCTCCAAAATTCGATTATCATATCGAATACCGCCACTAAAGCTCAGCTTTTGAATTGTTTTTTTGGTGAAAAAATAAGTACCCAAATCAAATAATCGATAATCAGGTATCAATTGTTCTAAACCCTTATTAGAATTTTTTTGTTGCATCCCATTAACGCCAACTGAGGTAGACCACCCTTCAATTTCTTTCCAATGAAATTGAGTCGTATAAGTAATAGTACTTAAATCGAAGTAAAGAGATGTTTCCTGAGGAAGATCAATATCGCCAAATTCCTTTCTCTTATTTTTTTGATACCCTACATTAATAGTCAATCTATTTTTTCCTATTTGAAAACTATTGTCAAAAGCTATTTTATTATGCTGGATATTTTGATAAGGTATACCAGCATGGGTACTATTAAAATCACTCTCTGTAGCCCTGGATTCTCCACCACCTGCGACAGGCTTTATAAAATAGCCCTGGGCATCCCTCTCTCCTTCTACTAAACCTGCTTTTAAATTAAAACTGCTGAACAATAAATGACTGAAGCCCCAGCTGCCATTATATCCACCATACCCTCCAAAATTATGTTGATCAAATTTTGAATTAAAAACTCTGCCGTCAAATTTATTTTGATAATCAGCAGCTGCCACGGAAGACCCATATACATTCCAATTAATACCCTCTATATTGCCTGCAAGATTTGCATTCAAAGTTCTTGCACGATTATTTGTCTGATAATTCGTAAATACATTTCCTTTCACTGTATTATTTTCAACAGGAACATTGGTAATAATATTAATTACACCCGCCATGGCATCGCTTCCATAAATAAGTGAAGCAGGTCCTTTTAATATTTCAACTTTATTTACACTAGATTCATCAATTTCAATCCCATGCTCATCGCCCCATTGCTGACCTTCTTGTCTAACTCCATCGTTTATGGTTAATACTCTATTGTAACCCAAGCCCCTAATAACTGGTTTTGAAATAGCAGGTCCAGTTGACATACTTGATACACCTGGGCGTTTAGCTAAAGCCTCGATAATGTTAGTCGAAGCAGTTTGCGTTAGATCTTGCTTCCTCAAAACAGATACTTGAAAGGGAACTTTTTTTAATTGAGTAGCTCCACTTACTCCTGTTATAATTACTGCATTGTTTTCTACCACCGATTCGAAAAGAACATACTCTTTTTTTGTATCGTTGGCTAAATTAATATTGTCAACAACAGTGGTATATCCCACGTGTGATATCTCTACCAGATGGATTCCAATAGCAAGACCGTTTATTTCGAAATACCCAGCAGCATTGGTAATAGCACCGGATTTTACATCGGCTAAATAGACGGATACCCCTGGTATCGGTGCATTTGTTTTGGCATCTGTTATGGTACCCGAAAAATTCACTTTTAATAAATTGTGCATCACATTGCCAAAAATTACCCCATTTGCAGAAGAATGAACTGCCGCCAAACATAGAAAAACAAAGATGCATAAACCTTGGAATGATTTCATTTTTGTAAATTAAAAAATTGATTGTAAATAAAATTGCACCCGCAATAAGAAAGTAGCCCTCGTAATAAGAAGGCATAAGATTTAAAAAACTAGGCAGTTATGGGTGGGCCCCTCAGCGAAAAGAAAGATGGGCGCTTAGTAAATAGAACACTTGCAAGCGAAGAAGAAAATCCAGAAATTAAAAGTGGCAGCCCAAAATGGAAATTGCTAACAGGAATGGAAAAGGATGAGTCCACCACAAAATGATCGCACTGACAATGAATAGCCTTTTGTACCAATTGAGCCTTATCGCTGCTCGCCAATACCCCACTCGAATAATCTTTATGATTAGCGAATGTATCATGCAATAATTGTATGGGAGCATTTCCTATTACAAAAAGTAAGAGCAGCAGCAGAGCCGCAATTTTTGATATGATATTATTTTTATACAAATTGATAAATTGTAACTATGTTGCAAATTAAGTACTTATTTTACAAATAAGTAAAATATTTTAAATACAATATCATTGTAATCTTAATGCTGATAAAAAATCATTTAATTTTCTATCCCTTTAAAAATGAAGGAAGTAAAATATAATTCAGTAAAACCGAATTATTTAAATCAGTTTTAGCAGGCTAGCATTTTTGGAATGGTCAAATAAAAATTATTTTCAATGGGGTGAGTAAACTTTATAAAATCAAAGCGCATCAATCGATGTTTTCAATTACCGCTGCAATACCTTGACCGCCTCCTACACAAGCGGTGACAATTCCGTATTTTTTACTCAATCTTTTCATATCATTTACTAATTGAATAGTAAGCTTACAACCAGTGCAGCCTAAGGGATGACCCAAAGCAATTGCACCTCCATTGATATTTACCTTAGATGAATCCAATTCCAGCGTTCTAATAACAGCCAATGATTGGGAAGCAAATGCCTCATTGAGTTCAAACAAATCTATATCACCCAAACTTATACCGGATTGTTTTAAGACTTTTGGAATGGCTTCAACTGGACCAATTCCCATAATACGAGGATGCACACCTGCACTAGCACAATTTACTAGTCGAGCAATTGGTTTTAATCCCAATTCCTTAATCATTCTTTCACTCATCACAATCACAAATGCAGCACCATCACTTGTTTGAGAACTATTTCCTGCAGTTACACTACCACCCAAAGAAAAGGCAGGCTTCAATTTAGCCAAACTTTCAAGAGAAGTATCCGCTCTTACTCCTTCATCCGTATCAACTGTAAATTTTCTTTTTTGCTTTTTTCCCTTTTCATCTAAATACACTTCTTCAATTTCAATAGGTAGAATTCCAGACTTAAAATAATCCTCATTAATTGCATTGCCAGCCTTTAGATGGCTCTGATAACTGAAGGCGTCTTGATCCTCCCTACTGACATTAAATTCATTCGCAACCGCTTCGGCAGTTAATCCCATACTAACATAATAATCAGGATTGTCTTTGGCGATAGAATAAGCGGGCGAAGTTTTCCACCCTGCAGTGGGCACCATACTCATACTTTCTACACCTCCGGCGATAATACATTCTGCCATTCCCGTTCTAATCTTTGCAGAAGCAATGGCAATACTTTCCAAGCCACTTGCACAATATCTGTTAATAGTAATTCCGGGTGCATGTATTCCTACAGCTTTTGCAGAAATCATTCTTCCAACTTGCAAACCTTGCTCCGCCTCAGGTACCGCATTACCTACAATTACGTCATCAATTCTTTTTATATCCAATTGAGGTACGGTAGCTAATAAACCCTTTATCAAATTGATAGCGAGATCGTCAGGCCTAGTAAACCTGAAAGCTCCTTTTTTACTTTTAGTAACAGCCGATCGGTAACCTGCTACAATATAAGCTTCCTGCATATCCTATAAATTGATGATTGGTGATGAATCTTCTTTTAGTATTTTTTTAATAGTTGTTTATGCAACTTTCTATACCAAAGTTATAAATTCTAAGGGAAAACAAAAAACTGATTACAGTCACCTAATTTTGCAAGATTATGTACAGAATACTTAGAACGATTTTATTCTCCTTTAACCCTGAATGGGTGCATTATTTTTCAATGAATGGATTGAAGTTTCTATGCAAACTACCCTTTGGAAAAGCAATTATAACTTCGCTTTTCAAAGTTTCAGGGAATCATTTAAATACCGAATTCATTGGGATCCACTTCACTAATCCAATTGGCCTTGGTGCTGGATTTGATAAAAATGCGCGTTACCTTAATGAATTAGAAGCGCTTGGCTTTGGTTTTGTTGAAATTGGGACTGTTACCCCAATAGCCCAAGCTGGTAATGATAAACCTAGGTTGTTTCGATTACCAAAAGATAAAGCACTCATCAACCGAATGGGATTCAACAATGATGGAGTAGAAATCATTCAGGATCGTCTAAAAAAATGGAATAATCGATTACAAACCACAAGTAATTACCCTGAAAATCAACGACTAATTGTGGGTGGCAATATTGGCAAAAATAAAATTACTCTCAATGAAGATGCCTGGAAAGACTATGTTATTTGCTTCAATGCATTACATGAATTAGTAGATTACTTTGTTGTCAATGTAAGTTCTCCCAATACACCTGGACTTAGGGAACTTCAAGAAAAAGAGTCCTTAAGAAAAATTTTAACTGAATTGCAGAATCAAAATAGTAAGTTCAAAATTCAAAAGCCAATTTTATTAAAAATTGCCCCAGACCTTAGCATAGATCAAATTGATGATGTAATTGCTTTGGCTATGGAAATAAAATTAGATGGGTTGGTAGCTGCGAATACTACTATTGATAGGGAAAATTTATTAACCCCAAAAACGATGCTAGAAAACATTGGTGCAGGTGGATTGAGTGGCAAACCCCTTCAAAAAAGAAGTACTGAAATTATTCAATACATTCATGAAAAAACGAATGGCAAATTACCAATCATTGGTAGTGGAGGGATTTTTAATGGAGCCGATGCACAAGAAAAATTTACAGCCGGCGCCAGTCTTGTCCAAGTATGGACAGGCTTTGTTTATGAAGGACCTTCTATCGTAAAAAAAATAGGCCAACATTTAAAGAAAAATTAATCAAATCTTCTTTGGATTGATGTTAGTAAATCAATTGAGTTAAAATACAAATAACAAGAAAAGAAGGAAAAACTACACGGTAAACATTATTTTTGTATCATGGATTATTTATTGACCTCCGAAAGTTTGATTAGCTTTTTTATTTTAGTGGTACTAGAAGTGGTGCTAGGAATTGACAATGTAATATTTGTAAGTATCATTTTAAACCGGCTTCAAAAAAAGTCAGACCAATTAAAAGCCCGGCGTCTATGGATGATTACAGGTATTCTTTCCCGCAGTATTCTTCTTATAGGTCTTGGTTGGCTACTTGCCCAAAAAGGAAAACCTGTGATAACTTTATTTGAAAAAGGATTTGACTTAGCGAGTATTGTAATGTTACTAGGTGGACTATTTTTAATTTACAAATCAGTAAAAGAAATTCATGGAAAATTAGAAGGGGAAGATCCGAATGAATCCTTAAAAACAAAGAAAGTATTAGGGCTAACCAAGGCCATCGGGGAAATCATTTTGATTGACGCCGTATTTTCATTTGATAGTATTATTACCGCTGGAGGAACTGCAAAGCATGTGGAGATAATGATTGCAGCAGTTGTAATTGCAATGATAGTGATGTTTCTATTTAGTCCAAAAATTTCAGAATTTATTCATCATCACCCTACATTAAAAATGTTGGCACTTTCCTTTTTGGTGATGATTGGGCTCAGTTTATTGATGGAAGGCTGGAACGCTGAAACAGCTGAGAAAATGCATCTTAAAAACTATATTTATTTCGGTATGGCATTCTCATTTATTGTCGAACTGCTAAATATGACAATGATGAAAAAGGCAGCTAAGAAAAGAAAAGTGATACTGAATGGCCCTTTATTGGCATTAGAAAAAGAAAATAATACTGAATCCGATCAGCAACTAACAAAATAACTAATCTTGATTTTTTTAAATAATAACAACTATTGCGCCATTGCCAATAAAGTAGCTGCTACCACTCCTGCAGTTTCTGTTCGAAGTCTGGTATTTCCCAATGCAACGGGAAGAAAGTTATTTTTTAAGGCAACCGATATTTCATCTGTAGAAAAATCGCCTTCAGGACCAATTAGAATAATGGAATCAGTAAAAGGCTGATAACTTAGTAACTGAACTTTAGCATCCATATTTTCGCAATGCGCAATAAATTTATTTGCTACGTTCGTTTGATTTACAAAACTTAAAAATTTGATAGGTTCCTGTAAAATGGGCAACCAGCTTTGCTGAGACTGCAACATTGCACTGACCAAAATGCTTTTCATCCGATCGGCCTTAAATACATTTTTTTCTGTACGATCACAAATAAGTGGGACAATTTTGGCAACCCCTATTTCAGTAGCCTTTTCTAAAAACCATTCAAAGCGGTTGTTATTTTTTATAAGAGATAGAGCAACAGTAATTTTAGTGGCAGGTCTTGTAATGTGCTCAACTTTTAAAACACTAACGGTACATTTTTTTCTATTGTTATCCTTTATCTCTGCAGTAAATAAATCCCCCATTCCATTGGTTAGTTGCAACTGCTCTTTGTTTTGCATTCGAAGCACCTGCACTATATGCTTGCTAGCATCTTCGTCCAACAACAGCTCTGTAGCAGTTGAATCTAAATTTTCTTTATAGAAAAAAGGAATTGACATAATTAAAAGAGATGAACGAATTTAAAATTACCTTTTCTCCATTTTTAAGTTTTTAATTAATTAAAATGGGGCATCATCATCATAGGCACTATCATTCATTTTACTACCCTTTTGAATATATAATTTAGCTCCTCCTCCCGACTCATCAGTTGTAACAGGCCTAAAATTACCCCCAGGGGCGCCTCCACCAAAATCATTCCCGCCATCTTGATCTTCAATAAATTTCTGGATATGCAATAGCGCTTTTAATTTAATAGTATCTAAGCTACCATTGCGATGCTTTGCAATTTTTACATAGGTTTCTCCTTTATTACTTTCCCCCATTTCATTGGCGGTAATATCATAATATTCCGGACGATACAAGAACATTACCATATCCGCATCTTGCTCAATAGCACCCGATTCTCTCAAATCACTTAACTGAGGAATTTTAGCACCTTCCTTTCTTTTTTCTACTTCTCTACTTAATTGTGATAAGGCAATGATAGGTACTTTTAATTCTTTTGCCAGTCCTTTTAGATCCCTAGAAATCTTACTAA
Organism: Chitinophaga pinensis; assembly: GCA_945876095.1. GTDB lineage: Bacteria > Bacteroidota > Bacteroidia > Chitinophagales > Chitinophagaceae > Ferruginibacter > Ferruginibacter pinensis_E. Next base: position 66,107 of record CAMCMP010000015.1, read on the forward strand.
TTTCTTGCTCCCGATTACCATTTTTATTATCTGCACCTCCGCTCATTAGCTGAAGATAATCGATGATGATCAATCCTATATCATGCTTATTTTTTAACCTTCTACATTTAGCCCTTAATTCGAAAATATTTAAAGCTGCAGTATCATCAATATAAATGGGTGCTTTACTCAAACGCTCAATTCCACGTTTGTACAACTGCTTCATTTCATGCTCCTCCAATTTACCGCGAGAAATTTTTTCTAACCATATTTCGCTTTCTGCACTCAAAATACGCTGAACCAACTGGCTAGAGCTCATCTCCAAACTAAAAAACACTACTGGTGTAGGTTTAGTAGGATGAAGCGCCGCACTACGTGCTAGATTTAATGCAAAGGCCGTTTTACCAACTGAAGGTCTAGCTGCCAATACGATTAAATCTGTTGGTTGCCAACCATAGGTTAGTTTATCTAGTGACGCAAAGCCACTAGGGACTCCTGTAATGTCTTCATCACGGTTACGCATATCCTCAATTCGCTGTATGGTTTTAACCAAAACAGTATTAATGTCCTCAAATGCACTCCTAAGATGATTATTGGTTATCTCAAATAATTTACTTTCTGCATCATCCAATAAATCAAATACATCCGTAGTGTCTTCATAGGCATCGCCTATAATTTCACCGCTGATTCGAATTAATTCTCGCTGAATAAATTTTTGTAAAACAATTCTTGAGTGAGCATCAATATTGGCCGACGAAACCACTGAATTGGTTAATCTGGAAACGTAATAGGCACCACCCACCAATTCAAGATCTCCTCTTAGTTTTAATTCTTCCACAACCGTTAATAAATCAATTGGCAAACTTTTATCTGCCAAAGATTTCATTGCTTTAAAAATATTTTGGTGAGCTTCTCCGTAAAAACACTCGGGCTTTAAGATCTCTATTACAGTGTCAAAGGCGCTCTTTTCCAACATAATTGCACCTAGTATTGCCTCTTCCAGTTCCTTTGACTGGGGAGGCACTTTTCCAAAAACCATATTTCCCAAATCAATGGATGGTTTTCTTCTTACTTTTCTATCCTTGTTCAGATTGGTCAACTCCATAGGAATATTATTTTTTTTAAAAGAATAGGGTATTAATTTATGATTTTTATATCAGAAGCCATTATCGACTCTTTTCCTTAAAATGCATAGTCTATATATTTATCTCAACCTTATACTACTGAGAAAAAGAAAGGATAAAATGTTTCATTTCGGCTAAGTTAAATGCAAATAACCGATTGATTATCCACAGTGCCCAAAGTCAAACATTTTATATTCCTTATGCACAATAAATCCACCTGCAAAAATAGCTTATTAATACCTTATCCACCTATTTATTAACAGTGAATTTCGCCAATTTATTGCATAATTCACTATTTTATCAACACCTGAAATCACCGAAAATATTTTTTCTACACCAAATTGCTTTTTTTTAAAGTTGGTACTATTTAATAAATCAATTATCGAGGATTTATTATATCAAATTAGAGCCATAGCAGTTTATTTTTTAAAAAATCAGCCCGTTTTTAATATCCGTTTTTTAAGCTTGAGCACCAATAACTATCTTTGTGCTATCATATACTATAAATCAATTAACATTTAATGACCATAAGTTATAATTGGCTGAGTGAATATTTGCCTGAAAAAGTTGATCCTGAGAAATTGAGTAAAATACTCACTTCCATTGGATTGGAAGTAGAGAGTCTTGAAAAATATGAAGATTTGAAGGGTGGGCTAAAAGGATTGGTCATCGGAAAAGTACTTACCTGCACCAAACATCCAGATGCAGATAAACTAAGTATCACTTCTGTTGAAATAGGAGCCGAGCAACCTTTACAAATAGTTTGTGGTGCCCCTAATGTTGAAGCTGGTCAAAAAGTAATAGTTGCTACAATCGGTACCACTATCTATCCGATGAATGGAGAACCCCTTACTATGAAAAAAGTAAAAATTCGTGGGGTTGAAAGTTTTGGAATGATCTGCGCTGAAGATGAAATTGGATTAAGTAATGACCATGCAGGAATCCTTGTTTTGCCAACAGCAACTGAAGTAGGAATGGCTGCTGCAAAATACTTTAAACCTTATGATGATTTTATTTTTGAAATAGGACTTACTCCTAACAGAATGGATGCCATGAGCCATCTAGGTGTGGCCAAAGATGTTTGTGCTTGGCTTTCTCACCATAATAAAAAAGAAACTGCCGTAAAATCTCCTTTCAAAAACAATTTCAAAACTAGTCAAAAAGGAAACAAAATTTCAGTAACTATTCAAAACGAAGATGCTTGTCAACGTTATGCAGGAGTAAGTATACAAAAGGTTTCCATTGCAGACAGTCCTATTTGGTTGCAACAAAAATTAAAGAGCATTGGCTTAAAGCCAATCAACAATATTGTTGATATCACCAATTTTATATTACACGAAACTGGACAGCCACTTCATGCATTTGATGCTGATCAAATTATTGGTAAAAAAATAATTGTAAAAAATCTTTCGAATACAACTCCCTTTATCACACTAGATGAAAAACAAAGAACGCTAACGACAGATGATTTGATGATTTGCAATGCAGAGGCACCGATGTGTGTTGCAGGTGTGTACGGTGGTCTACAAAGTGGGGTAACCAATGAAACAAAAAATATTTTTCTTGAAAGCGCTTGGTTCAATCCATCCAGTATTCGCAAGACGTCTATCCGCCATGGTCTGCGAACAGATGCTGCCACTAGATTTGAAAAAGGAGTTGATATTAGTAATACAGTCAATGTATTAAAAAGGGCGGCATTGATGATACAAGAAATAGCTGGTGGTGAAATTGCTTCAGATATTATTGATGTATATCCCGACCCAAAACCTAAAGCTGAAATTACGATCAAGTACCACTATCTAAAAAAACTAAGTGGTAAAAATTATCACGGAGACACTATAAAAAATATATTAATTGCCCTTGGTTTCGAAATCATTAAAGAAGGAATGGATGATATTCGAATTGCAGTGCCTTATAGTAAACCTGATATCACTATCCCAGCAGATATCGTAGAAGAAATCATGCGTATAGATGGACTAGACCTAATAGAAATCCCTTCCGCAATTACCATTTCTCACTCTGTAGAAACACTAGGACATTCTACTGCTTATAAAGAAAAAGTAGCCACTGGATTAATAGGAATTGGCTTTAACGAAATTTTTACCAATAGCATTACCAATGCAGCCTACTTCAGTGAAGACGTTTTAAAGACAACTGTAAAAATGATTAATAGTCTTAGTGCTGACCTCAATGTAATGCGACCATCCATGATGGAAACAGGATTAGAGACTGTAGCCTACAATTGCAATAGAAAAAATAACGATCTACAACTTTTTGAATTCGGAAAAACTTACCATACTTCAGCGCTTGGAACTTATGAAGAACAACAACATATCAGTATTTACATTTCAGGAAATAAACAATTAGGAGGCTGGAAAATTAAGAGTGAGAAAACAGATTTTTATTTCGCAAAAGGAGTGCTTGAAAAAGTACTTTCATTAGTAGGTTTGCCTACAGGTAATTATAAAAGCAAAGAGGATGACTCACTGAATGACTGTGTAGAGCTAAGCATAAAGAAAGAAGTAGTGGCAACCCTTGGAATCGTAAACAAAAATACACTTGACAAGTTTGAAATTAAACAACCCGTTTATTTTATTGACATTCATTGGGACAAAGTTTTGGAATTAAATAATTCTATCCAAGTTCGCTACCATGAAATAGCTAAATTTCCTGCTGCTACTAGGGATATATCAATCGTGGTTGATAAAATACTGAAATACGAAACCATTGAACAGGTTACTTATGCAACCAAGCTGAAAAAATTACAATCGATCAATTTATTTGATATATTTGAGAGTGAAAAACTTGGTCCAGATAAAAAAGCGATAGCGATTAGTCTGACATTCTTGGATGAAGAAAAAACAATGACGGACAAAGAGATCGATACAATGATGTCTTCCCTGATTGCGGCATACGAAAAACAATTAAATGCAGTTATAAGAAAATAATTTTCCCTATTGTCAAACCTATCAGAAAATATTAACCGAATCAATACCAAGATTCAACAACTTTTGAAGCAATACCAATTGATTCAAAAGGAAAATGAACAATTAGCCCAGACAGTAAAGGAATTGAAAATCATTCAAGAAGCCAATATGCTCCGAATTAGTCAAATGGAACAACAAGCAGGAATTTTAAAATCGGCTGCCGGCAAAATGAATGAAAAAGATAGAAAAGTATTCGAACAACAAATCAATCAATACATCAAAGAAATTGACAAAAGTATAGGATTACTAAGTGAATAAAATCTATGTCAGAACTCATTCCCATTAATCTGGTGATAGGTGATCGTACTTATCGAATAAAAACACTCCCAAAAGACGAGGAGGTTATACGTCATACGATAAAAATCATTAACGACAAGATAATTGAGTTTAAAACCCAATTTGCAGGTAAGGATATGCAAGATTTTATTGCAATGGTAATGATTTGGTATGCTACTCAGGGGGTACAAGAATCTAACCCTGCTGTTGAAAAAGCAATTGCTGATGCATTGCTAAAAATGGAATTACAGATAGACAAAGCCCTCTAAAACCCCCTTTCCATTTAATTAAACCGTTCATTTGTAAAGCAATTATTGCGATTACTCCAATTAGCTGTGCTTAAAATAAGTTGTAGCCGTATAATCTTCGGTCTCCAAAACTCCAAACAAATTTTCATATCTTCGCCATCCAACTATCTCATTTTATCGATGGGTCTAGAGAGGAAATTTAAGATTGTGAACCGATTAAAATCAAAAAAAATCAATGGAATCGAACATACTTTTCATCATCATTGGAGCAATTGCCCTGACTTCGGGGCTTTTACTCGGCAAATTTGTCTTTGCCAAAAACACGAGTAAATTAGTAAAAGACGCTGAGGATCAAGCCAAAAAGGTTATTGCAGATGGTCAATTACAAGCTGAAAACCTAAAAAAAGAGAAATTACTGGAGGCAAAGGAAAAGTTTGTACAGTTAAAATCCGATTACGACCGGGATGTATTACAGCGCTCTCAAAAAGCAAATGAAGCTGAAAACAGAATTAAGCAAAAAGAGCAATCAATCACCCAAAAAGAGTTGAATCTTGATAAACAAATCAAGGAAAATGATACAATTAAAGAAACCCTCAATCGCCAGATTGAAGTAGTTAATGTAAAACGCACTGAACTAGAAAAGCACCAAGAAGAGCATATTCGCCGATTAGAGAAAGTTGCAGGTTTATCAGCTGAAGATGCAAGAAACCAGCTAATTGAAGGCTTAAAGCAAGAAGCGCATACTAGAGCGCTGGTGCTTCAACAAGAGATTATTGAAGATGCCAAATTAAAGGCTAATAAGGAAGCTCGTAAAATAGTTATTCAAACCATTCAGCGTACAGCAGCAGAGCAGGCTATCGAAAACTCAATCACGGTTTTTAACTTAGAAAGTGATGAGATAAAGGGTTCTATCATAGGTAGGGAAGGAAGAAATATTAGAGCGATTGAAGCTGCAACTGGAGTGGATTTGATTGTAGATGATACCCCAGAAGCAATTGTACTTTCCTCTTTTGACCCATTGCGCAGAGAGATCGCCCGTTTATCATTACAGCGTTTGGTTGCAGATGGTCGTATTCACCCTGCCAGAATTGAAGAAGTAGTAGAAAAAACCAAACGCCAACTAGATGACCAGGTAATGGAAATTGGTGAGCGTACAGCAATGGAACTAGGTGTTCATGGTCTTCATAAAGAATTAATTAGAATGGTTGGTAGAATGCGTTTTCGCTCATCCTACGGCCAAAATTTATTAATGCATAGTAGGGAGACTGCTAATCTATGTGCAATTATGGCTGCAGAGCTAGGCATGAACCCAAAACTAGCCAAGCGTGCAGGTCTATTACATGATATCGGTAAAGTACCCGATGAAGAAACAGAATTAAGTCATGCCCTTTTAGGAGCAAAATTGGCTGAAAAATATGGTGAAAACCCTGCAGTGGTGAATGCAATTGGCGCCCATCATGATGAAATGGAGATGCAATATGTCATTTCACCTATCATTCAAGCTTGTGACGCCATTAGCGGTGCAAGGCCAGGTGCAAGACGCGAAATAATGCAGCAGTATATCCAGCGTATTAAAGACCTAGAAAATCTTGCTCAGGCTTACCAAGGCGTTGAAAAAGCCTACGCCATCCAAGCAGGAAGAGAATTAAGGGTAATTGTAGAGGCAGACAAGGTAAGTGACGCAGATAGCGACAAATTAAGCTTTGAGATAGCACAAAAAATTCAAACTGAAATGACCTTCCCTGGTCAAATAAAGGTTACCGTAATTAGAGAGAAAAGAGCTGTAAATATTGCTCGTTAATCTATTGTAAACTACTTAAAGCTACCCACAATGGGTAGCTTTTTTTGTTAGACTACCCTCAAAAAGAAATAAGCGACCATTCTGAAAAGCTATATGAGCCTGAAATTTCTTTTGGAATAGAGTGCTTTTACTTTTTTGCCTTGATGCAAAAAAGTAACAAAAAAAATCAATCCTGCGAATAAAAAGGCTGAAATTTGAATTATCAGCCTAAAATCAAGGAACTCGCGGGTAGAGTTTGTTACTTTAAAGTAAGTGCCCGCTCAAACAGCCTTGATTTTTTAACGGCTGATAATTCAAATTTCTAGCACTTTTTATTCGAGGGCGTCAGTGAATGGGCATTTTCTTCTTTTTGAGGGACAACTGACCATTGAGGCTAAATTAAAACACAACGTTACTTTAAAGTGCGTCATTTTTTTATGGTTGAAATTTAAAATTTCTAGCACTTTTTATTCGAGGGTGTTAAACTACTATTATGCCTAATCGCCTAACCCGACTACTTTTTGATGCTCGACTAATTAGACGATGACAAATCAGGCTGCGAAATCTTGCTAAAATTTGAATTAACCATCGTTTTAATAGCCATTTTATTATTTATTACAGCAAAACAGGGCCTTTTGAGTGAATTGAAAAAAAATCCACTTTTGATTTTACAATTATCAATTAAAGCCTTACCTTCGCAGTCCGAAAAAATTAAGATTATGAACGCAATAGATTTTGTACACGAGCAATTAACAGCAACTCCAGCTCTTCCTAACTTTAAAGCAGGTGATAATATCACTGTAAATTATAAAATTGTTGAAGGTGCTAAAGAGCGTATCCAAAGCTTCAAAGGAGATGTTATCAAACGTCAAGGAACCGGTGCTACCGCAACTTTCACCGTACGTAAAATGAGTGATGGGGTGGGTGTTGAGCGTTTATTCCCTTTCTATTCTCCTAATATTGAGAGTATCGTTTTGAATAAAGTAGGTAAAGTACGTCGAGCTAAATTGTTCTATTTACGTGAAAGAAGTGGTAAAAGTGCTCGTATTCAAGAAAAAAGAATGGCAGTTGCCCTTAAAAAGTAAGCGACTTACAATATATAAAAAAAGCGAAATCCTCTGGATTTCGCTTTTTTTATACTCCTAACTAACTCCAAATGCTTTTTAAACTCTATGTTAATTAATTTTTACAATGCAAAAACATTTGGAGGTAATAACCCTAAGCTGAAAGCATCAATTAGGGTGAAAACATCAAATCCTATTAGTATATGAGATTAGCTAAAAACTTTACATTAACATGTTTACAACATAGTTTTTAATTAAAACGATTTAATTAGTAAATATTTGAATTATATTTGTTTTTCAAATCAATTACTATGATAGTTTCAAATGTGTTAGCAACAGTTTTATTATTTGGAATGCCAGGTGGCTCCGAATGGATATTTATTATTTTGGCAATCGTTTTACTTTTTGGTGGTAAAAAAATTCCTGAATTGATGAAAGGAATTGGAAAAGGAATGCGCGAATTTAAAGATGCCAAGGATAACGTAAAAAGCGAAATTGAAGAGGGCATGAAAGAAAAGGACAAAGAACAAGAAATTAGAGAATTGAGACAGCAGCTACAAGATGCTAAACAAGCTCAGCAATTAAGCAAATAAATTTCCATTATTACATTATTCATGGCTGAAGTAAATGACAGGTTTCCTGCCTTTTACTTCAGCCAATTTTATAAAGGCTCTTTAATCTTTTTTAAAATTGTTTTCCACTATAGCAACCTACCATCAACAGCTTCTATCAGGAGAAACCACTTGTGTGGCAATGGTAAACCATTACCTTGAACAGATCAATAAAAATCGACATTTAAATGCTTTTGTAGAGGTGTATGCTGAGGAAGTAATTCAAAAAGCAGCTGCACTAGATGCCAAGCAAAAAAAAACAGGCATTACTGGAAGGCTTCACGGAGTAGTCATTGGTATTAAAGATGTTTTAGCCTATAAGGACCACACACTTACAGCAGGTTCAAAAATATTGAAAGGATTTATTTCTGTTTACAATGCAACTTCAATACAGCGGCTCTTGGATGAAGATGCTATTATTATTGGAAATTGTAATTGTGATGAATTTGCTATGGGTAGTACCAATGAAAATTCAGCTTATGGAAACGTACTCAATGCAGCTGATGAAACAAAGGTTCCTGGGGGTTCATCGGGAGGTAGTGCAGTTGCTGTTCAAGCATCAATGTGCATGATTAGTTTAGGTAGTGATACCGGAGGATCGGTAAGACAACCTGCCGACTTCTGTGGGATAATCGGTTTAAAGCCTACCTATGGCCGTATATCAAGGTATGGACTCATCGCTTATGCATCTTCCTTTGACCAAATCGGTATTTTCAGTAAAAATATTGCTGATCTAACTTTAGCCTTAGAAGTAATTTCAGGTGAAGACGAGTACGATAGCACCGCTTTACCGAGCTCCCTTAGAGCACCTTCTTTAAACCCTATTGAAGAAGATTCTTTGACTAATAAAAAATATAAAATTGCTTATTTCAAAGAGGCTCTTTATCATCCATCCCTTGACAAAGAAATTAAAGAAAATATTTTATCGCTCATCAATCAACTGCATTCGGATGGCCATACTGTAGAACCGATTGAATTTGATTTACTAGATCATATTGTTCCCGCCTATTATGTTTTAACCACTGCAGAGGCTAGCAGCAATCTTAGCAGATTTGATGGGGTAAGATATGGACATCAAACCACTCAACCGGTGGCGGATTTAAATGAATTTTATAAATGCAACCGCAGTGAAGGATTTGGAAAAGAAGTAAAAAGAAGAATCTTGTTAGGGACTTTTGTTTTAAGCGCCGGCCATTACGATGCTTATTTTAGTAAAGCACAGCAAGTAAGGCGGCTGTTAGTCAACAAGACCAATCTGGTCTTTAGCGAATACGATGCACTTATAATGCCCACTGCCCCTACTACTGCAATACCTATTGGATCAAACTCAGACGATCCTATTGCTATGTATTTAGCAGATATTTATACTGTATTTGCAAATTTGACTGGGCTACCTGCTATATCTATACCATTATTTAAGCACAGTAATGGAATGCCTTTTGGACTTCAGGTTCTTACCAATAAATTACAAGAAGAAACCTTATTGCAATTATCTAATTCACTGCTTAAAAAATATAAGGTGAATGGTTAAATAAAATGAAACGATTTTTACAGATATCGATTTTATATTTTCTATTCCTTCATCCATTGGTAGGTAAGGCTTTTACTTCTACTAATTTCTTTCAAAAACTGAGTTCGCAAGAAACTCTTTTAGAAGAAGATACTGTCAGAGAAAATCAGCTGATACAGCAGGTGATCAATTCAAAAAAAATTCCTACAAAAGACAATGTCCAATATTTTAACCAATTGAATAAATATGGTTTCAAAAATCTTTTTTCAAACAACACCTTTAACAGCAATATTTCTTACAAGGCGCAAATAAATCCAAACGCTGAACTTTTTGTACAAGACTATATGAAAAACCATAGTGACTATTTACAAAAAATGAAGCAATGGGGTCAACCCTATTTCAATTTAATTGAAACAGTTTTACAACAATATGGATTACCAAAAGAACTGAAATATATTGCTGTCATTGAATCGAATTTAAGCACGGCTGCCACAAGCTATAAGGGTGCTGGAGGTCCTTGGCAATTTATGCCGTACACCGCTAGAGATTTCGGTTTGAAGGTAAATAAATACCACGACGAGCGAAGGGATTATTCTAAAAGTACGCATGCTGCTGCCAGATATTTATTAATACTTTACCGTGAGCTACACGACTGGCTGCTGGTAATGGCAGCTTACAATGGCGGGCTTGGTAGAGTAAATAGTGCTATAAAAAAAAGTCGCAGCAAAAATTTCTGGAATCTGCAATACTATCTTCCTGAGGAATCAAGAACCTATGTAAAACGTTTTATTGCCACCCACTTCATTATGGAAGGAACTGGAGGCATTACCACTAACGGGGAATCGTCAGGTAATTCAGCAATAAAATCGAATAATCCCATTGAAAACTTCTCTCAAAACAAAATAACCAAAGCTCCAGAATTATCTGCCCAAGAATTAATAGGTTTGGAGGAGCTAGCAATTTCTGGAAAATACAATGCTGTAATTATTGCGAAGAATATCGAAATGGATATTGAGCTTTTCAATCGATACAATCCAAATTTTGATGACACCCTGTCAACCCAAGGGAATTTTAACCTAAGGTTACCTAGTGGTAAAATGCAGTTATTTATTGCTAAAAAATATCCCATTCTAAATGAGTCCCTTCAGGCCTTACTAAATGGTACTAACATTCCTGCTGAAAAGACAGCAATTCAAAAAGAAAAGAAAAAAAATTAAAATTATTTTTTCTGAAGTACCTGCTGCATCGCATTTGCCTTTAGCATACATTCTTCATATTCTTCGGTTGCATTACTATAAAATGTAATGGCACTTCCAACTTGAAAGGATAAATACTTTGTAGAAGTATTGTACAAAATGCTTCTTATCACTACATTAAAATCAGCATCTCCATCTGGATTTACATATCCTATCGCTCCAGAAAAAAGTCCTCTTTTGGTAGATTCGTAACGTTCAATAATTTCCATAACACTTTTTTTGGGTGCACCTGTCATACTTCCCATCGGAAAAGTCGCTTTCACTACATCTACCCAATCTACACCATCTTCTAAATCCCCACTGATAGTACTAATCATTTGATGCACCTGAGGAAAACTATAAATACCAAATAGCTCATCCACTTTTACTGTTCCACTTTTACATACTCTACTTAGGTCATTTCTAACAAGATCAACTACCATTACATTTTCACTTTTTTCTTTTTCACTATTCAGCAATCTTTGTTTACTATATTCATCTAATTCGTGGTTAGATAAATTCCGTTTAGCGGTACCTTTTATTGGCTGTGAGAATATTTTACGTCCTGATTTTTTAAAATATCTTTCAGGACTTGCGCAAATACAATATTTGTCATTTAAACGATACAATGCAGAAAAAGGATTGGGCGAAATAGAAACCAATGAAGAGTAAACACTTAAAGGATCAATAACTGCAGCTTCTGCAAAAAATTCTTGGCAAAAATTAATTTCATAACAATCACCCCGTAAAATATGTTGCTGAAGCTTTTTAATCACTTCTTCATATTCATTAGCAGAAATTCGTTGCTGAATATGGAGCAGTGCAGGAAGTTTTTTTTCTAAGGAAATTGCGCTAGATTCAATAGCTGAAAATATTTCTGCAGCATCCGTATCACAAAAAATATTTACTTCATTTTCAGTTAATTGTAATACAATTTCTGGAACAAAAAAGAAGGCATCTGGAAAATGTATTCCATCATAATTGGTAGAACTCAATGGAGATATTTCATTTTTAAGGTCGTATGCTAAGTGACCAAATACCCAATCATTTTGATCTTTTGAAAAACTTTTCATGCTTTCAAAAGTATCTTCTTTACTGGCTTCTACCATTCGTTTACAACCCACCGCCAGCAAACATTCAAAAGCGGGCGCTTCAAAATGATACTGCCTATTATCCAGCAAACAAAAAATGTTGAACGGTTGTACCCAGTTCAACATTTTATTTCTGAAATCGATAAAATTATCTATCGGAAATGAGATGGCTTTTTTCACTTGGTTATTTTTCCAAATCGGTCATTTTCACCGGTATTGGGAGCAGATTAAAAATCATCGTCTTCGTCGTCAAAACCAGCACCGCCATCGAGGTCATCAAAACCTAAATCTTTGAAATCATCTTCGATTTTAAAATCGTCCTCTTCATCTTTTGCAGATTTTTTTCCAGCAGCTTTTTTTGGAGAGGATTTTGGTATATCAAATTCATCAAAATCTGGGTCCCAATCATCTGACGTATCGCCTTTTTCCCATTCATCCTCCTCTTCTACATCCTCCTCCTCTTCATCCACATCTTTACTTTTTTTTGCTCCTGCCTTCCCTTTTTTTACGGGAGCAATTTCATCCTCTTCCTCCTCTTCATCTTCTTCATCTTTTTTAGATTTAGAGGAAGCCTTTGATGCTGATTTTTTTGGAGCAGGCTCCTCTACGCTAGGAGTAGTTTTTTTTACTTTGTCAGATTTAGTAGCCATATATCAACTTATTAATACTGTAAAATTTCAGATAGATTTTTAAATTGCCAAAAAAAAAGGCATATTTTTTTTAATTATTCTCAAGCGAGTATTATCTGATCCCTTCCAGGACCATTGCTTATGAATTTTACAGGAACTTTCAAAAACTTATTAATGTAATCTATATAATTTTTCATATTCTGAGGAAGTGATTCATATTCACTCATTGCAGTGATATCGGTTTGCCAACCTGCAAAACTTTTGAGAACTGGATCAAGTTTTACCTGTGTCATTTGAAAAGGTACATAATTTTTTTCTTCTCCGTTAATATTATAAGCTGTACAAACATTTAATTCTGGTAAAGTATCAAGAATATCTGTTTTAGTCATAATAATTTTAGTCACCCCATTAATCATGCAGGCAAAATTCAAGGCTACCAAATCAATCCAACCGCAGCGACGAGGTCTACCTGTAGTTGCACCAAACTCGCTTCCAATTTTTCGAATCAACTCGCCTGTTTCATCATTTAATTCAGTCGGAAAAGGACCACTTCCTACTCTAGTACAATATGCTTTGGAAACTCCGTATACATCTTTAATTTTTTGAGGGGCAATACCCAATCCAGTGCACACACCAGCCGAAATGGTACTACTGCTGGTTACGAAAGGGAAAGTGCCAAAATCAACGTCCAACATAGACCCTTGGGCACCTTCAGCCAGTACTTTTTTCCCCTGCTGAATTTTATCATTAATGAAATATTCTCCATTAACTATCTTGAAATCTCTTAACAATTCGATTGATTCAAAAAATTCATCTTCCCAAGCACTGATATCCTCTTGAAAATTATAACTATCCAACAATCGCTGGTGTTTAAGTCTTATTTTAATATACTGTGAAATAAAACCCTTGTCTAATAAATCGCCCACTCTAAGTCCATTACGACCCGTTTTGTCCATGTATGCAGGGCCAATTCCTTTTAATGTGGAACCTATTTTTTCATTTCCTTTTGCCAATTCACTTGCTTTGTCTAAAGCCCTATGAGTTGGCAATATCAAATGCGCTCTTTCACTGATGTACAAATTCTTTTTGTAATCAATTCCCATTGAGGCAACTTTTTCACACTCTTTTTTTAGCGTAACTGCGTCCAATACAACTCCATTACCAATCAGATTAATTTTATCTTCATGAAAAATCCCGCTCGGTATTTGGTGAAGCACTACCTTTTGACCATTTACATACAAAGTATGGCCAGCATTAGCACCCCCTTGAAAACGTGCAATAACGTCATAATTGGGAGCAAAATAATCAACTATTTTACCTTTTCCTTCATCACCCCATTGAAGTCCTAAAATTACATCTACCATTTTACTTGCAGTTTATATTGTTTTGTTAGAAGATTTTAAAATTAATCTTTTGCTTTCCAATTATTACAACTTTCTTTAAAAAATCCAATAAAAAAATAATGGATGCTTACAAAGAAGATAATGGATACGAATAATTGAGTTATAAACCATTCTACCTATCTTCTTTAAAGCTCATTATTCTCTTAATCAGCGGTAAAAATAAATTGAAAAAAATCAATCACCTAAAATGATATGTATTTGTTAAAAAAATGGGGAGAAAGAAAAACAATAGCCTTCTTCTACTTAGCTCTATTTTGACCGAAATTGATGAAAGAATGTTCTAAGAGCTTACTACTAGATGAAAATGATCTACCCCTAAAGATTCCAATAAAACTTATAAATTTTAAAAAATCATTTACAAACCTAAAAAATTAAAGAAAAATTCATTTAAGCCACTTCAAAAATAAAAACACATAAAGTGAATCACAGAATTTTAATTGTAACCTTAAGGGAAATTATCAAGACTGCATTTAATTGATATCGCCTTTATATTAAAGTATAATTAAGCAACTTTCAACATGCTTATTTTGCTCATATTAAATTTACGCTGAGCATACTCCAAGGTCACTGAAAAGAGTTTCAACTTTTGAGAGGGCAATTCGTACATAGCGTCTGTTAAGATACTTTCGCATATACTTCTTAAGCCTCTAGCCCCTAATTTATATTCCAATGCCTTTTCCACCATAAAATCAAAAACCGCTTCTTCAAATTTCAATTCAATTCCTTCAATTTCAAATAAGCGAGTAAACTGTTTAATAAGAGCATTTTTAGGTTCGGTCAATATATTGCGCAACGTAGGAGCATCTAAAGGATTGAGGTAAGTAATTACCGGTAAACGGCCTAGCAGCTCGGGTATTAATCCAAACTGTTTCAAATCCACTGCATTTACAAACTGAAGCAAGTTTTTTTGTTGAAATTCTTGCAATTCTTTATTTACACTAAATCCAATGGCGTGGGTATTTACTCGACGAGCAATTATTCTGTCTACTCCATCAAAAGCACCCCCACAAATAAACAAAATATTAGAAGTATTTACTTTTACCAATTTCTGCTCAGGATGTTTACGACCTCCTTGTGGTGGTACTAGTACCTCTGTACCCTCCAATAATTTCAATAAACCTTGTTGCACTCCTTCCCCACTAACATCTCTAGTAATAGAAGGGTTATCACTTTTACGAGCCACTTTATCAATTTCGTCTATAAATACAATTCCTTTTTCGGCCGCAGCAACATCATAATTACAGGCCTGCAATAATCTACTGAGCATACTTTCTACATCTTCCCCCACATATCCAGCCTCTGTAAAAACGGTAGCATCTACTATTGCGAATGGTACATTCAACATGCGAGCAATCGATTTAGCCAACAGCGTTTTCCCCGTACCTGTTTCACCTACCATGATAATATTACTCTTTTCAATCTCTACCTCATTTTCTATTTTTTGATTGAGTCGCTTGTAATGATTGTATACTGCAACAGCAAGGATTTTTTTTGCATCATCCTGTCCAATTACATACTCATCCAAAAATTTCTTAATCTCAATCGGTTTTTTTACACTCAGTTTGCCTGAAGTTGTCGCGTTTTGTTTATTGTCTGGAAAAATAGATAACTCCTGGCCAACAATTTCCTGTGCATGTTCCACGCAATTTTCACAGATATGACCTTCTTGACCTGCTATTAATATTTTAACTTCTTCGCGGCTTTTGCCACAAAAAGAACAATGTAAGGTTTGTTGTTTTGCCATTATACTATTATTTAATCGTGCTTTCTTTAAAAATAAGGTATACAAAGATACACTTCCATTTACCAAATGCTAATTTGCAGACAATTCTAATCTTAAAAACGTTGCAGCATATTATTTAAAAATAACTAATAACTAGATTCTTTAGTCAACTTTAGGTCTAAGTCTTTAAGGTTTTACTCAAACGAATTAAAATCCATCTGTAGTAATTGTCTTAACTGCTCCTTCAAGATGGCCCCCATAGTGCTACAGGAGGCAAAATTTAGAGTTTTAAAATGCTCGTTTAATTCACCTCTTAATAGCCTTATTTTATGATTTTCAGACAACTCATCCTTACCCATACTCTCAAATAATTCTATTAGGCGAGCGCTGATATTTGTTATTCGGTTAGCTATATCCTCCAATTCAATTTTTTGTAACTGCGCAATTTCATCATTACCGAGATGTTTCAAAACCATCTCCACATACTGCTCATTTTCCTTGTAAAGCTGAGGTAAGTAAAAACTCACTCTGCCTTCATAACATTGTTGATCAAAGTCAATTGCACGAATGAAATATTGAGGGGATGAATTGTTTGAAATGGAATTAATAACAAAATTATAGCATCGCATATCTCCTAGTAAGCGAACAAAACAGCTTTGACAAAAACGAATAAACTCCCTAGCTATCATTTTTTCATCCGCCTCATTGAAAGGCTTATTTTTTTGAAGAAAATCATCCCCAGCCATTCCTTCAATGTGCTCTTCTACTAATGTGTTTTTATGGCACAAAAAATTGATCGTATTGGAAGAAAGTAATTGTTCTAATTCTAAGCCATACACCCGAGAAGCATCAGCTAATTTGATATAAAAAAAATCAATTTCCCCATTATTCAAATTCAAGATTTTTACCCTAAATGGAGTGCTATTACCAAATTCACAAAAATCAATACTTTCAATCTTAAATTCAGTTGACAAATTGGCTGCATTAAACTTTTTAATTAGTTGATAAGTTTTAATCAAACCTGCATTGATCCATTGAAGTTGATTGGTCGGATATACTGCATTTTCCCAGTAGGTCCATTTACCTGTTTTGTCTTTTAGAGCATTGGCATAACTGTAATTGATAAGATCATTATAAAGTAGAGGTAATTCTATATCCCGCCCATTTTTTTTCAAATATTGGCTTAGGCCTTCGCTTATTGGAAAACTGTCCTTTTGCATGATTGGTCGAAAAGGGGGCTGGCCATTGTTTGCATCAATGATATCAGTGAATTGCATTTTGCAAATGTATTCAGTAAATTTAACTGTCAATAAAAAAGCCCCAAATATGGGGCTTACTAATATATTTAGAATCGTTTTATAATTTATCCAACAATCCATCCACTATGCCATAATCAATAGATTCCTTTGCATTCATCCAATAATCACGATCAAAATCCTTCATTACTTTTTCAAAAGTCTGACCACAATTGTCAGCTAAAACTTGAGCCCCCATTTGCTTTATTTTCAATATTTGAATTGCCATAATTTCCAAATCGGCACTAACCCCCTGGCCTCCACCGCTCGGTTGATGAATCATTACTTGTCCACTTGGAAAAATAAAACGTCTTCCTTTAGCTCCACCACTTAATAAAATACTTCCCATACTAGCTGCCATTCCCATACAAACAGTACTTACAGGTGAACTGATCATTTGCATGGTATCATAAATTACCATTCCACTTGTTACTACTCCACCAGGACTATTTATGTAAAAAGTAATTTCCTTACCTGGATCAATGGCTTCAAGGTAAAGTAAGCGAGCAGTAATATCCTTAGCGCTTTTATCATCCACTACGCCCCATAAAAAGATTTTACGTTGCTCAATAAATTTTTTATCGAACTGCCATCCGCTTACCATTTTTTCCATTGGATTTTCAGGCAATTCCTTAGGAGATTCTTCTTCCTCGTCGAAGCGAATTAAATTTTTACTATTAAGATTCATAACTTATTATTTAGATCAAATCCTTTAGGGAAATGGTAGTGTGTTAATTTACTTTAAATACAATTTTAAGGATTCATTGCATGATTCTATAAGATGATCAAAGACTAAGACTCTTTCTTTGCCTTTCTCGGATTAATTGTTAAAACCTCATCAACAATGCCATAATCTTTTGCTTCAGCAGAGGTCATCCAATAATCTCTACTGCAATCAAGGGCCACTTTATCAAAGGTCTGACCAGTATGATTAGCAATTACTTCGTATAATTCTTTCTTGATTTTTTTTACTTCATTCACCGTAATTTCAATATCGCTAGCTTGTCCACCTGCACCAGCACTGGGTTGATGAAGCATAATCCGACTATGTTTTAAAGCGGTTCTTTTACCAGGAGATCCTGCACACATCAATACTGCTGCCATACTAGCTGCTATTCCTGTACAAATTGTTGCAATATCAGGGGTTACAAACTGCATAGTATCATACATACCCAATCCTGCATACACATTACCCCCTGGAGAGTTAATATACATCTGAATATCCTTGGTACGATCGGTACTTTCCAGAAATAAAAATTGTGCTGTAATAATATTTGCTACCTCATCGGTAACAGGATAACCCATAAAAATGATGCGATCCATCATTAAACGGCTATAAACATCCATCACTGCAACATTCATAGGCCTTTCCTCAATAATGTTGGGGGTAAGATTGGTTACGTTATGTTTGATATAACTATCCAATGTATTGCTACTGATACCCCGGTGCTTTACAGCATATTTTTCAAACTCTTTTCCAAAATTCATCTGACATATTATTTAGAATAACAAATATAGTTGATTGAAGAACCCAAATATTATGCTATAAAAAAAAGGGCGCCAAAAAGTCTGAAAATTGGAAGAATGGCACCATCAGAAGTCGATTTTTTACATTGTTGTAAATACCCATTATTTTGCCACATTATTTC
This sequence comes from Chitinophaga pinensis, assembly GCA_945876095.1. Lineage (GTDB taxonomy): Bacteria > Bacteroidota > Bacteroidia > Chitinophagales > Chitinophagaceae > Ferruginibacter > Ferruginibacter pinensis_E. The sequence continues at coordinate 84,711 of CAMCMP010000015.1, forward strand.
CCATTCATTTAGCGAGAAATGGATAAATCCATAATTCAAATATCGTTTCATTTTATAGCCCATGGTTTAAACCTTGGTGTATAATAACGAAATTTCATATAAACCGTTAAAACGGTTTATATGAAACGGCCTAAATAAAGTATCGAAATTGATTGAGAGATACGTTTTTTGAGTTTTATGCAGATAAAAAAAGCCGAAGCTAAAGCTTCGGCCCTTAAAGAATATTCTTGTGTTTTTCCTTGAGGAGGGATAATTAAAATTAATGGTGATGCTGCATTGCTGCCAATTCCTCTACAGTAACCAATTTTTCAATTGGTTTAGCTTGACTTTCGGCATATTTGAACAAATTATCAGTAATCAACCTACGATAGGTAGCATCTACTTGTTTTTCATCTTTCATCATTTGATCAACATAGGTATCCAGCCAGCTGGTGTCGTCACCCATAATACTCATTTGACTGAAATAACGCATCACCTCAGCTCTCATAGATGCCTTCAGTTCTTCAGGTTTTACTTGTAAATCGTTTTCCTTGATCAATTTATCGCTAATTAAGGTCCATTTTAGCTGGTTGCAAAATGTTGGATATTCCTCTTCTGCCTGTTGGGCAGTTTTGCGCTGCTCACTGCCAGTTTGTAACCATCTTTTTAAAAACTCAGCAGGAAACTCAATCTTTGTGTCATCTAATAAATAATGGTAAAGTTGGTCGTGGAGCTGATTGCGACTTTGGCCATCCCAATATTGTTCAATTTCTTCCTTCAATTTCTTCCTGAATTCATCCTCGGTTGCTACGGTTGTTCCAGGAAATACTTCCTTAAAGAACGCTTCATCAAGCTCCCTTTTTTCTATTACTGCAATTTTAACAATGGTAAGTTGAAAGAATTTTTTTGCGGAAGTTTTGTCATCCTTTTCTAAACCAAGCTGATTTAATACGATGTCTAATTTATCCGCTTCCAATGCCTTAGAAAGCTGAATAATTAGAGTATCCTCTTTCTTTTTACCCTTAAGCTGCTTTTGATTAGCAGATGAAAAATCTTTCAATAAAACGGAAATCTCTTTTTGGATACCCGCCTCAACGATCGTTCCTTCTTTTTCACACTCCGTAAAAAGTATGGTTATTTCAGTTTCTTCGCTTTCAATTGCTTCCACTTCATTTACTTTTCCCCCTTTAGCCTGTATTGCGCTAACTTCTTCTTGCAACATTTCATCTGTCACATTCACTTTATTCATGGTAATTTTGGCCTTTCCAAGGGGTGCAATCTCAAATGAAGGCTTAAGGCCTATTTCAAATCCAAACTCGTAATCATCAGGATTATTCACATCCATGCTACGAATATCTGCATCAAGTGCCAAAGGCTGAGCAAAAATCTCTGGTTTTTCAGTCTCCAAATAAGTATACAACTCCTTTTCTACCGTTTTAAGTACCTCTTCAGTAAAAATAGAAGGTCCATACATCTTTTTTATCAACCCAGCAGGAACCATCCCTTTTCTAAATCCAGGCATATTTACTGTCTTGCTATACTCTTTTAATTTTTTTTCAAAAGAGGGGAAATAATCTTCTTTAGTTACTTTAATTGTAATCTTGTCATTGAGTAGACCAATATTGTCTCTTGCTACTGTTGCCATAATGGAGTAAAGTTGAAAGTTTTTAAAGTTAAAAAGTTGATAAGGGAGCTAAAATAGTAAGCAAAATAGCTGCTCACTTATCAACCACTCAACTTATCAACTTAAAAATTGTCCGGATGATAGGGGTCGAACCTACATGGATTACTCCGCTAGATCCTAAGTCTAGTGCGTCTGCCAATTTCGCCACATCCGGTTTTGGGGTGCAAAAGTAGGGAATTTCTATAAAAGATTAAAATAATTGAAGCGCATCTTCACAATAAACTGCTTTCTTCTATATGTGCAAAGGAATAGTTATTGCATTATCATTAGATACGTATTGTCAAGTTAATGGCCCCGAACATGTGCATTTCTTTTCGTAAATTCGTATCATTGATGGAACTAACCACTGCGATACCAAAATATAACCTTACTGATGCGGAGGAGAAAAAAGAAATACTTCGGCATTACCGTGGATTATTAAGGGAATTGAAGCCAAAACTAAAACCTGGTGACAAAGAACTACTGCGAACTGCTTTTGAAATGGCGGTAAATGCCCACAAAACAATGCGCAGAAAGAGTGGTGAGCCCTATATTTTGCATCCTCTATCAGTTGCTAAAATTTGTGTGGAGGAAATTGGACTAGGTATTAGAAGTACTATTTGCGCATTGCTTCACGACACAATAGAAGATACAGATATTTCTCTTGAAGATGTGCAGGATGAATTTGGGACAGAAATAGCTAAAATTGTGGATGGACTTACCAAGATCAGTACCGTTATAGACACCAACACCAGCAAACAAGCAGAGAATTTTAAAAAGATACTACTCACTCTCACCGATGATCCTAGGGTAATTTTAATAAAACTAGCTGACCGTCTACACAACATGCGCACGCTCGATAGTATGAAGCAAGAGAAACAATTAAAAGTGAGTAGTGAGACGGTTTATGTGTATGCTCCACTAGCTCACCGCATGGGTCTTTACGCTATCAAAACAGAGATGGAAGACCTTTCCATGAAGTATTTAGAGCCTGACACCTATCGCTATATTGCTCAAAAATTAAGTGAAACAAAAAGAGAACGTTCCCGCTATATCAATGACTTCATTCGGCCATTAAAAGAAAAGCTTGAAAAAGCAGATTTCAATCTCGAAATTTATGGTAGACCTAAAAGCATTCATTCCATTTCCAATAAAATGAAAAAAAAGGGAGTGAGCTTTGAAGAAGTTTATGACTTGTTTGCTATCCGAATTATTGTAGATTCTTCAGACGAAAATGAAAAAGGAGATTGTTGGAAAGTTTATAGCATTATAACCGATGAGTACAACCCTTCACCAGAAAGACTAAGAGACTGGCTCAGTAATCCTAAAAGTAATGGATACGAGGCGCTACACACTACGGTTATGGGTCCACAAGGTAAATGGGTTGAAGTACAAATACGGACCAAGCGAATGAATGAAATTGCAGAAAAAGGTTTGGCCGCCCACTGGAAATATAAAGAAGATGCCTCTGATGAAAGTCGTTTTGATAAATGGTTTAGTCAGATAAGAGAGGCGCTTGGAAACCAAGATTCTAATTCTATCGATTTTTTGCAGGACTTTAAAACCTCTTTTCTTGCAGAAGAAATTTACGTGTACACTCCAAAAGGAGATGTAAAAATGCTTCCAATCGGCGCGTCTGCGCTAGACTTTGCATTTAGTGTCCACACGGTGGTAGGTAGCAAATGTATAGGTGCAAAAGTAAATCATAAGTTAGTCCCCATCGGTTATAAACTCCGAAGTGGTGACCAGATAGAAATCATTACTAGTGCCAAACAAAAGCCAAATCAAGAGTGGTTAAATATGGTGCTGACCAGTAAGGCTAAGCAAAAAATAAAGGACACACTTAAAGAAGAAAAAAGAAAGATTGCTGAAGATGGGAAATATATTTTACAAAAAAAATTAGAAGCAATTGGTGGAGTAATGACCCAGCATAATATTGAAGAGCTGGCAACTTTTTACAAAGTAAATTCTTCCCTTGATCTGCTATATGAAATTGCAATTAAAAAAATTGAGCTTAAAGAAATAAAAGAATTTACCGCTGCAGGTGATCGAATATTTCCGCCCAAACCTATTAAGGTTGAATCAGATGAAAAAAATGAATCGGAAATAAATGCCAAAACTTTTAATAAAAAAGATACTGAACTAATTATTTTTGGAGAAAGCAGTGACCGAATCATGTATACATTGGCAAACTGCTGCAAGCCAATACCAGGTGATGATGTATTTGGTTTTATTACCACCGGCGAAGGTCTTAAAATACACCGCATCAATTGCCCCAATGCCGCCCGACTAATGTCGAATTATGGACACCGAGTAGTCAAAACTAAATGGGCAAAAAACAAGGAAATATCTTTCCTAACTGGATTAAAAATAATTGGACTAGATGATGTTGGAGTGATCCATAAAATCACCAACTTGATAAGTGGAGAAATGAAGTTTAATATTTCTGCTATGGCAATGGAAGCGAAAGAAGGGCTTTTTACCGGCAACTTTAAAATATTTGTACATGACAAAGAAGAGCTAGATGAACTTTGCAACCGGCTGTTGATGCTTGATGGAATTGAAAAAGTAGACCGTTATGATACTGAATAAAGATGCCCTTTTTAATAAAACTAAAAATATAAAATTATGCATGAATTAGTTACAAAAATTGCCGAAGAAGCAGGTATCAGTCCCGAACAAGCAACCACTGCGTTGGAAACTGTAAAGGCTTACGTAATAGAAAAATTTCCCATGATGGCAGGAGCAGTAGATAATCTATTTGGCAGTTCTGAATAGATTTTTTTTAAGAAAGAGTCTTCTTTGCAATTACTGTATTTCGACCGTTAAGTAGGGAGCAGCCTTAATGAAAATATCTTCCGTAATGGTTACGATTTTTTTTATGTCGGCTACTGCTGAAAAATTACCATGCTGTAATCGATATCGCACAATTGCATTACCAATTACATAACGCAAATATGGATGCATTTTCATCAATTCTATGTCAGCAGTATTGATATTAATTTTTTTAACAGCAAGGTTGTTTATTATTAATTGTGACTTTATTTTTTGAAAAGTAGAATCGGGTAATCCAAAGGTTTCACCCACTTGTTCTACACTATAAAACCCTCCAAGCTTGTCTCTGAAATTAATTATCCGCTGGGATAGTTTGCTTCCAATACCTTGTAAAGAAATAAACTCTGTAGTATCAGCGGTATTGATATCAATGGATATCATTGAATGAGTACTCGCAATCAATGGCTTTTTTTTAAACTCATTCCCGTCTGACAAATGGGATACTTGAAGATTTTTTATTTGTACAAAAGGAATGAATCGTTTCACCTCATCAGGATGAAGACCCCAAATTTTTCCTATATCTTCACTTTTATAAAACTTACCTCTCTTAGATAAAAAATTTTTAATAGTTGTAATCGTTTTTTCCCGAAAACCTAATTTTCTTAGTTCTTCATTGCTAGCTGTATTTGGATCAAAATAAAATAGTTCAACTTTTTCATCCTGACTATCCGATAATTTGTAAACTGATTCTTTGTATTTTCCATCTTCACCTGGTTGTTTAAATTGGTTGGTGCTATCAATTTGTTTAATTGAAAGAGAGGCAATCTGCTTTTCAAAAATTTTAGCATCAATTGGTTGAGACTTTATAAAAAAGGGATATAAAAAAGGAATGACGATAAAGAACCCAATGAATGACATCAACACAATTATTCCAGTTCTCTCCTTCTTACTAAAACTTAAATAATCAGTAATAAAATGTTTCCACATAACTGATAAGATGAGTTACCAAATTAATAACTATCCTTTGTAATTACAATATGTTTAAA
>CAMCMP010000016.1 GCA_945876095.1 Chitinophaga pinensis
AATAGATATGCAGGAGGGAGAAGTGATCCTGCTCGTTTAGCTGCTAATTTTGCAGGCGTAATCAACCCAGATGATAGTAGAAATGATATAGTGATTAGAGGAAATTCACCTACAGGTGTATTATGGAAGATAGATGGTATGAATGTAACCAATCCTAACCATTTTGCCTCCATTGGAACTACAGGAGGAGCAGTGAGTGCCTTAAATACGAATTTATTAAAAAGCTCCGATTTCTTCACTTCCGCCTTCCCTGCAGAATATGGTAATGCCAATGCAGGTGTATTTGATATTGGATTTAGAAATGGTAATAATACCAAAAAAGAAACCACCTTGCAATTAGGTGTCATTACAGGATTAGAAGCAACCACAGAAGGACCTATTAAAAAAGATAATGGTTCCTCCTACCTTGTGGGTTATAGATATTCTTTAGCAGGAATTGCTCAATCCATGGGAATTAATATTGGTACCAATGCCACCCCATCTTACCAGGATTTGTCATTTAAACTTAATAGCGGTACTACAAAAATGGGAAAGTTTTCATTATTCGGAATATATGGCACTAGTACAATTGCTTTAGAAAGCGGGGGAGATAAAAATTCATTGTACGGTAATGGCAATCAAGCAGATTTTTCAAGCAAACTTGGTATTATTGGTTTAAACCATTTTAAACAAATAAATAGTAAATCCTTTATTAGTTCTACCATTGGATTAAATTATTCAAAAACAGATATCACTAACTATGGTTTCGATAGATTGACAGAGCTTTCCTTCCAAAGAGACATTTCAAAAACTGCAAAAACAGGATATAATTTTAGTACCTCTTATAATTCAAAAATTAATTCAAGGCTATTTGTAAAAGTTGGATTTGATAACCAATTACTAGGATTAGACCTTTACTCCAAAAACAAACAAAGAATAAATGATGATTTTAAACAAGTTTGGGATTATAATAGTCAAACTAATCTTGCTCAAGCCTTTATCCAAGCAAAATATAATTTAAGTGAAAAGCTTACACTTAATGCTGGAATTCACTATCAAAAGTTTTTCTTGAATAATTCAAGCTCAGTTGAACCACGATTAGGCTTAAAATATGACATTAATAACAATAGTAGCTTGACATTTGGCTATGGCATGCATTCTCAAATACAACCCATTAATGTATACTTTTTACAAAGCCAAAATGTGGATGGAACCTATAGTTACAATAATAAAAACCTAGACTTTACTAAGAGCAATCATTATGTAATTGGTTATAACCTACAACCAGCTCAAGATTGGAGAATTAAGACAGAGATTTATTATCAAAGTTTATGCAATGTGCCAGTTAACACTTTTTCAAGTAGTTATTCCATGCTAAACACAGGCGCAGGTTTCAAAACTGATTTGGAAGATAATTTAATCAATAAGGGAACTGGTAATAATTACGGCGTAGAACTTACTATTGAGAAATTTTTTAGCAAAGGTTATTATGGCTTATTTACATCATCTATATTTGATTCAAAATATACGGGAAGTGATGGAATTGAAAGAAACACTGCATTTAATGGCAAATATGTAAATAATATATTGGTAGGTAAAGAATGGAATGTAGGTGCAGGTAAAAGAAATAAAACAAGTATTGATTTTAAATTCACGAACGCAGGTGGCAGGTATTATACACCCATTGATGTTGCAAGCTCACAAACAACTGGCCGAGAAAAATTATCAACCAATGTTTACTCAAGTCAATACCCTAACTATACAAGAATGGATATTAAATTTGGATACACATTCAATAGCAAGGTTAAAAAACTTTCACAAACATTTTCTCTAGATCTTCAAAATGTCACCAACCATAAAAATGTTTTTTCACAAACCTATGATGACAGAAATCAAAATGTTAACTGGAAATACCAACTCGGCTTTTTTCCCAATTTTGTTTATAAAATACAATTCTAAAAAACCTCACGCAGAAACAACAAAGGACCCACGATTTTATGTAAGTCCTTGATTTACATTTAGCGAGACCCGGATTTGAGCTTGGTCCACTGAAGGCTGATATGAATCCTGACAATACAGACAAAGGTTTCAGAGAAAATTTAGTACTGCTCAATTTTTAATTAACTAGTTCAAACTCCTGTAAATCTAGGAAAATATGGGCTTCCTGTTTGGTCTCAATCGTTTGAGCAACATTGAGTCCATTGATTAGTGTTACCTTTTTTATTAGCGTTCCTCCGTTTGTAAAAGAAATTTCATCGGCTACACCATTCAAGGTATACCTCACACTGATTGGACTACCGTTGGGTGCTCCGTTTAATTTTGTGGTGATGGCAATCGCATAATTTTCAGTTGGTTTAATACAAGCCCCTATCTCGATAGGGGTGCCATTTTCATAAACAAATAAAATGCTTTGTGTTGTCAGGGTTGGCTGCGAGCTTTCTTTACTACAACCTAAAGATGAAACAATAAGTACGCAGAATAGGCAATATAAAATTGATTTCATAAATAATAAATTTTTGAGAAAACTGTAATTCATAAACATTAAAATAATTGATACATTATTTGTAATATTATTTTTGAATAATATTAATTTCCTTTACAATACCTAAGGTGATAACTTTATAAATGCCGGTGTTTAAATTAGTAAAAATAGTTGCCCCATTAATAATTGTCTGAGATGCTACCGTCTGCCCATTCAATTGCAATACCACCACTAAACCATCCCAAGGATATACAACTTTGATTTCGCCCTTGGCATAACAAACTATATTCTTCCTGTAATAGATAATCGGCGGCGGTATTGACACGGTCCACTCTTTCAATACCGATTGGTCTTCAGACAACACTTTGAATACAACAGGATTGGTAAAATTGATTGAGTTAGCTCCTGATAATTGTTGGTCCCCACAATACCATTTTGACCTAACCCTCTAAAAAATATTACTCATTTAAATTGGTTAATTCTTAACTACCTTAAATACATAGCAATTGGATGGTTAATTTAATTGGGCGAAGTGGTGTCAAGTAATATGTTGACGAAAGGTAAAATTAACCTGGATCAAAGGAGGCTTTATGTATGGATTTTCAACGGTATTACTGGAGGAGGTAGCTTATACCTTGAGTAGATTTTTTCTGAATTTAATATATTCTTTTTTAGAATTCTTGATGAATTCTTCCTCTGATTTAGAATGAATATAGATATAAGATAATTTTGTTTTATCAATAGGTTTGGTTAACATTTGTGCACGATAATATGTAGTTGAAAACTTAATTATTTTTGAAATAATTTCAATCGTACTTACACCTTTATCAGTTAGTGTATATAAAAAAACTTTTTTATTGGTTGGGTGATTTCTTTTTTCAATCAAATCATCTGCAGCCAATGTTTTTAAGCGATCTGCTAATACTTTCGATGCAATTCTTTCTTTCATATCAAGAAATTCTCCAAAAGTGTGTTTGTGCCTAAATAGCATACTCCTAATAATAAGAATCGTCCATTTATCACCTATTACGTCAATACCAGTTGTGATCGGGCAAAGAGATCTTATTTTTGTAGTATACATTTTTAAAAACTTTTTGCAAGATTAAGAAAATCTTACTGAATTATAATTGTATGATTTTGCATAATACTAATTTTTAACTTTTTTATTAAAAAAATTATTTTTTTGTTCAAAATTTTAGTAATTAAGTAATTGATTTTTTAAACAAAAGATGAAAAGTCATATTTAACTTTAGCTTTTCAATTATTTTTTAAGTTTCAGTTAATTAATTAATAATAGGGGCCGCCAATATTAGCGGCCCCTATTATTAATTTAAAACTTTACGTTATTTATTTTTTTAGGATGGGTTTGCTCCAAATAGATATCCCATTTATTTTGCCTTCTAAACTATAACTAAATGATACTACTTCAGAGGTTTCTTTCACAGTACCATCTTTTAAAACGGCTTTTGTACGAGATCTAATAGTTATTCCCGATGCAGGATCTGTATCTGTATATTTTGTAGGTAAAATAGAGCCTACTTTCCAATTTATTGATTGTATGTTATCAAAGTAATTTAACCAAGTATTTTTTGAAATTCTCATTGCTTCGCCTTTTTCATTAGATATATTAATAGAATCTGCGAAAAATTCAGAACACGCTTTTCCATCCATTTTATTGTAAGCCGCTTTGAATTTTTCAACCAATTCTACTTCCCCTCTATTGGTGAATGTAAAAGTTGTAGTGTCTCCATTGGCGACATATATTCTACCTCCAGTTGTTTTTCCAAATTCACTGCTTTCTGGAATATACTGAAATTGATTAAAGTCTGTTATTTTGCCCTCCTGATTTAGTTTATTTATTTCAAAAACGAATAGTTTTTGTTTTGAACCATTTTTAAATACTCTATTTTCTTCTGCAATCATAAATACTAACTCTTCTTTTGACCCTTCAATACGAAGTGGAAACGCAATCATTGGCTTTTCTTCTACTTTGCTTAAAGAATCAAACCACTTTTTTTGAAACGCCACCCCTTTTTCATTGTAGAACTCCTTAGAGCCATAACTTAAATAGCTTTTTAAATTGAGAGAATTGTATGCTTTCAGACCATCTAAAACAATATTTACTGATTTGTCAGATCCTAATGTGTAGGCTTTCCCTATTTCATTTTTATTATCGCTGACATAAATTTTCCCTGCTTTATTAGTTTGAGCAAAAGTTAATACGCTAGTTAATAATAGAAATGCAATGATAATTTTCTTTTTCATATATATAAATTTAAAGTGAAGGTCTAAGTTATACTATTACTTTTATAAATTAATTACTTTTTAAAAGTATTTTAAGTTGTTTATCTCTATACTGTCTGATTTTTTTGATGATGTATTCCTTCTTATTTTTTTTAATTAGTTTAATTGACGATTTAAATGAAGAACTTAGGTGGGCGCCAATATTAACAAGCCCTCGTCGCCATATTAAATTGATCCCCCAATCGAATTTTATTTCAAGTAGTTGGTATGCTGCACCCAATTTGTAGTTGTTCCATTTTCTAAAGGGTTAGGTCAAAATGATATTGTGGGGAAAAATTACGTGGATTTACCAGGTAAAAACTCAATCCTGCATTTTTTTTGTCTTTTTTTTCATGTCAAATGATTTTGGTGTCAAATTTCCAACGATTGGTGTCAGGCTAGCGTACCAAAATCAAACAAAAACTGTAGTTAAACGAGCATGACTGTAAAGAAAAAACCCTGTAACACAATGTATTACAGGGAATTGAGGAAAACTGAGATTTACTATGTGACCGCGTTAGGATTCAAACCTAAAACCCCCTCATCCGTAGTGAGGTACTCTATTCAGTTGAGCTACGCAGCCAGACCGGCAATAAAACCGAAGCTTTTTTGCTATTGGTCTGCAAAAATAGAGATTTATTTTATTGTACCCAACTCTTTACGCAATTTTGCATAAAAAATTACATGAAACTTCAATTCTGGTCCATCGGAAAAGCACATGAAAGCTATGTGAAAGAAGGGGTGGAATTGTTTACCAAAAGAATTACTAATTATTATCCGGTGGAATGGAATATTATATCATTACCCAAAAATTCTGCTACTTTATCAGAAGCTGATCTTAAAAAAAAGGAAGGTGAAATGGTTTTAAATAACCTTCAAAAAGAGGATTATCTGGTTTTACTAGATGAAAGGGGTAAACAATTAAAGAGTGAGGGTGTAGCACAATTGATTCAGTCTAGAGCCAACGAAAGCGTAAAAAATATCATCTTTCTTATCGGTGGAGCCTATGGTGTAGGTGATTCGGTAGCTCAAAGAGCCAACCTTACTTGGAGTTTGTCTCCACTTGTTTTTCCTCATCAATTGGTTCGTTTGGTTTTAGCAGAACAAATTTATAGGGCCTGCTCTATCAATAGAAATGAAAAGTATCATCATCAATAACTATATTGCAATTAAACATTATCAATGAATCAAATTACGCTCACTGTTGGAATTATTGCACTCACTTGCTTAATTAGCTTTACAGCTTTTAGCAATGATAAAATAATGAATGATCTTATAATGTGGCCTGTAGAAGTGAAAGCACGAAACCAATGGTATCGTTTTATTACTTCAGGATTTTTGCATGCCGACTGGATGCACCTGATTTTCAATATGTTTACTTTATACATTTTTGGACAGCAAATTGTAGAACCTGGTTGCGAACAATTGTCGGGAAAATGGATGTACTTAGTTTTGTATTTTGGCGGTATGGTGATTGCGGATATACCTAGCTACTTTAAACATCGAAATGACTATCATTATAGAAGCCTAGGTGCTTCTGGGGCTGTTTCTGCTGTTGTATTTGCTGGTATATTATTTTATCCCACTATGAAAATGGGATTTTTCTTTATTCCCCCAATTATCCCTGCCTATATATTTGGTCCCTTGTATTTGATGTATTGCATTTATGCAGCTAAACAAAGTCGTGATAACGTTAACCATGATGCGCATTTATGGGGTGCATTGTTTGGGCTGGCTTTCCCTCTTGCGCTTCACCCCTATTTACTTCCTCGAATGATAGGGTTAATTTTGGGTACTTATTGATTGAAGGATAGAATATATTTTTCGGGTTGTATCAGTCACTTTAAAACGGTTATCGATTCTTATCCCAACTACCCATATAATTTTTAGATCCATTTCTAAAATCCAAACATTTTCTTTTTGGGTGATTGATAATTTTTGATCAGAAAGAAAGCGTCCTAACTTTTTTTTCTTTTGCATTCCTAAGGGGTAGAAATAATCTCCTGTTTTCCATTTGCGTAGTAGTAAGGGAAAGGTGATTTTTGAAAAATCCAATTGAGCAATCATTGGGTTATCCGAAATTTTAAATGTTTCAATGTCTTTTTTCTCTATGGAAAGAAACCCACTGGAAAAATCAATTTGGAGGTCATCTTCTTTGATTAAAATATGTTGAGCCTCTGTTGATTGAATAGATGAAATAATGAGCCAACTTCTATTTTTAATGATTCGATGGGTAGCCGATTGAATATATTTTCCAGTTTCGCTTTTGAGTAATAAAATGGCTTCATCGGTTTGATGAGCAGTAAAACCATATTCTTTTATAATTTCATGAAATACGGTAGCTAGAGGAATCGTTTGCAGTAATTTTAAAACAGGAATATGTACTTCTTTCCCACGGTATTCTAATAAGTTTTTTTTATGCTTCTCTAGTGCTTGTTCTAATAAAATTTCAGTTTCTCTAAATCGTTGAATATTTTTTAATACATTATTCGGGGCCTCAGGATAAGTTTCTTTAACTAAAGGAAGGATCGTATTCCTAAAATAATTTCTGGTATAATCATTTTCTAAATTGGTGTGATCTGTTACAAATCCAAGCCCATGTTGTGTTGCATAGCTTTCTAATTCAGACCTTCTTGCAAATAAAAGAGGGCGAATAATTTTCCCATTGGTGGGTAAAATACCTTTTAATCCATGAATACCCGTGCCTCTAAAAAAATTCATCACCACTGTCTCCATATTATCATCTGCATGATGCCCGGTAAGTAAAAAATCTAGTTTAGACGATTCATTCTGTTGACTGGATGAAAGTAAATCGATAAACCAATCATATCGTAAATCTCTGGCAGCAGTTTCAATTGATTTTTTTGAAGTGATTGCGTATTCAGTGGTATCAAAAATTTTCAAGTGAAAAGGCACTTCATATTTTTCAGCAAGGGCTTTCACAAAAGCTTCATCTCTTTGGCTATCGTTACCTCTGAGTTGAAAATTACAATGAGCAATTTCAAATTCATAACCATCGGCTTTGCAGAGTGCACACAAAACTACAGAATCAATTCCCCCACTAACGGCAAGCAATAGCCGATCCTTTGGTTGAAAAAGATTTTGTTCTTTGATGTACAGCCCAAATTTTTTTAAAAGACCCATTATTAATTTTTAATAAAAATTGATTTGTAAAGATGTGTTTAGCATACTCATTCAACTATTTAATTCAAGTATCAATCTTCTATATCTTCCAAAGCACCTTGCAGTTCATTCAAAGCATGATGATCTCCTGCCCTTTTGGCTTCTTCCATTCCCCTTTGATAAATGCGGATGGCCTTTTCCAAATCCCCTACCCGCTCTAATAATTTGCCTAAATGATAATAGGAGCCAACATAAGTTGGTTCTCTAAGCAATAATTCATTGAACAAATCCCTTGCCTTTTGATCATCGCCTATTTTGATATACTCCAATGCTAGTGCATGTTGTAAGAAACTATCCTTTCCCGAACTTTCTATAAATTCTAACAATTTTTCTATTCTACTCATTTCTGCCTTTTTAATAATAATTTATAATAAAATTATTTATACAAATCTTACCTTTGTAAATAGTTGCATAAACAACTTATTTTTTGATTGATTAAATCTTAACGATGAAAATATTAGTTTGTATCAGTAAAACGCCTGACACTACTGCAAAAGTAACTTTCACAGCCAACAATACGAAATTCGCTGAGGAAGGGGTTCAATGGATTATTAATCCATATGATGAATGGTACGCTTTGGTTAGGGCTATTGAGCTGAAAGAATCAGGAATTGTATCCGCCATTCATTTGATTACAGTGGGTATTGCTGACTGTGATCCTATTATTCGTAAGGCGCTTGCATTGGGTGGCGATGAAGCGATTAGAATCAATGTAAATAGTCAGGATAGCTTTTATATAGCTTCTCAGATTGCTGCCGTCGCCAAAGAAGGTAACTACGACCTAGTACTTACAGGTAAAGAAACGATTGATTACAATGGATCGGCTATTGGTGGTATGGTAGCTGCTTTGCTAGAATGGCCATTTATTTCTCACGCTACCCAATTGGTTTTAGAAAATAGTCAAGCCACTTTGGTCAAAGAAATTGAAGGTGGTGAACAAACCGATCAAGTGCAACTACCCATTGTAGTTAGTTGTCAAAAGGGAATGGCAGAACAGCGTATTCCAAACATGAAAGGAATTATGGGAGCAAGAACTAAACCCTTAACTGTTCGAGAGCCTGTTGCAGCCGACTCATTTACTTCCTTCGTCCATTTTGATCTTCCTGCTGTAAAAGCTGGCGTAAAGTTGGTTTCAGCAGATCATCCAGAAGAATTGGTAAGGTTACTACACGAAGAAGCAAAAGTTATTTAATAAATAAAATTTATCAAACCAATGAGTGTTTTAATATTTTTAGACCAGGCAGAAGGTTATATCCGTAAATCTTCTTTTGAAGCGGCTTGTTATGGTAGCAAGATCGCTGCTCAACTAGGGGTGCCTGCAGAAACGCTGGTAATCGGCACAGTTAGTGACGACTTATCCTCTCTTGGTCAGTACGGTATTAATACCGTGCACACCATTTATGAAAATTCGCTTACACAAACTGATGGGCAGGTTTATACCCAAGTAATTGCTGAACTGGCTAAAAATATCAATGCTACTGTGGTGGTATTGTCAAACAATATGCTAGGAAAAACCATCGCGCCTAACCTTAGTGTTTTATTAAAAGCAGGACTCGTTTCCGGAGCGATTGATTTACCGGAAACCAACAATGGTTTTGTTGTTAAAAAAAATGTATTCGGTGGTAAGGCTTTTGCTCATGTAGGAATTACTACCCCTTTGAAAATCATCACCCTTAATCCAAATTCATTTCCTATTACTAAAATGGATGCTACGGCAATAGTGAAGCCTTTTGTTGCAACTATTACTCCATCGAAAGTGAAGGTGGTTTCGACTAAAAAAGTGGAAGGTGAAGTATCCCTTTCAGAAGCCGAAATAGTCATTTCTGGAGGTCGCGGTCTAAAAGGTCCTGAAAATTGGGGGCTTGTTACGGATCTTGCCAAAGTCTTGGGAGCTGCCACAGCTTGCAGTAGACCAGTATCAGATATTAACTGGAGGCCACATCACGAGCATGTGGGTCAAACAGGATTGGCTATAGCTCCTAATCTATACTTTGCAATAGGTATATCAGGGGCTATTCAACATTTAGCAGGTGTAAATAGAAGTAAAACTATTGTGGTTATTAACAAAGACCCTGAAGCCCCTTTCTTTAAATCTGCAGATTACGGAATTGTGGGAGATGCTTTCGAAATAATGCCTAAGATTACTGAAGCAGTTAAAAAGTTGAAAAATAAATAATAACAAAGTATTTTATATTATAATTAATTTATATATATAAAATATTCATTCTAGAAAATTGTTCCTAAATAATAGCTTTTTTATAGTAATTCCTAGGTATTTTTTTAGCTATGGGTTTGGTTTATAATTCATTTCCAATTCTTGGTACAAAACTTAGTTGCAGTAAATTACCAAATTAACCTTAAAGTCAATCTAGATAAAGGTTTTCGGTTATATTTATAATTTATTTATACTCTTTGTAGACATTTCTTATGAAAATCCTTTACTCAATACAAGAGTAGATTTATTTTACAGATATTTTAATATTCATCCGAAACTCATTGATGAAAGCAATTTAAAATTGCATAAAATCACTTATTTTCGTAAACTATTTATGAAGAAAATTGAATTAGAAATTGTTGCATTATCGCATAGTATCACCCAAACCCATTCCTATGCCGTTGTACTGGGTGAAGTAAATGGATTACGTCGATTGCCTATTGTAATTGGAGGATTTGAAGCACAAGCAATTGCTGTTGCGCTGGAGCGTATGAGTCCAAGTCGTCCACTTACCCACGACCTAATGAAAAATTTCATGATGGCATTTGGTGTTGAATTGCATGAAGTGATTATCAATGATCTGCAAGAAGGTATTTTCTATAGCAAATTAGTTTGTAGTAATGAAAAAGATACGGTAGAAATTGATTCTCGTACCTCCGATGCAATTGCTTTAGCTGTGAGATTTGGTTGCCCGATTTATACTTATGATAATATCCTAGATAACGCAGGAATATTGATGGAGGGTGATGGTAAAAAGAAAAAAGCTTCTACTGAATTTAGCAAGGATAACACAGATAAGAGTAATTTAAAAAATCTTTCTTTGGAAGAATTAGACAGCCTACTCAATGAAGTATTAGAACAGGAAGATTATATAAGAGCTATCTCTATTAGGGATGAAATTAAAAGTAGAACTAAAAAATAACCTATAATTCATTTAACTAAAAACTACTATCTAATCTTCATTTAATTATACCATTTTTTAAAATCTTCCAGTTTTAAGTTTATACGTTATCAATTAAAAATTTACTAATTAACATGCTTTTTTTTCCTAATTGCAAGATTAACCTTGGATTAAAAATAACAGGTAAAAGAGCTGATGGATATCATGATATTGCAACCGTATTTTTCCCTGTCCCAATCAATGATGTAATTGAAATCATTGACAATAAAGAGCTTTTAGATGTAATTGAATTCACTCAGTCAGGTATCCCAATTGCGGGAGATCAAAAAGACAATCTTTGTATAAAAGCTTGGTATTTATTAAAGAATGATTTTCCAAAATTACCTTCTGTAAAATTACATTTACACAAAGCTATTCCAATGGGAGCTGGTTTAGGCGGAGGTTCTGCAGATGGTGCAGCTACCTTATTATTACTCAATCAAAAATATTTGTTGAATCTTTCGGAAAGCCAACTCCTCTCCTATGCTTTGCAATTGGGAAGCGATTGTCCATTTTTTATAATAAATAAACCTTGTTTGGGTACTGGTCGAGGTGAGCTATTACAACCAATTTCGCTTACTTTGAAAGGATACCAATTAGTGATAATTAATCCAGGTATTCATGTAAATACGGGTTGGGCATTTTCACAGTTGAACTTAGAGGCAAATAATCTAAATGAAAACGCTTCAACTATACAATCCTTGTCAAATATTATTTCGAATGATATAGTTAATTGGAAAGATGAACTTAAAAATGATTTTGAGCAACCAGTATTTGAAAAATTCCCTGCTATTGGAGTTATAAAAAATTCATTGTATCAAAATGGAGCAGTTTATGCTAGTATGAGTGGAAGTGGTAGTTCTGTTTTTGGGATTTTTAAAGAAAATAAAATCCCTCATTTTGATTTCCCAAGCAACTTCTTGGTATTTTCTAAATTACTATAAAAATTTTCTAGTCCCTTCAATAAATTTAGCATTTAATTATAATGCTTTTAATTAAATTACATTAAAAAAAATCAATGAAGCATTTATTGTCATTATTATTCGTTCTTTTAGTAGGTTTAACTTCTTTTTCCCAAAATTCTAAAATTGAAATCCCAAAAAATTGGCATACTCAAAACCAAGATAGCACAGGGATTTATGGAATTAGTTTGGATAAAGCCTATGGTTTTATTAACTCCAAAAAAATTAAAAGTAAGCAGGTGGTGGTAGCAGTGATTGATAGTGGAATCGATACGCTACACGAAGATTTAAAATCAGTACTTTGGACCAATCCAAAAGAAATACCTAATAATGGAATTGATGATGACAAGAATGGCTATATCGATGATGTTCATGGATGGAATTTCTTAGGTGGAAAGGATGGAAGAAATGTAAAAAAAGATAGTTATGAAGCTGCTCGAGTTTTCAACAAATTGAAATTGAAATTTGATAATCTTACGGTGGATGAATCTAAATTAAGCGAGACCGAAAAAAATGAATGGACCATTTTTAAAAAGACAAAACAAAGATTAGTAGGTGATATTAATCCAGATGAGATAGCTTTTATTAAGAAATTGATGCCAGTCTTTTTGAAAGGTGACTCTGTCATAACAAAAGATTTAGGTAAAAAGGAATACAATTGTACTGATCTTGATAAGTATGTTACTTCAAATGCAGATGCAAAAAAGACAAAAATGTTTTTATTGCAACTCTGTAAAGGAAATGGAACAGATGACATCACCAATAATCAAATTATTGATGAATTTGATGGTCAAATAAGAAAATCTGAATCAGCGGAACATGCGCCTGAGGAATATCGTAAATTGATAGTACAAGATGATGAATCAAATATTAATGATCGCAATTATGGAAATAATGATTTGATGGCTTCTAATCCCTTTCATGGTACTCATTGTGCTGGCATTATAGCTGCAGTGAGAAATAATAAAATTGGTATGGATGGCATTGCTGACAATGTGAAAATAATGATGGTAAGAGCAGTACCAGATGGTGATGAACATGATAAAGATATTGCACTAGCTATTCGATATGCTGTTGATAATGGAGCCCAGGTGATCAGCATGAGTTTTGGTAAAGAATTTTCACCAGAAAAACAGTGGGTAGACGATGCTGTTCAATATGCAGAAAAAAAAGGTGTGTTGTTGGTTCATGCAGCAGGAAATGATGGTAAAAATGTTGATACCACTGATAATTTCCCTTCTCCAATTTATAAAAACTCTAATAAAAAAGCTACTAATTGGATCACCGTTGGTGCAAGTGGAGACCCATCTAATGGAGGAATTGCAGCCAACTTTAGTAATTACGGTAAAAAGGAAGTTGATATTTTTGCTCCTGGTGTTCAAATATATTCTACCATGCCAGGTGGAGATAAATATGGTGTAGCGTCTGGTACAAGTATGGCTTGTCCGGTAGTTGCAGGAACTGCAGCACTTATTATGAGTTATTACCCTACCCTTTCAGCACAACAAGTAAAGTATGTAATTGAAAAATCTGCTCAACAAATTACTGAGAATGTTAAACAGCCTGGATCAGATGAAAATGTTCCATTTAATGAGTTGTCTAAATCTGGTGGATTACTAAATGCCTATTCAGCAATTCAGCTTGCCAGTTCATTAAAGGGAGAAAGAAAAGTGGTCAATGAGAAACTCCCTAAACCAACCATTAAAAAATCTAGCAAACAATAGTTGCAATATTTTAAATATATACTTCTATGTCTAATTCATCTCCTACTAATCAACCGGGTTATTTCCGAAGGTATATTGATTTAGTAAAAGAAGATGAATTACAAGATGCATTTGTTCAGCAGTCAGAGACTATTAAAAATTTGCTTCCTTCAATTTCTGAACAAAAATCAGTATTTAGTTATGAAGTTAATAAATGGACGCTAAAAGAAGTTCTTCAACACTTGATTGATTCAGAAAGGGTTTTTACTTACAGGGCAATGTGTATTGCTAGAAATGAAAAAGCTTTACTTCCTTCATTTGATGAAAACGAATACGCAAAAATGTCTTCTGCTAATCGAAGAACCTGGGAAAGTTTATGTGCTGAATTTGTTGCAGTAAGAAAATCTACTTTATTCCTTTACGATAGTTTTTCAGAAGATATGCTTGAATTGGTGGGACAAGCTGCTAACAATAGGATCTCTGTAAAAGAAATAGGATTCATTATTGTAGGGCATTTTTCTCATCACCAATCAATTATTGAACAGAGATATTTATAGACAATCGAGATGATTAATTTTACTAATATCATAAAAAAATCCCGTTTACTTTTAGTAAACGGGATTTTTTATTGGAAAAGAAAAGGTTATTACTTTTTAGCTCCAGTGGTGAATTTCCCTTGGCGTGCAAGGGTGCTTTGGGCTATCATTTTATTAGTGACTATTACGGCTTCATTGATATAAACATCATTTTTTAAAGTGTTTAAAAACCTTTTATTTTTTTCGGCTTTATCTTTATCAAGAGTCAACTTTTCTGTGTCTACATCTGAATTGTTAATAGTAAGTTCGGTAGGTAATTTTAGCAATTCTTCTAACTGCTTATATCTTACTTTTAATTTTTTTTGTGATAGCTGATACTTATTGAAATTTAAAGAGTAAGCTTTTGTATTATCCTTATCAATAGAGTCAATTTTTTCTCTCATTTTTTTGAAAGTCATATTATTCTTCACTTGTTCTTTAGCACTTGCAACAATTAAATCTGTATTGTAATTACTTGTCCAAAGTTTATAATCAGATTTTGCAATTTCGTCCCAAGCTAAAGCTGCGATATTGTCTTTTTCACGTGCTTTTGCAAGTTCTAATCGATCAGGAATAATTACATCCGGTACTACACCTCTCAATTGGGTGGCACCACCATTGATTCGGTAAAATTTTTGTAAGGTAAGTTTTACAGTTCCTAAATCTTCTGATTTATTAGCAAACTGCAAATTTTCGCTTTCTGGATTTAAAGGAATAGTTCTTTGAACTGTTCCTTTTCCGTAAGTTGAGGTACTGCCCACAATGATTCCTCTTTTATAATCTTGAATAGCAGCAGCAAAAATTTCAGATGCCGAAGCACTAAACTCATCTACCATTACAGTTAATGGTCCATCATACAAAATTGATTTATCTCTATCTTTCCATTGAAATGCTTGTTTTTCATCTCTACCTTTTACTTGACAAATTGGTCCATCTTCAATAAAAAGACCAGCCATTTTTACCACTTCAGGAAGCGAACCCCCTCCGTTGCCTCTTAAATCAAGCACAATACCCTCTACATGTTCAGCTTTTAACTTTACCACTTCTTTTGCTACATCATCAGAACATCTTGCTCCTTTTGGATCTTCAAAATCCATATAAAATTCTGGTAAATAGATATAACCAATTTTATGCTCTCCTTTAATGATGGCACTTTTGGCAAAAGTGTCATCGAGTTTAATTTCATCTCTTTTTAATGAAACTATTTTAGTACTTCCATCGGGTTTACGTACGGTTAACCTTACTTCAGATCCTTTATCTGCTCCTCTAATTAATTTAACTGCATCCGTTACTCCGTATCCTGTTACATCAACTGCTTCGGCACCTGCCTGACCAATTTTTAAAATTTCATCATCCACTCCCAAATCACCACTTTTCCAAGCTGGTCCACCTGAGATTAAACTAGCAATTTTAATTTTACTCTGTTCTTCTTTCAATTGTGCTCCAATACCATAAAACTTACCACTCATCATTTCATTAAAACCGCGACTATCAACAGGGGCAAAATAATTCGTGTGAGGATCCATTGCACCAGTAATCGCATTGATGAATGAACTAAACAATTCATCTGATGTATTGTGATTTTTCAATGTAGTAAAATAACGCTCAATTTGCTTAAGTACTTGCCCTCTTGCCTCACGCTCTAATGTACTATCAGCTTTATAAACAAATTTTTCCTTTGCAATTCCATTTTTAGTAGCAGCCGTGTCTGGCGTATTAGGAGTTGATTTAAGTTTATTTTTTTCTCTGTCATCTACCATGTCAGAATATCTTGAAAGAACAAGATATTTTAAACGCTTGCGCCAAACCTCTTTCTTATCAGTTACGGTAGTAGGATAAATAACCTTGTCGCCGTCTAAAATTATATTTTCATCCTTGGTAAAGTCAAATGGCTTCGAAAGGATGTTTTTAAAATATTCTGAAGATTGTTGTAATCTGCGCGTATAGGATTGGCTAATAAGGTAAAAAGATTCCAACTTTTGACCATGAATCTCATCATCAATTTTGATTTCATATTTTTTGAAGCTATCGATATCTACCTGAAGAAAGATAGTTTTGTCTTCATCTAGATCTTCTATGAATCGCTTCATTACTAGTTTTGAAAAATCGTCATTAATTTTCCTTGGACTTAAATGACCTTCTTCTAATAACATACCTACATTCTGAATGATCTTTTCATTTTTAGATTTTGGATTATCTTCTGATTTCCCTTGAGTTTGAAAAGCCAAAAAAAGAATGGTTCCTGTCAGCACTAGGAATACTGGAAAAAATTTTTTGCTCATAATGACTTGCTGGATTTTTAGCATCTAGTAAAATTAACGCAAAAAACATATTAATTATTGGATAGCTATTTAAATTTTAGGCCAAATTTTTCACAAAATGATGAGTGGTAAGGAGGAATAATAGTAATTTCCTTTAAAATCCCTCTATTATTAACTAAATGGATTGGAATAACTAGCGCACATAAAATGATTAGCAGGGTTATTTATTAAAAATTGACTGATAAGATAAAGCAACTGTATACTTTCTGTTAATCAATCAACATCTGCTCCACTTGAAAAAGAGACGTGGATTTAGGATCATAAGTAATTTTAATGGCAGCCATTTCTGCATCTCCAAAAACCTGAATCCTAGTAAAATTCATCAAGGTCGCCTTTTGATTGTTGATTAAAATGGGCTTATCTGTTATAAACCGATGAGAGTCTCCATTAACTAAAAAGACTTGTTTGCCATATTGCTGAGTCAGTTCACTTAATTTGTTAACTATTTTTTCAAATCCCTTACTTGGCTTTAGGTCTTTGTAAAACATATCTGCTTGGGTAAAAAGCATCAGACCTTTTTTATTTTTAGCGGCTTCAAATACTTGATCAAGCCAGGCTAAATTGGCTTTTTCTCTTTCGATAAATTCTTGATTATCACCTGATTCTTTAAAATTATTATTGGAACCTACTAAATGGATCGTTGCAAACTGAATTCCTCCATAAGTCCACAAATTATTCTCTACAAATTTTTCAAAACCTGAAGATTTTGCTTGTGATACTAAATTAATTTTCTTCTTTCCGAAACTCATGTCAGATCCAAAAAACATTTTTCTAAGTAATGCAAGTCTTTCATTAGGGTCATATTCTCCAGCCGCTTTGCGATTGCAGTCGGTCCATTCATTGTCTCCAGGTGTATAAATAAATGGCGGATTGATCGTTTCAAAATAGGCATGCATTTTTTCGAAATATTCCGTTGAACATAGGCTAGAACCCGATTTAAAATCACCTACATGTACTATGAAATCTGGATTTTCTTTGTTTAAAGTTTTAATCACACGCTCAAATTTCGGGTAATCATTGGGCACTCGATAAGGCATATCTCCAAAGGCGACAATTGTAAACTTCTTTTGTTGGCTTACTGCCAATTGTGAAATAAATAAGCAACCAACAACAATTAAATATCTAAGTAGATTCATTGAGATCATTTTAATTTAAAGGTACTTAAAAACCCACAAGCCTTTTCAAAATTATTTAGAAATTTTGTGTCATTTGTCTTTAATTTAAAGATTTGTTTTTTAAAAATCTTTAGTAATAATTTGAAATTTTTGAAAGGACTATTTAATATCTAAAGATTTTCGATACCGAAAAATAATCTTATAATCTTACTTTTTTATAAAAATATTTACATCTATTTAATTTGTAAGTTCAAGTAATAGGTGCAATTTTTCCTAGTAGCACTTGGCTTGGTGTTTGATAATTAATATTTTATTTTTTTTAAAGAAAAATTTAACTACTTTTATAATTTATATAAAAAAATTTTCAAATAATATTAATGAACATATTTGAACAATATCCGAATTTTATTACATCTGATCCCCGAACTCAAAGGGAAAAATCAGCTTACACTGTTACACCAGCATTTATGTCTACAAGACATGAATGCTTTTTTTGGGGAATGCCAGACCTAAAAGGTAAAACAGTTCTTGACCTTGGTTGCTGTGTAGGTGGAACTGGTGCTTGGGTTTTAGCTAAAGGAGCGAGCTTTTATACTGGTGTTGAATATCATAAAGATTTAGCGGATATTGCAATAACTAATCTTGCCGTATTTGAAAAAGAAAAGTGGAAAATCATACAACAATCGGTTGAGGATTTCCTAAATAACCCTGACCGTCCGAAGTATGATATTATTGTTGCTAGTGGCTTAATCTATTCTTTCTATGAACCAATACCTATATTGAATAATATTGCTAAGCTAGGTGATAGCATAATAATTGAGAGTGGACACAGTTACGGACGAGCGCCCCATTTTAATTCTAAGCATCCATTTCTTAAAGCTACTTTTAATGAGAATCAGATAGCTGCAATAGAAAAATCACAAAGTTGGGTTGATTTTGTAGAGAGTGAAATTGTTATTAATTATTCGCGTTGTTACATGATACTTGGAACATCTGAGCAGAGCGTTTGTTACAATGCATCGGTTCCTAGTATGGGATTTATTATTCACCACTTTGAGCATTACGGATTTAAAGTTAATCCGGATGTCAACAATATGATCAAGAAATTTATTCCAGATATTTACAATATTACTAACCGGTATGCTGTTCGTTTAGAAAAGAAACTAGACGTTGCTCAATCACAGGGATTTGTTTCAGCGGTTACTGAAAAAACTTCTGATTCTATCATTAAAAAATGGAAAGACATCGATGTGGCAATTTGATAAGAATGTTGCTAGTTCGTTTGATTCTCATGCAAGGCAACACATTCCCAACTACGATACTGTAATTGATAAATCTCTTGATGTGTGTGAGTTATACGGTAAATCTGCAAAGATTATCGATGTAGGTTGTGCAATAGGTGAAACATTAATACGCCTTCACAATAGAGGATTTACAAATTTACATGGTGTTGACAATAGTCAGTCCATGCTTGATAAGTGCCCCCATTCGATTGCAAGTCTAACATGTAGTGAAACTCTCCCTGAAGGTCTATATGATGTTATTATTATCAATTGGACACTTCACTTTATTAAAGACAAAAAAAAATATTTACAGAATGTATTTGATAAACTAAATCCAAATGGAGTCGTAATTATAAGTGACAAGACTTCACTAGATCCTTTGGCAATAGGAATGTATCACGACTACAAGCGTGCAAAAGGAGTTTCTGAAGAAGAAATAAAACAAAAACAAGAAAGTATTAAAAACGTAATGTTTATTGATGATATCGAATATTACTTTTCAATTTTAAAATTCACAGGTTTTTCAAAAGTACACATCATTGATAGCTATTGGTGTTTCACCACATTTGTGTGTATAAAAAGGTAATCTATACTGTCGCTGCAAATATACTATCATAATAAAGGGTGTTTTGATTTAGTAAGGTTTATTTAAATAACTGTTCCCCTAATTAAATAAATTTTGATACAATCATCGAGATTTTTGCTTGAAGTAAATATATTTTTTAAAAAATTCATTACGAGTAAATTTAAATGTTAACTGGACCTTTTTTAGATTTTAAAAAAACACTTTCATAATTTCAAATCTACTGTTTCACAAGCAAACGATGTGTTACTTTCTACAACATTGTTCTTAACTTATTTTTTAGTAATTACATAAAGTTTAACTAACAACTGATATTATTTAAGATTAAAGTTTAATTTTAAATAAATTATTTTTATTAAATGCATTTCAGTTTGAAGAAGCCAAATTTTTAAAATGATTGTAAATTAAATTTTGAAAAAATAAATACATAAAAAAACCGAAACCTTTTTAAGGGTCTCGGTTGGGGTAATCGAGGGGGCTCGAACCCCCGACCCTCAGAATCACAATCTGATGCTCTAACCAACTGAGCTACGACTACCATTTTTTAATGGATTGCAAAAATAGCAAAAAACAGTTCCTCTACAAAATTACATTTGTAATACTTTTTTATTGCGTTTCTTTGTACTTTAAAAATTATATGAATATTACTGCAAATATTATCACCATTTTACTTTCTGCATTTACTGGCTGGATAACTACCTGGATTGCTATTAAAATGCTGTTCCATCCTCGAAACCCTATAAAAATTTTGGGTTTTACTATTCAGGGAATATTTCCTAAAAATCAGCGTTTAATTGCTCAGAAATTAGGTCAGGTTGTAAGTAAGGAACTGCTGTCTTTTAGCGAAATTGAAGCAAAAATTATCAATCCTAAAAATTTGCAAAAGTTAAGGCCTGATATTGAAGCCCATATTGACAATTTTCTTAGAAATAAATTAAAGGACGTTTTTCCGATGCTTTCCATGCTGATTGGTGATAAAACAATTAACCAATTGAAAGATGCTTTGTTACTAGAACTGGAGTCCCTTTTTCCAGTCTTGATGAAAAATTATATGAATAAATTGGAACAAGAGCTGGATCTTGAAAAAATTGTAACCGAAAAAGTTGCGAACTTTTCTTCTGATAAACTGGAGGATATTTTAAATCAAATCACCAAAAAAGAGTTCAAATTTTTAGAAGTCATTGGTGGTGTTTTTGGCCTATTAATTGGACTAGCTGAAGTATTGGTTACGTTTCTTACCAATTAATTTCAACTGTCCTTCTTATTGGAAATTTCAAAAGTATTACCTATATTAATTTATTATTTAATATATTTGTAAAAATTGTAATAAATATTATAGATGCTATTTTGCCGTTTATCAATATTAACAAAATTCAGTTGTATTAATATAGCAACTTTGCAAGTAAAACTAACCAAAACATTAAAATCCAATGAAATTTTTCTCCCATTTTTTATCTATTTCTCTACTCTTTTTATCTTTTAAAACTTTTGCTCAATACCCTGGTGCTGCAGGAAGGATGGGTGGTCAAAGTATGAATGTTGGTCATTTTTATGGAAAAATAATAGATTCTTCCACCAATAAACCTATTGAAGCCGCCTCTGTTCAGTTACTTCAAAATAAATTTGATTCAGTAAGCAAAAAAAGGAAGGATTTGATTGTTTCAGGTATGCTTACCACTAAAAAAGGTGAATTTAGCCTTGATAATTTGACTGTGATGGCCTCTTATAAATTAGTAGTTACCGCTATTGGATATAAAAATGTAGAACAAAAAGCTGCTTTTGTATTAAATTTTTCAGGAGCAAAACCAGGTGGACAAGGTGCTGATATGAGTAGCATGTTGAGTGCCGTAGATAAAGACCTTGGAAATATTAAATTACAACCCGATGCAAAGCAACTGGAAGGGGTAACTGTTACAGCAGATAAACCCTTACTAACAATGGGTATTGATCGCAAAATATTCAATGTTGAAAGGAATTTAGCAAGTATTGGTGGAACAGCAGTGGATGTGATGAAGAATGTTCCAAGCTTAAGTGTTGATATTGATGGAAATGTTAGTCTAAGGAATTCACCTCCACAAATTTTTGTCGATGGAAGGCCTACTACGATGACATTGGATCAAATACCTGCCGATGCAATTGCTACCGTTGAAATTATTACTAACCCTTCTGCCAAATTTGATGCCTCTGGTGGAGGATCAGGTATCCTAAACATCGTTCTAAAAAAGAATAGAAAATCAGGATACAATGGTAGTGTTCGTACAAGTATGGATAGCCGTGGTAAGCCTAGCTTTGGTGGTGATATCAATATCAAGCAACAAAAGATTAACTTCTTTGCTTCTGCTCAATTAGGATTTCGCAAAAGTATTTCCTCTGGAAACACTATTAGGACAGATTTTAATAGTATGACGATCGCTAAATTAAGTCAGCAAAATGCACCGATAGGATTAGGTTTTTTTGGATTTGGAAGAATGGGTTTCGATTATTTTATTGATAATCGTAATACATTGAGTATAGCAGGAAATTTGGTGGATGGTCAATTTGATAATACGGATGTACTAAATATTAGTAGGGATACTTTCTATAATAATAGAACTATTTCAGATTACGGAAATCGCAATACTAACAGCAATTTTCATTTTAGGAATTATGGAACCACTCTAAGTTTCAAGCATAATTTTGCAAAAGCTAATAAAGAACTAACTGCCGATGTGAATTATAATTACAGCAAAAACGATAATATTAACGAAATTTCAACCCAATACTTTTATCCAACTACAAATCCTAAAACACCGTTGCTTTACCAAACATCTTTAGGTGGTGGGTCAAATGATTTTTTAACTACTCAAGTAGATTATGCAAATCCAATTAACAGCAATACTAAAATAGAAACTGGAGCAAGAATTGCCCTTCGTTCTTTTAATAGTTATAACGATAACTTTTTAAAAGACCCTAACGGAAATAACATTTCTATTGCTTCAATGAATAATAGTTATTAATTTACGGATAGAGTAATGGCTGCTTATATTACTTATTCAAAACAAATTAAAAAATTCAATTACCAACTTGGACTCAGGGCTGAAAGTTCTAAATACAATGGAACACTCATCAATAAGGGTCAAAAATTTAGCAATGAATTTCCTTTTAGCCTCTTCCCTAGTGCATTTGCAACCTATAAATTAACTGAAAAGCAAGATTTACAACTTAATTACTCTAGAAAGATTAACAGACCTAATTTTTTTCAGTTAATACCCTTTATTGATTACAGCGATTCACTAAACCTTAGTAAAGGAAATCCAAATTTGGTACCAGAGTTTACTAACTTATTAGAGCTTTCTTATCAAAATCAATTGAGTAACGGACATAATTTGCTATCTACAGTCTATTTTAAAAATACCAATGATTTGATAGCTCGTTATCAGTATCCTGAGAAAAATCCAAATACGTCTGCAAAACCAGATACTATTTTACTTACTAGTTATGCAAATGCTTCTCAAACTTATAGCTATGGTTTGGAATTTACTTCAAAAGACAAAATCACAAAAATTTGGGATATCACTAGTAATCTAAATCTATTCAATGTTATTTTAAAAGCAGGCAACCTTCCTGGTGGTGTTGATAACCAACAGTTAAGTTGGTTTTTTAAGATTAATAATAACTTCAAATTGTCCAATAAATATTCTATGCAGTTGAGTGGTGATTACCAAGCGAAAACATTGGTACAACCAGGTGGCGGTGGAGGTTTTATGGGAATGAGATTCGGTGGAGGAAATATGCCTTCTGCTCAAGGATATATCAAACCTTATTATGGTATTGATTTTTCTATTCGTAGGGATTTTTTAAAAAATAATGCAGCTTCTTTAACACTTCAAATAAGTGATATTTTTCGTACTAGATTAAATAGTAGTTATACTGAATCTGTCTATTTTATTCAAGAATCTGATCGCCGCAGAGATCCACAAGTACTAAGATTAAATTTCAACTGGAGATTTGGAAAAATTGATGTTTCCTTACTTAAGCGTAAGAATATGAGAAGTGAAATGGAAAGTGGTCAACAGAGTATGCAAGGCGCAGGACAATAGTAATAAATTTCTTAAATAAAGTCTTAGGCCCGTCAATAGTATTTTTTTACTATTGACGGGCTTTTTATTTCCTTTCTAATTTCTAATATTTACCTCTTTTTTATTATTTTTTTAAATATTTCATTAGCTACCAAGAATTGTCTTATACACTGTAATTTATATTCAAAATATTTAGGTTAAATTGCTGTCTCATAATCAAAATTCTTTATGAAGAATACAATATTCAAAAATGCCCTTCCACATGCGATTGCTGTGATGATATTTCTGATAATTTCAGTTGCCTATTGCTTGCCTATTTTTCAGGGAATGGTAGTTAGTCAGCACGATATGCTTGGAACTAGGGGTATGACCCAGCAATCGATTGAGTTTTTTGAAAAATATGGACGGTATCCATTGTGGACCAATTCAATGTTTGGAGGTATGCCTACCTTTCAGATTATTTTTGGAGGAATGTTTGATACGGGTGTAAATTATTTACATTTATTATTTACTGGATTTCTTCCTTCGCCCGCAAGCCTCTTTTTTCTATCTTGTTTTTGTTTTTACCTTTTAACCCAAGTTGTTAATCTCAAGCCTTGGATTGGTGTTCTTGGTTCATTAGCCTATGCATTTGCTTCGTATAATGCAATCATTGCTTCCGTAGGTCATGTTACCAAATTTGCAGCCATGGGCTATGCACCAGCTGTTTTCGCAGGGGTCTTATTATTAATTCAAAGAAAATATATTTTAGGTTTTATAACTACGCTGGTTTTTTCGACATTGTTTTTCAGTCAAAACCATGTTCAAATTGTTTATTATTTCTTATTGGCTTTTATTGTATTGGGAATTGTTTTTATAATTCAAACCATTAAAAATAAAGAATACAAACATTTAATTACTACAGCCTCTTTGGCTTTAATAGCAGTTATTATCAGTGCATGTTCTTTTTCAATAGTTTTATTTCCAACCCTTGAATATGCAAACGAAACAATGAGAGGAGGAAAAAGTGAATTGACGATTGGTGTAAAAAAAGAGAACCTTTCAAAGGGTGGGTTAAAAAAGGACTATGCTTTCATGTGGAGTTACGGCAAGCAAGAAACTTTTACATTTATTTTGCCCAACTATGCTGGGAGCAGCAATGATCCTTCAGAATTTGGAGAGAACAGTAAAGTTATTACTGCTTTTCAGGAGTCTGGATTACCCAATGACGCAATTAATTATTTTTACCGCTATATGTCTCCTTATTGGGGGGATCAGCCCAATACGGCTGGTCCAGTTTATTTTGGTGCCATCATTTGCATGTTGTTTATTTCCGGTCTATTTTTTGTTTCTAGAAAATATTTAAGTTGGCTAATTCCTGCTACCCTTATCGGAATTATTTTTGCCTGGGGTAGTAATTTTTCATCGGTTAACTATTTTTTGTTTGATCATTTACCTGCACTCAATAAGTTCAGGGCACCTTCTATGGCATTGGTTCTTCCACAATTTACATTTGCATTCATCGCTTCATTGGCATTACAAGAAATCTTTTATGGTAATTTAGAATCATCCATTTTATTTAAAAAGCTTCGTTACGCTGCAATTTCCTGTGGAGCTGTAATAGTATTTCTGGCGGCTATTTATTTTACCTCTTCATTTTCTAATGATAAAACTAAGCAGACTAAGCAAGCCATTACTGAACAACTCGCCCAATCTATGAGCCAAGGTAAACAACCCACTCAAGAAATGCTTAATCAAGCGAGTACTATTTCTAGTACTTTGACAAAGGCATTGGTAGATGATAGAAAAGGTTTGTTTGGTGGTGATTTAATTAGACTAATTATAATTCTAACATTAGGTGGATTAATTATATGGCTCGGTGTAAAAAATAAAATCAATCCAACTGTAGCCGTCATAATACTTTCGTTGATTTCATTTATAGATCTTATTTCTGTTTCATCTAGATACCTTAATAAAAGCAAGTACACTACTCCAGAAGATTATTTATCAATCTTTACTCCTTCTGCAGCTGATAATCAAATAAAAATGGATACAGGTTATTACAGAGTGTTTGACCAGGCAGGCGGTGATCCATTCCAAGATTCTAGAACCTCCTATTTTCATAATTCAATTGGAGGTTATAGTCCAGCCAAATTGGGCCTCTACAATGATTTAATAGAATACCAATTGGGAAAGGGAAATATCGAAGTCTTTAATATGTTGAATACAAAATATTTTATTGTAGCGGGTCCTAATAATCAACCAGTAGCTCAAGTCAATCAATTGGCAAATGGTTCCGCGTGGTTTGTTAAAGCTATCAAATATGTAAACAATGCTGATGAGGAAATGATTGCCTTAGATAGTCTTCATTCAATGGACACAGCGGTCATTGATAAAAGAGAACAGTCAAAATTAACTAGTTCTCCTAATTTTGATAGTAGCGCAAGTATCAAATTGGTAAAGAATTTAAATGATCAAATTATTTATCAGACTAATTCTACTACTAATCAGTTTGCAGTTTTTAGTGAAATTTATTACCCTAAAGGATGGAAAGCTTTTGTAGATGACAAGGAAACTCCGATTGTAAAGGTAGATTATGCTTTGCGGGGTTTAAACATACCTTCCGGAAACCATACTGTTCGATTTGAATTCGCACCTAATTCTTACAAACTATCAAGCTATATAAGTTTAATTGCTGGAATAATCACTTGGCTACTTATAGTAATTTGTGGTTATTTGGTGATTAGGAATTACAAAAAAAATCTTGCTTAAAGTTTTTTAAATACTATGAAGGATGCTCCATTGATTTCCATTATAATCCCTGTATTCAATGCTGGTAAAACTTTGCAGTCTACCATTGAAAGTATTTTAGGTCAATGCTATAAAAATATTGAATTAATAATTGTTGATGGTGAAAGTGTTGACAATACAAAAGATATCATTGCCCAATATAAAAAAAACATTGATATTTTTATTTGTGAAAAGGACAATGGTATTTATGATGCAATGAACAAAGGTATTATTGCAGCAAATGGAGATTGGTTGCTTTTTTTAGGCGGCGATGATGTTCTATTTAATTCAGAAATATTAACAAGTATTTTTATTGATTCGAATTTTGAAGAAATTGATTTTTTATATGGAGATGTTCTATTTAAAAGTAGTTCTTTAAAATATGGTGGAGAAAAGGATTATCCTACTTTATTAGATTCAAACATTTGTCATCAATCAATTTTTTATCACAAAAAAATTTTTGAAACAATAGGACAATATAATTTAAGGTATCAAGTATTGGCTGATTTTGATATGAATATAAGGGTATTTCAAAATGAATCAATTCGTAAAAAATATGTTTCAAAAATAATCACTTTATTTAACGATAAGGGAACGAGCAACAGTGTATTGGATAAATACTTTTATTCTGATATGCTAAGTGTATTTCAGAAAGAGAAGGATTTTAATAATCGATCTCCATATTTACAACGATATTATTTCTATTGTGGTATTATCAATTTGTGTTCAAATGAAATAATGCTAGCTTTTAAGCAAATACCTTTAAGCTGGATAATTGGTAGAAGAAAATTATTCTATTTCTTATTCACTTTTAAATTTTTATTGAGAATTTTAATAAGAGATGAAATTAAAATTAAATAATAATTTTATTCACTTAATTTTTATTATAAACTACTGGGTGTTCTAAAACTAATATGAAATTATCCGTAATCATAATAAACTATAATACTTTTAATCTTTCGTGTAATTGTATTAATTCGGTCTATGAAAAATTAAAAGAAGTAGAATTTGAAATCATTTTAGTAGATAATTCCTCTAATGAATGCGATCCCAATTTGTTTAAAATTAAGTTTCCTCAAATAAATCTAGTCAACAGTACTACCAATACCGGTTTTGCTGGTGGAAACAATTTAGGTCTTCAATATGCTACTGGTGAATATATTTTATTGCTCAACAGTGATACCGAATTAATTAACAACGCTCCAAAAATTTGTCTAGACCATTTATTAGAAAATAAAAATACTGGTTTAGTGACCTGTCAGCTAAGTTATCCCAACGGAAGCATTCAACACAATTGTAGAAGATTTAGAACCATCGGATGGGAATTACTGGAAATATTTCCCTTATACAAATTAATGTCAAAATTCAAAAGGGAACAACGAATGCTTCATACCTATTTTGATCACCAAAGTTTTTCTAATTGCGATTGGGTCTGGGGAACATTTATGTTATTTCCAAAAAGCATTATTTCTCAATTCCCTGAAAAGAAATTATCGACAGATTTTTTTATGTATTGTGAAGATGTGCTATGGTGCTGGGAGATTAAGCGATTGGGTTATCAGATTCACTTTTTGCCTTCTGCTAAAGTAATGCATATACATAAGGCAAGTACTAGTCAAAGTAAGTTAAATGGTTTAAGACTGACTTCAATAAAAAACCATGCAAACTTTATGAGGAAAATCTATCCAGATTGGAGGTGGTATATATTTGCAGGTATTTTTTATAGTAAGCAATATATAGCAGTATTAGTAGGTAAAATATTAAAATAAAAGTTTACTATTTATTCAAAATTCTTTTCTTAAACGTATTTTTCAATAATCTATAAGGTGAAGATATAATTCCTAATATCACTTCTTTATAAAAGGATAAATTGTTTCCATAAATCTCTCTATTGACTTTAATATGTTTTATTATAGCTCCAAACTCAAAATAGCATAAAAGGTTATATACAATATATCTTGTAGTTTTAAATTGAAGAGGTACTGATTGATTGTAAATAAGTTTAGCTTTTTCAAAATCTTTTAGTGCCAAACTTACGCAATTGATAATGGTTTCTAATTCAATATTCAATAATTCTATTAAACCCTTGTTGGGTATATTAAACTTAGCAAAATCTCTTGAAACCGGATTGCTCCAATTTGCATTTGCATTTAATAGCTGAACCATTGGTAATTGTTTACCAGCATCAGAGGTAGTAATCCAAGTAATTCCAGAGGAACTTCCTAATAAAAAGCTACAATGATGTGACAGTTGAGTAGTTTCTCTTAAAGTTAAACTACTGCCATCAATGATGGATTTATTGGGGTGGCTAAATTGGTTAGCAGAGGATAGTATAATTGCAAAATTATTATTAGCTATAATGTTCTCTGCAATTTTAATAGCGAGTTCTAAGTTTAAATTATTTTGGCCACTTTGAGGCGCATATTCAAAAAGAATAACCTGATCAAATTTTTTTAAATCATTAATTATTGCGAATTGATTAGCTTTTTCAATTTCCTCTGGATACAATCTTACAACTGGTTGAACAGTTACTGTTAAAGGATGTTGATAAGCTTGTAAAATACTACTTCGTATACTTCCGTCATAAAAGGCATGATTTGAATCAGCATTGTGTATAAAAAAAACTTCATCATAAATGCCTTCACTTTTTTGATTGAAAATTTTATTTTTAAAAGATCTTAGTGCAGGTGCATCATTTTTAGCAACAGAATCTACTTCTAAAATTTCATCTACAAATGGATTATTTAATATGATACTTTTACAAAAAGAAGCAATGGCCCATGTTAAATGAGAACCTGGAAAATCTTCTTTTATTTGTCGGGCTACAGCTGTTGCATAAAGACAGTCGCCATTGGAATATAATTGAACTAGTATTATTTTTTTGGGGCCCATAGTCAATTATTGATTGATCATCATCTTTGCCAATTCTTCAAATGAAACTTTTGGAGACCATCCCAAAGAAGTAATAATGGTGGGGTCTGAAACTAGCATTTTGTATTCAGGGCTAAAATCATTTTTCAATTTAATATGATCTTGCCATTTTTCATCTATGCTTAGAAAGCAAACATTTAACCATTCTTCAATTGAATGTCCTATTCCGGAAGATATATTTGCCTCATAAATATTGTCCTGTAAAACCAATGTTAAAATACCCTCTACAATATCACCTGCATAGGTCCACTCCTTAATTACACTAATATCTCCTATTTCTAACTTTTCATTGCTTCCATTTGCAATGCGTTTTACAGCTTCGGTTATTTTTTTAGCCATATGTCTTTCTGTTCGTCTTGGACTATCATGGTTGAAAAAATATCCAACATATACTTGCAAACCTAATTTTCGATAATATCTTGCTGCATAAGCTGATTGAATTCTACTGACTGAATATGGATCACGGGCCTCAAAACTATCCGACTCTTTAATTGGCTTTTCTTTATTCACAAATTGAAGTCCGCTGCCAGATATAAAAACTTTTGTTTTAGGAGAATAGATTTTAACCGCTTCTAAAATGTTGAAGGTGCCAGTACTGATGGTAGCATGGTTTTCAAACAGTGCATCATGTCGAGTTGTTGAATTTGCTGCAAGATGAAAAATTAAATTTGGGGTAGTTTTTTTTACAAGTTCACTAACTGATTCAAAGTTTGTAAGGTCAGTATTTGAATCAGTTCTAGAGATCCCTATTACTTTATATTCCATCTTTTGTAATAGCACTGACAGATAAAATCCATCCTGTCCGTTTATCCCAAAAATAATTGCTGTTTTCAATTTATAAATTCTTTTTTACTACAAATGTTGCAAAGGTGTAATTATACTTTCCTAAATAATAAAAGTCAGGATTTGGACATTCCCATTTTGGTAAATCAACTAAACTACAATCTTTCATATGGGAAATTAATCGATCTTGTAAATCATGTTTTGAATAAAACCTTTCATCTACTGCAGGTTTAGGATCACCCGTCTTCCAATCTTCTTTGTAATCACAAGTAATAATTGCAACTCCACCTGGTGCTAATAAATCATTAATACATTTTACAAAAGATTCATCATCTGGATCATGTTCAATTACAGAAGTACTAAAAATGATGTCATAAGAATTTAACTGAGTAGTTGGCTTACTCATGTACTCTTGTAGGAAATAATTAATCATTGGATCAATCTCTTCTACCTTCTCTCCCATTCTAATTAAACTCATTGAAGCAGTATCTTCATAGCTTCCAACACAAAGTATTTTTGGACTAGCATATTGAGGGAGATATCTGCATACTGTATCAAAAACAAAAGCCTGTTGGACGTTTGCTTCAGGAATCTTTTTTGACATTGTTTTCGGAACAATTTCGAATATTTTTTCTACTGCAGGTTGATAGAGTGTTCTGGCAGAATTGTCTAAAATCCGATTGAATGAATCAGTTTTTGATAAAATAACCGGTTGATAATTGATTGAATTATCAATTGTTAAATGATCTTCAGTAGCTGCAGAAGTATTTCTTAACCATGTAAAAGATTTGTCTGGTATTGACAAGGCCCTTCGCCAATAGGATTGAAGGGTTCTTATAATACCCATTTTATTTTTTACAGGATTTTGAAATTTCCTTACAATAGCATCTAATATTCTTTCATATTCCCATAGAATATTTTTACTATTCCACTCAGAATTAAATTTCTCTAATGATCCCACTCCACTAGAAAGAATATTTTTTAAACTATTGTTTTCAATACAAAGTGATGGAGTTACATTAGAAATATGACGAAACATTGAACTGTTTGATATGGCTAAAGGACGATTAACGGCTATAGCATAATCAACGGCACTGGATAATCCTCTAATACTAGAGTTCTCGTATAAAAATACATTGATAGAATTTTGTCCTAAAAAATCAAGAATGCCTTTGTCATCAAGAAAATTATGGGTTATTTCTAGTTGAATTCCCTTCTTTTTTACTAATTCCTTACAATTGCTAGCTATTTGCTTTGCATTGTGTCCTTCGCTATCTGCATAGTCAGCAGCTGGTATGTTGAGTCTTATAATTGCATCATCAAATTCATTTTGTACTATTGTTATAATTTTTTCAAATCCTTTATTAGGTGTTCCAAATCCAAAACTTCCGATAGTTAATAATTCTGGTTTCGGAAAATTATTAGAGTAAGTAGGTAAAAGTCTGCCAGTTTTGAAAACAAAAGGATTGTGCAATAATAAAGTTGGGTCAGCAGCAATATAATAATCAAATAAAACGTTGATGAGTTTCTCTCGTCCCATCAACAGGTATTTATTTTTATAGGAAGTTGTATTATCTGCAATTTCTTGGGTTATCTCATGCATAATCCCAATTTGAATTGCTTTTATATTCTTTATATTATTTTTAAAAAGCTTCGGCCCTACTCTACTGTACAGCCAAGGCATAGTAGCAGGATGGTAGTTATATATAATAATAGAAGGATTATTTTCATCAATTGCATTTTTCAACTTTGACAATGAATCACATTCTAACCATATAAAATTATATTTATTGGATTCAGAGATGGTTTGAAAAATATTTTTACCAAACTCGAAAACACCACATTGAGATTTAAAATGTGATACAAATAAAACATTTAATTTTTTCATTTCTATTTCTTATAAATATCAATAGTAGGTATTGGGAAAATAAAACCAGTTCCCTTTTCTAAAGCTTCTTTTTCCCTTTCTATAAACTCAGCCTTGAAATGCCAAGGTAAAACCAAATAATAATCTGGATTCATAGCCCTACTTTCTGCTTCACTAATAATTGGTATATTGGTTCCTAAAGTATAAGCGCCATATTTATCGGGATTGCGTTCCGCTGCATATTCTACTAACATACTATTAATATCGCACCACTGAAGAATAGTGTTTCCTTTTGTAGATGCTCCATAAATATGCACTTTTTTCCCCTCCTGTTTTAATTTAACCAGTAAATCATGTAATTCATTTTTTACCTTTTCTATTCTATATTGAAATGCTACATAAGGCTTATCTGTATCCAATTCCAAATCAAATTCTTTTTGACGGATGTCATTCATTAACCGATGATTTTCTTTGTTGGCATATAATCCACTCTCTTTGTGTGTTGCATAACATCTTATACTGCCTCCATTGATATCGTTAAAAGCAATCTTAAAAATTTTCATATCCCCCATCGATACTATTTTTTCTAAAACTGCTAAACTATAAAACTCTAAATGCTCATGACAGATAGTGTCATAACTATCTAACTCCAACATATGAGGCATATAACTCATCTCAAATACCCAAATTCCTTCTGGAGATAAAAAGCGTTTTATGTTTTTCACAAAATAAACAGGACTTTCCAAATCATAGAACATAGCAATAGAAGTTATAACATCCATTTTTTTGTTTCCAATGGCTGTCGATAATTCTGCTGAAGGAAAAATATCTTGAACTACAGTAGCATTTTTTACTTCTTGAGCAACATCACTTGGGTCACAACCAAATTTTTCAAAATTGGTAGGATAAAAATCTAAAAGCGTTCCGTCATTACAACCAATGTCTAATACATTACAATTGTCTTTTTTTAATAAATTCAATGTAGTACTTACGATATCTTTCAAATGATTGCGCATGGTTGCATTTGTTCCACTCCGGTACCAGTAAGCTGCATACAAAATTTCGGGAGGAACGCTATGTTCCATTTGTAAAAGTCCACAGGCATTTTCGTCTTGCTGTGGATTACATCTTACCAACGAACAGTTTATTTTCCTCTGTGAAGGCATTTCTTTACCAGGTTTGACAAAAGATCCTTGTAAATATTGTGGTCCTAAATCAATTACTGGAGTTAAAGAGGAAGAACCACAAACTCTACAGGTTGTTCTTTTACGAATGTGCATACTTTATTTATTTAAATTTTTTAAAACAAGTTCTGAAAATTGTAAGTTAATAGCGTCTATACATTTGTTTCTTTCTAAATTTAGTAATGCCAGCAACTTAACTACAGTATCTTTTTGATCTACCGGTACACTTTCAAATTCATATACTTTTTCTTGTTCGTGCCAAAGCTTACAATTAACATCTGCCAATTGAGAAAATACTTCTCCTATTTTACCTTGAATTTCTTTTACTTCATTTCCTTGCTGCTTAAAAACTTTGTTACTGGCAAATGTTAAACGTTCAGCAGGTATATTTCCTGCAAATCCATCTGAAAAATATTCATCAATTTCAATTTGGAGTTGATCGCATTGCTTATTTAAACTAGTTAGTCTCACTTCATCAGTAGTGTGATATTGTTTTAATTTTACAATGGTAAGTTTATCACAAAGCATTCCAAGAGTTTCAGCCATTAAAATCGGTTTTATAAGTAATTGCGAAAATATTCTTTTTGAAATTATTAAACGAATTCAATTTAAGAATAGGATTGCTTATCAATTCTAGCTAAAAATTCATTTAATCCATTTTGCTTTTTATTGTCAATTTTATATTGAATATATTTTGAATAATATAATTTCAAATCAAAAGTCAAAAAATTACTCATTTTAATAACATCTTCAATATGTGTAATTCCCAATTCATTCGTCATATTAAACATTTCTATAAACTGTTTATCCATTGGCTTATTACTTACCCATACAGCAAAAACAAATGGAAGTCCTGTGAGTTCCTTCCAGGCCAACCCTAGGTCATAGCTGTATTTCGACTTACTTCGCAGTTCTAAGGCCCTGTCTCCTATTACTAAGCCTGCAGTTTCAGCTTCTATCGATAATTCATATCCCGATGAAGTATCCACCAATTTAGGTTCAATATTCCAGTGCTCCTTTAGTAATATCTTCAGCAATGCAACAGAAGTTTTACTTTGGTAGTCCAATAAAACAGTTTGAATCTCATTCACTGGTACCTCACTAAATAGACAAACACTGGCTACTTCTCCATCACAAGCGATACAATAATCTGAAATAAGGTAATATTCCTTCAAAGCTGGTAATATGGCAACTGGAACCAATCCTATGTCAATTTCATCATTTAATAGCATAGAAGCTATGTTTGCAGGGTAATCCATTACCAATTCCACCTCCTCTTTCATCAAACCCTTTTCAAAGCCATATATTAACGGTTTGGTATTAAGATAACTTACTGCTCCCACTCTTATTTTTCTGTCCAATTGCTTTAGTATAATTTTGCTTACAAATTTACACCAACCACATGGATTTACATCAACTTACCGCTATTTCACCTATTGATGGACGTTATCGTTCACAATTGCAACATTTAGATGAATATTTCAGTGAATATGCCCTTATAAAGTATAGAGTAATGGTAGAAGTGGAGTATTTTTTATTCCTCGGGGAAAAGAAATTTTTCAAAATTCCAGCCCTTGTAAAAAGTCATCTCCAAAATGCTGCGGTCAATTTTTCTATTGAAGATGCAGCCACCATTAAGGATACTGAGAAAATTACGAATCATGATGTAAAAGCAGTAGAATATTTTCTAAAGGCAGAATTGGATAAATGTAATGCAGCTCATCTTAAAGAATGGATTCACTTTGGTTTGACCTCTCAAGATATTAATAATACTGCTATTCCACTAAGTTGGAAACATGCAATGGAACATGATTACCTTCCTTCTATTATCAATTTACAACACCAGTTATTAAAAATGGCCAAGGATTGGAAAAATATACCAATGCTAGCTCGTACCCATGGACAGGCCGCTTCCCCTACTCGATTGGGTAAGGAAATAATGGTGTATGTAGAAAGATTGGAAAATCAAATTCAGCTATTTAGTTACATTCCATTTATGGCAAAATTTGGTGGAGCTACAGGTAATTTTAATGCTCACCATGTGGCCTACCCAAAATACGATTGGGTGAAATTTGCTAATCATTTTACCGAAGAAAAATTGGGTTTACAGCGTCAACAATACACCACTCAAATTGAGCATTACGATACCCTTGCTGCTCATTTTGATGCTATTAAACGCATCAATACTATTTTAATTGATTTTTGTAGGGATATCTGGACCTATGTAAGCACCGATTATTTTAAACAAAAAACAAAAAAAGGTGAAATAGGTTCCTCGGCGATGCCTCACAAGGTTAATCCGATCGATTTTGAGAATGCAGAAGGAAATTTAGGCATTGCGAATGCCCTGTTGGAACATCTTTCTGCAAAACTTCCTTTATCTAGATTACAAAGGGATTTAACTGATTCTACGGTATTGAGAAATATTGGCGTTCCTGTAGCCCATACCATATTGTCTTTAAAGTCTATTGAAAAGGGATTGGGTAAGTTAGTTTTAAACGAAGTTAAATTAAAGACAGACTTAGATAATAACTGGGTGGTGGTTGCCGAAGCAATTCAAACCGTTTTAAGAAGGGAAAATTATCCTCAACCTTATGAGGCATTGAAAGAACTGACCAGAGGAAAACATGCGATTGATAAGAAGGCTATACATGAATTTATATCAAAATTAAAAATTTCTGCAGCTCTAAAAACTGAATTAAAAAATATTACTCCTTATAATTATACTGGAATCTAGTGCTTTTATTTTTAATAGTAGCTTGGCTATAAAAGTTAAATTTTCACCCAAAATTTAAGTGTATTTTTCATATCTGTGCCTACCACTAAATATTCTGTTGGAATTTCCTCTTCGGTACTATGAAATGTTGCAAGCCTTGTCCCTGAAGGCTTTGATTCTAATTTTGCCTTCAATAAATAGGTGTATTGTTCATATAATTCCTTGGAGTATTCAATTTTATTATCCATATTTTCTGAAAATGAAAAATTTTCATAAAATGAATTAAAAAAATAGAAATGATCATAATTTTTGAAATTGACAGTAGAAAAATTTCCATGTAATAAATCCACATTTTTGAGTCCTAATATTTCTTTAGCCTGAATGGCTTGTTCTACTAAATTACCCCTTTGTTCTATTCCTGTGTAAAATGCCAAGGGCATATAATTTGCTGCTGCAAGGCAGAATTTCCCAACCCCACTGCCAATATCTAAGATTCGAACATTTTTTTCCGCTGCTAAAAATTGAGCAGCTTTTTTAGCAACTTCAAGTGGTGTCCAATGTCTTTTCATTAATGTGCTATTGGAGTCTGGAAATAGGTTGTCAAATAGCTCGTTTGAATCAAACCAATTTTTAGTAGATGACATGGAAGATTTTCTATTGTTAGACATCCTTATTATTGAATAATTAAAATTTGACTTCCATTAAATTGTTATTAAAAATTGCCTTTTTGTAATACTGTTTATCAAAGCTTACCTTTGCGACCATTTTGTAAGAAAGTTGTTCGATGTAATATATATTGACTATCACTGCAACTATGAATCAAGCAAAAGTAATCAACTAGGAGTAAAAGATGAAGTATATCAACGAAATTAACAAGCGAAAAACATTCGCTATTATTTCCCATCCAGATGCTGGTAAAACTACATTAACTGAAAAATTTCTGTTATTTGGAGGCGCTATTCAAACTGCAGGAGCTGTAAAAAGCAATAAAATTAAAAAACATGCTACCTCAGATTTTATGGAAATTGAGCGGCAGAGAGGTATTAGTGTTGCTACCAGTGTGATGACCTTTGAATATGAAGGTCATCTGATTAATCTATTAGATACCCCTGGACATAAAGATTTTGCTGAAGATACTTATAGAACGCTTACTGCTGTAGATAGTGTTGTATTGGTCATTGATAGTGTAAATGGTGTGGAGGATCAAACAAGGCGATTAATGGAAGTGATTGCCATGCGCAATACCCCTGTAATAGTATTTATAAATAAAATGGATCGCGATGGTAAGAATCGCTTTGACCTCCTAGAAGAAATTGAAAATGAATTAAAGTTGCAGTTGCACCCCATGACTGTGCCAATCAATAGTGGAAAGGACTTTAAAGGGGTTTACGATCTTCATAAAAAAAGTTTGGTTTTATTTACTGCTGGAACCAAGGCGAATGATGAAGATGTATTAGAGATTAAAGATTTAAATAATTCTATTTTAGATGTAAAAATTGGCGAAAAAGATGCCGCGACCTTGCGTGAAGATGTAGAATTAGTAGATGGCGTTTATGGTGAACTTAACTTAGATGATTACCTAAGTGGAAAGACAGCTCCTGTATTTTTTGGTAGTGCGGTTAATAATTTTGGAGTAAAAGAAATGCTAGATACTTTTATACGTATCGCTCCTACACCTAGGCCAAGAAATACAACTGAACGTGATATTTTGCCAGAGGAAGATAAATTCAGTGGCTTTATATTTAAAATACATGCCAATTTAGATCCTAAACATAGGGATCGAATTGCATTTTTACGGGTTTGTAGTGGTCGATTTGAACGTAACAAATATTATAAACATGTTCGGCTTGAGAGAGACTTTCGTTTCAGTAATCCCTATAGTTTTTTGGCACGCCAAAAGGAAGTAATTGAAGATGCTTACCCTGGTGATGTAGTGGGTTTATTTGATACCGGAAATTTTAAAATTGGAGATACACTGACTGAAGGTGAAAAATTTTATTTTACTGGAATACCTTCATTTTCACCTGAAATTTTTAAAGAGGTAC
The DNA here is from genome assembly GCA_945876095.1 of Chitinophaga pinensis. Classification (GTDB taxonomy): domain Bacteria; phylum Bacteroidota; class Bacteroidia; order Chitinophagales; family Chitinophagaceae; genus Ferruginibacter; species Ferruginibacter pinensis_E. Next base: position 37,978 of record CAMCMP010000016.1, read on the forward strand.
AAAATAAAGATCCTATGAAAACCAAGCAGTTAGAAAAGGGATTACTTCAATTAACAGATGAGGGTGTTGCTCAGTTATTTACTCAGTTTGGTGGTAATAAAAAGATCATTGGTTGCGTGGGTGAACTTCAATTTGAGGTAATCCAATACCGCCTTTTACAGGAATATAGCGCTTCTGTTCAAATGAATAGTTTACCATTTTATAAAGCCTGTTGGCTTACCAGTAAGGATCCAAAAAAGTTAGAGGATTTTACTCGTTTCAAACAAGCAAATATTGCTGAAGATAAAGATGGTCACCTAGTTTATTTAGCTCAAAGTGAATGGTTTTTAAATACAGAAAGACAGAACAATCCAGATATAGAATTTCATTTTACCAGTGAAATTCATAAATAATAATCGGTTGATGTGAATGGCTGTTAACTGTATATTGATCCTTCCAAATTCAGTTCGAATGAATTCTATTCTTCTAAATATCCCCAATCCTTTCTTAGCGTATCTAAGTGTTCCCCTTTTAGCTTGGGTTGATCATAATGGCCAGCAATTGATTTCTGTCTAAATGCTTCATACAAAGTAACTGCACAGGCAACGGAAATATTTAATGACTTAATTATACCTACCTGCGGAATAATAAAATTCCCATCTGCCATCGCAATAATTTCATCACTTACCCCGCTATGTTCATTTCCAAAAACCAATGCTACTGATTGAGTTAAATTTAACTCATGTAATCCAACTGCATCGGTACTTAAATGAGTGGTATAAATTTTATTGTAATTCTTACGCAATGCTTCAAAACAAGCTTGTGGATCTGTAAATTGATGGATTGTCAACCATTTAGCAGCACTAGAGGAGCTTTTTTCACCCCATTTTCTGTGAGGAGGAATTTTATGATTTAAGATATAGATATCCTGAATGCCAACAGCATCACAGGTTCGCATAACCGCCGAAATATTGTGAGGATCAAATACGTTTTCTAAAACTACCGTAATATCTGGTTGTCGTTTATTTAAAACTGAAGTAAGTCGCACATCTCTTTGCGGTGTCATGTTGATAAAATATACTGCAAATTTAGGTTAATTTAACTCTCCCATAAATTATTGTGATAGGATTAAATGAATTTAATTTGATTTAAATTTTTCTTTAAAAAATTTAGCTAAAAGTGAAGACCAAAGTTATAATCGGAAAAATATTTTCTTTTGATAAAGAAAATAACATAAACCCCAATCAAGTAAAATAATTAAAAAACAAGCTGAAATTGAAATAATTATTTCGGGAATATTTAGTAAACTCAATAATCCATTGGTTAGTAATTTTATAAAATGATTTAACCAACCACCTCCTGCAGTTTCAAAAAATAGGTAAATGAAAATTGAATTCATTGACAATACTTTAAAAAAGAAGATATTGGTATAGTTTTTTTTGTCGATAATATAATAACAAGCAGCAAAAGCTAATAAACACCATCCTAGAGATACAATGGTAAAGGAACTAGTTGCAATCCTCTTAATAATTGGGGTGATTTGAAAAAAATCCATTGAATATCCCAGTAGTAAAAACGTACAACCTGTAATAATTAAAGTTTTTAATAAACTATTCCTTTTATCCAATATTAATTTACCCACTAAAGCTCCAGCGATGGTATGAACCGCCGTTGGTATACAATTGATGGCAACCCAACCTCCTCTGCTGGTCTTATTCATCAAAATTAAATCTACATAATTACCAAAATTATGATGATTGGTAAACGTAAGGTTATAACCTGGAATGTTCATAAAACGATACAGTATTTCAGTGAGTAGTAATAATAAAACACAGAAAATTATTTGAGTAGAATATTTCCATTGAAATATGAAATAGGCTAATAGGAGCGTAAAAGAAAGTTGGGTTAACACATTCCATAATTCAAAGGATAATCCAGTTTCTTTGACTGCATAAACGAGTACTCCCCAGAAAAACAACCATCCTGAACGTTTGAGCATTTTTATAGTGATAGTATTTTTGGATACTCCCTTTTTCTGCAAACTAGTTACTGAAAAAGCCATTGCAGTTCCTGCTATAAACATAAAGCCAGGTTGAATTAAATCCCAAAATCTCAATCCATTCCATGGATGGTGTTGAAATTGAATAAAGAAATTTTCGAGTGGACCTCCTTTTGAATTGAGATATAAAATTTTAAAAAAACCAGTACTTTCCGTTACCAATAAAAACATGATAAGTCCTCTTAAAAAATCGAGTGACAAAAGTCGCTTACTCAAATCTTCAGAACTTAATTGGGTAGACATGCTATTTGGATTTTATTTTGGGACAACTATTTATTATCCGATAAGAATAAATTCATTCTTCGATGCATGGTATATAATCTAAATTGATTACCATCATTTACTACTATTCCACTGGATTGATTATTACCAATAATTGGATTATTGAGATATTTTTTCCAATGAATTAAATCTTTTGAAACAGCTATATTGATAGACCATTCATGCCAATCTTTAAAAGCAGATGCGTGATAATATCCATAATAAAGACCTTTGTACTTTATAACTTGATTCATTGCTACGGCAAATTGATCATATAAATCAGGTCCCATTTTTATTACTGGATCATCTTGAACATTCGTCCAAATGGTATGATCCTTAGAAGTTGCCAACCAAATTCCACGATCATCTCTTTCGTAAAATAAATACCAAACTCCCTTTTCAATAATTACCGCTGGAGTACCAAATGCTCCTTTGCTAATAGGTTGTCCATTGGTTTGTCGAATGTCCAACTGACCCTTTTCTTGCCAATGAATCTTGTCCTTTGAAATGAGTAGATGAGCAGAATCTCCTTTTCCTTCTGCAAACATATAATAGTTGTCTTTGGATTTCACTACACACATATCTTCTACCCAATGAGCTTCGTGAACAGGATTTTGAGGATGTCTGGAAAAGCTAATCCCGTCTGTAGAAGTTGCATAGCCAAGTGATCTATTACCATCATTTTTTTCGTATCCAGTGTACCATAAATGATAAATATTATCCTCTCTAATGATATAACCTCTTTCACGCATTTGCTTATCCCAGGTATCTTTTCCTGTTCCAGAAAATAATGGATTACTTTTATAAGCTACAAAATGAACTAATTCTTTAGGAAAAATATTTTCAGTAGAAGTAGTAATAGTTTTGGTATTTCTACATTGTAAAGCACTAATTGCCAAAATTAAAAGATACCTACATTTCATTGGGAGTAAGATTTAAAATTCATCATTCAAACAAAATACTGGTTTACGATACATCCATTGGCCATTGGTGAAATCAGGGAAATCAATTGTTTGATTTCCTAATTCAATGGACTGTTCACTAAGTGCAGTAATTGCACTCCAGCTTGCTGCATCATAAACATCCATTGGCGTAGGAGTTTTCCTTTTGATCGATTCAATAAATGCGTGTAATACAAAGAAGTCCATGCCACCATGTCCTGCATCAACAGATTCTTTTACCCATCTTTTCCATAAAGGGTGGTCGTTTTTCTCAAGCCAATCTTTTGCATCATCCCATTGGTGTGCCTTAGCTGATTTTCCTTCTAAATAAATACTATTATTTACATCCATCCATAATCCTTCAGTTCCCTGAACCCTAAATCCAAGTGAATAGGGTCTGGGTAAATTAGTATCATGCTGTAACAAAATGGTTTCGCCATTAACGCAACGAATAGAGGTAGTTACTATATCTCCCAGTTTAAAATTAACTTTTGCACTCGGATGATTTTCGCCACCTAATTTCACAACATAATCATGAAGACCTCTTGTTTTAGAAGAAAATGAGCAAAGGGATTGAAATCTATTTCCTCTGTTGATGTTAATATAATTTGCAATTGGCCCTATTCCATGTGTAGGATATAAATCACCATTTCTATGAATGGCATGTTCCGTTCGCCATCTTGCTTCCGATAAACCTTTAGCCCCAAATTCAACACCATAACCATGAACATGTTTACCATCATTGAATTTCACATCTCTTAAATCATGTTGATACCCACCTTGTAAATGAATGATCTCACCAAATAATCCTTGTCTTACCATATTCAAAACCGCCATTACATCTCTACGATAGCATACATTTTCGAGCATCATTACTTGTGCCTTGTATTTTTCAGCAGCTCGCACTACTTCCCAGTGGTCTTCTAAAGTAATACCAATGACAACTTCAGAGCCTACATATTTTATTCCTGCCTCCAAGCAACCTATGATCATCGGTTTATGCCATTCCCATGGCGTAGCTATAATGATACCATCTAGTGCTGTTTTTTCAACCATCTTTTTCCAGTTGAATTCATCACCAAGGAAATTCTCAGGAATAGGTTTGCCTTTTGTTTTAAATAATTCATTGGCTAAATTGATACACCTACTATCAATGTCACTGATAGCAACAATCTCAATATCATTTCTTAATAATAAATTTTTTAAATGACCTCTTCCACGTTGTCCTACCCCTATAATACCTAGTTTAATTGAAGCAGAAGGGCTTCTTGAAAAAATTTCAATGTTCGGTTGAATGGCAAATGCGGCTGTTGCAAGACTTGCATTTTTCACAAATTCATTTCGTTTCATAGTAATGTCTTAAGTAGAAAAATTATTAACTAGATTATTGATGTTAAATATAAATAAATAAAGAACGTATAAGTTTATTTATAATAAAATAGTTCAATCAGCTATAATTTTTAATAGCATACATTTAAATAAAAAACCAGCTTTTAAATAATTAAAAGCTGGTAGCAGAAAAAAGTAGTTTAAAAATAATTTAAATTTTTTCAATATCTCTAGCAGTTTCACCATGGTAAGAAGAATCTAATCCTTGTTCTTCTTCTTCGGCTGTAACTTTTACTCGTGTTATTTTATTTATCAATACGAGCATTAAATAGGTAAATATAAATGCATAGATAGAGGTGCCTACTACTGCAATTAATTCTTTCATAAAAAAGTCAGTTCCACCAAAAAATAAACCGTTTGCACCATTGGGATTAATTGCTTTAGTAGCAAATAATCCAAGTAATATAGTACCTAACAAACCACCTACACCATGAATTCCCCAAACATCTAATGCATCATCCCAGCCCATTTTATTTTTTAATTTAACGGCTGCATAACAAACAATGGAGGCCAAAATGCCTGTTACAAAAGCCATTTCATAGGTTATGTAACCAGCGGCAGGTGTAACAGTAGCCAACCCTGCTATTGAGCCAGTTAGTAGTCCAGCAAAAGTAGGTCTCTTGTTACCAGTCGTCCATTCAATAGCAAGCCAAGTTACAGCTGCTACCGAAGCAGAAATATCTGTATTTATAAATGCCAATGAGGTAATTCCATTTACTTGTAATTCACTTCCGGCATTGAATCCATACCATCCAAACCATAATAAGGCAGTTCCGATAGCCATCAGAGGTAAATTATTTGGACGCGTATTCATAGATCTACGTTTTCCTACATAAATAACTGAAGCAAGAGCTGCAAAGCCTGCTGTAGCATGAACTGTAATACCACCTGCGAAATCTAAGACACCCCATTTTGCCAATAACCCATTTCCCCAAATCATATGAACAAAAGGATAATAAACAAGTATTTGCCAAAAAGTAAGAAAAATAAAATAAGCTTTAAAGGTAATCCTGTTGGCAAATGCACCAGTTATTAGAGCGGGTGTAATTATTGCAAACATCATTTGATAGGCTATGAACACTATTTCTGGGAAGCGTTTATCATCAGAATATAAGGTATCTGGAAGTACCCCATGATAGAAAGCTTTATCTAGGTTTCCAATGATACCGCCCTCGCCTCCACTAAAACATAATGAATAACCAAAAATGAACCAAAGTACAGATGTCCATCCCATGGACACAAAACTTTGAATCATGACATTGAGTATATTTTTTTTACAAGCTAGTCCACCGTAAAAAAAGGCAAGTCCTGGCGTCATTAGCATAACCAAACTGGTTGCTAGCAGCATAAATGCTGTTAATCCTGTGTCAAGCATCGTTTATTTTTTTAGAAAGAGTAAATATATACTTTAACTAGACATCTATCATATTTAAATAAACAGTATGTGAATATAAATAAGCAAATATTAATAAATATTGAAATAATGGTTTAAAAAACATGAAATTTTTAAGAGATTAGCTTAAAATTAAATACTCTATGTAAAAATTATTTATTAAACTAATAAAAATGTGGAAAGATTTCATATTATGTTTGTACAAATATTAAATTTTCTTCAATAAAAACCTCCAATGCGCTATATCATTGGGGGGGTATTTTTTGATATGATAGATGTTTACAAAGGATTTATATTTATTGACTCTTTTTTAGTTTCTGATAATTTTAATTTTTTATAAAAATATTTCAAAAATTGATACTTTATATTGAATATAAACGATTTCCAGTTTTACTTCAATGACTTCCAGCGTTTTAATAACTACTTCTACTTTAATCCTCATAGGTTCACCTGCCAATTAATGATAAGGAAGTTTATATTTTTTATTTTGACCTTAAATCATTTGTATTATATATTAAATAATATTAATTTGTGAAAATTAAGGCACTAAAAACTGCCTATACCCTTTTTTAAACAGAATGCAACTAGTTTGTTATGGGGGTAAACAAGTCATTCAAATAAATATTAAAAAATGAAATTAACAATCTTACTTCTCCTCTTCTTGATATCACTTTTTAGTTCTTGTGTACAATGTAAATTAATAACAGTTTCATCTGAAAATATCCCCTTAAGATTTAAGGGGTATGAATTTGAAAATGATAGCATACGTATTAATTATCGTTTTTGGGGTTATAAAGGGAAAATGGAATTTGATATATACAATAAAACAGATGTAACACTCTATTTTGACTGGAAAATTTCTGCTTTTATACCCAATGACAAAATGATAAGTTATTACGAAGACTTAACTAATATAGAAGGAGTTAAGTATACTTACCGACAATATAGATCATCAGGAACTAACATTGCTAAAAGAGTAGCTAAAAACCAGGAGCGAATAGGTGTAGTACCACCGCATTCATTAATAACCAATAGCCAATATAAACTAGTAAAAAAATATGTTGAAGTGTTTCAGAATGGAATTTTTAATAATGTGAATACCCCGCTTCGGTTCAGAAACTATTTAACCTTTTCAACAAATGAAAAGTTTGATGGGAAAGTTTCTACAATAGATAATATTTTTTTTGTATCTGAAATCAAAAAGATTTCCTTTAACAAAGCCAATTTTTACAAAGGCCCTACTGTCTTTTATGCTTCATATGATTTTTAAAGTAAAAAGAAAGATAAACTTACAAACTAAGGGTTTGGTATTATCTTAAAAAAATGCGCCCCAATCTATCACCTCATCACCCAAACAAAAAATGCAAACAATTGAAAACCAACTGTTTGCATTAATAAGTGGCGGAGAGTTAGGGATTCGAACCCCAGGACCTGTTACAGTCAACAGTTTTCAAGACTGCCGCAATCGACCGCTCTGCCAACTCTCCGGCGCAAAAGTACGGGTTGAATTTTTTTAAGCCAAAATATTTACAAATTTATTTGTTCTATATCCTTGTCTTTTACAACCACTAAATCCTTTAAGTCAACAGTGATGGGCATTACACCGACTTGAAGCACACATTTTTTTCCTCTAATTTCTTTTACAATACCTACTTGGCGGTTCTGTTTCATCCTTACTTTATTGCCAATTTGGATTTCCCCTCCTATTTCTATGAATTTTTCATTGCCTTTTTTTGTATTTTTTTCCTTAACAATTCTTTCTTTTTGGTTAAATAAGAGGGCATGTATCATTTTTACTACCTTATCTTTATCTTCTGTTTTGCGCCATTCTATTACCATTGATTTTAACCTTCGTTCCATATCTTTCACATAAGATAATTTATCCTCTGTAATTAAATGCTGATATTTTAATCGTTCAACTTCTTGTAAATGCTTTTCCTTGTCCATTACCAGCTGCATTTCCTTTTTTAGGCGCTCATTTTCTTTCAATAAAATAAATAATTCTTTTTTTTCCATATCTATTTTTTGAAGATCCTGTTCAGTTCGGTTAAGCAATTTATCTAATGTAAAATGATCCTCATCCACCAGCGTCCTTGCTTTTTCGATGAGTCGTTTTTCTAATCCAATTCTCTCGGCTATAGAAAAAGTATAGGAACTACCTGGTTTACCCACCACTAATTTATAGAGTGGTAATAAATTCTTTTCATCAAATTGCATAGCACCATTGATAATTCCGGCAACTTTATTGGCCATTACCTTCAAATTCAAGTAATGGGTAGTCACAATACCAAAGGAATGTTTGTGTGCTAGCTCTTCCATAATCACTTCTGCAAAAGCTCCCCCCAAATTGGGATCACTTCCGCTTCCCAACTCATCAATGAAAAACAAAGTTTTACCATTGGCATTTTCCATAAAATGTTTCATATTCTTCAAATGGGAAGAATAGGTGCTCAACTCAAATTCTAGGCTTTGAGTGTCTCCAATATGAATCATGATTTGTTTGAAAATCCCCATCTCACTATCTGGATGAACCGGAACTAGTAATCCACTTTGTAACATCAATTGTAAAAGACCTACTGTTTTTAATGTAACTGTTTTACCACCTGCATTCGGACCACTGATTACTAAAATTCTATTTTTATCATTTAAGGTAAGATTAATGGGTATAGTAGGCTTTTCATTGGTCTTATTATAAATCAGTAATAAAGGATGATAGGCCTGAATTAAATGTATATGCGCTTTGTCATGTACTTTGGGGTAATTTCCTCCCAATTGAATAGCCCATTTGGCTTTGGCATTAATAAAATCATATGTGCCAGCTATTTCATAATATGTTTTTAATAGTGGCGCATATGTGCTAAGATGATGAGTTAGCTGACGAAGAATTTTATAGACTTCTTTTCTTTCGTCGTTTTCAAGAGAAAAAATATCATTGTTGAGTTGGGTAGTTTCTTCAGGCTCAATAAAAGTTGTTTTTCTACTATCACTTTCACCATGTAAAATCCCTTTAATCATTCGCTTTTGCTCTGCAAAAACAGCCAATACCCTTCTACCGTTGATGAAACTTTCTTCAATATCTGCAAGGTATCCAAGCTTATTTAACTTGGAAATCATTTTATCGAAAATACGTCGTAACTCATTTCTTTTTTTAAAAAGGTTCATACGTATTCCAGCCAAATCTTTGCTAGCACTATCTTTTACATTTCCTGACTCATCTAGAATTTCATCAATCAATGCCGTAATTGTTTTTTCAAAATAGGTATTTTCAATTACGTTAGAAAGTGCAGGGTAGGCAATCCTTCTTTCATTATCAAACCATCTAAATATACTTCCAGTATTTTCTGTAAGCCTTCTAATATATAAAATTTGTTCACCACTAAGTACAGCACCAGCTATACCTAATAACTTTAATTCTTTGGAAATATTTAGTGTAAAATCATTAGGGAAATTAAGTCCTGTTTGAAGCAGTAATTTATATTCATAACTCTGCCTTAATTCTAGATCAATAAATTCTTTTTTGGTATGGATTCGTAAATTAGCAGCCTTTTCTTTGGCATATTCGGATTTGCAATATTCAGCCAATAAGGTCTTCACCTTTTCGTACTCTAACTGTTGCAATGCTGATTCTGGAAAAAATTTCATAAATACTTTTACTACAATCCATTGAGAATTTAAGTTTGTAAAATTAAGGAATTAACAATCCTTACAATACTTATAAATTTAGATTCTTAGTATTAAATTCAATTGGGATTGATTGATACATTCAAATGGATTGATGGATTAAAAACTGACTGTCTAAAAAGGTCAGTTGAGGTGAAATTATTTGTTAATGATTTGCAGTTCATCCCATGGTGTAGTTCCATCTTTTTCCCTTTTAAATTCATATTCATTACTTGTGAGTAGTACAATCTCTGCTGTAGTATATATTTTGCAACCTTCCATTAAATGTCCACCAATTGTTTTGCCTGTACTATCACTGATACTAATATGCAGATGGGAGCCATTAACTGATACAGTCCCTGTCAAACTTACAATTTCAAAATGTCCTATATTGTAGCTACTATCGGGTTGGTTAGCAAAACGGATATTGTATTGAGTAAGACTGCCAGCACAAGTACTAATCCACCCAGCCTTGATATTTTTTTGTTCAACCAATTTCTGAATACTCTCTTTCAAGTCTTGACCAGGTAGTAAACGAATTGCATAGGAAGAGATATTGGGCATACTTGTGTTTGATTTACAGGATATGAGAAATAAATTAATTGTTATTACAAATAACAGCAAAAGTATATTTGTTTTTATCTTATTTTGACTAGAATAAGTTAAAATAAGATAATCTGTTAAAATTTTAAATAATTTAGACATAATTAAGTGAGAGTTTTAAATCAATGTAAATTTGTATATCAATTTGCTTAATTTATAAACCTTTGGAGTTTTAAATTGTTTGAATATCTAAGTTAATTTAATTAAATATTTTTGATTAGGTTTTCATGATCTATTTAGATTGTTTTTCTACAATTGGTATTATAAAATAGGTTAGTCTTGTTAATTCATTAGGATGACCCTTAAAAATTTTAAAATGAAATCATTTATTATCATTATTTGTTCTTTGTATTGTCAATTTTGTTTGGCACAGACAAAGCCAATTATTAAATCTAAAACTATGACTGAAAAGGCGACATTAGAAACAGCAACTTTTGGAACAGGATGCTTTTGGTGTACGGAGGCTGTTTTTCAACAATTAGAAGGTGTTGTAAAGGTAACGAGTGGCTATAGTGGCGGTACGGTTGAATCACCTACCTATAAACAAGTTTGTACGGGTACAACTGGTCATGCTGAATGCTTAAAAATTGATTATGATCCTTCAAAAATTACTTTTGATGAGCTATTAGAAGTTTTTTGGCAAGTACATGATCCTACTACACTTAACCGACAAGGCAATGATATTGGTACTCAATATCGAAGTGTAGTATTTTATCATGATGCAATCCAAAAATCAAAAGTCCAGAAATACGCTACGGCCCTCAATAGTTCTGGAGCTTTTGCAAATCCTATTGTTACCAAATTAGAGCCTTTTGTAAAATTTTATCCAGCTGAAGACTACCATCAAAATTATTTTAATTTAAATGGTAGTGAAAGTTATTGTCAATTTGTAATTAAACCTAAGGTTGAAAAATTTGAAAAAGTTTTTAAAAATAAATTGAAGAAGCATTAAAAGCATACTTTTTTAAACTGATTTAGTATTTAGAGTTAAGAAAGATTATTTTTTAATAACTCTTCTTAACTCTAATAAATTCAGGCTATTGGGATAAAAAGACTCAATATTTTTATGAATAAGGTGTATGGCCATGTCATACCACAAAGGAACTACAGGAGCATCATTTATAATTAGTTGATCCATTTTTCTATATAATTGATAGCGGATAGAATCATTTTTTTCTCCAATCGCTTTTTCATACAATTTATTATACTCCTCATTATTATATCTCGTGTAATTAGGAGGCGCTGGATTTTTTCCATAAAAAACACTCAAGTAATTCTCAGCATCAGGGTAATCTGCAATCCAGCTACCCCTAAAAAATAGGGCCTGTGATTTAGAAGTCTGTTCTAATAATATACTTTTTTGTACTACCTCCACTTGAATAGGAATTCCAATAATATTGAGTTCATTGGCTATATATCCTGCGAGATCTGCATAAATAGGGATTGTCAATAATTTAATTGAAGGCAGATTATTTTCTCCTGAAAATCCTGCTTCCACTAAAAGTTCTGTAGCTTTATTAGGATCATAATGATAGCCTTTTACAAAAGAAGAATCAAAAGATGGCAATCCTGTAGGAATAAATCCACTGTTAGCTGCAGTACCGATCGAATTTCGCAGGTATAACATCATTTTTTTTCTATCGAAACCATAATTAATCGCTTGTCTAATTTTTTGCAATCTCAAAGGAGATTTTTTAACCATTACATTATTGGTATCTACTAATATTCCTAAGTATTCAATATTGAGGTAAGGATGTTTTTGTAGCACTAACCTTCCCTCCCACTCTTTTTTAAGATTCCCTGTCTTGGTAAGAATTTCATCTTTAAAATTTGCATCTATATCATTTATAAAATCCAATCGTTGTTGTTGAAATTCGAGAAATTCTGTAGCCTTACTATCGAAAAAACTTATTTTAACGCCATCTAAATAAGGTAATTTATTGCCATTACTATCCGTTTCAAAATAATGTTCATTCCTTTTTAGAAGTAGTGCTTGACCTTCAATCCAAGTGATCATTTCAAATGGCCCAGTGCCAACTGGATGGCTTCTAAAATCATTACCATATTGATCAATTACTTCCTTTGGTATAATAGAGCAATATTGCATACTCAGTATGCCTAATATTGGTTGAAAGGGTCTTATTAATTTTAGTTGGAAGGTTGAATCATTGATTGCCTTAAAGCCTCCATTTAGATCAACTCGGTTATTAAAAATCCATGCACCAGGACTAGCAACATTTACATCCATTATTCTACTTAAACTATAAACTACATCATTTGCATTCATCAATCTGCCCTTGCCATTTTTAAATAGAGGGTTGTCATGAAAATATACATCTGTTCTTAGATGAAATGTAAATAAAAGTTGGTCTTTTGATAATTCCCAACTTTTAGCCAATGATGGTTTTAATTGCAATTCATCATCTACTTCAACCAATGTATTGTACAATTGGTGAATAGCCCACATAATGGATTGATTTTTGGCAAAAGCTGGATCCAAACTGGCTATTCCGCTTTGCTCATTGTAATTAAATATTTTTTTATCCTTATTTAAGTGGCTAGAACAAGATAATAATATTATAAAAATAAATAATATTAAAATCAATAAATGAAATTTTAAAATGGACTGTTTAAATTTCATCTTCCTGAATAAATTAAAATTATTATTTAAAAAATACCTCTACAAAAAATATCGATGCTATAAGTGATTAGTTTAAAATTAAATAAGATTGATCAATTATTTAGTGATTGATTCCAATTTTAATTAAGTTTATAAAATGAAATGGAATAAGTTATACCCGTTGGCATTAATTATAATGTTAATTTCTACTACTGAATTAGTTGATGCTCAACTATTGACTAATACAATCAAAAATACCCATTCTGATTCCTTGCGTGGCCAGTATGGTGCTGGAAGAGATTGGTGGGATGTTACCAATTATGATGTTCATGTTAAGTTTTCTATTAGCGATAGCTTCATAAGTGGTTATAATGATATAACTTTTAAAGTGCTTAAAAATGGAAAATATTTACAACTTGATCTTCAGGATCCTTTAATATTAGATAGTATTGTATTTTATTCCAAAACTTTTCCTTCAAGAAAAATTAGTGATAAGTCTATCATTAAAGACGGTAATGCCTATTTCGTTTCTTCTAATTTATTTACTAACCTTTCTGTTAACACATCCAATATTCATTTGCTTGCCTATTATCATGGTAAACCGATTATAGCCAATCGACCGCCTTGGGATGGGGGTCTTATATTGAAAAAGGATAAAAACAATAATCCATGGGTAAGCATAGCCTGTCAGGGATTGGGTGCTAGCGTTTGGTATCCTTGTAAGGATCATCAAAGCGATGAGCCAGATAGTGCTTCCCTTTGGGTTACTAGTCCTGATACCCTAATAACGGTTGCGAATGGACGATTAATTGAAGTTAAAAATAACAATGATGGAACCGCTACTTCCCATTGGTCGGTTAATTCTCCTATTAATAATTATACACTTATTCCCTCTATTGGAAAATATGTACACTTTAGCGAAATATACAAGGGTGAAAAGGGTGATTTGGACATGGATTATTGGGTTTTAGACTACAATTTGGAAAAAGCAAAAAAACATTTTACAGATGCTCCAAGAATGATGAAAGCATTTGAATACTGGTTTGGGCCATACCCTTTTTATAAAGATGGTTATAAATTGGTTGAATCATCCCATTTGGGTATGGAACACCAGAGCGCTGTTGCCTATGGCAATGGGTTTAAATATGGATACCTAGGTAGAGACTTAAGTGGAACAGGCTGGGGTTTAAAATGGGATTTTATAATTATTCATGAAAGTGGTCACGAGTGGTTTGGTAATAATATTACCACCAAGGATATAGCAGATATGTGGGTTCATGAAGGTTTTACCAATTACTCAGAAACATTATTTACTGAATTTTATTATGGAAAAGAGGCGGCTACAGCCTATATTGTAGGAATCAGAAAAAATATTCTAAATGACAAACCTATTATTGGACCATACAAAGTTAACAAAGAAGGAAGTGGAGATATGTATCCTAAAGCAGCTAATATGATTCATACTATTCGTCAAATCATTAATGATGATTTGTTGTTTAGGAAAATATTAAGGGGCCTTAATGCTACTTTCTATCATCAAACGGTAACTTCATTTCAGATAGAAAATTATATTTCTGGTCAGTCAAAAATTAATTTTAAAAAGGTATTTGATCAATATTTGAGAACCATAAAAATCCCAGTATTGGAATATAGAATTAAGGAAAATAGACTTTACTATAGATTTGCCAATTGCATTAAAGACTTTGTAATGCCAATAAAAACAGTTGGATTAACTACCCAATGGATTAAACCTTCTGAAAACTGGCAAGTCGCTAATTTAACCTCCAATACCAATAGCATTTTTTCAGTAGATTCAAATTTTTATATCAAAACCAAAAAGGTAGATTAATTTAGCATCAAACAATCTTATGAGCCAAATTAGGAGGCAGAGTATTATTTCTTCGTTGATGGTATATGTGGGATTTGCCCTAGGTTTTTTTAATACTTATTTATTTACGAAAGAAGGGGGATTCACAAAAGAACAATATGGGCTGACTGGAATTTTTATAGCATTGGCTAATCTAATGTTTTCTTTCGCTAATTTAGGAATGCCCTCCTTTATTTTTAAGTTTTACCCCTACTATCAAGATAATTTAGACAAAAAACGAAATGATATTCTTTCTTGGGCTTTGTTGGTATCACTTATTGGATTTTGTTCTGTTGTAATTGGAGGTATTTATTTTAAGGACTTGATCATCTTTAAGTTTGGAAAAAACTCTCCTGAATTTATTAATTATTATTACTGGATATTTCCATTTGGACTTGGACTAACCTTGTATAGCATATTAGAGAGTTATGCATGGCAACAAAAAAAATCTATTTTTACAAATTTTCTACGTGAAGTACTTTTCCGGGGACTTACTACCATCTTAATTATTTGTACTTTTATTGGATGGCTAGGTAAGTTTGATTTATTTATTAAAATTTATTCATTCACCTATCTAATCATCGCCTTAGTCTTATTATTTTATCTATTAAAAAATGGTAACCTACATTTAACTTTTAAGGCTAGTATAGTAACTAAGAAATATTCAAAAAAAATTTTCACCCTTGTTAAATTTATTTACGGAGGTACCTTAGTATATGCTGTAGCGGGTGTTTTCGATACGATTCTCTTAGCTTCGGTCTCTGTAAATGGTCTTGCGGCCGTGGCAGTTTATTCTTTAGCACAAAATATGGCGAGTCTTATTCAAGCACCTCAGCGGGGTATTATCTCCTCCTCTATTGCCGCATTGTCAAAAGCATGGAAAGATAAAGATCAACAAAGAATTCTAACAATTTATAGGCAGTCTTCCATCAATCAATTAATATTTGCCGTTGGAATGTTTTCTCTTATTTGGTTAAATTTTGAAGATGGCATTTTCACTTTTCGTCTTCAAAGTGGTTACATAGATGCTAAGTGGGTATTCTTTTTTATTGGTTTGATGAGAATCGTTGATATGGGAACAGGAGTGAATGCTCAAATTATTTCTACTTCTACTTTATGGAAATTTGAGTTTGTTACTGGAGTCATTTTATTGTCAATTACCCTGCCATTGAATTACTTTTTAACTAAGTATTATTTTGATGTCATGGGACCAGCAATAGCCAACCTTTTTTCTTTTACAATCTATAATCTTATTCGGTTTTGGTATTTGCAAAAAAAGTTTAATATGCAGCCATTTACAATAAAATCATTTTACACTATTGTCTTAGGTATAATTTCTTTTTATTTATGCTTCTATCTCTTTAATAGTTATCACGGTTTTATTTGGCTAGTCATTAGAAGTATATGCTTTATTCTCTTTTATGGTTGTGGAACTATTCTACTAAAGTTATCTTCAGACATTATACCTGTTTGGAACAGCTTTCAAAAAAGAATCGGTTTACATTCATAAATTACCCATTTTCCAATTGCGAATATTAGTTTGA
Organism: Chitinophaga pinensis; assembly: GCA_945876095.1. Classification (GTDB taxonomy): domain Bacteria; phylum Bacteroidota; class Bacteroidia; order Chitinophagales; family Chitinophagaceae; genus Ferruginibacter; species Ferruginibacter pinensis_E. The sequence goes on from CAMCMP010000016.1 coordinate 54,294, forward strand.
ATAGTTGCTAATTTTAACTTTATCAAATTTATTTCTGTTTCAAGTAATTGTCTTTAGTTACAGGAAATCTTCCACCCGATATAAACTTTTTTCTGTAGTATTCGTCAGCTAAACTATTGATAGTAACGCCTTCACTTACACTGCTGTGTACAAAATAATTATTACCTAAATATAGTCCTACATGACTAATATTCTTTCTTCTTCTTCTTTTTGAACTCCTAGTATTAAAGAAAACTAAATCACCTTCCACTAGATTTTTAGTAACGACTTTTTTACATGATAAAAATTGCTCTTTTGAAGTACGAGGAACAGTATATCCATAAACATTCGCTATTAGTTTTTCAGTGAAACTACTGCAATCAATACCATCATGATCCGAACCACCAAAACGATAACGAGTGGACCACCATTCATTGACAAAATTGTAAAGTTCAAAATTATTGATACTTTCTACCTCTCTATTCATTATCATAGCATACTTAAACTGAATAGAAGAGCAGTTCTCAATATTATTTAAATAATTACCTTTTGAAGAAGGGGTATTGGTATTTAATATTGAATTTGACTTGCTATTTTTTTTAAATTTAGCTATCGTATTTGATGCTGAATCAGCCTTTATATCTATTCCATTAATAAACTTTACAGAGATATTTTGATTAGCTCGGGGATTTTTTCTTTCTAATTTGACATTTTTCTGAGCTTTTATACTAGAGAATGAACCGAGTATAAACCCATTAATAATAGTCAGAAATAATAAGTATTTCATACGTTAAATTTTAAGTTTACACGTAAGTACAACTTAATCTTTTGTTATTTGTTCTTCTTTTTAATCATTTAATACAGTTCTATTTTATTCCAATCTATAAACCTTGCAATACCGACAATTAATTATATAAATATTATATTTTTTTTGCAAAGGTAAGATTCTAATATCTAATTCGAGAGGAACTATTATAAAATATTGGTTATCAATAAATTGCATTGTGGAAAAAAGAATTCGAGAAGCATCCATTACTAAACGATATTTGCTATATAATTATTGACTGATTATTGTTTTACAAGTTGAGCTATTGCTGAAATTGATTTCATTGAAGATCCTTTTATTGTAGTCAAATTCAATATTTTTTATAATCGGTTTTAAAATTTCAGTTTACATACCTATGGATTTTTCTCATTTACATGTTCATACGCAGTTTTCTTTATTGGATGGAGCTGCTTCTATTAAAAATTTGTATCAGAAAGCTATTGCTGAGAAAATGCCTGCGTTAGCCATTAGTGATCATGGAAATATGTTTGGTGCTTTTGAATTTGTTAAGGAAGCTTACAAACATCGCAATGAAGATAAATCATTAAAGGTAAAACCAATTGTGGGTTGTGAATTTTACATAACTACTGATAGAACTCGCAAAACATTTAGTAAGGATGAAAAAGATCCTCGAAATCATCAGATTTTATTGGCTAAAAATGAAGTTGGATATAAAAATTTAGTTAAACTTACTTCTTTAGGGTATATCGAAGGAATGTATTCTAAATATCCACGAATTGATAAACAACTGATTCATAAATATCATGAAGGTCTCATTGCTACTACTTGTTGCCTTGGAGCATTGGTTCCACAAACAATTTTAACAAAGGGTGAAGAAGAAGGTGAGAATGAGTTTAAATGGTGGCTGAATATATTTCAAGAGGATTATTATATAGAATTACAAAGGCATGGTATCCCCGATCAGGATAAGGTAAATCTTGTTTTAATTAAATTTGCAAAAAAATACAATGTCAAAATAATTGCTAGTAATGACTCCCATTATGTTGATCAAAAAGATTCAAATGCTCATGATATTCTTTTATGTATCAATACTGGAGAAAAGCAATCAACTCCAAAGTGGAGCGAGGTTTCAGATGATGATATTCAAGTTAAAAATAAAAGATTTGCCTTTCCGAATGATCAATTTTACTTGAAGACAAAGGATGAAATGTTAAAGGTTTTCGAAGATATTCCTGAAGCAATTGATAATACCAATGAAATTGTTTCAAAGGTTGATTTATTAGACTTAAAGAGGGATATCTTATTGCCTCATTTTGTAGTGCCTTCCAACTTTACTTCACAAGATGAATATCTATCTCATTTAACATGGACCGGTGCAAAAGAAAGGTATAAAATTTTTACACCTGAAACGGAAGAGAGAATCAATTTCGAATTGGGAGTAATCAAAGAAATGGGATTTGCAGGTTACTTTTTAATTGTGAGTGATTTTATTATTGCAGGTAAAGAATTAGGTGTATTTGTCGGCCCTGGGCGTGGTTCTGCCGCTGGAAGTGTGGTGGCCTATTGTATTGGAATTACTAATATAGATCCAATAAAGTACAATCTACTTTTTGAAAGATTCTTGAATCCAGAAAGAAAATCTATGCCAGATATAGATACGGATTTTGATGATGAAGGAAGGCAAAAAGTAATTGATTATGTAGTTCAGAAATATGGAAAAAGTCAGGTAGCACAAATCATTACTTATGGAACAATGGCTGCTAAATCTAGCATTGCAGATGTTGCCAGAGTAATGGATCTTCCATTAGCCGAAAGTAGAGCTTTATCAAAATTAGTTCCTGAAAAACCTGGTATTAATTTAAAGCGCTTATTACATGCCCCTTACACTATTAAAGAATCTAAAGATGGAGAAAAATCATTAGAAGAAAAAGAACAGTTATTACCTGAAGACATAGAAAATGTAAAAAAACTCCGTGAAATATACAAGGGTACGGACTTGCACAGTACTATTTTACATGAGGCTGAAATTCTTGAAGGATCGGTAAGAAATACTGGTATACATGCGTCTGCTATAATCATTGCACCAAAAGATTTAACAGACCTTTTACCGGTTGCCTCATCAAAAGAGTCTGAATTGTGGTTAACACAAATTGAAGGTGGATCGATAGAAGAAGCAGGTGTTATAAAAATGGACTTTCTTGGACTTAAAACTTTAAGTATTCTAAAAACAGCTTTGTCGCTTATAAAACAAAACCATGATGTTATCATTGATATAGATGATATTCCATTAGATGATGAATTGACTTATAAACTTTATCAACAGGGTGATACAAATGCTACTTTTCAATTTGAAAGTGTGGGCATGCAAAAATATTTGCGTGAGTTGAAGCCAGATAAATTTGCCGATCTCATTGCAATGAATGCTCTTTACCGACCTGGACCTTTAGCTTACATTCCTGAATATATTGATCGTAAATTGGGCAAAAAGAAGGTTGAATATGATTTGCCAGACATGGAAGAATATCTCAAAGAAACCTATGGCATAACAGTTTATCAAGAACAGGTAATGCTTCTTTCCCAAAAATTGGCAGGCTTCAGCAAAGGAGATGCGGATGTACTTAGAAAAGCAATGGGGAAAAAACAAATCGCTGTGTTGGATAAAATGAAGGTTCAGTTTGTTAATGGAGCTACTTCTAAAGGTCATGCCAAAGAAAAATTAGAGAAAATTTGGACTGATTGGGAAGCTTTTGCTCAATACGCTTTTAATAAATCTCATTCAACTTGTTATGCATTTGTGGCTTATCAAACGGCTTATTTAAAAGCGCATTATCCAAGCGAATATATGGCTGCTGTTTTAAATCATGCAGGAAGTATTGATAAAATTACCTTCTTTATGGAGGAGTGTAAACGAATGGGGTTAAAGGTGCTTGGTCCTGATATCAATGAGTCGCAAAATGGATTTGCTGTAAACCAGAATGGAGAAATTCGCTTTGGATTTAGCGGACTTAAAGGGGTTGGTGAAAATGCTATTGAAAATATTATTGATGAAAGAACAAAGCATGGGAATTTCACTTCTGCCTTTGATTTAGCTAAAAGAGTAAATCAGCGGGCAGCTAATAAAAAATCATTGGAAAGTTTAATCTATTCTGGAGCATTTGATTGCTTCAAAGATATTACTAGATCTCAATATTTTTATTCTGCTCCTGGTGACAGTCAGGGATTAGAAAAGATTTTGAAACACGGCAGTATTTTTCAAAATCAAAATGCAAGTGTCAGCAATACTTTGTTTGGAGATTTACAAATGCCTGATATCGTTGCTCCAAAATTGTCTTTGTGTGAACCATGGCCCCTTGCTCAGCAACTTGATTTTGAAAAAGAGGTCACGGGAATGTACATGAGTGGACATCCTTTAGACAATTTTAAATTTGAAATGCGACACTACAATATCAGTAGATTAGCTGATTACAATGAATTTAAAATTTCGGTAAATACAAGTCCTACTCCTGGAAGAAATTTCAGATTAGCTGGACTGGTAGTAGATGCTCAACAACGACTTACTAAAACTGGCAAAAATTTTGCAATACTGACCATTGAAGATTATTCTGGCAAAAGTGAATTTATGCTTTGGAGTGAGGATTATGTAAAATATATTCATTACTTAGAAAAAGGATTAATTGTTCTGATTGAAGGTGGATTTAAAACCAGATATAACAGTGAACAATATGAGTTTAAACTTTCTAAGATACATTTACTTGAAACAGTAAAACCAGCATTAACAAAACAAGTTATTGTAGAGGTTCAACCACAGTTTGTTAGTACCCATTTCGTAAATTTTATTGAAAACAATGTTAAGCAGTATCCAGGAAAAACTGCTCTTAAATTTAATATTGTTGATGTTCGAAATAATTATAAGGTTGGAATGTATAGCTTAGAAACAGGCTTCACAATGAATGATGATATGGCAGAGTTTTTAAATGAAAATAAGGATATAGAGGTAAATGTAATCACTTCCTAATATTTCCCCTTCTTTTATTAGTTGACTCTTTTGGCAAAAAAAGTAATATTATAATGTCAAAACAACATATTAACACTGGAAGTTCAATGTGTGAATATGTCAATACTTCTTTTATGGTAATTTGGATGTATTTTTGAACTTATAAAAATAAATAAATTAAAAATATACTTATGGCACAAGAATTCACGGACGCTAATTTTAAAACTCAGGTAATAGACTCCGATAAATTATCTGTAATTGATTTTTGGGCTGAATGGTGCGGCCCTTGCCGAGCTATTGGTCCAGTTATTGAAGAATTATCAAAAGAATATGATGGTATTGTAAACGTAGGAAAGGTAAATGTAGACCACAATCCACAAATTTCGACTGATTATGGAATAACCAGTATTCCTGCAATTCTTTTTGTAAAAGGTGGACAGGTCGTAGATAAACTGGTAGGAGCTCAACCGAAGGCAAATTTTATCAAAAAAATTGATGCATTGAAATAGTAAAACTGTTACAAAGTAAAAACCGAAGTTATTAACTTCGGTTTTTTTTATGTCTTTTAGGTAGATCTTAGAAAATTTATCAAATAATTTTTATCCCATCAAAATTCCAGCAATGGAGGCTGAAAGATAAGAAGCCAAAGTTCCACATAATAATGCTCTCATTCCTAATTTAGCTAGATCGGCCCTTCTTTCTGGAACTAAGGCACCAATACCACCAATTTGCATCCCTACCGAGCTAAAATTTGCAAAACCACAAATAGCAAAACTTACAATCATTAAAGATTTGTCTGAAATTAAACTTTGATATCCTTTTACCAAAATACCCGAAGAATTTGGTACCATTGTTTGAGTTAAATCACTAAAAGCAACGAATTCATTAATAGTTAATTTTTTACCCAGCATGGTGGCTACACTTGAAACATCAGCAGTGGGTACACCCATCGCCCATGCCATAGGTGAAAATAGTTTACCAAATATCCAATCTAAGGTTAATATAATATCTAGATGAAAAAACAATCCTAATTTAATCAATAGAAAATTTACTAAAGCAATAAGTCCTAAAAAACCAATAAGCATAGCTATTACATTGATAGAAATTTTCATCCCATCCCCTGCCCCATGTGAAATTGCATCAATTACATTGGTATAGGGAGATTTTACTTCTAATTTTACTTTACCCATCGTTTCGCTTTCTTCAGTTTCTGGCCATACAATTTTTGAAATTACAAGTGCTGCAGGTGCTGCCATTAAACTGGCTGCAAGTAAATATTCTGCCTTTGCTCCAAAGCTTACATAAACTACTAATATTCCTCCTGCAATGCAAGCAAGACTTCCACTCATACTGGCAAGTAACTCACTCATCGTCATTCCCTTTAAATATGGTCTGATCATTACTTGTGCTTCTACTTGTCCCACAAATGCACTGGCTACATTACTTAAAGCTTCGGCACCACTCACTCTCATTACCCAATTCATTGCTTTTGCTACTAGGGATACAATTCTTTGCATCAATCCAAAGTGATAAAAAATAGCCACTAATACACATACCAAAATGATGGTAGCTAAAACACTAAAACCAAAAACAAAAACACCAGGGGTTCTATAGGGAACAGAGCCACCTGCCATGTTATCCGCCATTAATCCACCATAAACAAATCCTGCCCCTTCTTTAGCAAATGCCTCTAAATGGGTAATTATACTGCCAATTTTTTGAAAAAATAATTTAACAAAAGATACTTTTAATATTAGTAGGGCAATTGCAATTTGTAATAAAATGCCACTAATAACTAATTTGTAATTGATCCTTTTTTTATTATTTGAAAACAACCAAGCAATCCCTAAAATCAATACTATTCCAATTAATCCCTGAAATCTTTGCATAGAATTATTTATTAAATTGAAAGTTATACAATTATTAAATGAAAGTCTTCATTTTACATTATAAACAAATGCACTTTTTTTATTTTATTTTAAAAAAAAATCCAATTTCTTTTAAATATATAAATTATTTTATTTATGTATTAATTGAAATTAATTGAAATTAAAACCAAAGCTGCTGTAACTTTGCGTAAATAATTTTGATGAATCATTCTATAGATACTTTAATTAATTATACAGCTGATATTACTCTTAAAAAAATTGCTGAAAAGGTAAAACTTAAACAAAGAATTACCGATCAAGAAGGTTTGCATTTATTTGAAAAAGCTAGTCTATCTTTTGTAGGGTTTTTGGCAAATTATATTAGGGAGATAAAGCATGGAGATATTACTTATTTCAACAGAAATTTTCACATCGAGCCTACCAATGTTTGTGTATTTAGTTGCAAATTTTGTTCTTATTCTAAACTGTATGCGAATAAAGAGGAAGGTTGGGAATTGAGTATTGATCAAATGATTGACATTGTTAAATCATATGATGGTAAACCGATTACTGAAGTTCATATTGTAGGAGGTGTACATCCAAAAATGAATATGGATTATTTTATAGAGCTAATGCAAAGGATTAAGGCTCATCGTCCCTCACTTCATGTAAAAGCTTTCACTGCAGTTGAATTAGACTATATGTTTCGAAAAGCAAAGCTTACCGCAGAGCAGGGAATGGCTAAACTGCATGAGGCTGGATTGGATAGTTTACCAGGTGGAGGTGCTGAAATTTTTGCTCCAGAAATCAGAGAGCAAATAGCACCCGATAAGGTAGATGCAATTGGGTGGTTAAGAATTCATGAAATTGCTCATAATCTGGGAATGCATTCCAATGCAACTATGTTGTATGGAAATATAGAAAAATATGAACACCGGATTGACCATATGAGTAGGTTAAGAAATTTACAAGATAAAACAGGTGGTTTCAATACTTTTATCCCTCTGAAATTTCGAAATCATGACAATGAAATGAGTAATGTATCAGAATCTACGATTACAGAAGATATGCGTGTATATGCTATCGCTAGAATATACTTAGATAATTTTGCTCATCTAAAAGCATATTGGCCAATGTTGGGACGACAAAACGCACAACTTAGTTTATCATTTGGTGTAAATGATATTGATGGAACGATCGATGATTCTACAAAAATCTATAGTATGGCAGGAAGTGAAGAGCAAAATCCTGCTATGAGTACAGAAGAATTAGTAACGCTAATTAAACAAGTAAGAAGAAAACCGATAGAACGTGATACTTTATATAATGTAGTAACAGATTATAGTACTATTGACTTTTCTAATCTTCCATTAGAAGAAAAATTGAATTAAAATATACTATGGATAATTTGCTAGATGTACTCATTATTGGTGGAGGACCGATCGGTTTATCTTGTGGATTAGCGGCTCAGCAAAAAGGTTTACGTTATTTAATAATTGAGAAAGGATCTCTTGTAGATTCACTTTACCACTACCCTGTTAATATGACATTTTTTTCTACTTCAGAAAAACTTGAAATTGGTGCTGTGCCATTTGTAAGTAATAATAATAAACCTACCCGTAACGAAGCCTTAGAATATTATAGAAGAGTAGCCGTTTCTGCAAACCTTTCTATTAATTTGTATGAAGAAGTTACTGATATCAAAAAAAAAAAGGTGAATTCGTAATTAACACTTCAAAAAACCAATATTTTTCATCCAATATAATCATCGCTACAGGTTTTTACGGTCGACCATTTATGTTAAATGTACCAGGAGAAAATCTGCCTAATGTAACCCATTATTATAACGATCCTCATGTTTATGCTTTTCAAAAAGTATTGGTGGTGGGTGCTAATAACTCAGCTGTAGATGCTGCGTTGGAAACTTACAGAAAAGGAGCTAAAGTTACCATGGTCATTAGAGATGAACAAGTTGGTGAAAGAGTAAAGTATTGGGTTAGACCAGATATCATTAATCGTATTAAAGAAGGTTCTATAAAAATTTATTATAACTCTACTATTTCATCAATACGTGAAAATGAAGTTGATTTAATTACAGCAGATGGTTTAATTACAATTGAAAATGATTGGGTAATTGCTATGACAGGTTACCAACCTGATCTTTCATTTTTACAAAAAATTGGAATTAAATTATCGGAAGACGAAATAAAAAAACCTGAGTACAATGAAAATACTCATGAAACTAATGTGAAGGGGGTATTCTTAGCAGGGGTAATTTGTGGAGGTATGAATACCCATAGTCTTTTTATAGAAAATTCTCGTGATCATGCAAATAAAATAATTGATCACATCGTAAAAAGATAGATTTCAATTACCTCAATTACTCAATTTTTAATCCCTTCCTTGAATAGTTTATTATAGTCTGATTAAAACAATTCGGTTTGAGGACTATCCGTTTCCTCTTTTTTCTCCCACTCCATCTCTACACTTTTTGAAAAATCTGTAAGCTTCGCTCCTACAGCCTTCCAACCCATTATTTCTACCATATTGGTCACTTTAAATTTTGCAGATCTTACTAATTGACCTCGTCCAGTATTTACAATTAATAATGGATCCAGATCAGTAGTAACCATCTCTAATCGATTGTCTTTTCCTTCTTTTATAAAAAAGAATTTTGTGTGCAAAGTGGTTGTTTCAATTTTGAATCTTTTAATATTGAACTGTAACTTTTCATTATCAAGATAAACTGCTGTTACAACCTTTTCTGGTCTAAATTTTTCAATCATTATTACTTTTTCTACATCAAATCGCTGAGTAAGTTCTTGATCGGTAATTTCATAGTTGCCATCATTATAGACCACTAACAGCCTATCTTCTGCATCAAACTTTCCTAAGTATTCTCCTTTTTCCTCTGTATTTAATCGACCGAATTTATTATCAAACCATAATTTTTTTGCATCCAATGTAGACTTACCTGCATCTTTAAATTTAACTGATTTAATGGGGTATTTGGTAACTTGATTACCAATACTTCCCCTATTCTTTATTTCTAATTCTTCAAAGTAAAATTCAAGCTCTTTTTTCTTTGCACTACAATTTGGACTAAGTATAATTTTAACAACCTCGGCCTCTCCATTAGCGTTAGCTGAAAAATAATGAACCTTACTTTTTTCAGCACCTTTTGTAAGATCGTATTCTTTGTCTCTAGTAATACCAGTTACGTTGAAGCGTTTTGCAAAACTAACACCAGTTTTACCATCAACATAAATCATATTATAAGTAGAACGTTCATCATTCTTTTGAAAAACGGCCACATGTAAAATATCTTTTCCAATAAATGCCTTTTCTGAAACTCTAATCACTTTCATTATTCCTTCCTTGGTAAAAGCAATTATATCATCCAAGTCAGAGACCTCAGCAATCAATTCATCTTTTTTCAATCCTGTGCCAATGAATCCATCTGAAAAATTTGCATATACTTTTATATTAGCAATAGCAACAGATTTTGCTTGAATAGTGTCAAACAATTTTATTTCAGTTTTTCTTTCTCTTCCTTTACCGTATTTTTTTAATAAATTTTCATAATAGGCAACCGCAAAATCTGTTAAATGTTCAAGATCATTTTTTACTTGTTTGATATCAGATTCTAGTCCTTTAATTTGTTCATTAAGTTCGTCTATGTCCAAGCGATAAATTCTTCTAACAGGTTTTTCTGTTAGTTTAATAATATCTTCTTTTGTTATTTCTCTACGCAATTGACTTTTGAAAGGGGTAAAAGCTTTATCAATAGCCAAGAGCACTTTATCCCAAGATTCATGCTTTTTTTCTAATTCTTTATATATCTGTTCTTCGAAAAATATTTTTTCAAGTGATGTGTAATGCCATTTCTCTTGAAGTTCTGATAATTTAATTTCCAATTCTCTTCTAAGTAATTCCTTCGTATTATCAGTAGCTGTTCTTAACAATTCTTGAACTCCCAAAAATTGTGGTTTGTCATTTACAATAACACAGGAATTTGGAGAAATACTTATTTCACAATCAGTAAATGCATATAATGCATCTATGGTTATATCTGGAGAAATACCTACCGCTAATTCTATGATAATCTCAACTGCCGAAGCGGTATGGTCGAGTACCTTTTTAATTTTTATTTTACCCTGATCATTTGCCTTTACTATACTTTCCATCAATTGGGTGGTAGTAACACCAAATGGTACACTTTTTATAACCAATGTTTTTTTATCAAGCTCTTCAATAATAGCTCTCACTCGAATTTTACCACCTCTTTTACCATCGTTGTAATTCGTTGCATCCATAGTGCCACCTGTCAAAAAATCAGGTAGTAGCTCAAATTTTTTACCTTTTAATATTTTAATAGAAGCTTCAATTAGTTCACAAAAATTATGGGGTAATATTTTTGTGGCTAAGCCTACTGCAATCCCTTCAGCTCCCTGGGCTAGTAGTAAAGGAAATTTCATTGGTAAGGTTACAGGTTCATTCTTACGGCCATCATAACTAACTGTCCAATCAGTTGTTTTTGAATTGAAGGCTACTTCTAAAGCAAATTTGCTAAGTCTAGCTTCGATATACCTTGGTGCAGCCGCATCGTCTCCTGTTCGAACGTCTCCCCAGTTACCTTGTGTCTCAATCAATAAATCCTTTTGCCCAAGATTAACTAAGGCATCACCAATACTAGCATCACCATGTGGATGATATTGCATTGATTGGCCGATGATATTGGCAACTTTATTAAAGCGCCCATCATCCATTTCCTTCATGGCATGAAGAATTCTACGCTGTACAGGCTTCAATCCATCTTCTAATGCTGGAACTGCCCTTTCCAAAATTACATAACTGGCATAATCTAAAAACCATGTCTTGTATTGACCACCAATGCCACTGTCAGTGTGAATATAATCTTCTTTATTTTTACTTGTTGCCATAATTGATTTAACTCGTTTTAACTTTAAATAGTTTCTAACTATTTAACTGTAAATTTTATTTGAAGTTTTTTTCTATAAATCCTTTATTTATTTTAAATTTCATAAAACTCTAAAGGCTGGTTATTTGGATCTTTAAAAAAACAAAACTTTTTATTTGTAATCTCATCTATTCTGATAGCTTCTACATCGATAGATTTAAAAATTAATTCTTCTCTTGCTTTTTCAATATTGGTTACACCAAAAGCTAAATGTCTTAAACCTTTTTGTTCCGGAAAAGATGCTCTTGGCTTAGTTTCTGGAAATGAAAAAAGCTCAATTTGATAAACACCATTAATTGAAAGATCTAACTTAAAAGAATTCCTTTCTTTTCGGAAAGTTTCTTTTATCACTTCAAAACCTAATATCTCTGTATAAAATAATTTACTTTGTTCATAATTATCGGTAAGTATTGCTACATGATGAATTGACTTGATATCCATAGTAGCTATTATTTTGTCTTTAATTCAAAATCTTTCATATTAGTAACTTTACCTTGTACATCTACCATATTCTGGGCAATCATCACTTTAAGTCGCCAAAGTAGATAGGCATCTCCAGTGGTATTTTTAGCCTTACTGATGAATTGATGTATAATTTTTGAAGCCTTTTGCCAGTCAGACGATATAAATTTTTTAAGTTCAGCATCATAAAAATCATACTCCTGCTGTATTAATTTTTTCCCTCCTTCCAGTAATCTAACTCCTTTATTTTCTTCACTAAGTTTTGTCCATTCATCAGGATCTACTTCAAATTCACTCGGTGTAATTTCCCTCGCTAATTTTTTTGCTTTTAAAAACTCTTTTGCAGGAATTTCAAATATCCAGTTAGGGTAAAATATATTTCCCTTTTCATTGATAAATGGCAGATTGTTTAAGTAAAGAATAAATACTCTACTCTGAAATTCTTTCATATAATTAAGTAACCAATAATAACCACATACATCGTGCTTATTCTGTGCTGCCCATATCCAAATTAACTCTTCAGGATCCCTTCGCATTGTCCCTACTAATTGAGCTGCAGTTTGATAATCATTGGTTTCAGGATCATTATTTTTAGATTCAAAGTCGCCACCAGATAAAACCTCGCTCCACCAATTACTACGAGCCTCTATTCCATCTCCTAAATAAATATTGTATAATGGACCAACCGCATAATCATCTTTGATGCAAACTATATCACCAAGTAGGGTTTCATCTAATTCGATTGCTTGTTGTAAAACATTTACATCAGATTCATTAAAAACTATGTGTATCATTTATTTAAGGTTAATTTATTTTGGTGAAACAATATAATAAACAGCCGTAGTGAAAAAATTTCTTACAAACGGGATCGATTTAATCCAATTCAATTGCGTTCTTGGTTTCCATCCAAATTTGTATTCATACACTGGATTGACTAACCAATGCTTTTGTAATAAAATTTGATACCCAGTTTTATTGATTATTCTTTCAAAACGTTCTATTGAAATTCCAGTTTCTTTAATTTCTACTAAATCATCTGAATACTGTTTATTAACTTTTAATAATAATTTAAACATTGACATTGGGAGTAAATGCCAATAGGGAGCCTTACCAAGCCAGCCTTTTAACATTTGCTGATGACCACCGAAAGGCATTTGCCATGGAGGAAAAGCAAATAAAATTACTCCATTGGGTTTTAAGAAATTTTTCATCCATTTTATCAGTTTTTCCTGATCATGAATATGTTCAATCACATCCTTTAAAACGATAATGTCAAACTTTGATTTAAAATCCTTTTCAGCATCTACGTCATAAATATTGCTATTGATTAACCTTACCTTACCATCTGCTATTTCAGGTTGTAACCATTCTGTAGCTTTTTCTAACCAATAAGGATACATTTCCACTCCGGTACAATAACATCCTTGTTCACAAAATGCCCTTAGTAAGGAACCTTGCCCACACCCAATCTCTAACAATTGCATTCCAGGCTCAATTACTTTCACATTTTGAATAAATGGTATTATCCATTTTCGAACGTTTGAAAGTTGAATCTCAAAATACTTTTTATCGTCTGTATGAAAATCGTACATAAGTTCTTTAAATAAATTAAAGCCACTATTGAGTAGATGGAATTTCCTCTACTAAATCTAAATCCACTTTTAAATTATCAATAATAAAATCTTGTCTACTGGGTGTATTCTTGCCCATATAATATTCCAGTAATTGTTGAATATGTGTATCTGGCAACATCATGACAGGTTGTAATTTCATATCTTCTCCTATAAAACGGGCAAACTCATTCGGACTAATTTCACCTAATCCTTTAAATCTTGTAATCTCAGGCTTTGAGCCTAATTTTTTTATAGCTTTATCTTTTTCAACTTGGTCATAACAATAAATAGTTTCTTGTTTATTCCTAACTCTAAATAAAGGAGTTTCTAAAATATAAACATGTCCATTTTTAACAAGGTCAGGAAAAAATTGTAGAAAAAAAGTCATTAGCAGTAAGCGGATATGAAGTCCATCCACATCTGCATCGGTTGCAAATACAATGTTATTATATCGAAGCGTATCATATCCGTCCTCAATATTCAAAGCATGTTGCAATAAATTGAATTCCTCATTTTCATAAACTACTTTTTTTGTTAAACCAAAGCAATTAAGCGGTTTACCTCTTAAACTAAAAACTGCTTGTGTATTAACATTTCTTGCCTTAGTAATACTTCCACTTGCACTATCTCCTTCGGTGATGAATATGGTGCTTTCTTTTTGCTTTTCAAGGATGTTTTCTTTATCTTTTCCAGAGGCTTCATCATTATAATGAAACTTACAATCCCTGAGTTTTTTATTATGAAGATTCGCCTTTTTAGCTCTTTCGTTAGCTAATTTTCGTATTCCTGATAATTCTTTTCTCTCCCTTTCATTTTGTTCAATTCTTTTTTTCAAGGCATCGGCAGTCACAGGATTTTTATGCAGATAATTATTTAATTCTTTTCCTAAAAAATCTCCGATAAAGTTTTTCATACTTGGACCACCTTCAAAAACAGTTTGGGATCCTAATTTTGTCTTAGTCTGACTTTCAAATACAGGTTCTTGAACTCTAACACTCAACGCAGCACAAATACTTCCTCTAATATCTGCTGCATCGTAATCTTTCTTAAAAAAATCTCTGATTGCTTTTACGTAGCATTCCCTGAAGGCAGCCAAATGTGTACCACCTTGAGTAGTAAACTGTCCATTTACAAAACTATAATATTCCTCACCATAAGCACTTTCATGGGTGATTGCTAATTCAATATCTTCTCCTTTTAAATGGATGATAGGGTATCTTATTTCATCTTCATTGGTTTTTCGCTGCAAAAGATCTAATAACCCATTTTTACTTACATAACGTTTTCCATTGAGATTCATTACCAAACCTGCATTGAGGTAGCAATAATTCCAAAACTGATTATCTAAATATTCTTGTACAAAATGAAAATTCTTAAAGATAGATTCATCTGGAATAAATGATACAAAAGTTCCATTCTCTTCCTTTGTAACAGACTCTTTGTGCTCTTTTAGTAAAACCCCTTTTTGAAATTCAGCAGTTTTTTCTTTTCCTTCGCGGTAAGCAGTTACTTTAAAATAATCACTCAATGCATTGACAGCCTTGGTACCTACTCCATTTAGCCCAACACTTTTTTGAAATGCTTTGCTATCATACTTAGCCCCTGTATTAATTTTACTAACCACATCTACTACTTTTCCTAATGGAATACCTCTTCCATAGTCCCTTACCATGATATTTTTACCATCAATATTTACATCTACATGTCTTCCATGACCCATTGTGTGCTCATCAATACAGTTATCTATTACCTCTTTAATTAATACATATACACCATCATCTGGACTACTTCCATCACCCAATTTCCCAATGTACATTCCAGGCCTAAGTCGAATATGCTCTTTCCAGTCAAGACTCCTAATTGAATCTTCATTGTATTCCCCAGCTATTTTTTCTTTTTCAGTCATTTTTCTTTTATATAAAGTCTTTACCAAATTATATTTAAAAACTCATTTTCTAATTTTATAGAATTATTGAAGGGAGATTTCTTTGTCTTTAGATATAATTTTTATTTTATTTGTTTCAGGATTCAAAAATACTAATTTATTTAGCATTTTGATGATATTGCAAATATAACAAATCAAGTTGTCGGAGTTAAGAAGGGTTATAAACAGTTGTGCATAAACAAATTCTCGTAGTATTGTATTAAATAAAAGTTTAATGTTTTAAAATATAGTACAATAAATATGAAATTATAAGTATCAAAAAGATTTGTAGGCTATCATTTATGATATTACGAGGTAGTTATAAAAAGGAAGCTCTATCTTGCTAAAACAATTTATAATTACTAAAAATATTAGAATTGCAACTAATTACAGATTTAGTTAAGATTAAACAGATAGCAGAAGAAAAAGAGGTTGAAAACGATCATTTTCAAAGTTTTTTGAAACATCAAAATGAAAAACAAATTGATTCACTCATTCAGGAGTTAAATGAATCTATAACCCCACAAATTGACTGTACAAACTGTGGTAATTGTTGTAAATCTTTAATGATTCATATCACAAGTGAAGAAACAGTTCAACTATCTAATCACCTAAATATATCAGTGGATCAGATAAAAGAACAATATATTGAACAAAGCGAACAGGGACAAATGATAATGAATACGGTACCCTGCCATTTCTTAACTAATACTTCTTGTTCAATTTACGAACATCGATTTACCGAATGTAGAGAATTTCCTCACCTTCATAAACCACATTTTATTAGAAGATTGTTTAGTACAATGCGTTATTATGAAATTTGTCCTATTATTTTTAATGTAGTAGAACAATTGAAAATAGACCTCGAATATTAATTGAAACCAATTCTTGAATATTAAAATCCTATTTTCAAAATATGTCAACAGTTTCAAATATTAAAAGGGATTATGTTTTCTAATAAATTTTATTCAACTTTACAATAAATCATTTTACAATGAAAAAAATAGTAAGCAACTTCTCTAGTATCATTTTACTTTTTATATTTTTTTCCTGTTCAGCCCAACCAAAGTCGGTTTTGACTGCTGATGAATTTGAAAAAAATATGAGCGGTTCAGTTTCTGTTCAAATTCTTGATGTAAGATCTTCTGAAGAGTATAATTCTGGTCATATTAAAAATGCCCTTCTTGCCGATTGGAGAGATCCTGTAGAATTCAATAGAAGGATAAGTTTTATTGATAAAGACAAACCCGTATATGTTTATTGCTTAGGGGGTGGAAGAAGTTCAGCTGCTGCTGCTAAAATGAGAGAAATGGGTTATCAACAAGTATTTGAGTTGCAAGGGGGAATGAATTCATGGAAATCTACAAATAAGTCAATCGAAGGCAAAACAACTCAAAAACAGATGAGTATCATCGAGTTTAATAATTCAATTAAAGGAACCAATTGGGTATTGGTAGATTTTGGTGCTGAATGGTGTCCTCCATGTAAAAAAATGGAGCCTGTTTTAGCAAGTCTTCTAAAAAACAATTCCAAAATAACAATTGTAAAAGTGGATGGTGGAAAAGATGAAGATATTTTAAAGACATATAATGTAACTGCACTCCCAGTCTTTATTCTTTTCAAAGATGGTAAACAAGTGTGGCGTAAAGACGGTGTTGTTAGTGAAAAAGAGATTGCAGCTAATTTGTTTTAGGAATGATTCTACAAAAAACTATTTCACTTATAAATTATCCCATAATTGCTTACTATAATTCTCTAAACTAGGATCTCTAGCTCCCATTAATAATAGAACACAATTTTCATTTAAATGAGAACGAATTTCTTTTAAAAATTGATTTCTATCTTCTATAAAAAAGGCATTTTTACCTAATTTTTTTATATCATTTATTAAATCGTTGGAAGAGATATCTTTCACAGCAGTACCTCCAGCATAAAAAATTTCACTCATCCATATCTCATCAGTTGGCCTTAACACATGTGATATTTCTTTTACAAAATCTGTTCTTAGAAATCTAGTAGGTCCATAACCATGTGGTTGAAACCAAGCTATAACCTTGGGAGAAATATTTTGACAGGCAGCAATTGAAGCCGCACATTTTGCAGGATTATGGGCATAATCATCTATAACCCATACCCCTTTTTTTTGTCCTAAAACCTGATGTCTACGATATATACCTTCATACTTATTTAGTGCCTGAGAACAGATTGGTAAACTAACGCCAATGATATTAGCAATACAAGCTGCAGCCAGCGCATTTTCCATGTTGTGTTTGCCTACCGTATTGATTGAAAAAGTAACCTCTTTAATTGAAAATTGAATAGAAAATCCTTCTTGATGAAAATTTTCAGCCATATAACCAGCAGAAATATTTTTATCAACACTAAAATCTATTTCTTGATTTGAAGATAATTTAGCAGATAATAGATTGGATTGATTGACAACGAATTTGCCCTTTGTATTATTTTTAAATTGCGTGAATATATTTAATAGCTCATCTATTTCCTGGTGATCTTTATCAATATTAAGCAATAGGCCTATTTCAGGATGATATTGTACAATAGAGCCATCACTTTCGTCGGCTTCTATCACTAACCACTCTCCTGCTCCTACTTGTGCATTACCAATTTTTCCTTCCCGAATAATACTTACTAAACCAGCACCACTTATGATACTAGGTTGTAACCCAGCAAACTTTAATATATCAAATAACATAGCACTGGTAGTACTTTTTCCAGAAGTTCCTCCAATGGCAATGGTTTTTTTACTATTGGTTATTAAAGCCAAAAGTTCGGATCGCTTGATAATGGGAATACCTAATTGAATAGCTTTTTGAACTTCGAATACAGTATTTTCTACTGCGGTTGAAACCACTACTAATTCTGTTTTATCTGTAATACCATCTCCATTTTGTAAAAAGCAATGTATGCCTTCCAGCTCCAATTTGTCTTTGGTTTCATTATAGGTATCGATAGTAAAAAAACGATCACTGCCTGAAACTTGTTTACCAATACCAGATAAATATTGGGCAATTGCGCTCATACCCGTTCCAGCAACACCAATAAAAAAAACATTCTTGAAATCATTTATCCCGGTAATCATAGAATATAATATTGATCAACTTATGGTAGAATTAAGGCGTAATGTTTTATAGGCAAAATATAAACCCAATGCCATTAATATACTGCCTAAAAAAAAGGAAGCTCCTGCAAACTGAAATGGAGCAGTTGGGTGGGTAAAATAGGAGAATAGACTAGTCATTATTACTGGTCCAATAATACTGGTTAGACTCATTATACTAGTTAATCCACCTTGAAGTTCACCTTGTTGGTTGGAAGGTACCTGACCAGAAATGATTGATTGAAGAGCAGGACCACAGATACCTCCAAGGCAATAAGGCACTAAAAATACAAACATCATCCAGCTTTGAGATGCAAATGCAAATAAAACTAAGCCAAGTGTATAAAGAGCCATACCAACATAAACACTTCTTTTATTTCCAATTAATGGATTAATGAATCTAATTAATCCACCCTGAACAATACCTACTAATAAACCAACTAAACCCAAGGAAATCCCAATCATTTTAGGGTTCCAACTAAATTGTTGAATTGTAAAGAAAGACCAAATACTTTGAACCGAATTGGTAGCTAAATAAATTAAAAAATAAGAAATAACTAGACCATTGACAGCTGGATATTTTTTTAGCTGTTTTATAGAGCTAAATGGATTAGATCTTTTCCAATCAAATTTTCTTCTATTTTCTAATGACAATGATTCTGGTAAAACGAAATATCCATAGATAAAATTTAAAAAACTTAATAATGCAGCAACCATAAAAGGAACTCGAAGACCAAATTGTCCGAGCAGTCCTCCTATAACCGGACCTAGAATAAAGCCAACACCAAAAGCTGCTCCCACCATTCCAAAATTTTGAGCCCTATTTTGAGGAGTACTAATATCTGCTATATATGCTGTAGCAGTAGTAAAACTAGCACCTCCTAATCCTGCAATTATTCTACCTAAAAATAACCATCCAATGGATGGTGCAATAGCTAAAAATATATAATCTATACCTAGTCCAAATAAAGATATCAATAGAATAGGTCGACGTCCATATCGGTCACTTAAATTGCCTAATAAGGGTGCGAAAATAAATTGCATTACTGCATAAGAAAAAGCAAGCCATCCGCTGTATCTAGAGGAATCACTGACCGAACCCTGGATTAATTCCTTAATTAAACCCGGAACCACAGGAATAATTAATCCAATACCAGTGACATCAATTAATAAAGTTATAAAAATAAAGCTGATAGCAGCTGTTCGGTTAGAAGCCATTGTACAAAGATAATAGGACCTTTCTCTATTGAAACAAAATGTTGTAAAGATTTATTAAGGCTATAAAATAGGATGAGCACAAAAAAAGAGCTCAATTAGAGCTCTTTTTTTAAGTATATCAGTTTGGAATTACCATCTGTTACCACCTCCGCCACCGCGGTTGTTAGAATAACCACCACGACTTCCGCCGCCTGATCTTTCTTCTCTTTCCTTTGCAATTGAAACAGACATTGCTCTTCCTTCAACTTCTTTGTTGTTTAAAGAAGCCATTGCTTCTTTACCTTCTTCTTCTGAAGGCATTTCAACAAAACCAAAACCACGTGAGCGACCAGATTCTCTGTCCATAATAACTTTAGCTGAAGAAACTTCGCCAAATTTTGAAAAAAGTTCGTTAAGCTCAGCATCATTTGTGTTGAAACTTAAATTTGAAACGTAAATGTTCATAATCTTAAAAATTAATTAATAAAAAATAAAATACCTGTGATGGTAACTAAAAACAAACTTTTAAGAAGAGAAAACTAATACGTGGAGAAGTAAAAAATTGAATCTATCTATAAACGATGTGCTCATTGAGCTAATATCACAATACAAATGTAAGTATATTATATCATATTCAATCATTTATTATGTAAAAGAAAGAATACTCTTACCAAATGATTATAAGATTAAGTATAAAAAGCTATTTTTCTTATCCATTAAAAGATAAGAAAAATAGCCAATATTCAGGACTGTAAGCTTTTCACAAGATCTATGTAAGCTTGTTTAGCTTCTAAAGAAGACTTTCCCTTTAGTTCCTCCCATGCAGTATACTTTGCCTTAGCAACAAAATCAAATGGATTAGAAGGGGCTTCAATATTTATATCTCCTTCTGTTGCTTGTTTGAAGTATGCATATAGCTGAAGTAAAATTTCATTACTTGGTTTCTCAGAAAGTTTTTTACTATCTACCACCGCCAAATCAAATGATTCATTTATATCCATAATTTTTTTTTATAAAATTACCTAATTAATAATTCTGAAACAATTATTCTAAATAAAATTCAATTTGATAATTATAGTTGGTTAAATTGTTTAAAATAGTCGTATTGAAGATCCTCGTGTAAAGTTGAAATAAGTTGTTCAATTTTTTTTAACTGTAGCTGATAAATATTATTTAAAACAGAACTTTTATCAATAGGTATCTCCTTTTTGATTAAAGTTTTACAAAAATATAGTAATAATTCAACCTCTACCTGTTTGGATCCAGTAAGACGAATATATTTAACTGTCGATCTAATTATTTTCCGAAGCGACTTTTTAATAAAATAAATAGTTGAATAATTAATTGTTTCAAATTGAGTATCAATTTCTAATTTAACCTGTTCGATATATGCATTCTCATTATGAGATTCAAAAAGTAAATAAGTCAATAACTCTTTATTATCTTTTTTAAACTTGGCCAATTTTAAACAGAGTTCAATCAATATCGATGGATTGGTTATAGTTAATTCATGTTTTATTTCACTTATTGTTGCTGTCTTCATACAATTAAAATTAATTATTTCTCTTTTATAAAACAGGTTTTGATTACATAATTAATAGTATAAATTTTATGAACTCATCTATAAAACTCATGATTTCCTATCAATAAAATTGAATTCGTTAAGATAAACTAGGTATTTGAGTCATTGATGAGTTTAAATATTTACATAACTTCATTCATCCAATATATATGTTAATAAGGTTTAACTTACACTGTAAATTTGAAACAATGAAAAAAACATTTTATATAATTTTATTTTTTTTAGCATTTTCAATATCTAGCGATGCTCAATTTTACAAATCACTTTTACCGAATGGTGAATTTTCAGATTCCTTAACAAAAATTATAGTAGATTTTAATACCAATTTCAATTTGATTCAGGGTCAGGAAATGACTCCACAATTAGAAATGAATGTATACCAATCCAAAACATCCTTGCCTGGAGCACTTCATTGTTCTATTATTAGATATCATTCTAGATTAGATACTTCTGCTAGCTGGCAGGCAATATTATATGATGGAGAAGATTATAAAGAAGCTTTTAAAATTTATAAAGATATTTTTAACCAATTGAAGAAAAGCAAAATAATCACTGCTGATAAAAAGACTGCAAAATTTAAAGGTGAATTACAAAAACCTAAAGAATCAGTAAGGTTTGCATCTACTGAGTTAATATTAGAAACAACTGATTTGATCTATCGCAATTTTTTTGCTCAAATTCAATTAAACTCAACTATTGATGGTTGGGAAGTACAAATGAATTTAATTAACAAATACATGTATTAAGGGTGTGTATTTAAAATCAAATTGATTAAAAAATAAATTATAAATCATAAAAATACCTCGTACGATTAACTTTTATATCTCTTAGCAGACTAGATTTTGGACTGATTGTAATATTGAAAAATCTGTATCTTCCTACTGGTGATACGTTTAAAGCCATTTGCCAACAATGCATTTCCCGAGCAATGGAGACTGACATCGTTCCAATCTCCTTTTGAGTAATATTATAAAATCCATTTATACCTAATTGCCATTTAGGTGTTAACGATAAGGTACTATTCCAACTCATATCTTGATAGATATTAGTATAGAAACCACTGTAGTCAGGCTTACGGTCTCGCTGAAAGCGAAGTGAATAAGAGAAATTAAATGACCAAGGAATTGAAAAATCAGTAAACTCTGCTGGATTGTTACTTATATAAGCAGCTTCGGTTTGGTACTCATCTAAAGGCATACCCGTATTTGGATTATATGGCTGACCTATTCCCTGTGTATTGTCTTTTTTCTTTTTGTTTTTATCACCTCCTTGAAATTGACTAGAAACAGAAACATTTCCCCCAACAAATCTACCCAAAGTAGCTATTTTATTTTTCCATACTAATTGATTCACTCTATCCCCTCTACTATTCAACTGATAGGGATCCAAAGTACCACTTGCAGTAATACTTATTTTATCAAATAAATTACTTCTTGCTCCAATGTTAAAAACACTGAGTTGAAATGAATCTGCTAAAAAATTATAACTGCCTCCTAGATTAAGTCCATCGATTAAACTTACTTTCTTTACTGCATCCAAGGTAGTGTCATTTTTATCACGGACCTTCATTTGGATATTGTTATCGACACTAAAACTTAGTCCTCCAAATTTACCTTCACCAAAGCCGCCAAAAAGACTATTGTCGAATACATTAAATCTACCTACATTTCCAGCTGTATCCAATTGAGTACTATAAAAATATTTACCATTCATATTTGGTTTATAACTGGCACTAATTGAAGGTCGAATTTCGTGCCTGATAGCTTTTACTGCCGATGTTTTTTGGAATGTGTAGGAACCAAATATTCTTGATGACATACTTATTCCAAAAGACATATCCCTTGAAGAATAGAAATTTTTATTGATTGAAGTATCAACTTTTTTTAAATCATTATTCCAACTTCTTATGAATTTTTGCTGATACCACTTTTCTGCATAAGAAATACTGGGCGAAATTTGAAATGCACCAAATTGAGGAAGAGAAAGTGATATAGGTACACTATGAATTCCACCCCATTGAAGGTTATTAAAAATTTGCTTGCCCATGTTGATTTTACTAACCAAAGTATCATCCGAAAAATAGGTTAAACTTTTTATATTAGAATTGAGAGCTATTCCCAAGTTTTCGTACCAACTATAATTACCGATTGCTTCTTTTCTTCTAAAGGGATATAAAGTATTCAAATTAAAACTCACATCCGGTAAAGTAACATTGATAATTTTTAGGTTGGTATTTTGAGAGTGATTCGCATTAATTGACATATTAAAAGGTTTATCCTTCCAAACCTTAGCATAGGCAATACTAGAATTTAATTGGTTGCTAAAATTGCGATTCGGATCATTGGGTACCTGCGAATTAAATTTACTGCTACCTGCATTTACATTCGCATTAAAAGAAACTCCAGGCCTTGATTTGGTATCAAGAGTATGAGTCCATCTTACATTAAATGAATTATTAATAGAGAAATCTGGATCACCTTTAAAATTTGTTTTGAAGTGCTGAAAATCAAAAGAAAAATTTCCTTGTTGATGATATCTTTTATAATACCGTGGACTAACATTGAAAGAGTAACCTCCGTAAGAATAAAAAGTACCCCTAGTGGTAACATCCCAATTATCATTGATCACTTTGTAATAACCGAGTCCAGATAGTGATAATCCGAATTGTTCATTGGAATTAAAAGCAGGAGCAAGCATTCCCGAATGCCTTCCTTGTGAAATTGGGTAAAGACCAAATGGAAGTATAATTGGAACGGGTACTCCTTCAAATTCTGGATGTACCGGTCCTGTAACGGCAAATTTGTTTCTTATAAATTTTATTTTTTTACTAACAAAGGCAAAGTGAGGAGTATCTAAATTACAGGTGGTAAACCTTGCCTTAAATGCAAAAAAGGAGGACGAATCTGTTTTTTTTATTTTTTCTGCATAAACAAACATTTCATCCTGCTTGGTATAAGTTCCTTTAGTTAGTCCTCTTCCAGTTTGCATATTAAAGGAGATCGTATCGCTAACGGTTTTTAAGTCGCCCTGATTAAATGTTGGGAATGAAATCACCTTTCCAGCTGTATCCCTTTTTAAAAAAGCGGTAATTAAATTGGTTCTTTGATCAAACTCAATACCTGGGGCTTTTAATTCGTTGTCAGAAAATTTTACATTCGATTGTTTTCCATACAATAAGATTTTCTTATTCGGTATATCAAATACCATGGAATCATCGGCTTTATAGGTAACCGGAGCCTCTAATGAATCTTTAGAGGAATTAAAATGGAAAGTATCTACAGCCAAACTATTTAAAGAGTCTTCCCTTTTAGCACTATCCAACTTATTGGAAGGAATTGAATCAAAATTTGAGTTAAAACGATAATTTTTTTTCTTAAGGTTCTTTTGATGGCTAGATTTAATTGTATTAGAAGTTAAAATTTTGTAAAACTCACCTATTATGGGCAAATTAATAGTGTTTCCGATCGTTTGACTAATGAACAGAGCCAGCATGACGGATGCTAAAATATATTTTGCCTTACCTTTGTTATAGTTGTTCATTGCAGTTATAGCAAAAATAATCATATTACATACAACAATGTGTGAACAAACACTTATAATTGCTAACCACTTATAAAAAACAATTTGAATATGTTACTTAATAAATTCATTTTTTTTATTTTTATATCCACCTTGGTTTTTTCAAATTCCATTCAGGCTCAAGCCCCTAAACTTCTTAAAACTATTATTGTAGATGCTGGGCATGGTGGATCAGATAATGGGGCCGTGGGTGAATACGAAGGTTCTCTTAGATCTAAAGAAAAAGACGTTACGCTCGCCATTTCAAAAAAATTGGTAGCCGCTCTTCAACGAGAATTACCTGAGGTAAATACTATACCCACTCGAACCACCGATATTTTTCAAAATGTAAATGAAAAGGCTAGAATTGCCAATCAATATCATGGTGACTTATTTATATGTATTCATGCCGATTCTGGACCGCTTAAAACTGGCAGAAGGCTAATTGGAAAGCATATGGTTACCCGTTACAAAGTAACCTATACTGGAAATGGAAAGAAAAAAAAGAAAACAAAAAAAGCTTACGAAGTAGAAGAGCCCCTTTATCAATATTACAAATTACCTCTTCAAAGAACTGGAACTAGTGTTTGGATATTTGCTTCCCATAAAACAAGTGACAAGCTAAAAGCAATTATTGATAATGAAGATGAATTCAATATTGAAGCGGATGATTCTCTCAGTAACAATATTGATTTTAATAGCCCAGAAATGAAGCCAATTGTAGCTATTTATGCAAAAAGATTTCAGTTGAAAAGTATCAATATTGGTATGCTTGTGGAGGATGAAGTAGCTAAAACTGGAAGAAAATCGCTTGGTTTAAACCAACGACAAGTTGGAATTAGAGTATTACAATCGACCAACATGCCTGCTATTTTGATAGAAACAGGTTTTATTAATAATGAAGAAGATGAACGCTATATTAATAGCGAAGAAGGACAAGAAGAACTTGCTGTAAGTATAACTCAAGCGGTTAAAAGATATAAAAATATCGTTGAAAATGGAAATAATTTAAATGGTCAGATTGTAAAATAAACCTATTTTATTTAGTAGCTTAACTCTTATTTTACTGAAATTATTACCCTAATTTAATTTGAAACTCAAATTTTTTAAATTACTTGTATTTTTTACTATTTTAAATGGATTAAATGCCAGCAAATAAATGTGTACTTTTGAAACTCAAATAATCCTTTTTGCAATATGAATATTTCGAATGAAACTAAAGTAGGTTCGCTTACTGCAATTTCTATAGTATTACTTATTTTGGGATTCAATTTTTTAAAGGGTAGAAACCTTACTGTCAAATCTTTGCACTTTTATGCAGTTTTTGAAAATATTGAAGGGCTTACTCCTAGTAACGCAGTTGTTATTAATGGAAAACAAGTAGGAACGGTTTATAGTACAGACGGAGGAGATGATATGCGTAAAATCACAGTAGCTCTTACTATGAATCAATCAATTAAAATACCCGATAATTCAATAGCTGTAATTACTCCTTCCGTCCTTGGAACTACATCTATAGAAATTAGATTAGGAAATAGCCAAGTATATAAAAAAGATGGAGATACCTTGGCATCAATTGCCTCTAAAGGTATGCTAGCAGATGCATTTCAGAAAGTAGATCCCGTATTACTTCAGGTAGCTAATATGATAAGATCGCTCGATTCGGTATTAGTGACAGTCAATAGTGTTTTTGATACCAATACTAAAAATAATATTAGATCTGTTATGGCTAATTTGAATAATACTACTGCCTCCCTAGCTATATCTTCTGCATCACTTCAATCAATTTTAAATACTCAATCAGGTGCTTTAGCTAAAACATTGAATAATGTTAGTGAAATTACAGGTACATTAAAAAATAATGATAAAAAAATTGATCAAACACTTACCAATTTAGAAACCACTACTTCAAAACTTTCTAAATTAGATCTTGAAAAAACACTTACCACTATTAATGTTACTATTAGTGAATTAAAAAATACAATAGAAAAAGTAAATAGCGATAAGGGGTCAATAGGATTGTTGATTAATGATCCTAAACTATACAATAACTTAAGTGCTACATCTAATAAATTAAATCTTCTGCTAGATGACGTTAGGGTCCACCCTAAAAGATACATCAATGTTTCAGTCTTTGGGAAAAAGGATAAGAATAAACCTCTTACTACTCCTCTACCTGATACAATGAATGCTCCTTATAAAAATTAGCATCTACAAATTTAGAAAGTAAACTAATAATTAATTTACTAGAAAAGATAACATTGAAAGGGTGTTAGTAAAAATTAAAGTAATCACTATTTTACTTAAATCAATCGAATTGAAATTTATCAAACGTTTTAAATCTATATTTTTCCTATTGGTCATCCTTCATGTCCAATTTAGTTTATTTGCTCAAGATAGCATCATAACGTCTAAAGCTGATACCATTAGAGAGATACAAATAATCCAAGGAAATAGCCTTAGAGAAAAATTAATTGACTCTGTTACTCGTCTTCAAACCATTGCAGGAAATGTAATTTTAAAAGAGGGTTTAACTATTTTTTACTGTGACAGTGCAATAATTAACAAGGAAACAAATGTATTAGAGGCCTTTGGTAATATTCATATCAATCAGAACGATAGTATTAATACCTATTCGCAATATTTGAAATACATTGGAAAGGATCGAATTGCATTTTTGAGAAAAGAGGTCAGATTAACTGATAAAAAAGGGACTTTATATACTCAGGAATTGGAATATAATCTTGCGACTAGCATAGGTAAGTATAAAAATGGTGGAAAGGTAGTTAATGGAAAAACTATTCTTACCAGTACTGAAGGGATTTATTATGCAGACACAAAAGATATTTTCTTTAAGAAAAAAGTTCACCTCATTGATCCAAAATATGATATAATTAATGATACTTTATTATACAACACTCAAACACAAATATCATCTTGGAATACACCTACTGTAATTAAAAGTAAAGAAGGGGGCGATATATATTCCTCTAATGGCACTTATGATCTTAAAAATGGGAAAGCTTTTTTTGGAAATCGTACCATCATCAAAGATAGCACGCGAACCTATGTTGCAGATAAAAGTGCCTATGACGAAGTTACTGGGATTGCTCAGTTAGAAGGAAATGCAATTATTAAAGACAGTGTGAATGGATATTCTATTCTAGGAAATCAAATTTACCTTGATAAAAATAATAATTCTTTTTTAGCCACCCGAAAGCCTGTATTGATATTCAAGGGTGAAGGAGATGATAGTACTTATGTATCAGCAGATACTTTATTCTCTGGTGTTGAAAAAAGAGATAGTTTAGGTAGGAAAATCGAAATATCAAAAGATACACTAAAAGTGGATAGTGTAATTGATAATTCTAAAAGTGTACCTATTCAAAATAATAATTTAAATAAAGTTATCAATAAAAATTCATCAGACAGTAGTAATAGAAATACAGATAGTTCTTTTATAAAAAATGCAATTCATAATACAAATAATATTTTACAGGATAGCTTTGTGAGAAAAAAAGTAGATACATTAATTAATAAAATTACCCCATTAGATAGTAGCAGGCTGATTATTGAAAAAATTGATACTTCCGAATCAATAAGTAAATTATCTAAAACCGAAACAATAAAAAAGGATACGGCAGTAAGGTTTTTTATTGCTTTCCATAATGTTAGGATTTTTAATGACTCTCTCCAATCGGTCGCTGATAGTTTATATTATTCTTCTGAAGACTCCATATTTCGACTATTTAAAAATCCAATAGTTTTTAGTAATCAATCTCAAATTTCTGGGGATACAATATATATTTATACCAAAAATAAAAAGGCTGAGCGCTTATATGTCTTTAATAACGGTATTATCATAAATAAATTAAATATTAGAATGTATAATCAAATAGCAGGCAGAACATTAAATGGCTATTTTAAAAACGGCGAATTAGATTACATGAGAGCGAAAGGTTTTCCCGCAGAAAGTATATTTTATCCTCAAGATGAAGACAGTGCCTTTGTTGGAATGAATAGAAGTAAGGGAGATTTAATAGATTTATATTTCAAAAATAAAGAAATTAATAAAGTCAAATTTGTGAAAGATGTTGAAGGTACTTTCTATCCAATTCGACAAATACCTGAGAAACAACGACTGCTCAATAACTTTTTGTGGCAAGAAAAAAGAAGACCAA
>CAMCMP010000017.1 GCA_945876095.1 Chitinophaga pinensis
TTTTGCGTGAGGAAAACACCCCCTGAATTCGGTCCAAATCCGCTGATTTCGGTTTTGTCTAAACATAACTAATTACAAATCAACGCCTTCATTTTCTCAAAAAATCTTCATAACCCTGAGGTCCCGGGTTCAAATCCCGGTCTCGCTACATGAAAATCAAGGACTTACGTTAAATCGTGGGTCCTTTGTTGTTTCTGCGTGAGGTTTGCGTGAGGTTTGCGTGAGGTTTTTGTCATTTCTTACCAAAAACACGAACCTTTAATGCTGATATTTCTACAGCGGTTAACACCTTTGGATCAAGGTAATATTTTTCTAAAACTTGGGTGCAGATAAAATTCAACATAGCTTCAAATTAATATAGGGTGTAAGTTCAAGTAAGAAGTAAAACTCTTGTAATTGAACCCCAAGGTGGTTGAGCCCAAAGACTATCCCTTTAATGTCTATCAAACAAGACAAATTGGTTAAGTTGCAATAAGTTTAAAGACATTAATAAATATCCTGCTACTTTGTGGCACCAAACATTCCAGATATGGTTGAATAGGAGCCATTCGATGGCTGGTATAAATAAGTTAATGGTCAGGCTACAAAAAAACCGCAAAAAAACTATAAATAAAATAATATGAATTTCAAACGACTTTTTATATTTTTAATTATTGCGTTTTCAAT
This sequence comes from Chitinophaga pinensis, assembly GCA_945876095.1. Taxonomy (GTDB): domain Bacteria; phylum Bacteroidota; class Bacteroidia; order Chitinophagales; family Chitinophagaceae; genus Ferruginibacter; species Ferruginibacter pinensis_E. The sequence goes on from CAMCMP010000017.1 coordinate 667, forward strand.
ATCGAATATATTCAGATTTGATGTTTTCGGAACAAAACTGATTTTGGAAAAATTACCGAATTGGATTTATTTGCTTTGCACAGTAATTCTTGAAGGTAGTGGTGTATTTACAGGAGCATTAGTTGCTATTAAATTACTAGAAAAAGAAAGAAAAACTGTAATTACATTTTTTGGAACCTCTCAAAAAATGGGCTTATTAATGTCTGTTATTCCAATTGCGTTATTGTCAATCATTGGAGTAAAAAACGAATACGGAATAAATGAAAATCTATATGGATTATATGCGATTTTAATAAGTTTGATTTATGCACTTATGGAAGAATTTGGTTGGCGAGGATATTTACAAAATGAATTTAGTTACCTAAAACCAATTAAGAAATATTTGTTGATAGGTTTTATTTGGTATTTATGGCACTTGTCGTTTCTAACAAATGCAACAATAAAAGACAACTTGTTTTTTTTTGGTATGATGATATTTGGTAGCTGGGGAATTGGTCAGGTAGCAGAAACAACTAAATCGATATTGGCAAGTGCTTGCTTTCATTTAATAATCAATATAATGATGTATAATTCGTTAATTAAAAATGGACTTGACGGAACACAAAAATTAATCATTTTAGGAGTTTCAATTGTTCTTTGGATTATTATTACCGAAAAGTGGAAAAAAGAAAAAATTGAATAAACCCTCTGCGTGAGGAAAACACCCCCTGAATTCGGTCCAAATCGGTCATTTTCGGTTTTGTCAAAACATAACACCTTACAAATCAACGCCTTCATTTTCTCAAAAAATCTTCATAACCCTGAGGTCCCGGTATGTTTTTTCCGAATGTTAGATTAAATTCGAAAATTTAAACAGGCCAACCGTCTATATTATAAATGGTTGAGACTTTAAATTGAACATTCAATTTTGTTAAGTAAATGCCGACCTTTTTATCTTGTCAAAAGTTATAAAAAATACGCTAACAATCAGTTTCTAACAATTCCACCCCTTCACCTCCATTCACCCCTGTTTTCCCTCTAAAAATTCAAAACCTGGCACAAACCTGGCTGGGTTTTCTGGGTTAGTAATGTTCACATATAGTCAATAGTGAACGTTTTTAATTTAATTTACAGGATTGACTAAATTGAGAGTGATGTCATTAATAATTCTGAAATTCTAATTTCCTTTAAAATAACTGTTAATGAGAAAAATCACAATATTAATTTTCATTCTATTAACTATACTGATTTTATATGCAGGTCTTTGGAATGAACTTGCCAATAGAGTTAGGTTTAATAAATGGGATATTATTGGGGCTAAAGGTAGAGTTACAAACCACAATTTATATTCAAACATGTATTTGTGTGTAGTTTTATTATTCCTCATTTTTCATCTTTTTGATATAATAAGAAAGAGGTACTTCAAATCAAAATATAATTAAACATGTGTAGACTTGAAATTATAGGAGAGCTAGCAAAGTCAGGGTATACAAAATTTGAATATGAAGGCAATTTTTTACACTCTAGCTTGAAATATCATACAGCAACATTTCGAAATCTAGAGAATGAACTAAAAATTTATTCTTTTGAAAATGAATTCGGTAATTCATTTTATATGTGGTCTTTTATTTATGAGCAAATTACAAATGGATTGAATTGGAATAATCTTGAAGATTCAATCAACTTTGGTGAAATTCAGTTCTATATCAATTCAGACCAATTTCTAATCCCAGAAGTAGAATTAATTGATGATATTTTTAATTTTAATGAACAAAACACATTTACTAGACCTACAATTAATACAATTGATAATTACCTTGATTTAGGAGATAAAAAATTTATAGTATCGGATGCGGGAATCTTATTTTCTATTCATGGAAAATTAGAGCACAAACTCTTAGATTTTGATAATATACTTTCAGACGAAATTAAAATTATTTTAGAAAAAACTTTTATTGGAACTTTGAATGCCCCTTTTGAAATAACATCATGTCATTTGATTTCGATTGATTCTAGTTTTTAGAAATCATATTTTAATAAAACAATAGAAAATGGAAAAAAGATATTCTCGTTGGCAATGGTTGTTAATCGCAATTGTTTGGTTTATTGTTGGATGGTATCAGTGTAGGGGTATAAATTCCCAAAAAGAGTATAATGAGGCAACCCAGCATCGATAATTAAATTGGATCTTATAAATATCTCAGAAGTACATCAAGTAACTTTTGATGACTATTTACAAAAAATCCTATATTCAAGCAACGAAATACTTCTCGAAAAAATTTTCATAACCCTGAGGTCCCGGTGTGTTTTTTTCGAATGTTAGATTAAATTCGAAAATTAAAATAGGCCAACCATCTATATTATAAATGATTGATTCTTTAAATTGAACATTCAATTTTGTTAAGTAAATGCCACCCTTTTTATCTTGTTAAAAGTCATAGATTCCTGCGCCAGAGGGGAGATTGTATTTTACTTACCTCAGCTAAATTTATTTTAGTTGCTGAATCAATTGAATCATATCATCCTCCTTCTTTAAATTTAATTTATTGGCATTCGTCAATGCATCTATTTGAGCAGCATAATTTGGTAACCTATTTTTTAGCGCTTTCATGGAAAGTGAACCTCCCAATGGAAGCATTTTTTTATCTGCTTTGTCATAGATATAGAATAAATCTTCTAAGATATACTCCTTTATTGGAGGGCCGCTAAACACTGTTGATTCTTTAATAAGTTTACTTGAATATTTTAAAAGCTGAAATACTTTACCATTTGAGCGCATTTCATAAAAAGTAGTAGTTGTATTGTTGTCAATACTTGGAAATAAAGACATAAATTCTTTTGAAACTTTATTATAATCCTTATCTACACCATTTAAAATAAATGATTTTAGTTGGTAATTGACTAAATACAATTGATTCCCTTTTGTGAAGTAAAGATTATGATCGAAGTAAGAATAATTTAAATCTGATTCCTCAAATTCCACACCATTGATAAATATGCCTTTGCCCAATCCAAATTGATCAAACACATAGGGTGTGCCTGATATACCAGCGCCACTTGCAGGTATGAGTCTTCCAAAGGCATCGGTAAGATTTAGACTTGGTTGGGCATAGCTAGTAGTTGACTGTGAACTGGAAAATGACTGTGAAAACAGGGAATGCATTACAAGAGAAAAAAGGGCTAAAAAGATGCACTTATACATAAAGTGGATTGTATGATTATACATGTTAGATAAAAAATTGGTAACCAAACCTATCTGTTTTGGGCCATATTTTAAGTAATATGGCTCAATTTTTTATACTTCTATCGGACAGGTAACTGAGACGCATTTTTAAAGTTATATAAAATATTAAGACAATCAGTTTCCACCCCTTCACCTCCATTCACCCCTGTTTTCCCTCTAAAAATTCAAAACCTGGCACAAACCTGGCAGGGACATAAAAAAACCACCTACATTTTTGTGTAAGTGGTTGATTATCAAGCTCCCCCTTCCCGACTTGAACGGGAGACCCTCTGATTAACAGTCAGATGCTCTAACCAACTGAGCTAAGGAGGAGTGTTGCTTTTTTATTGGAGAGCAAAAATAAGGCATTTTAGTTTTTAACAAAAATTAAATGCTTATTTCTACCAATTAAATAGATTATTTTCTTCGAATCCTACAAATACTCCCTCTTTTCTAATTTCTACCTGAAAAGTTTTTAGAAAATAGCCCTCCCCACTTACATTTCGCCCATTTTCTAAATTAAATTTATACCGATGAAGCGGACATACAATATTACCTAACGCATCCAAATGCCCATCCGCCATAACACCTCCCGCATGAGGACATTTTTGGGCACAGGCCAATAGTTGATCCTTGTGCAATGCAAGGCAGATAGTCTTTCCTGCCACCGACACCGATGTCATAGAATTGGAGGAAAATGAAATCTCCGCTATACTATCAGCCAACTTATGCCAACTATATTTTTTTTGTTTCATGGCCGCCATTAACTGCACAGTCGCTTTTCTGGATTCGGTGAGTCACCCTGCAGGGTGACTCACCGAATCCAGAAAATTAATAAAAATATTCAGCGCGGTATGGATACCTTATCTGGTACATCTCTCGCACCTTATTTAATATCGTTTGACGCAAACCGTCAATATTCATTTTTTCTGTGGCCGATACAAATACACAATTTCCATTCGTCTCGTTTTGCCACCTTTCTCTTAAATCAACCAATAACTGAGCTTTCACCTCCGGCTCCAACCACTTATCAAAGGCTTGTTCCTCATACCGATCCATTTTATTAAAAATAGTTATCGTCGGCTTTTCTGATGCTCCCAACTCCGCCAAAGTTTTATTCACTACCTTCAATTGCTCCTCATACTGTAAATGTGAAATGTCTACCACATGCAATAAAATATCTGCCTCCCTTACCTCATCCAAAGTACTCTTAAAACTCTCTACTAAATGATGCGGCAACTTTCTTATAAATCCAACCGTATCACTTAACAAAAAAGGTGTCTGCTCAAAAACTACTTTTCTTGTAGTAGTATCTAGCGTGGCAAATAATTTATTCTCTGCAAATACCTCACTCTTACTCAACAAATTCATCAGCGTAGATTTACCCACATTGGTATAACCTACCAACGACACCCTTATAAACTCTCCCCGCTCCTGACGCTGTGTAGAAGCCTGTTTATCAATTTCGGCTAACCTTTTACGTAATAAACTAATCTTGTCCTTTACTATACGACGATCGGTTTCAATTTCTGTTTCACCTGGCCCTCTTGTACCTACTCCGCCTCCCTGCCTTTCCAAATGTTTCCACATCCCCTTTAGCCTCGGTAAAATATATTGATACTGCGCCAACTCTACCTGAGTTTTCGCTTGTGCAGTCTTAGCCCTACTAGCAAAAATGTCTAATATTAAATCGCTTCGATCAATCGTTTTTACCCCCAACTCCTTCTCAATATTTTGAATCTGCGACCCTGTTAATTCATCATCAAAAATTACTAACTCCACCTCCCTATTCAAGCTCACATATTTTTTTATTTCTTCTAGCTTTCCTTTTCCTACAAATGAACGAGGATCAGGATGTGCTAACTTTTGCGTAAATCTTTTTACGGCAATAACACCCGCAGTTTCTGATAAAAAAGCAAGCTCATCCAAGTACTCGCTAAGCTGCTGTTCAGACTGGTCGGAAGTAACTACTCCTACCAACACCGTTTTTTGTTCTTGCTTCAGTTGTTTCTTATCTATCAAAATTTTTTATTTAAACGCTCCTTATTAAATTCAAAAATGATTGGTTCTAAGGTACAATATTAACCTAGTACTTTAAATACCTTGCAAAAATAAAGCGTTCCGATTGTTATCGAAACGCTTTTAATAATTTTAGTAACCAATCTACTTAATGGCTGCTGTAGCATTTGAAGAAGTCGTCCACTTTTTCATTTCATCACAATCACCGTACTCCTTATCAATCTTAATATAATTTCCAGAAATTTTTTCGTTAAACCATTTATCTAATGCCTCACTCTTCTTTTCTTCTAAAGCCCTTTGAGCTACTTTATTATAATCATCACGAATGTTTTCGCGGTGAGGCTCCGATCTACTCATCAAGTAAACTATCCTAACTCCTTTTTTGCCTTTCTCATCCACAAACTCAACTGGCTGAGAATATTGACCCATCTTCAAATTTTTCATCATCAACACCAAATCCTTGTCTAACTGATCAATTGTTATGGAGGCTCCGCCTTCTGCATTCTGTTTTCTACCTCCAGTAAATTTGCTGCTTTCATCATCGCTATACTTATTTACAGCCTCACCAAATTGAAGCGTACCGGCTATCAACTTGGAACGAACGGTATCTAACTTTAATATCGCCTCTGACAATTCTGTTTTAGTAACCTGCGGGATTTTTAAAATGTGGCGAACAGTAGCATCATCCCCTGCACGACTAACCATCTGGATAATATGATAGCCGAATTTTGATTTAAATGGACTAGAAATTTGTCCTTCCTTTAATGAAAAAGCCTTTGACATAAATACTGGATCCCACTGCTTTTCATTTCTATTGAGATCGTATTGACCAGACTTATCTTTACTTCCTGGATCATCTGAATACAAAGCAGCCAATGTTTTCATTTCCTTTTTACCACTCTCTAGCTGAAGCTTAAATTCTTTTAATTGATCCACACAATATTCTTCTGCATCCCGACTAGCCTTAGGAAAGCGAACAATTTGTCCAATCTCTAACTCACTTTCATAATACATCAAACTGTCTTTATTCAGCTTGTCGAAAAAAATATTTACTTCTTTGGGAGTAATGCGAATGCCTTCCACAATTTTATTGCGCATGGCAGCGGCGAGTTTTCTATCTCTAAAACCTTCCTTAAAATCTTCCTTTAATTGATACACAGTTTTGCCAGAAATCTCTTCCAACTTTTCTTTGCTTCCATAAGCACTAATAAAATATCGGATTTGATTGTCAATATCAGCAGCAACATCTTCCTCTGTTACAGGTAAAGAATCTTTTTCGGCCTGCAATACCAATGCTTTAATACCCATTGCCTGCTCAAGTGTTAAACAACGAGCGTTTGCAGGCACTTCCATTCCTTGTCGCTCCATATCCTGGATACTATTGTCAATGTCACTTTTTAAAATAATTTTATCTCCCACCACCGCAATGATTTTATCAGCTACCATTTTTTTGGCTTGGGCAAAAGCAGTCATACACATCAATCCATTGACTGCTAATAATAAAAAAAATCTTTTTGTATTCATAATAATGATTAAGTACCTAAAGTTTTGTGGTGACTAAAAGACCTCAAAATTCGATAGACTAAAATTTATTCTACCCCACATCAAAAATAAAGAGCTATTTAATCAATAGCCCTTTTGGTAAGTATGTTTAACAAATCTTTGTATTCATCTAAATTTGACTTTTTATAAAATCAAATTTTATAAGGTCCTCTTCACTTCTAATTCTTCGAAAGCTTCCACGATATCTCCCACTTGAATATTTGCATAATTCTTTATGGTTAAACCGCACTCCATATTGTTGTTTACTTCTTTTACATCATCCTTATATCGTTTCAAACTACCCAACTCTCCAGTAAAGATTACGATACCATCTCTAACCAAGCGTATTCTATTGTTTCTAGCGATTTTGCCATCCAATACAATACAACCAGCAACCGTAGCCTTATCAAATTTGTACATTTCTTTGATCTCCACATTGGCAAGTATTTTTTCTTCCACACCTGGTTCAAGCATACCTTCCATTGCACTTCTAATTTCCTCAATTGCATTGTAAATAATAGAGTACAATTTAATTTGTATCGATTCTGCTTCTGCCAAACGAGCGGCTTGTATAGAAGGGCGAACATTAAATCCAATGATAATGGCATCCGATGCATTGGCAAGCGTAACATCACTTTCTGTAATAGCTCCTACTGCTTTGTGTATTACTTTCACTACAATTTCTTCTGTACTCAATTTCTGCAATGAATCACTCAAGGCCTCTACGGATCCGTCCACATCTCCTTTAATAATTACATTCAATTCCTTAAAGTTGCCCAATGCCAACCTACGACCAATTTCATCCAAAGTAATGTGTTTCTTAGCACGCATCCCTTGCTCACGCAAAATCTGTCCACGTTGATATGCTTTTTCCCTAGCTTCACTTTCATCAGCATACACTTTGAAAGTTTCACCAGCCTGAGGCGCTCCATTTAATCCAAGTATTAATACAGGAGTTGATGGAGGAGCAATATCACTGCGCTGATTGCGCTCATTGTACATTGCTTTTACCTTGCCAAAATTTTGTCCAGAAACAATCATGTCTCCTATTTTCAAAGTTCCATTCTGCACCAAAATAGTGGCTACATATCCGCGCCCTTTATCAAGGGTAGCTTCAATCACCGTTCCATTGGCAACTCTTTCGGGGTTAGCTTTCAACTCAAGAATATCTGCTTCTAATAAAATCTTTTCCATCAACAGGTCGATGTTCAATCCTTGCTTAGCACTGATTTCCTGACTCTGGAATTTACCACCCCAACTTTCAACCAATATATTCATGGAAGCTAGTTGTTCCTTAATTTTTTCTGGATTAGCACCATCTCGATCAATCTTATTGATGGCAAAAATCATAGGCACATTGGCAGCCTGAGCATGCGATATAGCTTCTTTGGTTTGAGGCATTACAGCATCATCTGCCGCAATTACAATAACTGCAATATCAGTAACCTTAGCACCACGAGCTCTCATAGCTGTAAAGGCTTCGTGACCCGGAGTATCTAAGAAGGTGATCGCTCTTCCATCTTTTAAAGTAACCTCATATGCCCCAATATGTTGAGTAATTCCACCCGCCTCACCAGCAATTACATTGGTGTCGCGGATATGATCCAACAAGGATGTTTTACCATGATCAACGTGACCCATGATGGTTACAATTGGCGCTCTTGGTTTTTGATCCTCTATATCATCATTTTGATCATTCTCTTCTATTTCTGCAACATCTTCTACTCCAATAAATTCTACTTCATAATTAAATTCACTGGCTACTAATTCAATCACATCGGCTTCTAATCTTTGATTGATAGAAACCATGATACCTAAGTTCATACATTTACTGATCACATCGGCAAAACTTACATCCATTAAACCAGCTAATTCACTCACCGAAATAAATTCGGTTACCTGTAATTTATTTGTTTGATCTCCACCTTCGGCACCCCTCTGTTCAGCCATTTCTTCCCGCTTTGCTTTCCGGTATTTGGCTTTGGTACCTTTTGTTTTTCCTCCTCCACCGCCTGATAGTTTGGCCTGTGTTTCCTTTATCTTATCTTGAATTTCTTTAGCATCAATTTCTCGATCTTCTCTACGTGCAGGTGCTTGAGATGGTCTGTTGGAATTGAAACGATTGCCTGCGGGCCCTGCTGGTGGTCGAGCACCACCGGGTGCACCAGATCCGCCTGGGCGATTTCGATTCATATCGCTTGCTCCTACAGGTCTTTGTGAACCTCCTCCTTGAAAACCTGGTCCCTGCGGACCTCTTACTGCTTGACCTTGTCCCTGGCCCTGCTGCGATGGTGAACCACCTTTCTTTTCAATGACTATACGCTTTCGCTTTCTCTTGTCTTCATTATCGCGTTTTGGCCTAGTATCACTATCTACTGGCAATTGAATCTTTCCTAAAATTTTAGGCCCTTCCAAACGGTCAGCCTTAATATTTTCTATGGTTGCATCCCCGCTATTAACTTCTTCCTCAACTGAAATAATTTGATCAGCTGGTTTTTGTTCCTTTACTACTTTGGGCTTTTCTACAATAGCAGTTGGTTCTATATTCTCCCTTTTGACTTCCGCTTTTACAGCAGATTTTTTAGGCCTTGTAGAAGAGTCAATTGTATCTAAGTTTATTTTAGAAATAACTTTTGGAGCTTCTAACTCTGGTGCTGCTATCTTTGAAATTTCAACAGTTTCATTTTCTTTATTCTTTATATCTGATTTTGCTTCAGAAGATTTGCTATCTAATGCTTTCTCATTTTTCGATGCCGTTACATTATCGGTAGAGTCTTGAGTTGTTGTCGCTTCTTTTTCTTGAGTAGATGCCAGTTTTTCATCTACAGGTTTAGGCTCCGCTACAGGAGATGATTCCTTTTTCTTAAAAGAAAGATCTTCTTCATCGCGCTTTCTTTTTGATTCACCTGCCCCAGCACCCTTCGGTAAATCAATCTGTTCTGCCTTTTGCTTAGCAGCTTTGTCCTGCTGAAACTCAGCTTGAAGTACCCGATACATTGGTTCAGTGAGTTTGAAATCTCGCTGCATATCGTCAGCACTAAAGCCTTTGCTTTCCAAAAATTCAACAAGTGTGTCTTTACTCACATTGAATTCAATGGCGGCCTTCATTGCCCTAGGTAATATTATTGTTTCTTTTTCTGGCATCCTTGTTTTTTATTCCGTATTTATTGACTGCTTTTATTACAGTTGGTTTTGATCAAATTGTAATTATGATCTATTCTTTTTCAAATTCTTCATTTAAAATCCTTAACACGTCAGCAATAGTTTCTTTCTCAAGATCTGTTCTGCGTTCCAATTCTTCGGCTGTTAAAGCTAGTACAGAACGTGCCGTATCACAACCCACTTTTTTCAGCGCCTCAATTACCCACTCTTCTATTTCATCGCTAAATTCTTCTAGATCAATATCAAATTCATCTACTTCACCTTCGCTATCCCTAAATACATCAATTTCGTAGCCAGTTAAATCACATGCTAATTTAATATTCACTCCTCTTCTACCAATGGCAAGCGAAACCTGATCTGGCTTTAAGTATACAGTTGCATGTTTCTTTTCTTCATCCAAATCAATACTGGTAATTTTCGCTGGAGTTAGAGAACGTTGTATCAACAACTGAGTATTGTTAGTCCAGTTGATGACGTCAATATTTTCATTTTTTAACTCTCTTACAATTCCGTGGATACGGCTTCCTTTCATACCTACACAAGCACCTACTGGATCAATCCGATCATCAAAACTCTCTACCGCAATTTTTGCTCTTTCGCCTGGATCTCTTACTATCTTTTTAACAACAATTAGTCCATCAAATATTTCAGGTACTTCAATCTCCAACAATTTTTCAAGGAAGCTAGGACTTGTTCTTGAAACGATGATTACCGCTTGGCTGTTTTTTAATTCCACTTTTTTTACTACGCCTCTAACATTTTCCCCTTTCTTGAAATAGTCAGATGGAATTTGCTCAGATTTAGGCAATATCATTTCGTTGCCCTCTTCGTCTAGCAATAGTACTTCCTTTTTCCAAACTTGGTATACCTCACCACTAACGATGTCGCCTACACGATCTTCATACTTTTTGATTAACAAATTTTTCTTTAGGTCGTTGATTCTACTTGCCAAAGTTTGCTTACCAGCAAGTATTGCCCTACGACCAAACTCTTTTTGAATATCTACCTCTTCATACAATTCTTCTCCCACTGCATAATCAGGCTCAATCTTAATTGCATCACTATATTCAATCTCAGTCAAGGTATTGTAAATATCCCCATCATCAACAATCATCCGGCGTCTAAAAATCTCCAAGTCACCCTTTTGATCATTTACAATTACATCAAATTGATCATCACTTCCGTATTTTTTACGAATCAATGTTTTAAACACATCCTCCATTACTTTCATCAGCGTTGGACGATCAATATTTTCTGCTTCTTTAAATTCCTGAAAGGAATCAATCAAATTAATACGTGCCATAGACCTAACCAGCCACCCTTTTGCTTCCCCGCCGGCATGGGAGTTTTGTTTGTTAATTAAAATGCAATCTGAACGGTTGTTTGCTTAATCTGATCAAAAGGAATATCCTTTGTCACCGTTATTGCTTTTTTATTTTTACCTTCTTTATACTCCAGTTGAATCAAATTTTCATTTGCATCTAGCAGCTTTCCTTCCAATCTGCCATCATCATTCAATATCACTTCTACATTTCTACCAATATTTTTTTTGTATTGACGAAGCAGCAGCAGCGGCTCGTCTACCCCCGCACTCGACACCTCCAAAGAAAAATTACCATCGGGATACCATGCATTCTCTTCAATAGTGCGGTACATCTTTCTATTGATTTTTACACAATTGTCAATACTCAATCCCGCATCGGCATCTAAAAAAACCCTTATATTATTAGTAGGCTTAATGCGAACAGATACTAGAAAAACATCTTCCATTTCTGACAGTATTTGTCCTAATAAGGTTTCTATTGCCTGTATGGAAGTTATATCTTGACTCATAATAAAAGCAGAAGGGAACGTCTACCGTTCCCTTCTTTTGATTCATTTTCCTACACAAATATAGCAAATTAAACTTAACCGCCAAAAAATGAACATAAATTAATAGTTAAAAAATTAACATTTATCTGCCAACTTTTGATGATTTATTTTTAAGGGTTTTATACCTTTGCAATATGAACATTTTCAGACTTGCCTTTGAGCTCTTCATGCTTTACCTGCTCTATAAATTAATTTTTGACTTCATTATCCCTATTGCAACCACTACCAAAAAGGTAAAAAAGCAGTTCGTGGACATGAATGCCCAAATGGAGGAAAAGATGAGGCAACAAAGACAACAGTCTGCCCAATTTAAAGCTACCCCAAAAACGCCCCCTCCTTCTAGCAAACAGGATGACTACATAGATTACGAAGAAGTGAAGTAAAACACTTCAGAAAATTTATAAACTCAACTGCTGTATCGTTTCTTGTGGAAGTAAACAATGCGTCTGTAGACCTGCTTCCTTTGCTCCTATTATATTATTAATAGAATCATCAATAAAAAGTGTTTCGGCCGCTATGATATTGGCATCTTGAAGCACCCACTCGTAAGTGGATACATTAGGCTTGCGTTTATTAATCAAATGAGAGTAGTAACTTTTAATGAAATGCCCTTCCAGTGAGGATTTGCCAGTTTGCCCTAATAAAATCTGATTGAATGCCTTTAGATGAATACTATTGGTATTGCTTAAAAGATATATATTATAATTTTTCTTCAATTCTTCCAAAACTGATAAACTCTCTACTCTAAAATTGAGCAAAATAGCATTCCAGGCAGACTGCATCTGATGACGAGTAGTTGCTGGTCGGCAATAAGTCTGTAAGGACTTGTAAAAATCATCTTCTGAGATAGTACCTGTTTCCAATGCTTCAAACAATTCATTGGCATTGGCCTGAGAATACAAGGTGTCAAATTGCTGTACGCCTAAATCGGAAAACGCTTTTGCAGTTTGGTGGTAGTCGATATCTAACAATACACCACCCAAATCGAAAATGATATTTTTAATTGCTGCCATTCTTTTCGGTTAAAGTTTATTCAAAAAAATGCGATTATTATTTAATCACAAAATTACCGATTCAATAGCAACTTAATATAAAAGGAAGGCTTGGCTAATTTTTTTCGAAGATCTACTTCGTAAAACATGCAGGAAAGAAGCTCTTTTACTTGTTTATTCCGAATACTGATTTTCACCAATAAATTAAATAACCAAGAATATTTTACTAGTTTTTGCAGTCGATGGCTTATGCGAAGCTCTGGCCCCATCACTCTATAAACCTCTGTATCATAAGCTGCGAGTGCTGCTGGGGAAAAATCATTTTTCTCTAATGCTTTAGCAGCATGATTGGCTGCTATACGTCCTGTATACAAAGCGTTTCCAATACCTTCTCCTGTAAATGGATCAATTAAAAAAGCCGCATCACCAGTTAGTAGGTAGCGCTCTCCAGATATCACGCGTTGCTTGCCTCCTAGCGGCAATCCATACCCCTCCACTGAACCAATAAGAGTAGCATTTTTAAACCTTTCGCGGATAATGGGATCATTGTCTACGATATCTTGCAACTCATTTTTTAAGTTTACTTTTTTTCGGCGAACCGTATCACTCAGCATGCCCACTCCTACATTGGCCTCTCCGTTTGGAAGAGGAAAGATCCAAAAATACCCTGGCAACATTTTTTTAATAAAATGTAATTCTATAAAATTGTCTGCATTGGTACCTGTTACATTTTTGTAGTAAGCCCTTATCCCCGCTGCATAATATTTTGGCTCCATTCGAATCTTAGCAACTTCCTTAGTGAAAGAAGAATGTGCGCCATTAGCAATAATCAGCAAATCACACTTTAGTTGAAAACCACCACTCCCGCTAATCAAATAGCCATCTGTTTCTAAGGTGTATTGTTCAACTGAAACACCTTCTATTAAATTGACATGAGCACAACGCTTCATTTCTTCAACCAAAAAATTATCAAAATCTAGGCGTTTACACACATAGCCAATAGGAGATTTTTTATGAGAAGAATCCTTTGCATTATAATCTGGGCGATAGCCAATATCAAGCTCTTGTCGGTTGGGAGAAACAAAACTTACCCCCCAGCTATTTAGTTTGAAAGGTGCCTGTTGCAAGCGAAGGGCAATTTCAGGATCAATTCGGTTAAGGCAGGTAATCACCTTTCCGCTTAGACCATCACCACATATTTTATCTCTTGGAAATACCGCCTTGTCTACCACTACACAATCAATACCCAACTGGTTCAATTGTAATGCAGCTGCTGCACCTGCCGGACCCGCCCCTATAATTCCTACTTTTGAAATCAACATAAAAAAATTGCGCGGATAATATTAAAAGTTAAAGGTAATATTTAAACTAGTTGTAAATCGATTTATTAAATAGGTATTGGTATTTCCTTGAATGAATCTTAATGAGTTATAAAATCAAATTTTAATCTGTCAAATATTTTTTTGTAGCTATTGATTCTTTTCTTCTCCTCTGTTTTTTTTCACCAATTTTTATTACTGTTATTTCCATTTGAAAATATGCATTATAGGCTTTACTAGCCTGATCTACATTCATCTTTAAAGCAATATCAATTTCATTTAATTTCAATAGAATTTCTTCCAAAAATTTATCCATTCCTGCCTTCAAATCAAAATTAGCAATGCCCTCGCCAATATAACCTAGCTCTATAAATGAACTAAATTCTTTGTTATCCCCTAGTTGATCCTGTAGGTTACTATTTGTAAGAAGTAATGTTGCAGTTACTTTTTTATTTTCTTTAATTTGTTGCTTAAGTGCTTCATTATAAAAATTCACATAAGCAATTTTAACAATTTGACATCTTTTAATAAAAGCATCTTCGATAATACGCTCAAGGATTGGATCAATCAATTTTGCCTTTTTAAAACAATCGATTACCTCATCAATTTTTAAACCGTCAGCCAACTGGTATAATTTACAAAAACTGATACCAAGCCAAGCCTCTGCAGATTCGTTCCTAGCATTCACTTTTAAGTAGAGCTCAGTAGCAGCAGAATACTTTTTGTTTTTTAAGAAAGACGCTGCAAGATATAACTCTAAATTATCAAGCACAATAATGGATTTTTATAAGCTATTAAATTATTCAAAAAACTTGTAAATTGTAACGAAATCATATGGTTTTCAAGTAATTTATACCAAAAAATACCGACCCTTTACATTCTTCAATTCTTTCCGTTTTTACAATCTGCGTAAACCAAGAAGAATTTTTTGCCGAAGCAAAATTATTTCAGTTTTTAATAATTTTATTAGCTTAATATGATTTAATCAAAACTTAGGACATGATATTTAATTAAGCCTATAAATATTTGTAAAACAATATTTTATATAGTATATATATGTGTTATACATTATAAATTATATAAAAATTTATAATGTATGGCACATATTTAAATTAGAGTAGCTATATCCACTAATTCTACAAGTGATAAAAAAGTAATTTCACTACTAAAAATTTGTTATAAAATTGAAATGAATATTAATTATATACCATAAATTTGTTATCAATCGATGCTTTGACCCTATGAATCCTAAATTCTTTATTTTAGTTATTTCCGTATTTTTTATTTCCCTTTTACCCAGTCCAGCTCTATCTCAAAATGCGGTCGATAGCCTAATTAGAAATCTACAGAATTTTCAATCGCAAGGAGTAACCATCAATCCAAATAAGTTCGAGCTCAAAATTGTTACCCTGCCAATTGAAATGAATTGTAATGTTGGTGCACACCACTATTTATGGTTCAAAAATAAATTAGTCATTCAAATAGATGGCTCGGGAAAGCTTTTTGAAATTAACCCGGGAAAAAGCCCAATAAGAATAGATAAAACATGTTATGAAGGATACAGTTTTAAGGCTTTCAATTTTGTGTACCAAGATACTTTATATAGTTTGGGCGGTTACGGATTTTGGGTAGACAATGGTCTTTTGAGATGTTATGATGAAAAAAATGGGGTTTGGTATATTGCTACAACAAAAAAAACTTTAGCATTTAATACCAATTCTGTAAAATTTTATCATGATTTAGAAGATAAAAAAATATATCTAATTTACCAGAATCCACCACTAGCTGCTACCGATAATTCACAGGAGAAAAATCTAACCTTTTACGTTCAGTGCCTTGATATGAAAACCAAAACCTGGTGGAATGATCCAATGCTTTTCAACAAAGCACTAGAAGGTAAATTAAAAAACTTGGAAGAATTTAATCGGGCAGTATTTAATACCCGACAAGGACTTTTACTAGACCTAGAAGGAGAGTTCAAAATTTTTGATTTCAAGAACAATAAGTTTAAGGACATTCGGCATGATAAGAAAATCAATATATTCAATTCAACTTATAAGCCCTTTAACAAAATTTACTATAGCAAAGACAGCTCAATACATATCTTAAATAGTGAAACAGGCGAAATTGATAGCATACCCTTTGGCAATGAAGACATTATAAACACCAATATTCCTATTTATTTGCCTCTTCCAAAAAATGAAAATTTAGATGACAGATCAAAATATTTAATATCAGCAATTGCCATTATTTTACTTTTGATTGGATTTTTTATTTTTCAATTTAAAAAGATGAGGGAAAATATAAAAGTGCTAACGCTCAAATTAGAATCTAATAAAAATTCGAAAATTTCAATTCAAAATCAACAATCGTTTAAAGCCAATTTGACCGAAGATGAAAATAAGTTAATTACTCTTATAATCAACAATAGTATGGAGGGCTTGATGACATCGGTTAATCAGATGAACCAAGTAATGCAAATAGAAAAAAAGTCAATTAAAATTCAAAATAATTTGCGTGCGTCAATGGTGTTGATGATCAACAAAAAATTTATGGTATATAGTGGCACTCAAGATGAGCTGCTAGAAAAGAGACGCACTGAATTTGATAAACGATTCTTTGAATACACCATACAACGAAAATATCTTAGTAAGATTAAATAAGTGTGATCTTCAAAAAGTTGAAGGCGCCATTTTGCTATAGCCTGAAATTTCCTTCGGAATAGAGTCATTTTACTTTTTTTTCTTGTTGCAAAAAAGTAAAAAAATTAATCCGCCGCTACGGATGCATGTACTTTAAAGTAACGCTGCGTTTTAATTTAGCCTTAGTAAAGTTGATCATCAAAAAGTTGTAACCACTCATTCATTGAGGCCCTCGAATAAAAAGTGCTAGAAATATAAAATGTCAGCCGTTAAAAAATCAAGGCTGTTTGAGCCGGCATGCCATTTAAAGTAAAATACACTGCCGGCGAGTTCCTTGATTTTAGGCTGACATTTTATATTTCAGCCTTTTTATTCGCAGGCTTGATTTTTTTTGTTACTTTTTTTTATCAAGAAAAAAAAGTAAAAGCACTCTATTCCAAATAAAATTCAAAGCTTAAGTTGTTTTACTAAAAAGCAATACGAATTGTATGGTTATTAATCATTTGACTTATTATCCGGTAGTTCTAGATCAATTTTATTTATTCGAGGGCGTTGCTGAATAAGCGTCAACTAGATACTCTCACTGAAGAATCATCTATTTGTTTATGGGATGAAATTGAAATAAGCTTGCTTATCTCCAAGGGCATGGAACTGGGCTCTTAACTCTAACGGGAGAGCGGAAAACGAGCGAAAACTCAAAGGTCTGAAGTGGCCCTAAATCTGTTTTAGAAGTAGAAATATTGATGTCGTAACTAATGCCTGCCTGCATCACTCCATAACTTAACCCAATGTAAGGTGAAATGGCTTGCTTATGTCGATACCATATACCGGTATTAATCATAGTAGGTTCTTCATCTTCCACGGTATTGCCTACCATATTACCTATATTGAATCCAAGTGAATAGGTACTAAAATATTTTTCAAATGAAAACAAGGCGTTTGCATTGAAAGTAGTTCTTTCGCCCAAATAGGATTGAAAGTCGGTATGAAAATTAAATCTAGGTGGGTCCAGTTGCGTTGGATCCTGCAAAGAGGTTCTTACAGAACTAAGAAACTGATAACAGGCCAATCCCATTTCAAGATTAGCAACTTCCGTTTTATAAGAATAGGTTACCCCTCCAAAAACAGAACTATAGGGCTTAACATTTGATAAATTGGTTTCAAAAGTTGGTAAGGCTCGATTAAAACCTGAAGAAGAAATTTGCTGAGAAAAAGAAAGTTGCGAATAGTCTATGACTGTATTATTAAAGGACCCACCTAGCCCTCCTGCTATTGAATGGGCATCTTCAGGATCAAGACTAATATGAGAACTAAACGCTAAATTAAATGAGTTATTTTTATACGCTCCGCCTAAACCCTGATCTTGAACAAACATAACACCAGCCCCTAAATAATTATTTTCATTTCCTTTCTGTTTGAGCAATTTGCCGTCCATTGAAACGGAGGTAGTATTCAGTGGATCTACAGCCGCGCTAATCCATTGGTTTCTTCTCACCGCCATTATACGCCAACTCGAGTATCCATTTCCTGCCAATGCAGGATTGATGCTCAAAGGTGAAGCAAAGTACTGAGATAAAACAGGTGCTTGTGCAAATATTCGAATAGAAAATGCACAGCAAACCATCATCGCAATACAATAATATTTAAACGGTTTTTGCATATAATTATTTAGATCATCTCAATAATAAGGTTTGGCCTTTTCTCTCTACCACTTTTCCATCAGTACCCACCCCTGTTGCTACCCAAATATAAATTCCCATCGGCATAGGCGACCCACTCAAGTTTCCATTCCAACCAGCATCATAATTCTTAGTTTCATACATCAACTGATTCTGACGATTGTATACTTTTAAATAACGGAATTCTTTAATTCCAGCCAAGTAAGGGAATAATAGATCATTGACTCCATCCCCATTTGGTGTAAAGGACTTTGGCACTAATATATCCACTAGCTTATCATCAAATACTCTTACCAGCAATGAATCATGTGTTACACATCCTGCAGGTGAAATTAGATTTACTACATATTGCTGAGTTGATGCAAAACTAAAGTTTACTTTAGCACTGTCTCGATTACTAATTCCCCATGAAGGTGTCCAACGATATTTATAATTAGGAATAGAGCGAACACTGATTGGTGTAATAACTGATTTATAAGCACTAACAGAAGGCATTGTAATACCTGCGATTGGTACTTGAATATCTACAGTAGTATCTAGTATCACAGAAGCAGCTGAACAGTTTAACTGTGTTGCTTTTAATGTAATATGATAATTACCGCCTGTAGCATAGGTATTTACACTGTTAAAGCTAGTTTGAATATTTCCATCTCCAAAATCCCATAACCAATTCGTTATTCCAATAGAGCTTGTGTCTGTTAGATTGGTCAACACCATTGGTGTATTTACACAATAAGTATTGTAAGAAAGTTTTAATATCGGCTTAACAATTTTATACAACATGTAGGTCGATGACAAGGTGTCTGAACAACCTACACTATTGGTTAGAATTGCATTGTATCGACCAGGCAGACTAGTAAATAAACTGTCTTTTGTTGCACCGGGTATTAATACTCCATTCAGCATCCATTTAAATGTAGGAGAATCAGGAGAAACAATTCGCATCGTATCCACCACATTATTACATAAATAATTACCATGGTTAGAATAAATTGTTCCTGTTGGCGATGGTTTAATTATCTGTGTAAAATAGCTAGTGTCGGATTTATTGACACAACCGGCATTGGATACATTGGTAAAACTAAACCTACGCATACTGTTGGCAACAGCATCTGGTAGACGCAATAAATAGGGTGCCTGAGAAATACCACTAATGGTTAGCGGCGCTTTGCTATCTTCTCTATAGGTAAAGCTCCATGGAGACTGACCGCTAAAGTTGATCGTAAGAGTATCTGCAGGATATTTACAAACGTTGCTATTGCCTGTAATAATCGTTCTTGGTAAAGGCAAAACAGTAACCGTAGCATCAAACTGATTGCTTACACAACCAGAATTATTAGCCGTTACTTTATAAACTGCTACCCCATTTGATAAGGTTAAGTTGGTCAATACCTGTTTCACAGAATCTTTTCCTTGTACTTCATTACTAATACCAAATATTGAATTTACCGGAGTTACAGAAGGAAGCGCCCAAGTGTAGGTAGTTCCTCTTGGTGCATTCACTGGGGTAGTATTAAATGCTGTGCCACTGCATATTTCAGCAGCCTGATTATTGAATACAGGCATTTGAACTCCTACGCCAACAGTAAGAATAAATGGTGCGCCAACGCAAGTACCTGCTACAGGTGTAATGTTATAAAATACTTTCGCCGACGCATTCGTTGAATTAATAAGGTTTAAATTAATATTACTTGATGGCGAAACCTGAGCCGATGTTCCCATTACTGCCCCAAAAGGTGTAACCGTAGGTGGATTCCAACTATATTTTGTTCCAATTGGAACTGGTGAAGGATTAATAGTTATTGGAGTTCCAGAACAGGTGCTATCCTTTATGTCGCTAATGATAGGAGTTGGATTTATTGATACCGTCAAATTAAATGTATTACCCGCACATGTTCCTGTAGAAGGAGTAACAACATAAGTGGCTGTATTTAAAATATTATTCGTACTCGATAAGGTTTGTGTAATATTAGCTTGGCCAACCGATTGAGCAGATCCTCCAGTAAGACTGTTAGAAGGAACTGAAATTGGATTAGACCAAGTATAAGTAGTACCCGTAGGCGCTACATCTGGAACAAAACTAAATATAGAACCACTACAGATATTAGTCAGCGTTTGATTCGCCACCACTGGCAATGGTCTTAGCGTAACTGCCAATTTAAATGGCACCCCTTCGCAAGTTCCTGCTCTAGGAGTAATGGTATAATTTGCAGTTGCTGCCACCAAAGTTTGACTAGTCAGTGTTTGAATAAATGTAGGCTGATAAACTGTTTGTGCAGTACCTCCTGTTAAACTTCCATTAGGAATATACACTGGTGTACTCCATATATATTCTGTACCAGTTGGTGTAGCAATCACAGGCAACGTAAACGGTGAATTACTACACGCAATGATTGACTGATTTGAAATAGATGGCGCTGGTTTTACAGGAACCGTTACCGCCTGAGTAGATGAACAACCATTAACAGTAAGTGTATAATTATATTCTACAACCACCAAGTTATTGGATGTATTAACCAATCGCTCTAATGGATTATAAGTACCAGTTGCAGCCGTATTACTTATAGACGCCTGAACCACCCTAGACCAATTAAAAACTGTTCCAGTAATATCAGCCGTTGGGAAATAACTAAACAATTCGCCGCTACAAATAGCCGGACGATCATTCAAGCTGGTTAATGATGGTATTGGGTTTACAGTAACTTTTACAATTTGAGTTTCATTACATTCACTATTGGTAACTAGGCTATAAACATAGGTAACTTCAATAGGTGCGGTGGTAATATTGATCAATCGCTCATTCGGATTATTTGTTCCAATAGCGGATGGATTACTAATTCCTGCCATCACATTTCTTGTCCATTGGAATCTGGTGCCCGCAGTGCTACTAGTAGGCGTATAAGAGAATATATCGCCGCTACAGATTGCAGTTGGATTAGAAGTGCTTGATAATCTGGTAGCGGGATTTACCACTACAGTAATATTAAACGGCGATCCAATACAAGTTCCAACCTTAGGCACTACCGTGTAGTAAGCTTGTGCAGCTAGCGTAGTGGTGTTACTCAATAATTGTGATATACTCAATTGAGGCGAAGACTGCAAGGACGCTCCACTCAAGGTGCCAAAAGGAGCTATCACTGGTGTAGTCCAGGTATATTGAGTTCCGAAAGGAACCGGTGACGGAATAACCGAGAACGATTCTCCAGAACAAATAGTTCTTGTTTGATTGGCTACAGTTGGTGTTGGATTAACAGGAACGGTTACTTTAAAGCTAGTACCGGTACATCCAAATGCAACTGGAGAAACCAGGTATTCAACTGTATTAGCCAGGTTATTAGTGATCGTCAATGTTTGACTTATTTGAGCTTGACCCTGTTGAGGGCTGATACCCTGAATACCTGTTGACGGAGTTGCAGATGGAATACCCCATGAATAAAGTATACCTGTAGGAACGCTGGTTGGTGTTAAAACAAAAGGCGACCCACTACAAATTGGCGCTAAAACTGTGTCCCTCAAAGAAGGAATCGGATTAACTATTGCAGTTAATGTAAAGTCATTACCCTGACACAGTTCAGCTATCGGGGTAATAGTATAAGTTGCAACTGCAGGGTACAGACTTGCATTACTCAATGTTTGTGTAATATTACTTTGTGATGCGCCCAAGGTTGATCCTCTAATGATTTGCACAGGATTGCTTAAAGGGGCAACAGACCAAGAATAAGCAGTACCAAGCGGTGCATTAGGCGGGGTTATTACAAAGGTTTCATTGCTACAAGAGGTATTGGTTTGTGGTGCAATAGTAGGCAAAGGTTTTATAGCCACTGAAAGTTCTTGTGTGCTAGAACATCCATTTGCTGAGACTGTATAAGTATATCCAACAAAAACCTTACTAGATGAAACGTTTGCTAATATCTCATTTGGATCACCCAAGCCAGTTCCTTTTGCATTACTTATTCCTGGTACAATATTTCTAACCCAATTAAATACTGCCCCTGTTGTGCTAGAAGTAGGTGTATAATTAAATACCAACCCACTACATTGTGCTGCAATGGTAGTGGTGCTAGTTAATACTGGGGTAGGGTTTACCCATACATTTACATTCTGAGTTTTTGTACAAGCAGCACCTGTTGAAAGTGTATACGTGTATACCACTTGAACTGGAGAGGCAGTTGTATTCAATAATTTTTCACTTGGGTTACCTGTTCCAGATCCAGATGCATTATTTATTCCAGACACAGCGGCTCTTGTCCAGTTGAAAGTGGTACCTAGTGTAGTACTGGTTGGAGTATAACTAAATAGTGTATTACTACAAATTGCTGGAGGACTCAAGGATGAACTTAAAGTAGTTCCAGGATTCACTATTACATTAATATTGAAAGAAAGGCCAATACAACTAGCTGTTTTCGGAACAACCACATAAGCAGCTTGAGCAGGTAAATTGGTTGTGTTCGCCAATGTTTGAGAAAAATTAGTTTGACCCGAAGGCTGACTAGAGCTACCGCTAATGGTTCCTAATGGCGTTTGAGTTGGGCTTGCCCAAGTATAGGTAGTACCAGTAGGAACTGATTCCGGAGTAACGATAAACGGAATTTCAGAACAGACACTTAATTCTTTATTAGATACTACTGGAGTTGGATTAACAGGGACTACCAATTTAAAATTAGTTCCAGAGCATCCCTCTGCTGAAGGACTTATTGTGTATTCAGCTGAATTGACAACTAAATTTGTCATTGTCAGCACTTGACTAATGGTTGACCTTTCAACCTGTGCCGTTCCGCCACTTAAACCTGCTATGGGTGTGATCACTGGATTACCCCAAGAAAAAACAGTAGTAGAAGGAATGCCTGTTGGAACAAAGCTGAAAGCTGTTCCGCTACAAACTGCGGGCAGTGTGCTATTTGCAATAACTGGTATTGGGTTCACTTTCACCACTAGATTAAATGGATTGCCAAAACAACCATCCGTAGAAGGAGTAACACTATAGGTAGCAGTTCCAGATAGCGTTGGAGATGAATTGCCAAGAGTCTTGCTAATATTAGGCTGTAATGAACCAACAGCGCCTGATCCAGTTACACCAGTCAAAATATTCAATGGGTAACTGACCGGTTCAGCCCATGTATACTTAGTTCCAGCTGGAACTAAATCTGGTTCTACTATAAAAGTAGCCCCGCTACAAATGGTAGCAGATTTAGCCAAAACAACGGGTACTGGTTTTACTATAACCGTTATGATTTGCTCACTAGAACATCCATTGGCTGTCATAGAATAATTATAATCAACAGAAATATTTGCTAGCGTAGTATTGATAAGTTTTTCATTTGGATTATCTGTTCCAGACTCTGCAGCATTCGCAATACCAGGAATGATGCTTCTTGACCACCTAGTCGTACTTCCAATTGTATTTGACAGGGGTGAATAAGTGAATACATTACCACTACAAATTGAAGTGATAGCAGTTGAACTTGAAAATATAGGAGTTGGATATACATCAACAGTTACGTTCTGTGTATTCGTACATCCTCCTGAAGTGGTAAATGTATACACATAAACAACGGGCTTTTTAATAGTAGTTGTATTAATCAAAGTTTCATTTGGATTGCCTGTGCCAGCACCTGCTCCATTACTAATACCAGTAACAATTGCTCTTGTCCAATTATAGTTAATCACTGTATTGGTATTACTTACTGGAGTATAACTAAAAATGGTATTACTACAAATTGCTGGAGGCGATAAAGTACTGGTCAATTCTGGAAATGGCGATACCGTTACATTTATTAAGAATGTTGTACCTACACAGGCTAGGTTAGATGTAGTAGAGGATGGAATGACTGTGTACGTTAACGTTGCATCTAAAGCGGTATTATTATATAGGCGTTGGGTAATATTCGGTGCTGCTGTAAGCTGTGCTACTCCGCCAGTAATAGCCCCTGCACTAAGTTGTACAGGCTGTGCCCAAGTATAGGTAGTACCCGTTGGCACTGCATCTGGAGTAACTAAGAAAGTTGACCCACTACAAATAGTTTTATTCTGTGTAACAATTCGAGCTATAGGGTTCACATTAACGGTTACAGTAAATGTATTTCCATCACAATCATTTGCCCTAGGAGTTACGGTGTATACCACAGTAGACTGAATAATACCCGTATTAATCAAGGTTTGGCTTATGGAAGTTTGCAATGTACTTGCATTACCCCCAGTAACAGTTCCCAATGGACTTATTGAAGGACTATTCCACGAATAGGTAGTACCCGCTGGTAGGCCGGTCGGTGTATAAGAAAAAGTAGCCCCACTACAAATTGTTAGAGTGGCATTGCTAACCGCTGGCGGTATCGGATTGACCGTTACGGATACAGTAAACGGTGCGCCTTCACAAAGATTAGCAGTAGGAGTAACTATATAAGTTAATATGCCTGGAGTAGTGGTAGTATTAGTCAAAACCTGACTCACTGAAGCTTGCGCACTCATAGCAGATCCGCCAGTTACTGCCGATGGTGGATTACTAGTAGGTAACACCCAAGTGTAAGTTGTACCTGTTGGTACATTGGTAGGAGCTACTACAAATGCTTCTCCACTACAAATAGTTTTAGACTGCGGTGAAGCAACCACTGGAACTGGTTTTACAATTACCGAAACAATGGTGTCGCTCGAACAAGCATTGGCAGCAATGGTATATTTATAGTAAACGGTTATATTCGATGTGGTGGTATTATAAAGAATTTCCCTAGGATTTCCTGCACCCGTTGCAGCCAAATTACTGATACCAGTAATTGCCTCCCTGGTCCAAGTGGTTGTAAAACCAGTAGTGTTTGATGAAGGTGAAAAATCAACTGTACTTCCATTACAAATTGGAGTAAGCACCATGGATGCATTAGATAATACAGGCGTTGGGTTTACCACTACAGTAACCGTTTGTACTTTGATACAATTACCTGCTGTATTTAAAGTATAAATATAATCAACAGGTATTGGCGCAGTGGTAGTGTTAATCAATGTCTCCATAGGGTTACCAGTACCCGTTGCCGCAGCATTTGATATTCCAGCTTTCGATGCTCTTGTCCAATTGAAACTTGTACCAGGGGTAACAGTGGCAGTTGGAGTATAACTAAACAATGATTTGCTACAAACTGCAGTAGGCGTTAGACTGCTAGTCAATTCAGTTAACGGGTTTACAGTAACATTTACTAAGAATTTATTAGGTGCAGTACAAGTGCCTGTTAGAGAAGTAGCGGTAGCTGTTACCAAATACTGAACCACCGACTGAGCGAAAGTAGTATTGGTAAGTGTCTGGGAAATATTAGTCACTGGGGTATACTTAGCATTTGCTCCTACAATACTTCCAGTAGGTGTTTGCACAGGTATATCCCAAACATAGGTAGTTCCTTCTGGAACCAATGAAGGCGTAACAGAGAAGGTCCCTCCAGAACAAATAGTTGTCAATTGAGTGGGAATATCAGGCACAGGGTTTACAGTCAATCTCACTTTAAAATTGGTACCCGGACACCCATTTGCTAAAGGGGTTACATCATATTCTACTTCCGCTGGCGAGGTGGTTAAATTTTTAAGTATCGAACTATTAATGGTTGTCTGCAATGTTTTAGCATCCGTTCCAGTAACAGAATTAGATGGAGTGATAATAGGATTGTTCCATGAATAGGTTGTTCCAATTTGTGGAACAGTAGGCGTATAAACGAAAGTATTACCACTACAAATTGGCGGTGCAGTCAAAGTTCCAGTAGAAGCCGTTGGAATTGGATTAACCGTTACTTCCACTATAAATGGATTACCTGGGCAGCCATCGGTACTCGGTGTTACAGTGTATTTTAATACTGCCGGATTATTAGTGGAATTAAACAATGGTTGGCCAATAGTGGTTTGAGAAGTTCGTGAAATTCCGCCA
Source organism: Chitinophaga pinensis (assembly GCA_945876095.1). Taxonomy (GTDB): domain Bacteria; phylum Bacteroidota; class Bacteroidia; order Chitinophagales; family Chitinophagaceae; genus Ferruginibacter; species Ferruginibacter pinensis_E. Next base: position 26,993 of record CAMCMP010000017.1, read on the forward strand.
GTAGCAACTCCTGTTGAAATATTTACAGGATCACCCCAACTATACACTGTACCTGCTGGCACTTTTGTAGGAACAGCGCTAAAAGTTGAACCACTACATATAGTAGTCGTTATTTTACTAACCACTGGTACAGGCTTTACCACCATCGTTACTACCTGAGTACTAGAGCAACCTGTTGAGGATTTTATTACAGTAAAAGTATAAGGAACATTTACAGCAGTGGTTAAAGTATCTACCAATATTTCTGCAGGACTAATAGCACTACCGGTAATTGAACGGTCGTAGGTTCCGCTAGCTCCTAAATTACTTATTCCGTATACAGCATCCCTTTGCCATGTAAACCTAGAGCCAGGGTCAATACTAGAGATTGGGGTAAAAGTAAAAGTGCTGCCACTGCATTGTACCAATGGGGTTAAACTAATTAGTAATGGCGTAGGATTTACAATTACAGTAACCGTTTGGATATTAGGGCAATTAACTGCTGTGGTATTTAGTGCATATTGATATTCAACTGGTATGGGCGAAGAGGTGGTATTGATCAAAATTTCATTGATACTACCTATCCCTGCACTTTCTGCATTACTGATTCCCGTGACTGTTTTCCTAGACCAGTTTAATACTGAACCTGCCACCCAACCGCTTGGGTTATATTGGAAAGCAGTTCCACTACAAATCGCATTAGGAGTAGTAGTACTGCTTAACCTAGGGGTTGGGTTTACCTTTACAGTTACTATTTCTGTATTTGAACATCCATTAGAGGTAACTGTAAATGCATATTGAACCGAAACCTGACTAGTAAAAGAGTTGTTAGTAAGGATTTCACTTACCCTATTCGTATTAGTTCCAACGGTCAACGCTTCCTGAATAGATGATTGATAAAGTCTTTTCCATGAATAAGAAGGTGAACTTGCTTCGCTATATGCATCGTATGTAAAGAGGGTCCCACTGCAAATATCAGGTGGGGTAATTGTTGATTTAAGCGCAATACTGGCAGCAGCAGGTTTTACTGTTACCGTTACAGTAAATGAACTGCCCGGACAGCCGTTAGTTCTTGGCGTAACCGTATAGGTAGCAGTAGCATCCAAATTTGTTGTATTGGTCAATTTTTGCCCAATACCTCCAATATATAGCAACTCTCCAGTTTGTGCACTTCCCCCAGTGATAGATCCAGAAGGCGAAATAACAGGTGCAGTCCAGGTATAAGTAGTACCGTCTGCTACCCCAGTAGGTAAAACAAAGAAATCTGTTCCGCTACAAATTGCAGCAGGATTAGCATATACCGGAACAGGAGCAGCTGTAACATTAAAAGATACCGTTTGCATAGAGGAACATCCACCCGTGCCGGAATTAGTAAGGGTAATTTCATAAACTACCCTTTGAGAAAGGAATGAACTAGTACTTGTATTTGAGAGAACCTCACTAATATTACCAGTACCGTTAGCTATGGTGCGATTATTGATATCTGTATTCACCAATCGTTTCCATGTATAAACAATATTGGGATCTGAATCAGATGAAGGGGTATAGTTAAATACAGATCCACTACAAATTGAATTAAGTAAAACGTTAGTACCTATTGGTACTCCTTTTAAAGTAGGCTTTGGATATACAGTTACGTTTACAAATTCGGTACTTGTACACGAGCTGCTAATGATCGTAACCTGGTAAACCGCCACTACAGGTGTTGCATTTAAATTGGTTAATGTCTCCGAAATCAAATTCGTTGTAGAAGCGTCGCCTGCACCAGATAGAGGTAAAAGGCTTGGCGAGGTCTGTGCTCTAGACCAAGTAATAGTAGCACCAGCAGCAATATTTGAATTGAGTGCATAACTAAGGGTAGATCCACTGCATAAATTAACATCTGGACTGCTAGTTAATTTTGGAACCGGTTTCACTACAACCGTTACCGTTGAGGTGCTTGTACAGCCTGTAACTCTATTGGTTAGTGTATAAATATAACTTACAGTAACATCAGACAATGACGTATTTAAAAGTATCTCCCCAGGACCGTCTGTACGTGGGGTAGTCACTGCTGCATTACTAATACCTACAACTGCTGCCCTTGTCCAAGTAAAGTTCACATCCAGATCCTGATTGGAAGTAGGAGCATAAGAAAAAGTTGCCCCGCTGCAAATAGACGGTGCACTCGTTACGCTAGTAAGCACCGGATTAGGATTCACTATTACTTCTACAGTTTGAGTATTGGTACAAGAACTAATGGTATTGACAAGTGTAAATACATACCTAACTGTCTGAGGGTATAAGGTGCTATTTGTTAGTATTTGATTGATAATATTACTACCTGATGCAGGAGAGGTACTGGTAACATTTGCATTGGCAGCCCTTGTCCAATTGAAAGTAATATTGGTTGGCGTAGCACTGGTAGGTGTGTATAAAAAAGTACCCGCACTACAAATTGCCGCAGGTGTTAATGAACTATTTAATGTAGGCAACGAATTAACTGCAATGGTAGCCGAAGCGCTTACACTTTCGCAACTAGTTGTTTTATGCTTGATGCTTACTAAATAAGTACCTGCGGTAACGGTAGAAAAACTTGGAATACTACCCGGATTTGTTACTCCATTCGGTACCGTCCAGAAAAAATCATAGTCTGAAATTGAGCCAAAGCCTAGAATTGCTGTTACCGTAGAGGATGCCCCCGAACAAATAGCACTACTAGACAATGAAACAGTTACCGTAGGAGTTGGATTAACCAATACCGTTACATTATCTGTTTTGCTGCAACCATTGGCAGTCATTGTTATTTGATAAACTACCGATTTTTGACTGGTAGTGGTGTTAGTTAATACTTCAGAAATTGCAGGATTAGTACCAGTGTTACGAGCCTGACTGATTCCTAAAACTGGTTCCCTAACCCAGCTATAAGTTGCTCCTGCTGTTAACGTATTAGCAGTATAAACAAAATTGGTTCCGCTACAAATTTCTGGAGGCGTTAAAGTGCTTGATAAGGTAGGTAAAGGATTTACCCTTACTGTCACTTCTTGATAGTTGGTACAAGCGTTCGCTGTTAGCGCAAATTTATATACGACATCAATAGAACTAGCTGTTGTATTGGTTAATGGCTCATTAATTGAAGCCACACTTACTGAATTAGTAGCCTGACTTATTCCAATTTTAGCATCTCTAGTCCATGCAAAGGAAGTTGAAGCAGTGGCGCTGGTTGCTGTATAAACAAAATTACTTCCACTACAAATTGCAGCAGGTGTTAAAGTGCTTGTTAAAATAGCAGTTGGTTTTACAGTAACTTTTACAAATTCTGTATTTGAACAACCATTGGCATTTAAGGTAACTTGGTAAGTTACTTCAATAAGGCTGGTGGTAGAATTAGTTAAAATTTCGCTGATAGAAGATCCAGTTCCAATGTTTTGTGAATTACTTGTAATACCTGCTGTAGTAACTCTACTCCAGCTAAACGTGGTTCCATCGGTAGCGCTAGCAATTGTATAGCCAAAGGTGGTACCACTACAAACAGCAGCAGGGTTTAGAGCGCTTGATAATTTAGGAATCGGATTTACTGTAACTACTATGTTCTGCGGATTACTACATCCATTTGCAGTGGTAATAATACTATAAGTTAATGGTACAGGCGCTGTTGATGTACTGGTCAAAATTTCATTAATAACTCCAGTTGGTGCTGATCCCGCAGCATTACTAATGTTGGCAGTCAGTAACCTTGACCAAGCAAAGCTTGCACCAGAAGTAGAAGAAGCTGCATTATAAGCAAATGCATTTCCACTACATATTGAAAACTGACTAGTAACGGGTGTTAATTTAGGAGTAGGATAAATTATTACTGAAACATCTTGAGAATTTGAACAGCCAGTAGTTGAATTAGTAATCGTAATGTTATAAATGACAGTGATTGGATCTGTGGTGGTATTGGTTAACCCTGCAGTCTCTAAAATACGTGCGCCAACTCCACTTATACCAGGCTCAGTAATTCCTGCTTTTGTAGCTCTTGTCCAAGCGAAAGTACTGGTTGCTGTTCCCGTTGCTGTATAATCAATTACCCCATTACTACATTTTGCTATAATGGTTAATGGAGAGGTGAGTGAAGGGGTTGCGCCAACGGTAATTGTACCCGATGCGTTTACAGTACCACAACCACCAGTTAAAGGAATGCTGTAATTAAAAGTTCCTGAAACAGATGGAGTTCCGAAAATCGAAATTGTATTTCCTGCCCAAGTAGCTGTAACACCAGCTGGTAAGCCTGTGGCTGCGCCAATTCCCGTAGCTCCTGTAGTACTATGCGTAATATTTGTTAAGGCTGTATTGATACAAACTGAAGGTGTTGAAGAAGCAGCCCCAACAGTATTTACTGAAGTAACAGTAATTGACCCCGTAGCATTCACACTGCCGCAACCTCCTGTTAAAGGAATACTATAATTAAAAGTTCCTGATACAGAAGGAGTTCCGTTTATAGTAATAATATTAGATGCCCAAGTAGCGGCCATTCCTGTTGGTAAACCTACAGCTGCGCCAATTCCAGTAGCCCCAGTAGTGCTGTGGGTAACACTTGTTGCCAAAGCGGTATTAATACATAAAGTGGGGGTTGAAGAAGCAACACCTGCAGTATTTGCTAAAGTAACTGTGATTACACCTGTAGCATTCACACTACCACATCCACCTGTTAATGGGATACTGTAAGTGAAAGTTCCTGAAGCAGTCGGAGTTCCGCTAATAGTAATGGTATTAGATGCCCAAGTGGCAATCAACCCAGCCGGCAACCCTATTGCTACACCAATTCCAGTAGCTCCATTAGTACTATGGTTAATATTTGTAAGGGGGTTGTTTATACATAAAGTTGGAGTAGAAGAAGCAACACCTGCGGTATTAGTAGCTGAAACTATGATGGTTCCAGTAGCATTCACAGTTCCGCAGCCTCCTGTTAATGGAATGGTGTAGTTAAAAGTACCTGAAACTGTCGGAGTACCGCTAATTGTAATGCTATTGGAAGTCCAATTGGCAGTTACTCCTTGTGGTAAACCATTTGCACCAGAAACACCAGCACTAGTAATGCCTGTAGCTCCAGTAGTAGTATGAGTAATATTTGATAATGCCGTATTAACACACAAAGTTGGGGTAGCAGATGCAGCACTAACCGTATTAGCTGCTGTAACCGTTATTACACCAGTTGCATTTGCATTTCCACATCCACCCGATAGTGGAATAGTATAACCATAAACTCCTAATGCTGTCGGGGTTCCACTAATAGAAATAGTATTAGAAGCCCAAGTAGCAATTACTCCAGGGGGCAAACCATTTGCACCGGAAATACCTGAATTGGAAATACCCGTTGCACCCGTGGTGGAATGAGTAATATTTGTCAACGCTGTGTTGATGCATAATGCTGGAGTGGTCGATGCTGCAGCGGCTGTATTAGCCGGGGTAACTGATATGGTTCCTGTAGCAGTTGCACTTCCACAACCGCCAGTTAATAAAATAGAATAATTATATGTTCCTGACGCTGCTGGTGTGCCACTTATTGTAATAGAATTGGAAGCCCATGTAGCTATAACTCCTGGTGGTAATCCATTGGCCCCCGAAATGCTTGCATTGGAAATGCCAGTAGCACCAGTGATCGAATGAGTAATATTGGTTAAAGGGTTATTGATACACAATGTTGGTGTAGAAGATGCTGCGCCCACTGTATTAGCAAGAGTAACAGTAATTGTTCCCGTTGCATTTACGCTTCCACAACCGCCTGTTAATAAAATAGAATAATTATATGTTCCCGACGCTGTCGGGGTTCCAGTAATTACAATGGAATTGGAAGCCCAAGTTGCACTGACACCAGGAGGTAAACCATTGGCACCCAAAACTCCAGAATTTGAAATGCCTGTAGCGCCGGTAGTAGAATGAGTAATATTGGTAAGCGCTGTGTTAATGCAAGTAGTTGGTGCAGAAGAAGCAGCACCAGCTGTATTTAGTAGACTAACTGTAATCGTTCCAGTAGCATTGACATTACCACATCCCCCTGATAATGGGATACTGTATGTAAAGGTGCCTGCCACTGATGGAGTACCACTAATGGTGATCGTATTAGAAGACCAAGAGGCGCTTACTCCTGTCGGTAAACCATTACCACCAGAAACGCCTGAATTTAAAATGCCCGTTGCACCAGTGGTGGCATGAGTAATATTTGTCAAGGCGGTATTGATGCATAAAGTCGGGGTAGACGATGCCAATCCCGTTGTATTAGCAACTGTCACTATTATTGTTCCCGTTGCATTTGCACTTCCACAACCACCAGCTAAAGGAATGCTATAATTAAATGTTCCTGCGGCTGAAGCTGTGCCACTTATCGTAATCGTATTATTAGCCCAAGAAGCAGTCACACCTGCTGGTAAACCTGTTGGCAAACCAATTCCAGTAGCGCCTGTAGTAGTATGAGTAATATTGGTCAAGGCGGTATTGATACACAAAGTTGGAGTAGAAGATGCCACCCCAGCTGTATTAGCCGCAATAACAGTAATGGTTCCAGTCGCATTTGCAATGCCACATCCCCCTGATAATGGGATGCTGTAATTAAAGGTTCCTAATGCTGTTGGTGTACCACTAATTGTAATCGTATTGGCCGACCAAATAGCGCTTACCCCAGCAGGTAAACCATCGGCACCTGCAACACCCGCATTGGTAATTCCTGTAGCACCTGAAGTACTATGGGTAATGTTTACAAGTGCAGTATTAATACACAATGTCGGGGTAGTCGAAGCTACACCTGCAGAATTGGAGGTGATAACAGTTATAGTTCCAGTTGCAAAAACATTACCACATCCTCCTAATAATGGAATGCTATAATTAAAGGTTCCTGCTGCTGTTGGAGTGCCGATTATTGTAATCGTATTGGAAGACCAGCTAGCACTAACTCCTGGTGGCAAACCATTCGCACCTGTAACTCCAGCATTTGAGATACTCGTTGCACCTGTAATTGCGTGGGTAATATTAGTTAACGGAGCATTCACACACAAAGTCGGAGTAGAAGATGCCGCACCGACCGTATTGGCTGGTGTAACTGTTATGGTTCCAGTGGCATTCACATTTCCACATCCTCCCGTTAATGGGATGGTGTAACTAAACGTTCCTGAAGCGATGGGTGTTCCACTAATGGTAATCGCATTGGATGCCCATGTAGCAATCACCCCTGTTGGTAATCCTGTTGGTGAACCAATGCCGGTAGCACCTACTGTACTATGGGTAATATTGGTAAGTGCTGTATTGATGCACAAAGTCGGAGTTGAAGATGCTGCGCCTGCGGTAGTGACTGGATTTACTATAATTGTTCCTGTAGCACTTCCACCACCACAACCTCCAAACAATGCAATTGTGTAATTAAATGTTCCTGTTGCCGTTGGAGTGCCATTAATAGTAATCACATTAGATGCCCAAGTAGCAGTCACGCCAGGTGGTAAGCCTGATGAGTTAATACTGGTAGCTCCTGTAGTATTATGAGTAATACTTGGTAGCACTGTATTGATACACAAAGTAGGAGTAGCCGAAGCAACACTCGCTGTGTTGGCCGCTGTAACTGTTATCGTTCCTGTAGCATTTACACTTCCACATCCACCTGTTAACGGAATAGTATAATTAAACGTTCCGCTTACTGTAGGTGTGCCACTGATTGTAATCAGATTAGAATTCCATGTAGCGCTCAATCCTGCTGGTAAGCCATTACCGGCAGAAATACCTGCATTTAAAATTCCAGTAGCGCCTGTGGTGCTATGGGTAATATTAGTAAGTGCGGTACTAACACATAAAGTTGGAGTAGAAGAAGCTGCACCAACCGTATTAGCTACTGTAACTATTATGGTTCCAGTGGCATTTACACTTCCACAACCACCCGTTAATGGTATACTATAATTATACGTTCCTGCCGCTGTAGGTGTTCCGCTGATCGTAATCGTATTAGATGACCAACTAGCACTCACCCCTGCCGGTAAACCTGTTGCTGCGCCAATACCTGTAGCGCCTATGGTGCTATGGGTAATATTGGTAAGTGCTGTATTGATACATAAAGTCGGAGTAGTCGATGCTGCACCTGCGGTGTTGGACGTGATAACTGTTATCGTTCCAGTCGCATTTACAGTTCCACAGCCCCCCGTTAATGGAATACTGTAATTGTAGGTGCCTGCAGCTGTTGGTGTTCCGCTGATCGTAATCGTATTTGATAACCATGCCGCAGTTACTCCTGCTGGTAAACCTACTGCTACACCTACGCCCGTAGCACCTGTTGTAGTATGGGTAATATTTATAAGCGCTACGTTGACGCACAAAGTTGGAGTGGTCGATGCAGCAGTAGCGGTATTAGCTGGGGTAACTATTATAGTTCCAGTAGCATTTACACTACCACAACCACCTGTTAATGGAATGCTGTAATTATAAGTACCTGAAGCGGTTGGTGTTCCGCTAATAGTGATAAGATTAGATGCCCAACTAGCAGTTACCCCTGCTGGTAAACCAGTCGCTACGCCAATACCGGTTGCACCAGTAATGGCATGGGTAATATTGGTTAAGGCAGTATTGACACACAAAGTAGGAGTGGTCGATGCTGCACCAGCTGTATTAGCTGCCGTAACCGTTATGCTGCCAGTGGCATTTACACTACCGCAACCACCTGCTAGTGGAATTGCATAATTAAAGGTTCCAGCTACTGAAGGTGTTCCACTAATTATAATCGTATTAGAAGACCATGCAGCTGTTACACCTGTTGGTAAACCTGTTGCTACGCCAATACCTGTTGCTCCTACCGTGCTATGAGTAATATTTATAAGCGCTGTATTAATACATAAAGACGGAGTGGTTGATGCTGCAGTAGTTGTAATAGCTGGAGTGACTGTTATGGTTCCAGTGGCATTTACACTAACGCAACCGCCTGTCAATGGAATACTATAATTAAATGTTCCAGCTGTTGTTGGAGTTCCGCTGATAGTAATCGTATTAGATGCCCATGTAGCGATCACTCCTGTTGGCAAACCTGTTGCTACGCCAATACCTGTTGCACCTGTAATGGCATGGGTAATGTTGGTTAAAGCAGTATTGATGCACAAAGTAGGAGTAGAAGATGCCGCACCGACCGTATTGGCTGGTGTAACTGTTATGGTTCCAGTGGCGTTCACACTTCCACATCCACCTGTCAGTGGGATGGTATAACTAAACGTTCCTGAAGCGATGGGTGTACCACTAATGGTAATCGCATTGGATGCCCATGTAGCAATCACCCCTGTTGGTAATCCTGTTGGTGAACCAATACCAGTAGCACCTACTGTACTATGGGTAATATTGGTAAGTGCTGTATTGATGCACAAAGTCGGAGTTGAAGATGCTGCGCCAGCGGTAGTGACTGGATTTACTATAATTGTTCCTGTAGCACTTCCTCCACCACAACCTCCATACAATGCGATTGTGTAATTAAATGTTCCTGTTGCCGTTGGAGTACCATTAATAGTAATCACATTAGATGCCCAAGTAGCAGTCACGCCAGGTGGTAAGCCTGATGAGTTAATACTGGTAGCTCCTGTGGTATTATGAGTAATACTTGGTAGTACTGTATTGATACACAAAGTAGGAGTAGCCGAAGCAACACTCGCTGTGTTGGCCGCTGTAACTGTTATCGTTCCTGTGGCATTTACACCACTACATCCACCTGTTAATGGTATACTATAATTGAAAGTACCACTCACTGTTGGAGTACCGCTGATAGTAATAGTATTGGAAGACCAACTAGCACTCAGTCCTGCTGGTAATCCATTACCTGCAGAAATACCCGCATTCAAAATTCCAGTAGCACCTGTCGTGCTATGAGTAATATTAGTAAGTGCGGTACTGACACATAAAGTTGGACTAGAAGAAGCCGCCCCAGCCGTATTAGCTACTGTAACTATTATTGTTCCCGTGGCATTTACAGTTCCACAACCACCCGTTAATGGTATACTATAATTATACGTTCCTACCGCCGTTGGAGTTCCGCTGATCGTAATTGTATTAGAAGACCAACTAGCAGTCACCCCTGCCGGTAAACCTGTTGCTGCGCCAATACCTGTAGCACCTATGGTGCTATGAGTGATTGGGGTAAGTGCGGTATTGTTACACAAAGTAGGAGTAGAAGATGCTGCGCCTGCAGTGTTGGAGGTGATAACCGTTATCGTTCCAGTTGCATTTACAGTTCCGCAGCCACCCGTTAATAGTATACTATAATTATAGATGCCTGCAGCTGTGGGGGTTCCACTGATCGTAATCGTATTAGAGGACCAAGCAGCAGTTACGCCTGCTGGCAAACCTGTTGCTACACCTATTCCCGTAGCACCTGTTGTAGTATGGGTAATGCTTATAAGCGGTGCATTGATACACAGGGTTGGAGTGGTCGATGCTGTAGTAGTGGTATTGGCTGGGGTAACTGTTATCGTTCCAGTAGCATTTACAGCGCCACAGCCGCCAGTTAATGGAATACTATAATTAAAGGTGCCACTTACTGAAGGTGTTCCGCTAATAGTAATAAGATTGGAAGCCCAAGTAGCACTTACTCCTGCTGGTAAACCAGTCGCTACACCAATTCCTGTTGCGCCAGTGACTACATGGGTAATATTAGTCAAAGCAGTGTTGATACACAAAGTCGGAGTAGTCGATGCTGCACCAGCTGTATTTGCTGCCGTAACCGTTATGCTGCCAGTTGCATTTACACTACCGCAACCACCTGCTAGTGGAATGGTATAGTTAAAAGTCCCAGCTACTGATGGTGTACCACTGATTATAATCGTATTAGAAGACCATGCAGCTGATACCCCAGTTGGTAAACCCGTTGCTACGCCTATTCCAGTAGCACCTACAGTGCTATGGGTAATATTTATAAGCGCTGTGTTAATACATAAAGTCGGAGTGGTTGATGCCGCTCCAACAGAATTGGAGGTAATTACTGTTATCGTTCCAGTAGCATTTACAGCGCTACATCCCCCTATTAATGGAATACTATAATTAAAGGTACCTGAAACTGAAGGAGTACCACTAATAGTAATCGCATTAGATGCCCAAGAAGCACTTAATCCTGCTGGTAAGCCGTTGCCCGCCGATACGCCCGCATTTGAAATTCCTGTAGCACCTGTAGTACTATGGGTTATACTTACGAGCAATGTATTAATACACAAAGTAGGGGTAGTCGAAGCTGCACTAGCCGTATTTGCTGGTGTAACTATTATAGTTCCAGTGGCATTTACACTACCACATCCACCCGTTAATGGAATAGTATAATTAAAGGTTCCACTTACTGAAGGTGTTCCGCTAATGGTAATAAGATTAGAGGCCCAACTAGCAATTACCCCTGTTGGTAGACCTGTCGCTATGCCAATTCCTGTAGCCCCAGTGACTGCATGTGTAATGTTAGTCAAGGCAGTATTGATACACAAAGTCGGAGTAGAAGATGCTGCGCCAGCGGTGTTTTCTGCGATAACCGTTATAGTACCCGTTGCATTTACACTGCCGCAACCGCCTGCTAATGGAATACTGTAATTAAAAGTACCTGATACTGATGGAGTTCCGCTTATTATTATGGCATTAGAAGACCAGATTGCACTAACCCCTATTGGTAAACCATTAGCACCTGAAACACCAGAATTTGAAATTCCTGATGCTCCTGAAGTACTATGGGTAATACTAGTAAGCGCTGTACCAATACATAAAGTAGGAGTAGACGATGCTACACCAAATGTATTGTTTGCTGAAACTGTTATTGTTCCTGTGGCATTGCCTCCACCACAACCGCCTGATAATAAAATACTATAATTAAAAGTTCCTGAGGCGGTTGGGGTACCACTAATAGTGATGGTATTAGATGCCCAGGCCGCACTTACTCCTGGCGGTAATCCACTGGCTCCCGAAACGCCAGCATTGGAAATTCCTGTTGCTCCTGTAGTACTATGGGTAATACTAGTAAGCGCTGTACCAATACATAAAGTAGGGGTAGTTGAGGCGGCACTAGCTGTATTGGCTGCTGTTACTATTATTGTGCCCGTTGCATTCACACTACCACAACCACCTGTTAATGGAATAATATAACTAAAAGTTCCAGAAGTTGTTGGGGTACCGCTAATGGTAATGGTATTAGAAGCCCAGGTAGCGCTTACCCCTGCTGGTAGGCCATTTGCACCAGATACGCCGGCATTCGAAATACCTGTTGCGCCCGTTATAGTATGGGTAATATTTGTTAAAGCTGAACCAATGCATAAAGTAGGACTAGAAGAGGCTGCTCCTGCAGTGTTGACTGCTGAAACTGTTATGGTACCCGTTGCATTTACTGTTCCGCAACCGCCTGTTAATGGAATACTATAATTAAAAGTTCCCGAAGCTGTTGGGGTGCCTGTAATAGTAATGATATTGGCCGACCAGCTAGCGCTTACACCTGCTGGTAAACCCGTTGATACCCCAATACCCGTAGCGCCTACAGTACTATGGGTAATACCTGGCAAGACTGTACTGATGCACAAAGTTGGGGTAGACGAAGCAGCTCCTACAGTGTTAGCTGCTGAAACAATTATTGTTCCAGTTGCATATGCAGTTCCACAACCGCCTATTAATGGAATGCTATAATTAAAGGTGCCACTTACTGAAGGTGTTCCACTGATTGTAATAGTATTGGATGCCCATGTAGCCTTTACACCTGCTGGTAAACTATTACCACCTAAAACACCAGAATTCGAAATTCCTGTAGCCCCTGTAGTGGTATGTGTAATACTTGTAAGAGGAGAATTGATACACAAAGTAGGAGCAGACGATGCCGCTCCAGCTGTATTAACTGCTGAAACCGTTATTGTACCCGTTGCATTCACTGTTCCACACCCGCCTGTTAAAAGAATACTGTAATTAAAAGTACCTGAAGCGGTGGGTGTGCCGCTAATGGTAATGGTATTGGAAGCCCATGAAGCGCTTACCCCTGCAGGCAAACCATTGAGTCCTGAAGCTCCCGAATTTGAAATACCAGTAGCACCAGTTGTTGTATGCGTAATATTGGTAAGGGGTAAACCAATGCACAATGTTTGAGTAGATGAAGCTGCTCCAGCTGTATTGGCTGCGGTAACAGTTATTGTGCCTGTAGCATTTACACTACCGCATCCACCTGTTAATCGTATAGAATAATTATAAGTTCCCGAGACAGTTGGGGTACCACTAATGGTGATGGTATTGGAACCAAATGACGCACTTACCCCTGCTGGCAACCCATTTCCTCCAGAAACCCCATCATTTAAAATTCCAGTAGCTCCCGTGGTAGTATGCGTAATATTGGCAAGTGCTGAATTAACACATATTGTTTGAGTAGAAGAAGCTGCACTAGCAGTATTTGCAACAGTAACTGTTATTGTTCCAGTGGCATTAACATTGCCACATCCACCAGTCAATGGAATACTATAATTATAAACACCCGAAGAAGATGGAGTACCACTAACAGTGATGGTATTAGAAGCCCATGAAGCAATTACCCCAGGGGGCAGCCCATTTCCCCCAGAAACACCGGCATTTGAAATACCTGTAGCTCCAGTAGTAGTATGAGAAATACTTGTCAATGCTGTATTAATGCACAAGGTAGGATTAGACGAAGCAGCTCCAACAGTATTGGCTGGAGTAATCGTAACTATTCCAGCGCTACTTACGCTAGAGCAATTAGATACCTGATCAGTAATTATTACACTATAAGTGCCTGCGTTATTAGTTGTAAAGGTTGAAAAATTTCCTGGAGCTGCTACTCCACCTGGTACCGTCCAAGCATAATTATAACTAGAGCTTAAGCCAGACCCTGGAGTAGCTGTTACACTGGTAGTAAATCCAGCACAGATTGAAGAACTATTAACAGATACGGATGGATTAGGCTTCACTGTAACCTGTAACGTAAAAACTGCCCCCGTACTTCGTGTAACCGTGTAAGTGACTATTGCGTCTGAAGAAGTGTTATTGATTAATGTAGGGTTAACGGATGCTTGGGCAACAGGTTGAGCCGATACATTAACAGAACCTCCTGGTGAAACGCTAGGTACAGTCCAAGTATATGTAGCTCCATCTGCAGCGGTTGTAAAACTAACCGGAGCCCCACTACAAATAGAAAGACTGTGATCTGCAAAAATAGAATGGGTTAATGTCGGTACAGGCCTAGGATCACCTTCGTTATTGGTTAACGCAAATGAGTTGCCCATGCCGAGGAACAAAAGGAGAAAACCGTTAAGAAAAAGCCTTTTTGACCAACTCATGAATTTATAATAAATAAGATATTATTAATTTTACTTTAGCCAATCCTAAACCCAATCATTTAAGCATTATTAAATGACTAGTTAATACAGCAATTGATCGTTTTACATATTAGCAGTAGGCTTCTAACACAATAAATAAACTTTTATTGCCCTAAAAAATACCCACCAGAATAACTAATGCTTATTTCCCTTCTCATTAAATATTGACAATTAATTTACAGGTAATAAAACATAATATTCCCTACCAAAAAGTACACTTTTCAATAGATGTTATTAAATTGTGCGTAAATATATCTAATCTTTGCTATTCAAAAATCAAACCCCTTATAAAAATATCCCATTTCTTAGCTTTTTATTTTGATGTTTTTTATTGACAATGAGCAGATTATCAAATTTTCGCAGGACCAACTAAACATAAAAAAGCCACCTCATTAGAAAAAATTCTATTGAGGTGGCCTATATCTTTTGTCAAAATCCGAATCCCTTCATCCAATCGACTAGCCTAAATCTGCTTGAGTTATTACCCATCATTTACTGTACGTCTATAACTCCCTTAACCAGATGTTCCGATAGCTAATGGGTTCGCTTTTATCGCCATGCGCCTGCAGTTTAATCGGCGATGGACCATGTTTTTTATACTCTGGATTGCCAACATAGGGTGTATCTCCAATTAACACCAGATTATTCTGAACCAGCACTCCATTATGGAAAACAGTAACTCGAGCAGAGGATTCTACGCTGCCATCCTCCTTAAACCTGGGTGCAATCCAAACTACTTCATAGCGCTGCCACTCGCCAGGAGGGAGACAAGCATTTACCATCGGTGGATTTTGCTTGTAAATACTTCCCGCTTGTCCATTTACATAGGTGCTATTATTGTAATTATCCAACACCTGTAATTCATATCCCCCAGCACCCCAAGGTAATGCTGCCATAAAAATGCCGCTATTTCCTCTAGACTGTCCACTGCCAGTGATGTCAGCAGGAATTCGGTACTCTATGTGCAACTGAAAATCATTGAACTTTCGTTTAGTTTGAAAATCTCCTACCTTCTTGTTTACCAACATCGTACCATCTACCAATGTCCATTTTTCATTGGATGCAGAACGCTTAGTAGGCTCCCACTCATCCATATTTTTTCCTTCAAATAAAATTATGGCGTCTGAAGGGGCACCAAAATTTGCCGCCCCTGGGGTAATTACTTTGGGAACCGGAGTATAATATTCGGTTTGTTCAGGTGTGGCCTTTTGTTGACCATGAACGGTCATTGAAATAAAGGCAGTAAAAATTAGACTGTAAAATATTTTTTGCTTCATTGTTGATTAAATTTTTGGTAAGCTATAACCGTTGTGATATTGTTTTAATAAATAGGCTGCGTTCACTGCTTCGTCCGTAAAGCGCCCTTTCGTTTTATCCCAGGTCAATTTTTTTCCTGTGCGAAATGAAATATTACCCATTTGTGCTACCGTTGCCACATGAGCACCCGCTTGAATAGAACAATGCAAATCTTCCATTTTACGAGATTTGATTACACTAATAAAGTTTTGCATATGTTTATCTAACCCATTGTCGGTTGGTTTATGAAATGGAGAGCTTGCCTTTGTTTTACTTTGTTTTTCCTCAATCACCTCCCATCCTCCGCGGTATAAAACCAAGGTTCCATTATTTCCTATAAATGCAATGCCATGATCCTTTCCATAAGAACCATTGTCAATGCCCATAGCAGAATCCCATACTAGATTAAAACCATCAAACTCATATAAAGTAGTCAACGTATCAGGGGTTTCTTCGCTCAATTCAGGGTAAGCAAATTTTCCGCCCAATCCTACAATCGTTTTGGGAGTAGGTGCCTTCATACCAATCAAAGCATAATCTAATAAATGAACCCCCCAGTCAGTCATTAAGCCGCCTGCATAATCCCAAAACCATCGAAAATTAAAATGAAACCTGCTGGCATTGAAGGATCTAGTTGGGGCTGGACCTAGCCACTGCTTATAATTGATACCTGCCGGCACAGCGCTATCTGGCACTACTGGAGCAGGACGCATCCAACCTTGGTAACACCAAACTTTTACGGTACGAATATTTCCTAATTGGCCGCTATGTACAAAATCGATGGCATCTTGAAAATGCTGCTGGCTTCTTTGCCACTGACCACACTGAACTGCTCTTTTGTACTTTTGCTGAGCGGCTACCATCGTATTACACTCAATAATTGAATTGCCTACCGGCTTTTCCACATATACATCCTTACCAGCTTGACAGGCGTGAATCATTATTAATGCATGCCAATGATCTGGGGTACCAATAATTACTGCATCCACCTCCTTTAACTCAAGTAATTTTCTATAGTCTTCGAAAATTTTAATCTTAGATACATCATATTTATCCGAAGGAAGCTCACTCAATCGCTTTTTAATTACATTGCTATCAACATCACAAACGGCCACTAAATTAACTCCTGGCACTTTTAGTGCAGCCTTTACATCAGCCCAGCCCATTCCATTAATACCTATTGCGCCAATATTCAACTGATCACTGGGTGCCACTCGATTTTTAAAAATAGCAAATGCCTGGCTATCCAATGAGGATGCCAATAAACCGCCCCCTAAAATCAAAGAGGACTGATGGATGAATTTTTTTCTGGAACTCATATGCAAATCGTTTTAGATGGTTGAAATATCAATTTTATATAGATTGAAAGGTAAAACAATAATTTAAATAAACGAGTTCTTGAAAAAAATTAGTTAAAGCAAAGAGGTGCCTAAAAAATAATCTTATAACAAATAAAACAAGTTGGTGGGATTAACTGTTTTATATTGAATCAACAAAAAAAAATCTTTTTTTTTGGCAAAAAATTGTGTAAAATTCAACAAAATCAATACTTTCACATTAGCGCATTTTGGCTCTTTCAAATTAAACGAAATGCCAAAAAAAGAATCTTTTAATGTAATTACATTGGCGGAGTTGATATAAAAAATTGAATGGTGACTCGCCTTTAAAAAGAAAAGGATAAAAAAGTAATAAAAATGAACTTACTTAAAAAATATAAAAATCCATTAGCCATCCTACTCGTATTTGCGAGTTTGTTTTTGGGTCTATACTTTACTAATCAATTTGCCCTGAAAAATGCACCGGCCGATAAATTGCAGGCAGGTATTCTAAAGGCAAAGTCAAACGAAGTTGCTCCTCAACGTAAAGAATCTTTAACAAAGGAGTCTAAGAATGCAAAATCTCCGAATCAACCATTCTTTTCTGCGCGCGCGAAATATGAAGCTTTTTTAAAGGCCCACCCTTTTAATAATAGGAAGCTAGAAGAAAAGGGGCTGGAAACAGAATCAGAAGAGGCGGAGGAAGAGACTGAAAGGAAACCCGATAGGCCAGACCTTGCTTACCAGCAGGATTTTCTTAGAACAATGAATCCTGTTTTAAAAAGGCCTACCCCTGAAGTACTTACTGAGCTTATTAAAAAAAATCACCCCATTTCAAGAAATTCTGGCATCAGGGCTAACCGAATGCCCGGTGACAATACCAGTTCTGCCACCAATTGGACAGAGCGCGGTCCTGACAATATAGGAGGAAGAACAAGAGCCATTACTTGGGACCCCAGTGATCCGAATAAAGTTTGGGCTGGAGGCGTTTCAGGAGGACTTTGGTATAACAACAGTATTGCCGATCCTACTTCAGGCTGGGTAAAAGTAGATGACTTTTGGGGTACTCTTGCGGTCACTAATATTGTTTTTGATCCAAAAAATCCAAAGATTGCCTATGTAAGCACAGGAGAGGGATATGGAGTAGGGGCCTCTATTGGCGGGGGGGTTTGGAAAACCACTAACGGAGGTACTAGTTGGAGTCAATTAACCAGCACACAAAACATGAGCTATATTAATGACATTGCTGTAAGAACAGAATTAATTAATAATACTCCAACGGGAGTAATTTATGTAGCATCAGATGCAGGATATTACGAAGGAACATGGTTTTATGTAAATGATCCTCGTTCAATGATTGGCTTATACCGTTCAGAAAACGGGGGAAGCACCTGGACTCAAGTACTTCCAAGGATTCCTAGCACTGGCCCACCTACGATAGCCTCTTCTATAAGTATCAGTGCTTCTAACCGAATTTGGCTAGGTACTAAATCCAGCCCCTATAGTGGTACTGATAGAGGAGGTGGGCGTGTTATGTATTCGGATGATGGTATAACCTGGAATGTTTCAAACACGCTAACGGATGCTTCAAACGGAAGAGTTTCTGTAGCCTGTGCCCCTTCAGATTCGAATTATGTTTACAGCTTTATGGAAAATAGGAAAACAGACAATACCTATGGACAAGGAGGATCTATTATACTTCGTAAATCTACCGACAATGGCGCTACTTGGGTAGATATTGCCCAGCCCGATGATGCAGACAACGAAATTCCCACTGACGATTTTGCTCGTGGACAGGCTTTTTACGATCAAGCAATAAAGGTGGACCCCACTGATCCTAAAACAATTATAGTAGGCGGAATCAATTTGTTTCGCTCTGCCAATGGAGGTGCCAGTTGGACTCAAATAAGTAAGTGGTCCAACAATGCGAGTATGAACACTCTCAAATGTTCCATCGTTCATGCAGATCAACATGTGATTAGCTTTAAACCCGGTTCTTCATCCACTGCTCTTTTTGGTACGGATGGAGGTATCTATTTTACTTCAAGTATTGCAACTGCTTCTACCACCGATGTAATTGCTTCTCGGAACAAAAATTTCAATGTAACTCAGTTTTATTCCGCGGCCATTTATCCCACTTCAGGAGTTAACAACCATTTAGCTGGAGCGCAGGACAATGGTACACAGCGCTATGGAGTAGAAGGGATGAATTCCACGGTGGATGTGAGCGGTGGAGATGGCGGATTTTGCTTTATTGATCAGCTAGACCCTTCTTATCAAATCAATAGTTACGTCTATAACAATTTCTATCTTTCAACTAATAGCGGGGCGCCAAATTCATTTACCAATAAAATATTGACGGAAACTGCGGCTAGTGCCACTAGTGGTTTTATAAACCCTGCCTGTTACGACAATAACCAACATGCCTTATATACCTATAAAAGTTCGGGTAGTCCAACAGGAGGAACGCTCAACTTGGTTAAAAATATAACCACCACACCTGTTGTGTCAACTGTTAACATTACCAATTTATCTTCCGCTGTTTCTGCATTTAAAGTGTCGCCTTACACATTGGCTTCGACAACATTGTACATAGGCACCGTTTCAGGAAAGCTGATAAGGGTAAATGATGCAGGTGGCAGCCCAGTAGAGACCGATATTACTTCTAATTTGCCAGTGGGTGCTATCTCCTGCATTGAAGTTGGTAGAAATGAAAGTGAATTACTGGTGACTTATTTTAACTACGGAATTAATAAAATATGGTACTCGGCCGATAGCGGCACTACATGGATAAATAAAATGGGTGACTTTAAGAATATGCCTGTCAGATGGGCATTGTTTAACCCCAATCACCCTACTACTGAAGTTTTGCTAGCCACTGAATTGGGTGTTTATGGAACTACTAATTTTGATAATGCAGCTCCCAATTGGACTGCAAAAAATACCGGTTTTGCCAATGTTAGAACTGAGATGTTACAGTTGAGAAATGCTGACTACTTGGTAATAGCAGCAACGCATGGCAGGGGACTATTTTCTTCCCTTGGATTTTCGGAAGCAGCTGCTCCTACCATTGTTTCTTTTACTCCTTCCTTTGGTACTGCGGGTACCACGGTAACTATTACTGGCACTAATTTTACTGGAGCAACGGCTGTAAATTTCGGGGGCGCTGTAGCTACGTCTTTTACCATCAACAGTTCCACTTCCATCACGGCGGTGGTTGGTAAAGGTCAGAGTAGTGGTGGAATTATCAGTGTAACTACGCCTGGTGGGATTGCCACAAAGGGTGGTTTTTTAGTTATTCAGAACGCTACGATTAGTTCCTTTAAACCTACCAATGCAGGAGCAGGAAGAACGGTTACTATTACCGGCAATAATTTTATAGGTGCTACGGGTGTAAGTTTTGGAGGCACCGCAGCAGCTTCTTTTACTATAGTTGATAACACTACCATTAAAGCGGTGGTAGGTGAGGGAACTTCTGGAAGTATAGCGGTTACCAATGCAGTTGGCACCGCGACTAAAGCGGATTTCATTTTTATTCCTAAACCTATCATTACGGCTAATAAATCTACTGCTATCTGCACGGGAGATAGCGTAATCTTTACCAGTAGTTCTACAACTGGCAATCAATGGCTGTACAATGGAGATTTAATAGCTGGTGCAAATAAAAGTACTTTCGTTACCGCCACCGAAGGCAGCTATTCGTTGATTGTTTCGGTAGGTGATGGCACCAGTGCAGAAAGTGCCCCATCGGTAGTAACCATTTCAAAAATTAAAGCGCCCGCACTATCTTCTGCTGCAGGATCAACTGCTCAGACAATATGTATCAAAGCCCCTATTACAAATATAACCTATACTACTACAGAAGTTACAGGTGCTAGTTTTAGCGGATTGCCTGCTGGCGTTACAGGTGCTTGGGCTTCCAATGTTGCTACCATCAGTGGTACACCCAATGCAGTTGGAACATTCAATTATTCAATCAGTTTTACAGGTGGATGTGCTACCAGCTCCACCGGCAGTATTGTGGTAACTGATAAACCTACCGCTCCCATCATTACATCTATAGGCACAAGCTTTTGTGTGGGTGCTAGTTTGCTACTAACTAGCAATACTACAACTGGTAATAATTGGTATAAGGATGGAAGTGCTATTTCAGGAGCCAATAGCGTCACTTTTTCAGCAAATGCTGCAGGCATATATACTGATACGATTGTACTATCTGGAGGGTGTAAGGCTGGTTCATTGCCCACCACATTAACCACTATTGCTGCGCCTACAAAACCTACTATAAGCTGGAATGGAACTGAGTTTTCAACTGCTACTGCAACTAGTTTTCAATGGTTTTTAAACAATATATCCATCACGGCTGCCACCGCTGCTACTTATAAACCTATTGCCATTGGATTATACAAAGTAGCTGTTTCAAATGCCACTGGATGTAAAACTGAGAGTGATAACTTTAATCTAGTTGTAACTGCTATCAGCAACACAGCTTCTGCCACTATCAATAATTTGGCCAGTGTATTTCCTAATCCAGCGTCTCCAGTTTTGCTTGTCAAATTTAAAGAGACGCCTAATTCAACATTGGAAATAAGATTGGTTGCTAATGACGGACGTACTATTAAATTGGTGAGAACAAAAGATAAATTGACTTCCATACCAATTGAAAATGTGCCCGCAGGTAATTATTTTATTAGAATTACGGGAAATAATTTTAATCAAACGGAAGGGATAATTATTAGCAAATAATCAATCTACTGACAATCTAAATTGAAGCCTGTGTGATTCTATTTACTCAATTTGAATTAGCTTTGACATGATTTGATTGTCAATAGTAAGATTGAACTATTAAATTACATATCTGATTCTCTATTTTTATTATACTCGACTTTATAAAATGGCTATAAAATGCCAGCTAAAGAAAATACCAATATCCTAAATTCAACGGATGAATGGAAAAATTAAAAAAACAAATAGCTGGCTTACTGATTATTGTTTTATTACTCCTACTAGGTATATATTTATACAAAAAAACCTTTTCTGATTTTTCTTCTTCTCAACATCAGGCTAACTGGATAAAAAAATCGCCTCATAACATTGCTGCTGTCATTCCAAATGCAGCGCTTACAGCAAACACCCATTCTGCTGTAAAGAAATTTAAAAAACAACGGGTCCTTTCTGAGAGAGAGAAATATGAGGAAATTTTACGTGAACACCTATTTAACAATAGGGTACGGAAGATAGACTCCACTGAGTTAGAAGACGATGACATTGAGGCAAGAGAAGAAAGAGAGGAAGAAGAAGAAAACGATCCCGACCGGCCAGACCTAGCTTATGAGCAGGATTTTTTAAGAACAATGGATCCTGCCTTACTCAGGCCAACTCCTGAAGTACTGACTGATGAAATAAAAAACAACCACATAGCATCGGTTGGTAGTACCAACGTTGTAAGACCTCGAATGCCAGGCGATAACACCAGCGTTGAAACCAATTGGAAAGAACTCGGTCCGAATAATGTAGGAGGAAGAACAAGGGCACTTGCTTGGGATCCGACTGTCACTAATAAAGTTTGGGCAGGTGGGGTAACTGGTGGGCTTTGGTATAATAATGATATCACTAGCAGTAGTTCTAGCTGGGTAAAAGTGAATGACCTTTGGGCAAATTTATCTATCACTAAAATTGCATTTGATCCTGCCAATGCTCAAAACATTTATGTTTCAACGGGGGAAGGATATCAAGTCAATAGTTCACAAGGTGCAGGAATTTGGAAGTCATCAAATGGAGGAACAAGTTGGACTCAATTGAGTTCAACAACAGGCATGACCTATATCAATGATTTGGTTGTCAGAAATGAATCAAATACAGGTATAGTTTATGCAGCTGTGGATGGAAATTATTATAATGGCTGGTCCATTTATGGCTGGTCCATTTATGAAAACACTGGATTATATAGATCTACAGATGGTGGGACTAGCTGGTCTCAGGTAATGACAACAAATGCATCCACAGGCGCACCCTTTACTCCATCTTCCATTTCAATTGCTGCCGATAACAGAATTTGGATTGGAACAAAAGCAACTCCCTATAGTGGAGATGATCAAGGCGGGGGAAAGATATTATATTCTGATAATGGCACCAGTTGGACACTTTCAAAATCTGTTGCAGTTACCAATGGCAGCGGGAGAGTTTCCGTTGCGACTGCTCCTTCCAATGCAAATTACATCTATGCATTTATAGAAAAAAACACCGATGGAGGAACTTCGACTCTATCTTTAATAAAATCAACCGATAAAGGGGTTAATTGGTCTGCAATGGCTTTGCCAGATGATGCAGATAACGGAATTTCAGCTTCAGATTTTACAAGGGGGCAGGCTTGGTATGACCAAGCAATTGCAGTAGATCCAAACAATGAACTAAACCTACTAATCGGAGGCATTGATCTATTCAGATCTACCAATGCTGGAGCTAGTTGGACACAAATTAGCAAATGGTCAAATAATGCCAACCTAAATACCCTCAGCTGTTCAAAAGTTCATGCAGACCAACATGCAATTTCTTTTAAACCAGGCCTCTCCTCAACCCAAGTCATTTTTGGAAACGATGGAGGCGTTTTTTACTCCTCTGACTTAACGAATGCTGCTACAACCGATGTAATTGCTGCTAGAAATAAAGAATACAATGTAACCCAATTCTACACGGCCGCCATCCACCCTACTGAAGGTAATAACACCCACATTGCAGGCGCTCAGGATAATGGAACACAAAGATTCAGCACAGATGGTATGAATGCAACTGTAGATAAGATTGGTGGTGATGGGGCTTTTTGTTTTATCGATCAAGACAATCCCACTTATCAAATCGCCAGTTATGTAAACAATAATTTTTACTACTCCACCAATAGCGGAAGCTCATTTTCAACTTTGCTGGATGACGACAATACTGGCAGTTTTATTAACCCCGCCACCTATGATAATAACCAGCATGCGCTCTATACTTACAGATCAAGTGCTAATGGTGGTGGAACTATTTATATGGTTAAAAATATAAATTCCACCCCCGCTACCTCTACCATTAATGTTGCCAACCTAACTTCTAATGCCACTGCGTTCAAGGTTTCTCCCTATACCACTATTTCTACCACTTTGTTTATCGGTACCAGCTCTGGAAAACTCATTAAACTCACCAACGCAAATAATACACCCGTTGAAACTAATATTACAGGTTCACTGCCCACAGGATCCATTTCTTGTATTGAAATAGGTAGGGACGAAAATGAATTATTGGTGACATTTTTTAACTACGGATTGCCCAGTAAAATTTATTACAGTTCTAATGGTGGTAGTACTTGGACAAGTAAGATGGGCAATTTCCCCAATATACCCGTTAGATGGGCACTTTTTAATCCCAATAACCCTACCGCCGAAGTAATATTAGCCACCGAATTAGGAATTTATGGCACAACCACTTTCATTAATGCTAGCCCATCATGGTCGGCAAAGAATACTGGTTTTGCCAATGTAAGAACAGATATGCTTCAGATGAGAACCTCCGACTACAAGGTTATAGCCGCTACTTTTGGAAGAGGCCTTTTCTCCTCCATGGGATTTTCTGAAGCCGCTGCTCCTACTATCACTACTTTTACCCCCACTACCTCGGCTACTGGAACAACCGTCACCATAACCGGTACCAACCTATTAGGTGCTACTGCTGTAAGTTTTGGTGGTACTGCAGCTAGTTCTTTTACAGTAAATAATAGTACGACTATTTCAGCAGTAGTCAATGCTGGAAACTGTGGAAGTGTCAATGTGACTACCAAAGGAGGAATCGCTACCAAAACAGGTTTCACTTACACTTTACCAACACCCACCGCATCCGTTACCCTTCAACCGACTTGCAGTGTTGCAACAGGAACCATTTCTGTTAGTTCATCTATTACTGGTTTAACATTCAGCATTAATGGAACAACTTACACTAACAACACTGGTATTTTTACCTCTTTAGCAGCTGGATCTTATAATCTAACTGCAAAAAATATATACGGCTGTCTTAGTAATGCGGCGACTTTAACAGTCAATGCGCAACCTAGTACGCCCACTGCACCCATTGCAAGTATAAGTGCACAACCCTCTTGTACTGTTGTAACCGGAACTGTTTCTCTAACTGGATTGCCTGCATCGGGCACCTGGACGGTGAACACCACTGGTGGAGCAACCATTTCTGGATCAGGAACTTCTGCCAACTTTGCTAGCCTAGCTTCAGGAACTTATACCTTTACTGTATCCAACGGTTCATGTACTTCAGTGGCATCTTCGAGTGTTACGGTAAATGCACAACCGGCATCTCCTATTGCTCCTACAGCATCTGTTACTACTCAACCCACTTGTAATATTCCTTCAGGAACCATTTCTATTAGTTCATCCACCGCTGGATTAACGTTTAGTATTGATGGTAGTAATTATAGCAATACCAGTGGAGTCTTTAGTTCTGTTGTTGCCGGAACCTATAGTCTTACTTCAAAAAATAGCAGTGGATGCGTAAGTACTGCTGCCAATATGATTGTCAATCCACCGCCAGGATTACCCTCGGTGCCTACTGTTGTTATCACTCAACCAACTTGCAGTGTTGCCACAGGAACCATTTCTGTAAGCTCATCCATTAGTGGATTAACATTTAGCATTGATGGTAGTACTTATAGTAATACGAGTGGAGTCTTCAGTTCTGTTGCCATTGGAAATTATAGTCTCACTGCAAAAAATATTAGTGGTTGTATTAGTAATGCCGCTGCTATAACCATAAATGCACAACCTACAACACCCACCGCACCAGGTCCGAGTGTTACCGCTCAACCAACCTGTACGGTAGTAACCGGAACGGTGGCATTGATTGGATTGCCTTCATCTGGCACCTGGACAGTAACTGCCACCGGCGGAGCAACCCTATCTGGTTCAGGAGCCACTGCAAACTTTAGTAATATAGCTGCAGGCAGCTACTCTTTTACGGTATCGAATGGCGCTTGTACTTCAGTAGCTTCTTCAAGTATAACCATCAATGCACAACCGCCAACTCCCGCTACACCCACAGCTGGTGTTACTGCTCAGCCAACTTGTTTTGTTCCCACCGGTACAATCCTCGTTAGTTCATCCACTGCTGGTTTAACCTTTAGTATTGATGGAACTAATTATACCAATATCAGCGGATCTTTTACCAGTGTTATTGCTGGTAATTATAGCCTAACTGCAAAAAATTCTAGTGGATGTATTAGTAATGCCGCCAGTCTTGTAGTGAATGCCCCCAACTCATCTCCTTCATTACCTACGGCTGTAACTTCTCAGCCAACTTGCAGTGTTGCAACAGGAACTATTTCAGTTAATTCATCTACCAGCGGATTAAACTTTAGTATTGATGGAATAAATTATAGCAATACAAATGGCATCTTCACCAATCTTATTCCAGGAAATTATAATCTAATAGCAAGAAATGCTAATTTATGTATTAGTGGTTCGGTTAGTATCATCATCAATGCGCAACCTGCTATTCCAGCAGCACCATCCGTTACAACCACTCAGCCTACCTGTACAGTATCTACAGGAAATATTTCTGTTAGCTCTGGAACCAACGGTTTAACTTTTAGTATTGATGGCACCAACTACACCAGTTCTAATGGAATTTTTTCTACCCTTGCCACTGGAAATTATAATATAACTGCAAGAAATGCTGGCGGATGTACCAGCATTGCAACAAGCACTACAATCAACGCACAACTCGAAACTCCCGCTGCTCCAACTGCAAGTGTTAGCGCTCAGACCTCTTGTAGCAATGCCACCGGAACAATAACCATTGGCTCTTCTACTGTCGGACTAGCATTTAGTAAAGATGGAATCAACTACACCAACACAAACGGAATTTTTACAACAGTTGTCCCTGGTACTTATAACTTAACAGCAAGAAATGCTAGTGGATGTACCAGCGCTGCAACAAGCCTTACAGTAAATGCACAACCATCTACTCCATCTGCACCAACTGCAAGTGTTACTGCTCAACCTAGTTGTACTTTAGCTACCGCTACTATTACCGTTAGTTCATCAACAGCTGGACTAACCTTTAGTGTTGATGGAACTAATTATACTAATTCAACCGGAATCATAAGCGGTGTTACTCCAGGCAATTATAATTTAACTGCAAAAAATGCTAGCGGTTGTACCAGTACTGCAACAAGCCTTACGGTAAATGCACAACCCGCATCTGCCGCTACACCTGTTGCAACTGTTACTGCACAACCAACTTGTACTACAGCTACAGGAGCGGTTACTGTTAGCTCACCTACTACAGGATTTACATTTAGTATCGATGGAATAAACTATACTAATACCAACGGAATATTTACCAATGTTGTTGCTGGTATTTATAATCTGACAGCAAAAAATACCAGTAACTGTATCAGTTCAGCAGTGGTTATGACAGTTACTGCTCAGCCTTCAACTCCGAGTGCACCCATTGCTAGTGTTACTACCCAGCCAACTTGTACGGTAGCTACAGGAACTATTACCATTGCTTCGCCAACAACAGGATTAACCTTTATTATAAACGGAGTAAGTTATACTAATTCCAACGGCATTCTTACCAATGTTGCTCAAGGAATATTTAATTTAACTGCAAGAAATGCTAGCGGTTGTACTAGTGCACCAACCAGTATAACAATCAATGCGGCACCAATCATTCCACCTGTTCCCGCTGCAATTGTTGCAGTACAGCCTACTTGTGCCGAACCTAAGGGAACAATCATGGTAACCACTTCAATCGCTAATCTTAGATTTAGTATTGATGGAGTTGACTTTAGTAATACATCAGGAATATTTACCAATCTTGCCCCAGGAAATTACAATGTAATAGCGAAAAATACCTCAGGATGCAATAATACGTCAACTGCGATTTCAGTAAATGCTCCTCCTGATAGTCCAGCTACTCCTTCTGCAACTGTGACTGCTCAACCAACCTGTGCATTGGCCACAGGAACTATTACCGTTGGTTCACCAACTATTGGATTAACATTTAGTATAGATGGAATAGATTATAGCAATACCAACGGAATCTTTTCTAATGTAGCTTCCGGAATTTATAGTTTAACTGCAAAAAATACGATTGGTTGTATCAGTGCTGCTAACAGTTTAATGGTGGAAATACAACCTACTATTTATAATAATTCAATCACTTTAAGTTCTGCTGTAGGCACCAATGCTCAATCTGCTTGTATCAACACTTCCATTAAGAATATCACCTATTCTACCACTGGAGTTTCAGGAGCTATTTTTACTGGATTACCAACCGGCGTTTCTGGAAAATGGGCTGCTAATGTCGTTACCATTAGTGGCACTTCTACTGTGTTAGGAACATTTAATTATACTGTAACATTAACGGGAGGATGTGCCAACTTAACTGCTACAGGTGCTATCATTTCAATGCCCAACAATATGATCACCCTAAGTTCTTCTGCTGAAACTATTAATCAAACGCTCTGCACCAATACACCGATTTCTTCGATCAACTATACTACCTCAGGCGCTACAGGTGCTACCTTCAATGGATTGCCTTCAGGTGTGGCTGGGAATTTTTCAGCAAATGTTGTCACTATCAGTGGAACTCCTTTAATAGAAGGAACCTACAATTATACGGTAACATTGACCGGAGGTTGTGGAAATATTACTGCGAGCGGAATCATCCTTGCAAAGTCAATTGCAATTTCTCCTACTATTACTGCTGGTAGTACAAGTTTTTGCCCAGGAGGAAGCATGTTGTTAACTAGTAGTGCCGCCACTGAAAATCAATGGTATAAAAATGGCGTTTTAATTGCGGGTGCTATCAAGACAACTTATGCTGCAGATGCAATCGGCAGCTACACGGTAACCAATTTTATTAATGGTTGTACTAGCTTCCCTAGTGTAGCAAAAATTATCACGGCTAATAATATTGTAAGTCCACCAATCATTACAACCATTAGTCCCGCTTCATTTTGTGCAGGAAGCAACCTGAAATTATCAAGCAACACTGCAACTGGTATTCAATGGCAGCTGAATGGAACAAATATTTCAGGTGCTACCAAAGAGGTTTATTATGCAACTGAATCAGGCGATTACACGGTATTGGTTACTGCCAATGGGTGCACCAGTGTTGCCACTACTACCAACTATCTTCCTTCACCTAATAAGCCAATACTTTCCGCTTCCACTGCGAAAACTTTTTGTATGGGTGACAATGTAATATTAGTCAGTAATGAAACGAGTGGAAACAAATGGTATAAAGATGGTGTGTTAATTTCAGGTGCCACTGGAAGTTCTTATTCTGCCATAGCCACCGGTGCCTACACGGATTCTTTAACCAATTCAATCGGCTGTAAGTCTGGCTCTGTTCCAATAAATATACTTGTAAAAGCAGCGCCTGCCAAACCTATTATCAATTGGAATGGAACCATTTTGTCTGCCAACTCAACCGCTTCTACCTACCAGTGGTCAGTTAATAATATTTTATTATTTGGTGCTAACCAATCCACTTATAAACCACTTACTACTGGCTTCTATAAAATTCAGATAACCAATTCAGAGGGATGCGGTAATATGAGTGATAGTTTTAACCTCGTTGTTACCGCGCTGAATAATCCAGCAACTACAAGTTTAACTAATCTTGCAAGCGTATATCCAAATCCAGCGTCACCTGTATTACTGGTAAAATTTAGAGAAGTACCTAATACAACAGTTGAAATTAGGCTCATGGCTATCGATGGACGAAGCATTCAAATGGTAAAAACAAAAGAAAAGTTAACCGCCATTCCTATCAACAATGTGCCTTCCGGTAGATATTATGTGAGGATTACTGGAAAGAATTACAATCAAACAGAAACTGTAATTATTAGTAGATAAATAATTATAGGGTTGAAAAAATAGAAAATAATTCTTCATTGACTATTCACTATTGCCCATTAACGATTGTCCATTAATTTGATAAATATTACCAAACCTTTCATTTGGTTTATATTTGTTTTATCAATGGCAACTGGTAAAAAATATAGATTTTTGATTCTCATAATTATCTTACTAATGGCATTTTCGTTTGAAAACTATGCCCAAAGAAATTATGCAACTAACTCAATTTTATCAACCGGCAATTGGTACAAAATTGCGATTACAAAAGAAGGTATTTACAAAATTGACCTTGCCTTTTTATCTCGTCTTGGTATCAATACTTCTCAACTTAACACATCTTCCATTCAGCTATTTGGAAATGGCGGCGCAATGCTTGAAGAAAAAAACAACACTCTTCTTACAGATGATTTAATTGAAAATGCAATTGAAGTGATAGATGGTGGAGATGGAATAATGAATGGAAATGATTATTTCATTTTTTATGCCCCTGGGCCAAATAGATGGCTGAAGGATAGCATTAATAAAAGATTTTACCATCAAAAGAATTTAGTAAATGATACCTGCTATTATTTTTTAACGATTGCCGATAAAGGAAAAAGAATTACAAGTCAAAAAAATACAGGACCTTCTAATGTTCAAGTAACTAGTTTTAATGAAAGGATTTTTCATGAAAACGATTCTGTTAATCTTTTAAATAGCGGAAAAAATTGGTACGGGGAAATTTTTGATAACAACCATTTATCACATTCGTTTAAAGTTGAAATCCCTAATCTTGAATTGCAGCAACCCGTTCACATTAGTACTAGCATGATTGCCAGAACTATTGGTAGCGCTGGGAAATTTACTATGGGCATCAATGGGCAAAGCCCTATAAATATAATTATCGATGCCGTTACGGGTAATTTAATAGATGGATATGCGAAGCCTGCATTTTCAGAAACTGATATTAATTCTACCACCAATACGATCAACCTAAATTATACTTTTTCTGCTGCGACTACCTCTTCCCAAGGCTGGCTAGATTGGTTTGAAGTGCAGGGAAAACGGGCATTAATTTTGCCAATTCAAGATCAATTATCATTTAGAGATTGGTCTTCAGTAGGGCCTAACAAGGTGGCAGAGTTTGTAATAAATAATACTTCTGCCGACACAGAGGTATGGGAGGTAAACCAACCTTTAGAGCCTCTAAAAATGAATCTGTCCTTAGCAGGTACCCAATCTAAATTTGTAAATGAGAGCAATGAATTGAAAGAATATATTGCTTTTACAAAAAATCAATTGGCATCTCCCATAGCAATAGGTAAAATAGCCAATCAAAATTTACATCTGTCTTCTTCGGTAGACTACTTAATTATTTCGCCGAATATTTTTTTATCAGAAGCTCAAAGGCTAGCAAACTTTCATCAACAACAATATCGCTACGCCGTAAAAGTAGTTTCAGCAGAACAGGTGTACAACGAATTTGGTGGTGGAAATATCAATCCCGTTGCTATTCGGAATTTTATTAAAATGTATTTCGACAAGGCAGGAAATGATGCGACCAAAAGGCCTCGATTTGTTTTGCTCTTTGGGGCTGGATCTTATAATCTTAGAAATTCGAATAGTGAAAAGAAAAACTTTATTCCCTGTTACGAAAGTAATAATTCTTTAGACCCGCTCTCCACCTACACTACGGATGATTTTTACGCTTTGCTAAAAGATGAAGATGATATTAATACGAACTCGACTTATGAAAATTTAGAAATAGCAATAGGCAGATTGCCCATTACTTATATCTACGAAGCAAAAACAATTGTAGATAAAATAATTCGCTACCATGCAAAAGAAAGTTTGGGCGACTGGAGAAATAACCTAGTTTTTCTTGCAGATGATAAAGACGCTAATACTTTTTTAAAGAATGCAGAAAAATTATCTAAGAAGGCAGTTTCTACCAATTCGCTTTTTAACACTTCCAAAATATATGTAGACGCTTTTCCGCTAAAAACTATATTAGGTAATTCATCCTCGCCACAAGTAAACCAAGCCATTGTTGAACAATTCTTTGCTGGCAATCTGTTGTTTAACTTCAGCGGACATGGCAACTTTCAACAACTTTCTGCTTATGCAATTTTGTCAAAACAAGAAGCAAAACTATTTAACAACCCCAACAAATTACCCTTACTAATTACTTCCACTTGCGATTTTGTACCCTTTGATGATCCAAAAAAATCATCCTTAGGAAGCAACCTTTTACTAAATAATACAAATGGAGTCATCGGTCTACTCACTACACCCAGATTGGTATTTGCCACTAGCAATGAAGTGATACATGAAAACTTTATAAAATTTGCCTTAGAAAAAAATAGTACTTCTAATTATTTATCATTGGGCGAATCTTTTCGTAAAGCTAAAAATTACACCAGTCTAACTTTCTCAGATATTATCAATAAAAGAAAATTTTCTTTGATCGGGGACCCTGGTATACAACTTGCATTTCCAAAATATTCGATCAAAATTATCAACATCAATCAGCATCCAATATCTGAAAAAGACAGTCTGCAAGCAGGAAAAAAATATGAGTTTACAGGTGAAGTTCGAAACGAGTCTGGCTTGGTGAAAGAAGATTTTAATGGAACTGTTTATCCAAAAATATTTGATCTCCCTGCCGCAGTAAAAACCTTAGGTAGTGATCCAAGCAGTATTGCAACCACATTTTTTCAACAAACGAATACTTTATATAAAGGAAAAGCTACTGTCAATAAAGGGAAATTCAGTTTTACCATGACTGTCCCAAAAGACCTGCCATTAAAAACAGGAAGAGGGAGAATGAGTTTGTATGCTGAAAATGGAATAACAGATGCCAATGGAATTGACAGTTCGTTTTTTATAGGTGGTGTTGGAAATAATTTGAATGCTGATAATAAGGGGCCCTTAATTCAACCCTTTCTGAATAACTATCAATTTATAAATGGGGGCACTGTTAATGATTGCGCCCTATTATTAGTAAAGCTTTCCGATAATGATGGTATCAATACAATTGGTAATGGCCACGATATTACTGCCATCATTGATGGAGACGACCGGTCAGTGTACCTGCTAAATAATTTTTATGAAACTGAACTAGACAGTTATCAACGAGGCAATATTTTATTTCAGCTACCATCACTAACCGAAGGAAAGCATCGCATAAAAATAAAAGCTTGGGACAATCAAAATAATTTTACTGAAGTGGTGATGGATTTTAATGTGTCAGAAGAACGGCCTTTTAAAATCAGTCATTTAATCAATTATCCGAATCCATTTAATAGTATAACAAATTTTTCTTTTGAACACAATCAACCCGGTGAGTCACTGCAAGTATCTATCCTAATTTATAGCATAGAAGGGATGTTGGTTCAAAAAATTCAAAAAAATATTCAAAATGCAGATAATAAGGTAAATCAAATTAGTTTCGATGCTCCTTTTTCAATGGGAGGTATGTTTAAAAAAGGAATTTACTTTTACCAAATCACGGTAACCAATTCAATAGGACAGGTAGCTACCGCTTCACAAAAAATGATGATTCTTTAATTAGAAAAATGAGTTTCCCCAGTTCGATCCCTTCTGATAACTTGAAGTTTTTTTTGCTAGAAATTTTAATTATCGGCCGTAAAAATTCAAGGCTGTTTGAGCCAGCACAAACTTTAAAACAACGCTATGTTTTAATTTAGCCTTAATAGGCGCTCCACGCTGAAAAGCATTAACCGCTCATTCAGCAACGCCCTCGAATAAAAAGTGCTAGAAATTTTAATTATCGGCCGTTAAAAAATCAAGGCTGTTTGAGCCAGCACTCCCTTTGAAGTAACTTACTCTACTCGCGAGTTCCTTGATTTTAGGCTGATATTTAATATTTCAGCCTTTTTATTCGCAGGATTGATTTTTTTTGTTACTTTTTTGCATCAAGGCAAAAAAGTAAAAGCACTCTATTCCAAAGGGAATTTCAGACCAATATAGCTAACTTTTATTTTACAAAAACAAGAAAAATTGTAAGAATATTTATCGTTTGAATAACTATCTGATGGCTATTTATCGATTAATTTTGGTTAAACGATTTCCCGAATGTGTGCCTACAACTTTTCGAGGCATCAACTATATATCGTTTAAAAAAATACGAAAAAATTAAACTAATAGTAAAACTATTTACTAAATTGAGTAACATTAAAATCATATTCATGACACATTTATTTACTCGGTCAATTATCGTATTACTATTTTCAGGAT
This sequence comes from Chitinophaga pinensis, assembly GCA_945876095.1. Lineage (GTDB taxonomy): Bacteria > Bacteroidota > Bacteroidia > Chitinophagales > Chitinophagaceae > Ferruginibacter > Ferruginibacter pinensis_E. The sequence goes on from CAMCMP010000017.1 coordinate 61,040, forward strand.
TATCCTTCTTGGGATTTTCCCAACGGCCAGAAACTAACCGTTCAGATTCATCTAGAATGAATAATAACCAAAACGCTGCTCAGGCAGCTCCAAAAAATTATAAAGAGGTCATCACCAACAAGGCTGTTTCTACCAATGGTTTCCTTCTGGTTCATAAAGTAGCTGATAAATACTTTTTTGAAATTCCAGACTCCATGATTGGACGAGAAATTTTAGTTGTCAACCGACTTTCTAAAACACAGGTAGGTTTGGGTTATGGTGGAGACCAGATTGGTCAAAAAGTTATTCGCTTTGATAAAGGACCAAAGAATAAAATATTTTTACGTACTATCTCTTATGCAGTATATGCAAAAGATTCTACCTCTTCTATGTTTTCGTCTGTTAGCAATTCCAATGTACAACCCATCGCTGCAGCATTTGATATCAAAGCTTTTTCAAAAGATTCTGCTGGCAGTGTAATTGATATCACCGACTTTATAAATGGCGATAATGAAGTGCTCTATTATGGCAGTTCTGCTAAAAATGAATTAAAAATTGGAGCAATTCAACCAGACAAATCCTATATCAACAGTGTAAAGTCATATCCAATCAATATTGAAATCAACACTGAAAAAACTTTTGGTAGAATTCCATCTGCACCTGGTGGTGCTGGTGGTGGTCGAGGTGGTGGTGGAGGTGGAGCCTCTGGAAACATAACGCTAGAGATGAATAGCTCGCTGGTATTACTTCCAAAAATTCCTATGCAGGCAAGGCATTTTGATGCGAGAGTAGGATATTTTACTGTAGGCTATACTGATTTTGATGCAAACCCTCAAGGTGTAAAAGCTATCAGTCTTGCTAAACGCTGGAGATTGGAACCCAAAGATGCAGACATTGAAAAGTATAAAAAAGGCGAATTGGTGGATGCTAAGAAACCTATCATTTTTTATATTGACCCAGCCACTCCAAAGAAATGGGTTCCTTATTTGATTCAAGGAGTTAATGATTGGCAGGTAGCTTTTGAAAGTGCAGGATTTAAAAATGCAATATTTGGTAAAACGGCACCTACTAAACAGGAAGATAGTACCTGGAGCCTAGAAGATGCTCGCAACTCCGCCATCGTTTATAAACCATCCGATATTGCGAATGCAAGTGGTCCTAGCATTGCTGATCCGCGAAGTGGAGAGATTATGGAAAGCCATATTAATTGGTATCACAATGTAATGGAGTTAATTCGTAACTGGTACATGATTCAATCTGCTCCAAACGATCCTCGCGCAAGACAAATGGTTTTTCCTGATGAACTGATGGGTCAACTAATTCGATTTGTTTCCTCACATGAAGTAGGTCATACAATAGGTCTTCGTCATAATTTTGGTTCTAGTTCTTCTGTTCCAGTTGAGCTACTTCGCAACAAAGCATGGGTAGAAGCCAATGGACATACTCCTTCTATCATGGACTACGCGCGTTTCAATTATGTAGCACAACCCGAAGATAATATTTCAACCAAAGGATTGTTTCCTCGAATAGGTGATTACGATAAGTGGGCTATTGATTGGGGATATAGAATGTTTACAGAATATAAAAGTCCAGAAGCTGAAAAATCATACTTAAATGAATGGACAATAAAAAAATTAAAAGACCATCGACTTTGGTGGGGAGATGGTGAAACCAATTTAGATGATCCAAGATCTCAAACAGAAGACTTAACGGATGATGCAGTAAAAGCTAGTAACTATGGTATTAAAAATCTTCAACGCATCATTCCGCAATTAGGCGCTTGGACTAAGGAAGAAAATGAAGGTTATGAAAACCTAGGTGATATTTACAGACAGGTTAGTGGCCAATTCAATCGATACATGGGGCATGTGTCAAGGAATATAAGTGGTATTTACAAAACTCCTAAAGTAGTAGAAGATCCAGGACCAGTATTTCAATATGAGCCAAAAGCAAAACAAGTAGAGGCAGTTGATTTTTTAAATAAGCAACTATTCAATACACCTAGCTGGCTGATCAACCAAGATATTTCTTCAAAAACAGGTATCAATCCAATTACGGTAATCGGTGGTATTCAAGATGCAACGCTTAACCGATTGATGAGTGCGAATACTATGAGTAAATTGATTGAGGCTGAAACTTCTATTGGTAACAACGCATACAAAATAACCGATTTGTTTAGCGACCTGAAAAAAGGAATTTGGAGTGAACTAACTAGTCTACAAACTATCAGTGTTTATAGAAGAAATTTACAGAAATCATATGTAGCTATTCTGAATAATTTACTGAACCCTCCTACTAATGGTATACGTGCAATAGGAGGCTACGGCGCTCCGCCAGTTAATACAGATATTTCTGACATCAAAAGTGTAGTAAGAGCTCATCTAGTATCTCTCAAACGTGATGTAAATGCTGCAGCGGCAGGCATCTCTGATCCTATGAGTAAATATCATTTACAAGATGTAGCGAATAGAATTGCTAAAATACTTGATCCGAAAGAATAAGAAAGACTGAGAGAGATGAAGCACAATGAGAAAAAATCAATTGATTTCTCATTGTGCTTTTTTTATATCGAATCTTAAACTTTCATAAAATCCAGCTAGAAAATAGGGTATAACTATTCTAATTATAAAGTAAACGAATTTACAAGTTGGTATTATCTGCACTAAATTGCATTTAGTTTCATTGTATACCAAACAAGCCGTTTATTTAAAAAAGAATTAGTAATACGCTATGAAGATATTACATACCGCAGATTGGCATTTAGGAAAAAAACTAGATCAATATTCACGACTCGAGGAACAGAGAGAAGTGATGTCAGAAATATGTGAAATCGCGGATCAGCAAAACGTGGATGTCGTAATCATTGCTGGTGATCTTTACGACACTTTTAATCCTCCAGCCGAAGCACAAGACTTGTTTTTTAAAACCGTCCATCGTTTATCCAACAATGGAAAAAGGGCTGTAATCGCCATTGCAGGAAATCACGACATGCCCGAGCGAATAGAAGCTCCTCACCCTTTGGCAGAAGCAAATGCTATTATTCTTTGTGGTTTTCCTGACACTTTGATTCAACCATTTACAACTGAAGCGGGTGTAAAAATAGTACAATCTGAACCGGGCTTTGTTGAAATACAAACGCTAAATAATACGAGCGTTCTTCGTCTTTTATTTACACCTTATGCCAATGAGCTCCGACTAAAAACTTATTTAGGTGATGAACAAAGTGAAGAAAATCTTAGAAATTTATTACAAAAAAGATGGTCCACACTAGCAGATAAGTATTGTGATGAAAAGGGAGTCAACCTGCTGATGGCTCACCTATATTTTATGAAAAAGGAGGGTGCAATAGAAGAAGAACCAGAGGGAGAAAAATCAATTTTGCATATCGGTGGCGCACAGGCAATCTATTCTGAAAATATTCCACCTCAAATTCAATACGTTGCATTAGGACATTTGCACAGATACCATAGCATTGACGAAAAACCTTGTCCCATTATTTACAGCTCTTCGCCTCTTTGCTACAGCTTTGCCGAAGCAGATCAAATAAAAAAAATAATAATCATTGAAGCAGAACCAGGGAAAAAAGTTGATTACCAACCAATAGACTTAAAAAAAGGAAGGTCCTTAACTAGACAAGAATTTGGTTCAGTAGAAGAGGCAGTAACATGGCTAGTTGCCAATCCAGAAACGTATATTGAAATCACCATAAGAACCGACACTTATCTAGATGGAGCCGCTAGAAAGCAACTGGCAGATGTACATTCCTTTATTGTAGATGTAATTCCAAAAATAATTAAAACCGAAGGAGAAACAAATAGTGTAGATCCGTTTCAAATTGATGATAGCAGAGATTTAAATGCTTTGTTCATAGAATATTTTAAATACAAGAACGGCCCCGAAGAGCCTACAGAAAATATTAAAAGTCTGTTCAGAGAAGTAATTAGTAAAAATACAGAACTATGATTCCAATTATTTTAAAAATAAAAGGCCTTTATTCATATGTGGAAGAACAGATAATCGATTTTAAGCGGTTAACTGATGCAGGTCTTTTTGGAATTTTTGGGGAAGTAGGAAGTGGCAAATCAACGATACTAGAAGCGATGGCATTAGCATTGTATACAAAATCGGAGCGATTGAATATTTCTGGAGATGATCGTTACTATAATATGCTGAACTTGAAAACAAATGAAGCTGTCATTGAATTTCAATTTTTAGCAGGGGCTCAAAAGGATATTTTTAAATCAGTGCTTCGCTTTAGTCGCAACAAAAAGAATTTCGAGGACGTTAAGTTTCGTAGTCATGAGTTTTATCAACTAATAAATGGGGTAGACCCAATTCCAATTGAGCAGGAAAAGGTACTTGAAGTGGTAGGAATTAGTTACGAAAATTTTAAGCGAACAATCATAATCCCTCAAGGGCAGTTTAAAGAATTTTTAGATCTTAGCTCCACTGAAAGAACCAGAATGCTAAAAGAATTGTTTGATTTGCAAAGATTCGAACTCTCTCCAAAACTTACAGCCATTGAAAGTGAAAACAAGGCTGCTCTTCAAAGAATAGAAGGTGAACTTAATACTTACGAAGGTATCAGTACTGATTCTATAGAAATTATTGAAAAGGAATGGCAAAAGAGTAAAGAAGAATCAGATAGTCTGCAAATTGAAAAAAATAAATTAGAGACTATTGTTTTGAATTTACAAGAATTGAAAAAAAATACTGAGCTGCTAGACAACAAAAAAAAGTTCTTTAAACAAAAGCAAGAGCAAGAAGCTTTAGACTTAAAACAAGAAGAAGAACTTCAGGAGTTTGAAAATTTGATGAGCACTTTTCAACAACCCTACCGAGATCTTCGCAAGTACAAGGATGCTATCGATGCAGCTTCTTTTCAATTAAAAGAAGGTACTGGAAGAAATTCAACTATAGAAAATGAATTAATTGAAGTAAATAAACAACTTCATAACTTAACCAGCAAGGCTAAACAAGCAGAAAACTTTCGCAATAAATTACAGGAACTAGACAAAGTAATCACAATCAATAATGCAACTGAAAAATTAAACGAAATCGAAAATAATATTCTAAGGACTGAAAATAGAATCAATGATTTAAAATCTACGATACAGTCAAAAAAGAATGATAGAAAAGTCTTAGAAGAAAAGAAAATAGAACTTAGTAAAACAGTTATTTCAGAATCCATTTTATACGAAACAAAAAATTGGTTCAGAGAATTAAGTCAACAAGCAAGAGAAATTAAATTACAAATACAAGAATTAGAAAATATTAATAATCAAATTCAAGCTATTGATAAACAACTAAAATCCTATAATTTAGAAATTTTCTCTAACCAGGCTGAGTTTGAGTCAATCTATTTGAAACATAAGCAATTGATTGAATTAGAAAAAGACAATGCTACTAAATCTCTTAATGCAATCCATGTTCAAAAAGAATTACAGCATCATGCCGCTTTGTTGGTAGATGGACAACCATGTACGTTGTGTGGATCAGAGCATCATCCTAGTCCAATATTAATCAAGGATTTTACATCCGATATCGAACAGCTAAGCCAACAAATAGGTCAATATAAAAAGCAATTAGATGAATTAAACGCTCTCCTAATTTCAGTAACGGGACTGCTTGAAAATAAAGTCAGACTAAACGACAATTACAAACTAGTAAATGATAATTTGGCCATAGCAAATAGTATCCATTTAAAAACAAAATCATCTCCGCCTGATAAAAAATACGGAGTGAATGATTTTGATTTATTTACTGCAAACGAAAAAAATTGGTCAGACGCTAAGATTCATTTAGATGAAATTGAAAAGCAAATCCAAGAAGCTTATTCGTTTATTGAATTAGAAAGTGAAAATGTAAATAAAATAGAAATAGAATATAAAAATTTACAATTAAATCAAGGTGCCCTTCAAACAACTATCACTAATAATTCAGAAGGACTCAAAGAAGTTACTCCTAAAGAATATGCAAACATATCTGCCAAGGCAATAGAAATTGAAAAAAAGCAACTCCTTACAGACATTGAATCTAATGAGGTAGCTCTAGTTAATACACAAACAATAGCAGATGGATTAGAAAAAGAACATACTCTGCTAATTGGAAAAATGTCGGGTATCAATGATTCTATCAAAAATAATGAAACGCTACAAGAGCAAACCCGAGAACAAATAAGATTATTAGTCAATAAGGGGCACTTAAAGGAAACTGAGATTGTAGCGATACTTAAAAAACAATTAGACGTTACAGCGCTAAGAAAATTAATTACAGAAAATAGAAGATCGTTGCATTTACTCCAAGGAGAAATCGCTGGTCTTGAAAAATTAGTAGCTGGGGCTAGTTTCAACGATTCTGTTTTTGAACAAAAAATAGAAGAGTTCAACAATACCAAGGAGCTACTAACCAAGGCTACTGAAAAAAAGGGCAATTTAGATGGGCAGTTAAAAAATCAAAAAGAAGCATTAGAGAAAAAAATACTTTTACAAAGTCAGCAAGAAGCTCTGATAATTCGTGCTTCAGATATTGCTACTTTGAAAAAGCTTTTTAACGCCAGCGGATTTGTTGAATTTGTATCCAAACGCTATTTGCAAAATGTAGTGGCATTGGCTAATAACCGCTTTAGTAAAATGGTGCGACAAAAATTTGGAATGGAACTTTCAGAAAAAGGAGATTTTATAGTACGTGATTATCTAAATGGCGGAAAAACAAGGTTACTAAAATCACTTTCAGGTGGACAAACTTTTCAAGCTGCTCTTTGCCTCGCCCTTGCTCTATCTGAAAGTATTCAGCGAAATGCAGGTATTGACCAGCATTTCTTTTTCTTAGACGAGGGATTTGGGAGTCTTGATAAAGAAAATCTTCAAATTGTATTATCAACCTTACAATCATTGCGACAAGAAAACAGAGTGGTAGGATTAATTTCGCATGTTGAAGAATTACAACAGGAGATGGATGTGTTTTTAAAAGTTGAAAATGATCCAGTAAGAGGCACAATGATAAAGGAGAGTTGGAGAAATTAAAACAAGGTTTCATCCTATCTACTCAATGCAATTAATTTTCTAAACCTTAATTTAAAAACATTTCATCTACTAGTATGAAATAATTATTTTTTTTCGTTTTATCCTTAGCATTAAGATTAACTGTTGGCTTTGCAACAATTTTAAGATAAGAAACCTTGCGAGACGCAAATACTCCTTCTACAAATTTAAGAGATACTTTTTCTTCCTTTTCAGGTTGCTTTGGTGATATTTTTGTTATAAGGCGCATGCTCTTAGGATTGTCTCCTCCCCAAATCTCCACTGTCTTAGGCGGATAAATACCGGTTACTTCTTCTACCATGATGTGCATTCCAAAAGAGCTTAGCGTAATGGGTGATTTGAATATACATTCAAGAATTAAATCATTGTCACGTACAGCAGCCCAGTAGTTTGCCCATGCAGGATTGTTGGCGCCAATCACTCCTAACTTTTTATTAAAAAAAGTATTCGCACCTTCTGCAAGATGCCTGCTATTGAGTTGAGATAACAATGTAGTGCTGTCTGGTACAAAAGTATTTTTTAAAAAACTGAACTCTACCGCATCACTTGAATACCAACCTTTCTTGTATGCTTTCGCCTTCACATTGGTAGTTTTTGAAATATCCGTACTGTTATTAAATACCAGTGAAGAAATACTGTCAGGCTCTGTACCATCTATTGTATAGCGAATTTCTGTTCCGTTTATAGGATGAAATAAGGCAACATCAATTGAATTTGAAAATACTAAACTTTTATTTTTTACCTGAGGCGGATTTAATTTAAGTTTAGCCGTTTCATCAATAACAAATCCTTCTACAAAATTGATATTTTTAAAAGTCTTTTGCAGCTGAGTAATTTCCTGAGCAGATAGACTAGTACTCCATAAAGTAATCGTTTCTAAATTTTTAAATTTGCTAATCACTTCTTTAAATCCTGAGCTAGCTATTTTTGTTCCTGATAAACACAGCGTATGAAGATGTTTTAAGGAAGATAGCGCAGCAAGGCCGGTTGTATTCACCTCTGTAAAATTAATATCTAACTTACGCAGGTTTTCAAACATACTTACTTTGTTAAGATCCTCATTTTTTACAGGCAACTTAGCAAGGCTTAATGAGACCACTTGGTTTTTAATTTCCTCTAAATCTTCCAACTGCTTAATGCTATAAATATCCTTATTATAAATTCTTACATCTAGTCCTGGAGATTCTTTTGCAACAGGCAGTATCACTCGATAATCAGAATTAAGCTTTGCAATTATTTTTTCATCAGCTGCTGAGAAATCAAAATTATCTTCAACTGCTTCAGGACCCTTTAGCATTTTAGAAGCCAAAAGTCTTAAAGGGTCAGTCGGCGATAACTCTAAAACTTTTTGTGTAAAGCTTGCTTGATTTTTAACCCACCATCCAAGTAAATTAATTTCATCCGGACTAAGCTGAGCTTTACTTGAAGGCGGCATATGTTTTTCATCATCTATAGAAAGATGTACTCTTTGTAACAGCAAACTTATTTCAGGATTACCTGCCACAAAAAGTTTACCCGTTTTGCCTCCCTTCTTTATAGAAAATGAATCTGCAAAAGACAACTCTCCTTTTTGTTTCTGTAAATTATGACAGCTAGCACATTTAGCAGCAAAGATGGGATAGATAATGTCATCGTAGACAATCGCTTTTTCGATCGGTACTAGCGGTTTTTTAATATTAGACAAGATGGGTTGAATAATAAAATTTTCACCATGCGACAATACTCCACCAAAATGACCTGTCAAAAAAATGACCACTACTAATCCAATTCCAGATGACCAAGCGAATGCTTTTTTAAACCAGGGCTTATCGTTTATCCAATACATTGCAGATGACAGAAAAAAGATAGCAGCTCCCATCCATTTGTGCCATGCCAATGCCTCGCCTGAATAACCTTCTTCTCTTGAAAGAAACAATCCCATGATTACTGTTGTACCAGCTAATAATGCACCAACTAATAAAAGGTTGCGTGCATATGCATTGAATGAAGTATTCTCTTGCTGATTAACTGCAAAACGACGCAATCCCATAATCACTCCTAGTATCAAAACTACTATAGGAAAATGTAGCAATGCGGGATGCATTCTTCCTAAAGGCTGCATCCAAAAGGGAAGAACTATAAATTTTGAAAACAATAGAAGAAATAGTGCAAACACATTCAACACTATTAACGCCTGCTTCGCAACAACACTTAGTTTATTATTCATTACTATGAAATGATTGAATACCCAAATTAATTAACCGATAATGTCTCTTACTACTTTTCCAGAAACATCCGTTAATTTATAACGACGACCCAGGTGTTTAAAAATAAGTTTTTCGTGATCAAGTCCTAATTGATTTAAAACGGTGGCTTGAAAGTCATGCACATGAACGGGATCCTTAATAATATTGTAGCCAAGTTCATCTGTTTCTCCGTAAGTAATTCCTGGTTTTATTCCACCTCCCGCCATCCACACTGTAAAACAACGCGGATGATGATCGCGTCCATAATTTTCTTTCGTAAGCTTTCCTTGTGTAAAGCTGGTTCTGCCAAATTCGCCTCCCCAAATCACCAAGGTCTCATCTAACAAACCACGTTGCTTAAGGTCCATCACCAATGCTGCAGAAGCCTGGTCCACATCTTTTGCCTGACTAGCAATTTCAAAAGGGAGATTACCATGTTGATCCCAACCCTGATGATATAATTGTACAAATCGAACTCCTTTTTCTGATAATTTTCTTGCCAATAAACAGTTCGCGGCAAAGGTGCCTGGCACTAAACAATCTGGACCATACATATTCACAATACTATCAGGCTCCTTCGACAAATCCATTACCTCAGGTACAGCTGTCTGCATTCGATAAGCCATTTCATATTGCTTTATTCGAGTAGCTATTTCGGGGTCACCAAATTGATTGTATGACATACTATTTAGTTCAGAAAGGTTATCCAACATTTCTCTCCGCTCATTTCTTTTGATACCTTCATTGTCCTTTATATATAATACAGGATCTTCTCCTTTACTGAATTGCACGCCTTGATGAACGGAATCTAAAAAACCATTTGACCATAATTTTGAATATACGCCTTGTCCGTTTCCAATACCTCTAGAAAGCAATACTGTAAAAGCCGGCAGATTTTTATTCTCACTACCTAAACCGTAACTCAACCAAGAACCCATGCTAGGTCGATTACCTTGTTGCGCTCCAGTTTGAAGAAATGTTAATGCTGGATCATGATTAATCGCTTCTGTATAAATTGATTTAACGAAACAAAGTTCATCAGCAATTTTTGCAGTGTAGGGCAAAAGATCACTAACCCATGCGCCTGATTGTCCATGTTGTTTAAAGTCAACAAAAGATCCTACCAGTGGAAAAGTAGACTGACCTGATGTCATCCCCGTTAAGCGCTGAGTGCCGCGAACCGAAGGTGGTATTTCCTGACCTGTCAATTCTCTAAGCTTTGGCTTATAATCAAATAATTCCTGTTGTGATGGAGCTCCATTCTGAAATAGATAAATTACTCTCTTTGCCTTTGGAGCAAAATGAGGAATACCTGGAGCAAAAGCATTATCATCGGCATTATTACCACCAAAAAGGTCTGGCATCAGCAAGGATCCCAATGCCATACTGCCCACTCCCATTCCCATTGTAGAAAGGAAACGTCGACGAGTAGTCGAAAACCCATGTTCAAAAAAATTTTTATCCATACAATAACTTTATTAGGTGAATGCAATGATCACATGCATTATGTTTTAGTAATCGTTTCCTCTAGATTATAAATGGTAGATATTACTCGCATAAGTGCGGCCAATTTTTTCTGATCTAAATTTTCTGCTTGTGGTGATTCGCCAACAGAAAGCATTTTTTTAGCAGATAGCACATCGATTGAATTGGCTTGTTGAGTATAATATTTCAATAATATCTGTAACTCTTCTTCTCGCGGCTTACGACAAACAATTAATCTGAATGCTTTTGTTATCGAAGCTTTTACATCTGCGTTTTCTTGAAAAAGTTTGGCAGCCAATACCCGAGAAGCTTCCATTACCGTAGGGTCATTCATCATCACCAATGCTTGTAAGGGTGTATTGGTTCTTTGTCTTCTTACTTCGCAGATATCTCTATTACTTGCATCAAAGATGCTCATAGAAGGTGGTGGAACAGTTCTTTTAATTAATGTATACATTCCTCGCCTATACAATTCTTTTCCATGATCCTGCTTGTACACTGATAATAATCCTCTACCAGAAGTAGCTCCTTCCCATAAACCATCGGGCTGATAAGGCTTAACACTCGGCCCACCAATACTTGTATTCAACAAGCCGCTACTTGACAAAACTATATCTCGTATTAACTCAGCCTCTACGCGATACCTTGGTCCACGAGCTAATAATATATTTTCAGGATCCTTTGCTAATTTCTCTTTGGTTATTTCTGCCGATTGTCTATAGGTAGCCGACCTCACCATTTGTTTCATCAGCCTTTTAATATCCCAATTATGTTGGATAAAATCAACCGCCAGCCAATCTAATAATTGAGGGTTAGTAGGCAATTCTCCTTGCATACCAAAATCACCTGAAGTTTTTACAATGCCTCGGCCAAATATTTCCTGCCATAATAAATTTACAAACACCCTAGCGGTGAGCGGATTTTCATTGTCAAAAAGCCAGTTTGCCAAGCCCATTCTATTTTTAGTATAGCTAGCTTTAAAAGGCAAAATCGATGAAGGTGTTCCTGGCTCAACTACATCGCCTGGCACATCATACTGGCCACGTGTAAGAATATGTGTTTTACGAATCGTGTCTTGGTCGCCCATTACCGATACTATTAACTTATTGGTATCTTCCTTATTAATAAAGGTGAGCATGTTTTTAACATCCTCATTGCAGATCTCCATGAAGGGCTTTTTAGCATAGGTATTTGGACCTCCAATAGTTGATTCAATTCCTAATTCCTTTATATTATTGAAAAAAGCAAAAAGCTGATAATAATCTTTCTGAGAAAAAGGATCATATTTATGATCGTGACAATGAGCACATTCTAAGGTTACTCCTAATAAACCTTTTCCAAAAAGATCCGTACGATCCGTTACATACATCAATCTATATTCTTCAGGTATTACCCCTCCTTCTTCAGTTATCTTATGGTTTCTGTTAAATCCTGTTGCCAACAATTGCTCTTGTGTATAATTAGGAATCAGATCTCCCGCCAACTGCCAGGTTACAAAATCTTTGTAACTCATATTTTTGTTAAATGCATGAATCACCCAATCACGCCAAGGCCATTGTGTCCGGTAACCATCATCTTGATAACCATGAGAGTCGGCATAACGTGCAAGGTCTAGCCAAATCAAAGACATCTTTTCGCCATAAGAAGGCATATTCATTAACTGATCTACCACCTTTTCATAGGCATCCGGACTTTTATCTTCTAAAAAAGAATTCATCATATTAAATGATGGAGGCAAGCCAGTAAGGTCAATACTTAGTCGCTTTAATATTCTTTCTTTGTCCGCTTCTTGATTAGGTTGTAGGCCTTTTTGCTCTTGTTTTGCTAAAATGAAATAATCAATTTCATTTCTTGGCCAAGTAGTCAGTGAAACTTTTGGCAAAGCAGCCTTTTTAGGTGCCACAAAGGCCCAATGTTTCTCATATTTTGCACCCTGAGAAATCCATCTTTCAAATAGATCTATTTCATGTTGTGTTAACTTCAAATTCGAATTAGGGGGAGGCATTATTATATTAGTATCCTTAGAGCTGATACGCAAAAACAATTCAGACGATTCAGGTTTACCTGGCACCAACGCATGGGATGAAGGATGTTCTTTTAAAGCTTGATAGGCGCTCTCTGCCAGGTCTAATCTTAATCCTGCTTTGCGTTTGTTGGCATCAGGTCCATGACATGAAAGGCATTTGTCAGATAAGATGGGTCTAATATCAAAGTTATAGCTAACTACGTCTGGCATCGTTGCCGCTACTTGTAAACCACTTTCTTGATTATTACATGCTTGAAATAATCCTGTAACAATTACAAGGAAAGAAATTACACATACTATTTTAAGTGAAACCTTCATACAGCAAGAATATTATTTGATGATATCTCTATTTACTTTTTTGTAAAATTCGAAATAAAACATGAAAAAATGAACCTTCCTAGCAGTTTTATTCCTATACTCTCAAAAATTACACATTAAATCACTAGCGTTGCGTTATAAATCAAAGATATTCAATTGATTATCTTTTTGTTCTTTGAAATATTGTAATTGAGTTTGCTGAAACAGCTGATTTATGGGCATTCTTTCGAATATGGATATACTTAAAATCTGTAGAATTTCATAGAGGC
>CAMCMP010000018.1 GCA_945876095.1 Chitinophaga pinensis
GCTGCCCCTCGACTTGCATGTATTAAGCCTGCCGCTAGCGTTCATCCTGAGCCATGATCAAACTCTCCATTGTAAATGTGTTGTTTAATCTGACTAATGTAATTTCAAAGAAGAAACTAATTATTCAAATTCTAAATTATTGTTTGCTAGGTTTGCTTTTTTGAATCCGAAGATTCTTGCTGTTGTTTCCAATCTTTCAAAGAACTTTAAGCCAACTTTTTGACCCCCATTTTTTAACGGAGTGCAAAAGTAATGACCTTATTATTATTACCCAAATTTAATTCGTCATTTTAGAAAAATACTTTTCAGATTTTCTGACGATTTGAGAATATTTTGTTTTTAAGAACTACCCCTTTTTTATTTGGGAGTGCAAAGGTAAGGGTATTTGCACAACCACCCAATTTTTATTTTAATTATTTTATAAAAAACTTAAAATTTATTGGGCCTTTTTTCTAAGAACTTTCGCCATTTTTTGGTAGCGGACGGCAAAGATAACTTGATATTATATACTACCCAAGTTTTTTTACAAAAAAAAGCCTCCTTCCCTCACTGGAAAAATTAAAAAAATACTGAAACTATTGCCTATACTGACTAATAGAACTTAATCAATCTTTAAATTATTTTGAAGTACACTTAACCGATTAAGCAATATCTGCAGCAACCAGACAAAATACAGCTAAATAACAAAGGGCTATGATTAGAAAAAAAGAAGTCCTAAAACTAATAAGTTACACTTATAAGGCTTAGGCCATGGGGAGGAACTGAGAAATCAGCTCTAGAACAATCCTTACCCTCTAAAATTGCGCAGAATTCTGATAATGAAGTTTTACCTGTACCCACCTTTAGCATGGTACCTACTAAGCCTTTCACCATTCCACGAAGAAACCGGTTAGCCTTCACATTGTACACTAGCAAATTGTTTTCTAAAATCCATTCGCTTTTCAAAATACTACATTCAAAATTAGTAACCTGGGTATTCCTTTTTGAGAAGCTCGTAAAATCTTTGTAAGAAAATATAACCCTTGCAGCAGTATTTAGTAATTGAATATCAAGTGGGTAAGGATAAAAAAATGCCCTTTCTGATAAAAAAGGATCCTTCTGCTGGTAAATAAAGTACTTATACTCCCTACTAATTGCATCAAATCTGCAATGTGCATCCGCTTTTACTTGATATATTTTCTTAATTACAATGTCAGCAGGCAAAATGGCATTCAAATTATATACCATTTTTGCAATGCTTTCGGAACTGTTATTATCTAATAAAATAGAATCAAAATGGAAAAAATTACTAATTGCATGAACACCCGCATCTGTTCGAGATGAACCAGTAAGCGAAACTTCACCCTTTAAAAAAATTGAAAGCGCCTGCTCAATCTCAGCCTGAATAGAATTAGCGTTTTGCTGAATTTGAAAACCAGAATAATTAGTGCCCTTATAAAACACTTCAATGAAATAGCGTTGCATATTAACTTAAACTCTCCTTAATATTCAAACATTTTAGAGTGAATTTTTTAGTGTCGAATCATTAATTGAAAACGATTAATATAATCGGGGTCTTTTAACTGGTTTTGCAATTTTATGAAATTGTTCGAATCAAAGACAAAGGGGTATGCAATTTCAAAATAGGAAAACCTAGCGTCCTCCTTTAAAAATAATACACTCAAATTCCTAATCTGTTCTACCATAAAACACTTCGCTTTCAAATACTTTTTTGTAACCTTTAACTTCTCCTCATCACTACCAGCTGCCATTATCTTTTTTCTCAACTTCATTAAATCTTCCTCAGAAGCCAGAACCGTACAATTAGAATTAACCTTCAAGGTTTGGTAGACCTGCTTTACCGGCAAATCATCTGGATCCTTCTTAATACTTGTACTACTTAATTCTTTATTGATAGTTATAACATTTTCTGCAGGTATTTTGTCTGAAGAAACCCCATTACTAATCGGTAGTTCAATATCGATAAAACGTGGTTTTACCACTTTATCTTCCTTATTTAACACCTTATCTTCCTTGATTGAAACAGTTGGCTGTACTTCTATTACTGGCACTTTCGTTTCAGCGGGCTTTTGATCAAAAACAGTAACAGGCAATTTATCTTCTGCAATAAATATCGTAATCGTATCTACACCCCCCTTTATTTTATCTACAAAAATCATAGTGGTGCCTGTTGTATCCTTTTTTGTCAAACCACGACTAATATCGGACTTGGGTAATCCGGAAGCCCCCGACTTGTCTTTTATTATTTTCGAGCTGTCAACAGTTTTAATAATGGTCACTGGTGAATTATTATTTATTTCAACCTTTGGTGCTGTAGTGATAGGGACCTGTTGAATTACAACCAAATCTGCTGACTTCTTTTCTTGCTCTTTGGCCGTAACTTTATTGAACTCGTTATTAATCGATTCGGCTTGCCTGATAGTTGAATCATTCACTACTTCTGAAAGCATTTTTGAAAAAGCGTCAGTTTTGTTTACTACAGAGATATTATTGGAATTGACTGCTCCATTATCCATTATTACATCTAGAGTTTGTAAGTTGAATAATCCCCACCCTTTGTTCTCAAAATTTTTTAAAATAAAACCGATGTCTGTTTTGTCGATTGTACAAACCATATTTTGTTCCATAACACTAGTCTTTGGAAACCCAATAGCAAGCTGGTAGATTCCGTCTTTTAGTTTAGGCAAAATGACATATCCAGCAGCAGAAGAGTTGTATGTTTTTTTATCCAGCTTTACATAAAAAGACTGATGAGATTCATTCTGGATATAAATAAAATGATTTTGCTGTGCTTTTAAACGCGGCAATAAAAACAAAAAAAGAATAAAAAATACAACTGTTAAATGCTTCATGCGGCAGTTTGCTTAGAAGACAAAAATACTCATTATAGTGATGGTTTTACCATTTATCAAAAAAATGATTGTGCTTTAATAGAAGTCCCACTAATTTTACAATAAATACTTTATATGAAGCAATTATTACTATTGACTATCCTGGTTATTGGCATAGGACTAAAAAATACTAAATCTCAAAAAATAGCTTTAGACAGTTCTTGGAAAAAGATTTATCGAGAAAGTTTCCCAAAAACGAATGAACTAGTCCATACCAAATTGGAGGTGAAATTTGATTACTCCAAATCTTGGATGTATGGCAGTGCATATATTACGCTACAACCCCACTTTTATTCTACCGATTCATTGACATTGGACGCAAAAGGAATGGAAATTAAAGAAGTTGCTTTAATGAAAGGATCTAGCAAATCTGCTTTGCAATATCAATATGATGGACTTCAACTTTTTATTAAACTCGATAAAATTTATAAAGGTGGGGAAAAATATACAGTATTTATTTCCTATGTATCTAAGCCCAACGAGTTAAAAGTTGAAGGTAGTGCCGCAATCACCGATGCCAAAGGATTATATTTCATTAACCCTTCAGGTGAAGACAAAGAAAAACCTATCCAAATATGGACACAAGGAGAAACTGAAGGTAACAGCGTTTGGATGCCCACCATTGATAAGCCCAATCAAAAGTCAACCGATGAAATTTACATGACCGTCCCTACAAAATATGTAACGCTTAGCAATGGGAAATTAATGAGTCAAAAGAACAATACAGATGGTACCCGCACTGATTATTGGAAAATGGATTTACCACATGCCCCCTACCTGTTTTTTATGGGTATTGGAGACTTTGCAATTATAAAAGATTCTTATAAAGGAAAAGAGGTAAGTTATTATGTAGAGAAGAAAGAGGCGCCTTTTGCAAGAGAGGTTTTTGGAAATACTCCAGCAATGATTCAGTTTTTTTCTACCAAACTTGGAGTTGAATATCCCTGGGCAAAATATTCCCAGATGGTAGGAAGAGATTATGTAAGCGGAGCTATGGAAAATACCACCGCCACCCTCCATCAAGAAAGTGCTTATCAAAATTCACGACAATTAAAGGATGGTAACATCTGGGAAGAAACCATTGCCCACGAATTATTTCACCAATGGTTTGGAGATTTGGTTACAGCAGAAAGCTGGAGTAATCTCACTCTCAATGAAAGCTTTGCTAATTACAGCGAATATTTATGGGATGAATTTAAATATGGAAAAGATTCAGCCGACGAACACAACCTTGACAACCAAATTGGTTACCTACAAAGTGGAAGTGAAAACAAGGACCTTGTCCGCTTTAAATATGCGGATAAAGAAGACATGTTTGATGGAGTTAGCTATAATAAAGGAGGAAGAATATTACATATGCTCCGTAACTATGTTGGAGAGGATGGTTTTTTTAAATCACTCAATAATTATTTAACAACTAATAAATTTAAAGCGGGCGAAGCAAACCATCTAAGACTAGCTTTTGAAGAAGTAACGGGAAAGGATATGAATTGGTTTTGGAATCAATGGTATTATGGAAGTGGGCACCCAAAGGTAGAGATCAGTTATAATTACAATGAAGCAGCCTCAAAAATATCAGTTTATATTAAACAAACTCAGGCTGGAGAAAAAGTATTTCAACTCCCTCTTTCAATTGATATTTATAACGGTAAGGAGAAAAAACGCTACACAGTTTGGATGAAAAACAAATCGGATAGCTTCTATTTTAGTAGTAACACAAAACCCAATTTGGTAAATGTAGATGCAGACAAGACTTTACTATGGGAAAAATTAGACAACAAAACATCCGATGAATTCATTTTTCAATATCTGAATGCTCCCAACTATTTAGATAGAAAAGAGGCGATAGATTATTTTAGCAAAAAGAATATGCAGGAATTAAAACTTGGTTTAAAGGATCAGTATGCTGGATTAAGAAAACTTAGTATTGACAATTTAGCAAAATCAAAATTTGCATTAGACAAAAAGATTATCAATGACATTGCAATGATAGCCGAAAAAGAAATAAATAAAAAGACAAAGGCTTCTGCACTTCTTTTTTTAGCGAACACTAAGGATCCACAATATCAATCACTTTATATTAAATGTATAGAAGATTCCTCTTATAGTGTGGCGGGCGCTGCCCTCAAGGGTTTAAGTTTGTTAACACCTACCAAAGCATACGAAATTGCAAAAAAATACAGTTCAGATGCAAAAGATTTATTGGGTGAGGTAGTTAGTGATATTTTAATAGAATATGGAACAGAGAATGATTTTGATTTTATAGCAAAACTTTACAATGATGCCCCGCCTAGCCAGCAAAAACTTCAAATGACAGATGGATTTTGTGATTATCTAGCAAAAATTACCGATACAAAAAAAGTAAAAAAGGGGATTGATTATATAATAGAATTCAGAAATCTAATTCCTGAGCAATACAGAACTTTTTTAGATGTTACTTTTAAAGCTGGACTTGAAAAGATTTCAAAATCAAAACCTAGCGAAGTTGCTGATCATATAAATAAAGTATTTAAATAATTGACCCTGAAAAA
The DNA here is from genome assembly GCA_945876095.1 of Chitinophaga pinensis. Lineage (GTDB taxonomy): Bacteria > Bacteroidota > Bacteroidia > Chitinophagales > Chitinophagaceae > Ferruginibacter > Ferruginibacter pinensis_E. Next base: position 5,423 of record CAMCMP010000018.1, read on the forward strand.
TCAGCTTAGACAATTTGAAATACTAGTTGGTTGAACGCCCTCGATTAAAAAGTGCTAGAAATATTAAATATCAGCCGTTAAAAAATCAATCCGCCGCGGTGGGTTGATTTTTTTGTTTCTTTTTTGCATCAAGGAAAAAAAGTAAATGAACCCTATTCCTGAAGGAATCAAAATGTAATTTTAAAAAAAAGTCCCAGCCGTAAATATCAGCTGGGACTTTTTTTATACATTTAATATTTTACCAACTTCCACTGCTACCACCACCTCCAAAACTTCCCCCTCCAAAACCACCAAATCCTCCAGAGCTAGATCCACCACCACCACTGCCGCCAAGTGCACTACCCAATAGAAACGCACCTCCATGACTCATTAATGAGCCACCACCACCTCTCCTGCCCTTAATAGATCCTATTGTCAAAAAAATAATAAAAATTAATAAGATAATTTTTCCAAGTGGACCCATTCGCTTTTTCTTAGAATACTTGGCATTTACTTTGTACTCTCCTTTGGTAGCTTTAATAATAGCGTCGGTACCTTCCTCTATTCCACGATAATAATCATTTCCCTTAAAATTTGGGAGGATTAATTCTTCAATTATATGCTTACAAGTAACATCTGGCAAAGCTCCTTCAACGCCATAACCTGTTGAAATATTTAACTTTCGATCATCTTTAGAAATTAGTAAAACAACTCCATTACTGAATTCTTTACCTCCTACACCCCATGCCCTTCCTAATTTAACTCCATAATCTGCAATTTCATAATCTCCAATATTGGGTACAATTACTACTACAATTTGAGTAGATGTACTATCATCAAATTGGACAAGTTTACTCTCTAAAGCACGCTTTTGATCACTTGTTAAAACCCCTGCAAAATCATTCACCAGTTGTTGAGTACCAGTTGGGGGATTAAGTAAATCTTTTGCATTGAAGGTGCTTTGAGCAAAAGCAACATTACCAATTATAAAAAATAAAAATAAACAGGCGATTTTTTTCATGTAGGATTAGTCTATTTTACTACTATACTTTTATTTTCCAAAAATAATTTCATCTGATAGTTCATTTTTATCAGTTGATGCATCATAAGGGAATGTATCCTTTAGAGTTTGACCAACTTGAAGTATACATTGCTCTATTCCAGTAGCAATTTCTTTCTTTGAAAATTGCCCAATCATATTTTGAACGGCATTCTGCCAATATTGTGTTCCAACCTTTTGGTGAATTCCTTCATCTCCAAACAAAGCCAGCTCACGATCTTTTAGAGCAATATATAAAAGCACTCCGTTTCGGTCAACGGTATTTTCCATTTTTGATTGAAAAAAGATCTCAGCTGCTCTTTGCAATGGATCCATGTATGGATTTTTACTTTCCACATACAATCTAATTTCTCCGCTAGTAGACTTTTCTGCCGAGGAAATTGCAGCAACAATCCGAGCCTGGTCCTGCTCAGAAAAAAATGCTTTCTTTTTAAAAAATGAAAATAATCCCAAAATGAAATGTTTTTATTATTTACTAAAATCTACTTTGGTATCTTCAGCTCCAGCAGCTGCTTCGTAATTTTTTTTCTGTGTGTAACCAAAAATCCCTGCAATTAGGTTACTTGGAAAACGGATGATCTTTGTATTGAAATCAGTTATGGCAGTATTCCAATCACCCAATGCCACGGTTACACGGTTTTCAGTTCCTTCAATTTGAGCTTGTAAATCTCTGTACAAACCAGTCGCTTGTAAAGTTGGATAAGACTCAACATTGATACTCAACGCAGCACGTCCAATAGAATTCAATTGCTTATCAGCTTCTGCTACCTGTTGAGGGTTGGATTCAGGTGAAATATTGGGCACCCTAGAACGCATCTGAACAATTTTAATTAAAGTAGTATCTTCATTACGAGCAGCGCCTTTAATAGTGTTTACTATATTTTCATACAATTTTGCCTTTCTATTATATTGAGTCTGCACTTGTCCCCATTTACCATTAATACCAATTTCTGATGTTGCCATACCATTGCGTGCACTAATTACCCAAATTACAATAATAGCCACCACTCCTAAAATAATAAGTCCAGTCCGTTTCATGAGTTTTAAGTTTTAATGTTAAGAATTTCAATATCGATTTTTTCATTTTAAGAAATTAAAAATAACTCCTTTCAAAAAATCAATTTAGGTTAAAATTAGTTTATAAGTCTTAGAAAAATCCATATTTTATAAAAAGTAACATTTTTTTATCTAAATCTATTACTGAATAGCTGCTATGCCTGGCAGAACCTTTCCTTCAAAATATTCAAGCATTGCTCCTCCTCCAGTACTAACATAACTCACTTTATCTGCTAATTTAAATTGATTTACTGCCGCCACACTGTCGCCACCACCCACCAAACTAAATGCGCCTTTAGTAGTAGCTGCTGCCACCGCTAAAGCAACTGACTTTGTGCCATTTTGGAATTTTTCCATTTCAAAAACCCCCATCGGACCATTCCATAATATAGTTTTGGATCGTTGAATTACCTCGCTAAACATTTCGACTGCCTTTGGACCAATATCTAAACCCATCCATCCCGATGAGATTGCATCACTAGAAATCACTTGAGTTGCTGCATCAGCCGCAAACTTGTCGGCAACAATTGAATCTTCTGGTAGGTGAATTTTTACATTTTTTTGTTTTGCCTTTTCCAGAATGTCAAGAGCAGTTTGCAATCGATCATCTTCGCAAAGAGAATTACCAATTTGACCTCCACTTGCTTTTAAAAAAGTATAAGCCATTCCTCCTCCGATAATGATATCAGTCGCTCTTTCCAATAAATTTTCAATAATTAAAATTTTATCTGAAACCTTAGCTCCACCTATAATTGCTACAAAAGGTTTTTCGGAATGATGCAAAACTTTTTCTGCACTAATCACTTCACCTTCCATTAATAATCCAAATATCTTTTTATCTGCAGCAAAATACTTTGCAATTACTGCAGTAGAAGCGTGTGCCCTATGAGCAGTTCCAAATGCATCGTTCACATATACATCCCCTAATTTACTCAATTTTTCTGCAAATGATTCATCACCCTTTTCCTCTTCCTTGTAAAACCGAAGATTTTCAAGCAGTAATACTTCACCAGCTTTTAATTCGCTTGCTAATTGGTATGCCTGTTCCCCAATACAATCTTCTGCAAAAAAAACACTGGTGTTTAAAGTCTCATTAGCGTTCAATAAGGATTCTAAATGCTTCACTAAATGCTTCAATGAATATTTATCGGTTGGCCCCTCTTTTGGTCTTCCAAAATGACTCATTAATATAACACTCCCACCATCATTCAATATTTTTTTTATGGTTGGAATAGTTGAAGAAATTCTTGTATCGTCTGTAATATTATATTCAGCATCCAAAGGAACATTGAAATCTACTCTTACCAAGGCTTTTAAACCCTTAAAATTAAAATTGGAAAATTTACTACTCATAATAAAATAATGTTCCTTGAAATAGAACTGATTTTTAAGTTTGATTACAATTAAATAAGGCTCCCAAAAGAGAGCCTTATTTATTAAAACATAAAAAAAGAATTGGATGGTTAGGCTATAAAGCTCCGATTCTAATTTTTGATTTTTTAAACAAATTAGCCTAACAAAATTCGAAACAATATTATCCGAAATTCAAATTTTATTAACCAATTAATTATTTACTTATAAGGCCTGCAAAATAATTTACAGTTCTAACCAATTGAGAAACATAACTCATTTCATTGTCATACCAACTAACTGTTTTTACCAATTGCTTGTCACCAACGGACATTACTTTGGTTTGAGTTGCATCAAAAAGAGAACCGAAATTAGTACCAATTACATCTGAACTTACTATTTCATCTTCAGTATAACCAAAGCTTTCGTTACTTGCTGCTTTCATAGCTGCATTTACTTGTTCGATAGTAACTGTCTTCTCTAGAATACTTGTCAATTCGGTAAGAGATCCAGTTATTACCGGAACCCTTTGAGCATTTCCATCTAATTTTCCCTTTAATTCTGGCAAAACAAGGCCAATTGCTTTTGCTGCACCTGTGCTGTTAGGAACTATGTTCGCAGCAGCAGCCCTTGCTCTACGCAAGTCATTTTTAGGATGAGGAGCATCCAATGTATTCTGATCGTTGGTATAAGCATGAATGGTAGTCATAATAGCGGTTGCTATTCCAAACTGATCATTTAAAACTTTAGCCATTGGCGCAAGACAGTTAGTGGTACAGCTTGCGCAACTGATAATTGTTTCGCTACCATCTAAAATATTATGATTTACATTAAATACTACCGTTTTTAAATCTCCTGTTGCTGGAGCTGAAATAACCACTCTTTTTGCACCTGCAGTAATATGAGCTTCCGCTTTGGCTTTATCAGTAAAGAAACCTGTGCTTTCAATTACCACGTCTACTTGGTGAGTACCCCATGGAATTTGTGCAGGATCTTTTTGAGCATATATTTTTACCTCATGACCATTTACTATGATTGAGTTTTCAGTAGCAGTTACCTCCTGTCCAAAACGACCCTGTGCACTATCATATTTTAATAAATGTGCCAATACTGCAGGACTAGTTAGATCATTGATAGCAACTACATCAATTCCCTGCATATTATAAATCTGGCGAAATACTAAACGTCCAATACGTCCGAAACCATTGATTGCAACTTTTACTGTACTCATATTTGAAAATATTTTAATTGATTTAAAACTTTGCAAATGTAATTAAAATGCTACAAAAAAAAGCCCGAATTTTCGAGCTTTCTAAAACAATTTAATATTTAACACCCTCCAATCTTTATATTAAAGCAGGCTATCGCTGTAATATTGTGCCATCACTGGCTAAAAATGATAAAAAGTTAACAATTAGGACTAATCGATTGTAAATATCTTTTCGTCTACTGGCTTATTCACCTCAATTGTTTTGAACACAATACTTCCCGCTTCAATTGTTTGAACATAAGGAAATACATATCCATCATCCGTTTTCTTATAATCACTATAAGAAACTTCTACATCTACTTCTCCAGAAGCAGCACTTCCTTTGCCTATCATCTTAACTCGATAGTAGGTTTTGGCATCAATAAACAAGGTATATACTTTTCCAATTTTAGTCGTAACCTTCAATTTAAAGCATTCTGCACCAGACAATTTTTCTTTCCCCAATAGTTCAACCTGATTCCCTTTCTCCTTGTAATTTACAAGTAAGCCTTGTAAATCTAGTAGTGCTTGAGCATATTTTAACTGTTCTTGTGAAATCTCTTCCGGGCTTGATTGTCCTCTAAATGGCATAAAGTCCCATCCCTTTTTAGTATTCACTACTTGAAAACCCTCTCCCATTCCTGGAACAGAAATATCATTGCGAGTGCCTATACCGTTCACCGCAGTAACAGTTACCCCTACCTCATATCCTTGAACGTCAAGACTACCAATCATTTTAACTGATTTTAATGACAACAACTTTTCCTTACCTCCATTGGCAATTTCATAATTGTTTACGACTTCATCCAAAGTTTGTGCCTTAATCGACTGAGTGCTTATCAAAGCTAAAATAGTGATTAGACCAATAGTTAATTTTTTCATACTAGTTGATTTTAATGGTTTACATAAGATTGAATAGATCGCTAGAGTTGGTAATAACATATTTAAAAAAATCTAGCGATAAAAGATATTTTTTAATCCTAACAAACTAACAAATCAATACCTGATTTTGTTGCTAATTTTATATTATTAACAAAAAATAAATAAAAACTTTTCCTCTGACTTATTTTAATACAATTTGAAAATAGCCAATCAGGATTTACCTTCTACTAATTCACTCCTCACAAAAATACCTTTTAGCGTTGAAAAATCACTTTGCCATTACTGAGTAGGTATTGAAAACTTTCAATTCTAAAAGTTTAATAATTGCAAAAAACAATTTTACTAATCAGCAATAATAATTATAAGATTTTAAATTTTAAATAATTTTCACTTCGCAATATTAAATTTGTTAATAATTTAATATCATTCAATCCATTCGTATAAACGGACTTATATTTGTTACAACTATATAAATTAAAATGTCACATAAAATAAGTGGAAATATTGTAGACCTTTTTAACGATATTATTTTTTTTGGTGAGATCACAATCGATCAAAAAAAAATTGTTGAAATAAGAAGAATTGAATCAGAAATTAAAATAGAGACTGCATTTATTATTCCTGGTTTTATTGATAGCCACGTTCATATAGAAAGCTCAATGCTGGTACCCAGTGAATTTGCTAAAATCGCAGTTGTTCATGGCACAGTAGCTACTGTAAGCGACCCTCATGAAATTGCCAATGTATGTGGAATGGAGGGTGTTGAGTTTATGATTTCCAATGGTAAAACAGTTCCTTTTAAATTTCATTTTGGCGCACCTAGTTGCGTACCTGCAACCAATTTTGAAACAGCGGGAGCTATATTAACCTCAGAAGAGGTAGATACTCTACTTCAAAAAAAAGAAATTAAGTATTTGAGCGAAATGATGAATTTTCCAGGTGTTTTAATGGGAGATGAAGAAGTGCTTAAAAAAATTGCCTCTGCAAAAAAATACAATAAGCCAATTGATGGACATGCACCTGGACTAAGGGGGCTAGACGCTTTTAATTATATCAATGCTGGTATCAGTACTGACCACGAATGTTTTACAGAGGCTGAAGCGTTAGAAAAATTAAAATATGGCATGAAGATTCTGATTAGAGAAGGAAGTGCTGCTAAAAATTTTGAAGCCCTCATTAATTTATTAAATGAGTTTCCTGATGAAATAATGTTTTGTAGTGATGATAAGCATCCCGATAGTTTGGTGGAAGGACATATCAACCTTCTTTGCTCTAGAGCAATCGCAAAAGGCATCGATCCATTAAAGGTTTTAAAAGCCGCTTGCATCAATCCAGCTTTACATTATAAAATGGACGTTGGTCTACTAAGAATAAATGATGCAGCTGATTTTATAGTAGTAAAAGATTTGATCAATTTTTCAGTACTAAAAACTTTCATCGATGGTGAATTAGTTGCAGAAAACGGAAAGTCATTTATAAAAGGAAATGTTTCACAACCAATCAATCAGTTCAATTGCATAGAACAATCAGTAAAGGACTTTTCTATTAAGTATGGAAATGAAAAAGAAATTTTAGTAATAGAAGCATTAGAAGGTCAATTAATTACCAATCAACTTTTGGTAGCGCCCAAAATTAAAGCAGGCGAAATTGTAAGCGATGTTAGCAATGATATTTTAAAGTTAGTAGTAATCAATCGATATACAAAAGCACCTATATCAAAGGCATTTGTAAAAAACTTTGGATTAAAACAGGGAGCCATTGCTTCTACTGTTGCTCATGATAGTCATAATATAATTGCGGTGGGTATTGACGATGAGAGTATTTGTAAAGCAGTAAACTTAGTAATTAAAACAAAAGGAGGGGTTAGCTCTGTTTCATCTCAAAGAGAAATGATTTTAGCTTTACCAATTGCTGGTTTAATGAGCAACGATGATGGTTATCAAGTGGCCGAATCCTATATAGCAATTGATAAAATGCTAAAAAATGATTTAGGATCAACATTAGAAGCCCCCTTCATGACCTTATCTTTTATGGCGCTATTGGTAATCCCTCATATTAAAATTAGTGATCTTGGTCTTTTTGATGGAGATCATTTTAAATTTTTTAGTAAATTGTAAAAATTAGTACTTGTAAAAAAATTGCTACTAAAATCTATCAAACAATATGATAATTAATTTAAGCGAACAGCATTCATTAGTAAGTAATTGGATTGCAGAGTTAAGAGACCAAGATATCCAATGTGATCAAATGCGTTTTAGAAGAAATTTAGAACGGATAGGAGAAGTAGCTGCCTACGAAATCAGTAAAAAATTATCTTGGAAAAATAAAGAAGTTACAACTCCATTAGGAATAGCAAGCTGTAGCGTATTGCAGTTTCAACCAATATTAGCTACCATTCTTAGAGCTGGTCTTGGGATGCACAATGGATTATTGAATTATTTTGACAAGGCGGAAAATGCATTTATAAGTGCATACCGCAAACATAATTTAGATGGAAGTTTCGAAATACAACTTGAGTACATGAGTTGCCCAGAGATAGAAGATAAAGTGGTAATTATTAGTGACCCAATGATTGCTACTGGCGCTTCACTTGTAAAAGTGATCCAATATTTGAAAAATGTAGGAAATATAAAAGAGCTGCATATTGTCTGTGCCATTGCTTGTAAGGTTGGCCTTGAATATGTTTTAAAGGCCCATCCTAATGCGACAATATGGTGTGGAGATATTGATGACCAATTAACTGCTAAGGGATATATTGTCCCAGGGTTAGGAGATGCAGGAGACCTTGCTTTCGGACAAAAAATACAATCCTAGAAAAGAGTTAAAGAAGATATAATTATTTTTTATCCTTTCTTCAAAAAATAATATGTGAGATTTATTTAATAAAATATTATTAAATACTAAATAAATAGGAAGTATTTTTTGTAAAATAATAGACCGAACTTGCAGTTGCGAATTAAAATTTAAATTTGCTCATTATTATTGCAAGTAAAATTATTTGCTATCATTTAAATGAAGAGAAAATTAATCACATTATTAGGAGCTATGCTACTTTTCATTTTTGTAAAAGGGCAGGATCCTCATTTTTCACAATTTTTCTCTTCTCCACTAACCCTCAACCCAGCATTTACAGGAAAATTTGATGGAGACTTCAGAATGACTGCTATCCATCGTGATCAATGGCCTTCAATACCCAAAGCCTATGTAACCACTGGAGCTTCTGCTGATTTCAATATGTTGAAAAATAAAATTGGTGAAGGAGATATTTTTGGAATTGGATTTTCTGCTTTAAGTGACCAAAGTGCAGATGCTGCTTTAAAACTTAATTATGGCTCATTATCACTAAGCTACCATAAGTCATTAGATGAAAATGGATACAATACCCTAGGAGCAGGTTTTCAGACCACCTATAGCAGTACTATACTTGACTTTAATAAATTAACATTTGAGGACCAACTAACTCAAAATGGTTTTACAGGTTCAACAGCAGAAAGATTAAACAATGGAAATACACATAATTACCTAGACGTAAATGCAGGTATATTGTATTCTGGGTCAAGCACAGGTTCAAATAATTATTATTTGGGTGCCTCCATATATCATATCAATAGACCTAATCTTAGTTTTATTGACAAAGTATGGAATCTTTCTTCAAGAGTAACGATACATGGTGGTTACTCATTTCCAATAAACGACCAATTATCCTTAAATACTTCTATAATACACCAGATTCAAAATAATGCCAGTGAGACATTAGCAGGTGCTGCAATATCAGCTAATTTAAATGGCGATTCTGACCATCCTAGTAATTTATACTTTGGTACCTGGATTCGAATGAATGATGCTCTTATACCCTACTTAGGCATTGAAATAAAAGGGCTAAGAATTGGTGCTAGTTATGATATTAATACATCTAGTCTTAAGGCAGCTACAGTAAGTAGGGGTGGCTCAGAGTTTTCTTTAATTTATATTAAGAAAACAAGTCAAAGAATAGGTATTCCCTGTCCGAAATTTTAATCAATTTTTGAAATAATGACAACTCTGTTCAATATTAAATGCTTCAAATCATTAATTGATTCAACTAAATTGTATTTTAGTATGTAAATTGAATTTCTATAAAAGAGTTTAATGTTTGCTACTTAATAAATTTAAAACTCAACGAATAACTTATTACTAAGTCTATTTTCAATTAAACGTTAAAAAAGCTTTTCCAAACGAATGTTAAAAGATATTATTATAGCCTTTCAATCTTATTACCTGGCTCATATGTTTATCATTAAGCATCGCCTTTGGAAATGGATTTTAATACCCGGTATTATCTATTCTTTATTGTTTGGAGTAGGTATTTACTTGTTTTGGATTAGCAGCGGAAATGCAATCGACCTTCTTTTTTCACTAACTGGTTTAAAAAAATGGATGTTCACGCTGGAAGAAAGCTGGCTTAAGTTTCTTTTTATTTTTGGGCAGGTAATTCTTCAATTGGTATTGATGCTATTTTATTTTTCCTTATTTAAATATATTTTTTTAATTATCGGGTCTCCTCTTTTTTCCTACCTAAGTGAAAAGACAGAAGCAATCATGGAGAATAAAGAATTTCCTTTTAGTTTCAATCAACTATTAAAGGATATTGCTAGAAGCGTGAAACTGGTACTGCGTAATTCTTTATGGCAATCAGTATATATTTTATCAATATTAATTTTATCATTTATTCCTTTCATTGGATGGTTTACACCATTTTTTGCAATATTAATTGAAGCTTACTATCTAGGATTTTCAATGCTCGATTACAGTTGCGAAAGAAATAAATTATCCGCCTCTCAAAGTATTGCATTCATCAGCGATCATAAAGGTTTGGCCATTGGAAATGGAATCGTATTTTACCTAATGCATCTTTTAGTGGGCGTTGGTTGGGTATTAGCCCCTAGCTATTCAGTAATAGCTGCTACTATTAGTTTGTATAAAACTCGCCAATAAATTTATAAACTTCCTAAAACATTGGTAAAAAATCTCCATCAATCGAAACATTCAATCATTTACATTTCAATAAAAGAATCATACTATGAGTAAGGTGTACTTAGTGCCATCTGTATTAGATGAGTTAGCACTTCAAACGATTCCAACTTATTTAATAGATGCTGTAAAAGATTGCCAAGTAATTTTTGCAGAAAATGAACGTACCACCCGACGATTTTTAAAAAGCATTTGCAAGGATATTGTTATTAATGATTTTGAATGGTTTACTATTCATAAGGCTGAGGAAGAACAAAAAACTAGCTTCCGACAAAAAATAAATGAAGGGAAAAATATAGCCATTATTAGCGAAGCTGGATGTCCTGGAATTGCTGATCCTGGACAAATACTCGTTGAACTTGCTCAGCAATTAAATATTACTGTAAAGCCACTAGTAGGACCAAGCTCCATTCTTTTAGCATTAATGGCTAGTGGAATGAACGGGCAGCAATTTGAATTTGTAGGATACCTTCCAATTGATAACATAGAGCGCACAAAAACAATCAAGGAAATGGAATCTTCTTCAACAAAAAAAAATAGCACTGAAATATTTATTGAAACTCCATACAGAAACAATCAATTAATAGAAACGCTATTAAAAACTTGTAAGGCAACTACAAGGATTTGCATAGCAGCGGAGTTAACGGGTATCAATGAATTTGTTAAAACCAAAACAGTAGCTGATTGGCAAAAAGAAAAAATTGACTTTCATAAAAAACCAGTCATATTTCTATTAAAGGCCTAATAGATTTTTATTTTGTATTTGACTGTTCGGTAACCCCATCTACTAAATACTCACTATCGCCTCGCCAGCAAATAGAATTATTTTTTTGTACATAATGAAGTTTCACTTGTTTTCCCTCATAATTTTGAAGAATAGTAGCAATGCTGTCACTAGGTACTGAAAAATAAAATTTTTCGGAAGCCAATGCGATATTATTTGAAGAAACTATACTACTTAATACCAACTCACCTTCATGGGTTTTAAAAAAATTTCCTCTTAAAGATAATTTTTGAATTAACCCTGTTCGATATCCCTCACTGAATGTAAAATAGTACTTCCAATAAACAACTATTGACAATCCAATTGTCAAACAAAAAAAGATTGAATAAAGAATTTTTTTATAGCCCGGCATTTTTCTTTTTGATGTTTTAAATAACTTAGTTTCTTACCTATTAAACAGATAACCTTATAATCCATACTTGTCTACCAAATAGATTAGAGCTGCCATATTCAAGGCTCCCATATGAAGTTCTCTTCTACTTACATTTTCAAAAACATCTGAAGCAGCATGGTGAACATCAAAGTATCGTTGACTATCTGGTCTAAGTCCAGCCAAAGCAGCACCCGTAACTTTTAAAGGGCCAACATCCGAACCACTTCCTGAGGCTGAAAAATCATATACTCCGTAAGGATAAAATAAGTTTTTCCATTGTTTAATCTTGTTAATCTTCTCTTCACTCATTTCAAGAGAAAACCCTCGAGGAGAAAAACCACCTGCATCACTTTCTAAAGCAAAAAAATGATTCTCCTTATTTAATAAAGCTAATTCAAGATATTTGTCACCCCCTCTTCCTCCATTTTCTTCGTTCATAAACATGACAGCACGAAGAGTCCTTAGTGGACGAATACCGGTAGCCTTAAAAGCTCTAATTACTTCAATACTCTGCACACATCCTGCACCATCATCTTGCGCACCCTCTGCGAGATCCCAACTATCCAAATGACCGCCAACAGTAATAATCTCATTTGGTAGAGTGCTACCCCTAATTTCTCCAACTACATTAAATGATGGTTCATCAGGTAACATAGTACAAGTATTTTTGAAATAAGCGGTTAGTGCTTGACCCTTTGATAATTGTTTAGTTAGCCAAATGGCATTATTAGTACTTATTGCAACAGCAGGTATTTTAGGAAAAGAATCATTGTAGATAGTAACTCCAGTATGTGGATAGTCGTCGAAATTACTTGCCAATGAGCGAACTAGCACACCTGCAGCTCCATAACTTGCAGCTAAAGAGGGTCCAGCAGTTCTAGAACGACCACTCTCTCCATAGGCATTAAAAGTAGCTATGTAGGTAGGGTTCATTTCGAAATTAAAAAAAACAATTTTTCCTTGTACACCCGTTTTACCCAATTGACTTAATTCTGCAAAATTATTAACTTGAACGATTGGAGCAGAGATTCCCTTCAGTCCTGTACCCTCTGAATTGCCAAGTGAACAAAGATTTAATTGATATTTAGATCCATTAGGAAGGTTAATATACCCTACCTCTTTTGCCCCCCTAACCCAATGAGGAACCATGCAAGGCTGGAGGTAAACCGTATCTGCTCCAGCATCTTTTAACATTTTTGTAGTAGCCGCCACTGCCTTTTGAGCTTGTATTGAACCACTTAACCTTGGGCCAATTTTTTTACAAATCTTCCTTAGATTTTCATAAGCAGTTCCATGAATCAATACATTGTCAGCAATATTTTTGATAGTGATTGAATCTTCTTTCTGGGCAGCAGCACCCAAAGAAAGTAAACCAGTAAATACTAGAATGATTGTTTTTTGTATCATAAATGATTTTGAGTTAACAAATTTGATAATTCAAATGTAATACTTAATTAAAATACCGACCATAATAAATCGGTAACTTGCATTAGTTTTCATTACCCAATCAGCATCAAATACTTCAATCTATGGTGCAAAATTAATTGGTTCTAATGCAGACTATCATGAAATGTCTAAAGAGATTTAACTTAGGCTACTTCATGATCAACTATATATAAAATAAATTGTATGAACATAGCAATTGTTTGTTATCCCACCTTTGGGGGAAGTGGAGTTCTAGCAACAGAATTAGGAAAAGCCCTTGCTGATAAAGGACACCAGATACACTTTATTACTTATCAACAACCCGTTAGGTTAAGTCATTTTCACGGTAATATTTTTTATCACGAAGTAAGGGTTCCTACCTATCCTTTATTTGACTACCCTCCCTATGAAACGGCCCTTTCTAGCATGATGGTGGATGTAATAACCAATAATAATATTCAATTGCTTCATGTACACTATGCAATACCTCATGCTTCTGCAGCATATATAGCTAAACAAATTTTAGCCAAGCAGGGGATTCAAATTCCTGTAATAACTACTTTACATGGCACTGATATAACCCTTATAGGCAGGGATAAAACTTATCGACCAGTAGTTACCTTTTCAATGAATGAAAGTGATATTTTAACTGCTGTATCCGATAACCTAAAAGCTGAAACCTATAAAAATTTTGATATAGAAAAAGAAATTGAAGTGATTCACAACTTTGTTGATGTAACTCGTTTTAATAGGAAACCAATCGAAGAGTTTAAAAAATTAATTGCTCCGAATGGAGAAAAAATAATTGTTCATGCAAGTAATTTTAGAAAAGTAAAGCGAGTGGAAGATGTAGTTAAAACTTTTTTTCTGATCAATGAAAAAATTCCTGCTAAATTATTATTATTAGGTGATGGACCAGAACGTTCTCTCATAGAAGCAGAAGCAAGAAAAAGTAATTCAGTTGAGAATATTAAATTTTTAGGCAAACAGGAACAAATGGAAGACATTTTACCTGTAGCCGATCTTTTTTTACTAACCAGTGAATATGAAAGCTTTGGCCTAGCTGCATTAGAAGCCTTAGCAGCAGAAGTGCCTGTAATATCAACTAATGCAGGTGGATTACCCGAAATAATTATTAATGGAAATTGTGGCTTTATGAGTGAAATAGGTGATGTAGAAGATATGAGTAAAAATGCATTGTTTATTTTACAGAATAAAGAAACGCATGATCGCTTTAAAGCCAATGCGCTGATTCAGGCTAAAAAATTCGACATAGAAAATATAGTTCCAAAATATGAAGCGTTATATCAGCGATTAATTAACTAATCACCTTCGTCTAAGCCAGCCCTCCGGATTCAGATTACTTTTTTCATTGCTAATAATGAGATCAATAGACCCAATTCCTTCATCATTGGGTGCAACTTTTCCAACTACCTGGCCTGTTCGAATACCTTGACCACGAGAAAGATGAACACCAGATAAATTGCTGTAGGTGGTAAAATACGCTCCATGTTTAATAATAACAACCTGCATATTTTCAATATTAGTAACAGAAGAAACTTCTCCGTCAAATAAAGCTTTTACTGATGTGCCGATTTCACTCCCAATAGTTACACCTGGATTATCAACTGTCACTCCAATATCAAGTTTTTGAGGGCCAAATCGCATAATCATATAGCCTTTATCCACCGGCCATGGTAATGTCCCTTTGTTACTAATAAAATTTGCATTCAACTTAACTTCCGCATCATTTCCCAACAAAATACTTTCTTGTCTAACAGAAATAGGCAAAGCTTTTTCAGGTTTTAATGGAACTGGTTTTGTAGTTACGGTAGCATTTCCTTTTTCAACAGTTATCTTATTTTTTTCTGCAGCCCTTTCGGCTGCATCACGCTTTGCTTTTTCTTCCAATGCTTTAGCCAAAGCCTCTTTTCTTGCCATTTCTTGTGCCCTCCTAATAGCTGCTGCAATGGCATTACTCACTTTTTGCATTTGCTTTTTCTTAGCTGCAATCTGATTATTCAATTCCTTTCCTTGTTCCTTTAGCTTTTTTACTATTTGATTTTTTTCCTGTTGCTGAACTTCCAATACAGACAATTCTTTACTTTGAATTTGTAATACCTGTCCTTTCTTTACCTTATTTCCACTCATCTCTTCAATTCGTTGATTCAAAAGCACTTTGGTTCGCAAAATATTATCCCCTTGCAATTCCCGATAATTTCTATAACTCTTTAGGTAGGTAATCCTTTTAATCGCATCATTGAAACTAGAAGCTGAAAATATAAAATTTAAAAAATCGGAATTACTTCTATTTTTATAAGCATACAACATACTTTTAGAATACTCCTGTTTAAGGGTATCTAATAGCACTTGGAGCCTATTAATATCTCGTTGGGATTTATATATTGAATTGTCAAGTAAATTAATATCCTTACTAATGTTTTCAATAACATTCTCCTGCAAATTTAACTTACGATTGATGAGAGAAAGTTGCCCTAAACTTTCTTTAGTACTTTTATTGTTTTTATCTAATAGCTCTTGTGTTTGCTCAATTTCCCTTTTTAATTCTAGTCTTTGTTTTTCCAACTCTTGTTGCGCAGGAGACTGCGCTAATGAACAGTAACTTATAAAAAAAGAGAGCAGTAAGAAAAAAAAACTTTTAATCATATTCAGATTTTACAAGAATAACAAAAATAAACAAGTTGGCTGTTTCATTTCTCTAATAATAACCAAAAAAATTAAACCAGCTTAAATTATAAAACCACTAACGATCAATCACTTTCAATTTTACTTTCGAGTATAATTGGCGGGAATATTGAAAACAATTACCAGCTCTTTATTAAATTCATACTGTTTGAAATTTAGTTGTACATCCAGCTTGTTTTTTTCTGAAACTGTTATTTCCCGAAAAGTAGAAAAATTAACACTATTGTTATTTACATAATCCCCATAAGTAATATCAGCAGTTCTATTTCTAACAATATTAACATCGTCTAATTTACTATGGATTATTAAATGATCTGATTTGTTAAGAGTTAATAAGTGTTTGAAATATTTCCCTAGAGTTGCGAGTAATATTTTCGACTCAGTTTCTTTATAAGAAATTATATTGTCATCTAAAAAAATCGGATTGCCAATCAATAGATTTTGAAGAGTTTTAAAATCGAATGGTATTTCAGTAATTTCCTGTAAATAATCAATTGACCTAAGCTTTACTTCTTTATTAATTTTATCTAAAACAAAAACACTGTCTTTTTTTATTAGAATTCTAAATGCCTCTACATTAAAAATTGTTGCATAACCTGAAATCCAAATTAAGCTATCTTTTAAAGCACGCACATAGGCAGTTATATTGGGTTGCTTCCCTTTTGCATCTTCATATTCAACCTTGATTTTTGCAGAAAAAGTTTTAAAGTCAATTTTTTTGCTATACACCTCCTCCAAAGCGTTTTTGACCAATAAAATTGAATCTTCATTGACTGGTTGAGTAATATTTATTGAGGTGCTGTCTTTTTTATCAACAGCTGCCTGTATTTTTTTTGCAGTCTTGCACCCTACCGAAGTAATCACAATCAGCATCGTGAAAAGTAGAAAGAAGAAATGAATTCTATTAGTAGTTGGATATTTCATTTTTAATTTCAATAAATTTATTTTTTACCTGTATGGCCAAACCCCCCTTCTCCTCTTTGTGTACTATTAATTTCCTGCACCAAAATAAGGTTTGCTTTATCTACCGAACTGATAACCATTTGAGCAATTCTATCACCGTGAGACAGAATTTGAGGCTCATTACTCAAATTAATCAGAATAACTTTTAATTCACCTCTATAATCGCTATCAATGGTGCCGGGTGTATTAAGGCAGGTGATTCCCTGCTTTATTGCCAATCCACTTCTAGGTCTTATTTGTGCTTCATATCCATCTGGAAGTTCTAAAAATAAACCAGTAGGTATTAAAGTCCTTTCCAATGATTGTAAAGTAATGGGTTGATCCAAATTGGCCCTTAAATCCATACCAGCTGAACCCTCCGTTGCATATGCTGGTAATTCGTTAGAAGATTTGTTGATGATGTTTACAGAAATTGTATTCATTTGATATCAATTTTTATATTTTTTCTACCCCTACTAATCCAAAAGGAATCAAATAATAGGATTCAAAAAAATTATTCAATTCAATGTGAGCAAAGGTAACAAGTTTACTCTTTTTGATGATTGTTTTTTAATAAACTCAATCCAATTTTTTATTTAACAAAATAGATGCATAGGCCACCAAACCTTCTTCCCTTCCAACAAAACCCATTTTTTCAGTGGTCGTAGCTTTAATAGAAACATCTGTAATTTGTAATGAAAGAATTTCAGCTATTACGGTTTGCATTTGTGGAACATACTCTTTAATTTTTGGTGCCTGCAAACATAAAGTACTATCTATATTTACGATTGTATAACCGGCATTTTTTATAAGTTCAAAACTTTTTTTAAGTAATATTTTACTATCAATATTTTTTAACGCAGCATCGGTATCAGGAAAATGCACCCCAATATCACCTAGACAGGCAGCGCCCAACATTGCATCACAAATGGCATGCAACAATACATCCGCATCGCTATGACCTAGCGCTCCTTTGGGATGATCAATTTTAACACCTCCTAACCAAAACTCCCTTTCAGTAACCAATTGATGAAAATCAATACCAAACCCTATTCTCATACTCATAATATTTTTTATTGATTAATGCCGAAGGTACGTTAGTTTAAAAATAAAAAAGCGTTCCGACTCAAATCGAAACGCTTTTTAAACTGAAATATTTTAAATTACTTTTTCCCTTCAGCAAAGTCAAACACCAAGCTAAATCGTAAAGTGTTAGACAGAGGATTACGACTTACCCCCGATCCAGAAGGTAAAAGGTAGGAGAAATTAATACCATAAGTGCTATATTTTAAACCCGCACCTAGCGTAAAATATTGTCTATTCCCCTTTATAGGGTTTTCATAGAAATAACCTGTGCGCAAGGCAAACTGGTTATTATACCAATATTCTACTCCTAAGGATGTCTGAAATTCTTTCAACTCCTCTGAGAATCCACCAGGTGCATCACCCAATGAGCTAAACCAACTACCCACAACACCTTTACTACGGTAACTCACTAACCCTGCGCTATCACCCACTAATGGAGGCGTAGGTACCAATAATTTATGAATATCTAAAGCGAAAGTAATTTTATTTACTGGATCAATCTCACGGGTGTAAGCAGCACCTAAACCAAGACTTGCAGGAATAAAATCCTTTTGATTTGCATCACTAGTATAGGAAATTTTTGATCCTAAATTACTCAAAGTAACTCCATAGTTTAAAGCAGAGCCACCTGATACAGCTCCCGTATGAAAAAGACTCAAATCACCTGCTACAGAAGAGCCTGCCTTATATGAAACACCATTGATAGTTCCGCTTGCTAGGTTTGAATTAATATACCTTAGTGCAATGCCTAATGATAATTTACTAGACAACTTTCTTGAATATCCTGCATCAAAAGCAAACTCCCTTGGTCGGTAAGAGCTAAGATCATTTCCTAGATTATCAGTAAATTGAATACTTCCCAAACTAAAATACCTCATTGAACTAGAAATTGCTTGTTCTTCATCTAATTTATAATATCCAGATAATGAAGCGAGATAAACATCATTCAACCCAAGATCTTTGAGCCATGGTGTGTAGGTTACAGAAATGCCACCTTTATTAACATTAAACGGGGTTTTGGCTAAATTCCAAAATGATGAATTAGCGTCTGGTGAAGTAGCAATTCCCACATCTCCCATACCTCCACTTCTAGCATCGGGTGATATTCTTAAGAAAGGAACCGCAGAGGTTACAACATTAATAGTAGGATCCTGCGCTTGAACATAACTGGTGGCACTTACCAGTAAAATAACTAATCCAGTTAGTTGAATTATAGCCTTTTTCATTCTGTTTTTTGTCTTGGTTAGGTAGACTTAGAATCGATAAGGTATAATTTAGAGGTTAAAAAAAACAGGAATTTACCCGCTTGAAGTACAAATATATAACATCTTGTTAAAAATAAAAGGAAAAATGCTTATTTTTTTCAAATTGCTAACAGTTCCAAAACTTGAAAATATTACAGACAAATAAAAATATAGAAAAAATAGAATTCAGAAGTTAAATTATATTATAAATTTTTATAATAAAATATACAATTCTTTAACTATATTAAACTGAAAATCAGAGGATTTTTATGTAAATTTTAAAAAAAATATAGAAAATGAAAGAAATTAGTAAATATCCACAAAATCACATCTGATTATGAGTCCATATCGTGTAAATTATTTATATTCGCAACCAAGTTTATCTATGTTACACAATAACTATTTCAAACATTCGTTAATCAAGCTGCAAATCGTATGCACATGTATAAAATGATTCATATAAAAAATTTATTACTCCTTGCAATACTAATCACCACATTGGGGGCTTGTAAAAACGGGGGTATTCTTGGTAAGAAAAAAGGTAAGTCATCTGTTACTGGATGGAATTATGACGACAAAAATCAAGGTAATTTCCATGTAGCTAAAATGAAAGCGCCTAAGGCTGGTCCTGGTTTAATTTTCGTACAAGGAGGTACTTTTGTAATGGGGGCCAAGGAAGATGATGTAATGGGTGACTGGAATAATACACCGAAAAGAATTACCGTTCCCTCCTTTTTTATAGATGAAACCGAAGTAGCCAACGTTCACTACAGAGAATACATTTACTGGCTTGAGAATACATTTAGTTCAGATTCAGCTGTACTTGCAAAAGCCCTTCCAGACACACTTGTGTGGCGCGAAGAACTTGCATACAATGAACCTTTTGTAGAATATTATTTCCGTCATCCTTCTTATAACTATTACCCTGTAGTGGGTGTTTCTTGGTTACAAGCGCATGATTTTTGTATTTGGAGAACTGACAGAGTTAATGAGTTAACTTTAATTGGGAAGGGGTACCTCAAAAAAGATTTTGCAAAAAAAGAAATGAAAGGTGGAGGAGCAGATGCTACTTTTAACACAGATACTTACATTATGAATCCTGAATTAATTCAGGGAAGAGGCAAACCTAGAAAATCAGAATTTAATGATATCAATGGTAAAGCAAGAGCAACTGTCAAAATTGAAGATGGAATACTTAACATTGGATATCGCTTACCTACAGAAGCTGAATGGGAATATGCTGCTTACGGTTTATTAGATCAAAATCCTAATCCAAGAAAGAAAGAAGGTAAAACTGGCGAGGAATTGATTTCTAACCAACAAATTTATTCTTGGAGCCATAATCCAAATGGATTAAGAGATAATAGAAGAGGTAGTTGGCAAGGGAAATTCTTGGCAAACTTCAAGCGAGGAAGTGGAGATAATATGGGTATTGCCGGAGGATTGAATGACCGTTCCGCTATACCTGGTAGTATCAAAGCTTTTTACCCAAATGCATTTGGTGTCTTTAACATGAGTGGTAACGTATCAGAATGGGTAATGGATGTATATCGACCTTTGACTCCTTCAGATGGTGAAGACTTCAATTACTTCCGTGGAAATAGATTTCAAAAATTTTTTAAAGGAAGTGGAGGAGAGCTTGAAAGAGATTCTCTAGGAAGATTGAAGAAAACTGATATCAGTGATGCCGATATTAAAAATAGAAGAAACTATCAGCACAACAATGCACTTGGATTTATGGATGGTGACTCTTTAAGTAATTCAACCTATGTAACTGGATCCAGTACCTTAATTAGTGACCATTCACGAGTATTCAAAGGTGGTAGCTGGAATGATAGACCCTATTGGCTTTCTCCAGGATCTAGAAGATTTTTAGACGAAGATCAATCTTCTAGTAGCATTGGTTTTAGATGTGCTCAAACTTATTTAGGCTCTTCAGAAGGTCCTGGATTTAAAGAAGGAAATATCTTTGGAAAGAGAAAACAAAATAGTAAGAAGAAAATTTAAAAATATTGATCCCAATAAAAAACCCTTCGGAAATTCTGAAGGGTTTTTTATTGGGATCAATACCCTATCTATAACCTTGTAAGTTTTTATCATTGAAAATAATTTGATCTGTCTTATTTTTGACTCATGCTTCTAAAAGAATTGTATTCCATTTTTATTCAATACCCGTCTATTCAAACGGATACCAGAAAAATAAAGACTGGAGACCTTTTTTTTGCCTTAAAGGGCCCCAACTTTAATGGTAACCACTTTGCCAAACAAGCACTTGATGCTGGTGCTGCCTATGTAATCATTGATGAGGCTGTAAATTTTTTAGACACTAGATTAATTGAGACAGAGGATACACTTCAATTATTACAAGATTTAGCCAAATTTCATCGGCAGCAATTTACCATTCCATTTATAGCAATCACTGGGAGTAATGGCAAAACAACTACCAAAGAGCTGATAAATGAAGTGTTGGCAAGCACTTACAAAACCTATTGTACCAAGGGGAATTTGAATAACCATATTGGAATTCCTCTTACTATTTTAGCCGTAAAAAAAGATGCTGAAATAGCAGTGATTGAAATGGGAGCAAATCATCAAAAAGAAATAGCTAGTTATTGCCAATATACCCTGCCCACCCATGGTATTATTACCAATTGTGGCAAGGCTCATCTGGAAGGATTTGGTGGTGAGGAGGGAGTAATAAAAGGGAAAGGAGAATTATTTGATTACTTGAAAATAAGCGGTGGCACCGCTTTCATTATGAATGATTATGACTACCTTATAAAAATAAGTGTTGGTATCTCATTAATAAAAACTTACGGAACCCTCAATGCTGAAATTACAGGTAGAGCTAATAAGTTGGGGCATTATTTGCAAGTAGAAATGACTAAGGGTACTGATATAAAAAAAATAAAAACAAACCTAGTCGGTGAATATAATCTTCCAAATATATTAGTAGCTGTGGCAGTAGGTAAATATTTTTCTGTAAAAGATGAAGCTATTCAAAATTCGATAGAACATTATTCTCCTTCGAATAGCAGATCCCAATTAATACAAAAAGATGGAAACCAAATTATATTAGACGCCTACAATGCCAATCCTTCTAGCATGAAAGCTGCTATTGAAAATTTTGCAGCAATGGAAGGAGATGACAAAGTATTGCTATTAGGTGCTTTGATGGAACTTGGAAATGAAAGTATTACAGAACACCATTCTATCATAAGCCTAATTAAGCAATATCGCTGGAAAGCAGTAGTGTTGGTGGGAGGTGATTTCAATAATATATTTCATGAATATCTTTTCTTTCAAAAAGCAGAGGAAGCAAAAGAATGGCTTCAAAAACAGGCTTATCATGGTGTGAAATTACTGGTGAAGGGTTCTAGAAGTATGCAAATGGAAAAAGTTATAGAGTAAATTAAATAATAAAATCAATTTAAGTTAAAGGGCATTATTTAAATATTCCTGCAATTCAGCCTCGGTTTTAATCAACACATCTCTAACTTTACTACCTTGATTTGGCCCTACTACACCGGCTGCTTCTAATTGGTCCATTAACCTTCCTGCTCGATTGTATCCAAGTTTCATTCGTCTTTGCAATAAAGAGGTACTCCCACTCTGGCTGGCAACAATTAATCGAGCGGCATCTTCAAAAAGAGAATCTTTGTCATTTAGATCAAAATCTTTTCCCTCCATTTCTTTTTCATCTACATATTCAGGCAATAAAAAAGCTTGGGTATAACCGCGCTGACTTCCAATAAAATCAACAATTTTATCCACTTCAGGAGTATCTACAAAAGCACATTGTAAACGAACTAGCTCACCATTGTGACTAATCAACATATCTCCCTTGCCAATCAATTGTTCTGCTCCCCCTGCGTCTAATATTGTACGACTATCTATTTTACTACTTACCTTAAATGCAATTCTCGCAGGAAAGTTGGCCTTAATGGTACCTGTAATAATATTTACACTTGGCCGCTGGGTAGCAATAATTAAATGCACTCCTACTGCCCTAGCCAATTGAGCTAATCGGGCTATAGGCATTTCAACCTCTTTGCCTGCTGTCATTATCAAATCAGCAAATTCATCCACTACCAAAACAATGAATGGCAAAAATTGGTGACCTTTTTCAGGACTCAATTTTCTTGCTACAAATTTCTCATTATATTCCCTAATATTTCTACAACCCGCCTCCTTTAAAAGATCGTATCGATTATCCATTTCAATACACAATGCATTCAGTGTATGGACTACCTTTTTAGTGTCTGTAATAATTGCATCCTCTTCACCGGGAAGCTTCGCTAAAAAGTGTTTTTCAATAGTTTTATAAATACTCAGTTCTACCTTTTTTGGATCTACCAAAACAAACTTAAGTTGGGAAGGGTGTTTTTTATATAACAATGAAACTAATATTGCATTAAGTCCTACAGATTTACCTTGTCCAGTAGCACCTGCCATCAACAAATGAGGCATACTTGCTAGATCAACTATAAAATTTTCATTGTCTATTTTTTTACCAATGGCTATTGGAAGAGAAAAATTATTGTTTTGAAATTTATCAGAAGAAAGCAATGTGCGCATACTCACAATTGTTTTCTTAGTATTGGGCACTTCTATACCTATTGTACCTTTTCCAGGTATGGGGGCAATAATTCGAATTCCCAATGCTGCGAGACTGAGGGCTATATCATCTTCCAAATTTTTGATCCGAGAAATTCTAACGCCTGCAGCTGGAATAATCTCGTACAAGGTAACTGTTGGACCAACTGTAGCAGTTATTTTTTGAATAGAAATATCGTAATTCTTTAGCGTTTCTAAAATCTGTGTTTTATTCTGCTCAAGTTCTTTAGGATCTTGTACAATTTTTTCACTACCATGAGCTTCCAATAAATCAAGCGTTGGATATTTATAATCTCTTAAATCTAATATTGGATCATAGGGTGTACCAAGTGATGAATGTTTAGCTTTTGGAATTAATTGGTCATCAGCATCCAGCTTTTCTGGCACAGTTTTAATTTCTAGTTCTAGAGAAGGTACCCCTTCTTTATTTTTAGATTGCTTTAATTCAATTGGCGGGTCAAAAATAATTGGTTGAGAATCTAAAGTTGTTTCTAATGGAGTATCTTTTTCAATAATTTGAATGTCATGCTGAAGGGATGAATTGAATTGATCATCTATCAAAAGCATAGCTGCATCTGACTTTAAATAATTTCCCTTTACTTCGGGATCAAGTAATTCACCATCTAAACCGCTATGAGCAGTTCCAATTATTTCATTTTCTCCCGGA
This sequence comes from Chitinophaga pinensis, assembly GCA_945876095.1. Classification (GTDB taxonomy): domain Bacteria; phylum Bacteroidota; class Bacteroidia; order Chitinophagales; family Chitinophagaceae; genus Ferruginibacter; species Ferruginibacter pinensis_E. The sequence goes on from CAMCMP010000018.1 coordinate 29,853, forward strand.
GATCCTTTGTCTACCATTTTTTTTGACGGTAACGAAAAAACTGGATTAAAACGCCAAATAATATAACCCAACAAACTAACTGCCAATAATGCAATGGTTCCTACTTGGCCCAAACGCATATATAACCATTCCCTACTAGCATCTCCTGCAGAACCCCCGAAAGGAAATCTATTTCCATTCATTATTACAGAGGCTGCCACACTCAATAAAGGTAAACCCACTATAAGATATTTCAGATTTCTACGAAATGAAAATACTTTTTTCTCGAAAAATAAATTAACACCCAACACAAGAAAAGTAGTACAAAAAAGATAAGAAGCAATCCCAAAACCATGACGAATAAAAATTTCCGACAAAAAAGCACCCAGTGTGCCTAACAAATTTTCTACTTTAATATCATTGGCCAGTAACATACGATAGCTAAACTTATCTTGATCTTCGGCCCATGTAAAAAGATAAGAAGAAAACGCAATAAACAGCATAAACGCAACTAACAAAAAGATTGCACCTATAATTTTATGGGTACGTTCATCTTTAAGTAACTGTTTAACAGCTACCTTTTCCTCGATATCAGATTTAAATGTCTCCTCAATAGGAATATCCGACTTAGTAGATTTAACTTTATTAGCCATTGTGACAAAGATAATTAAAAACCATTACTCAAAAACCCTTCTATTTAGAATGGGGAAAGGTCATAAAATCCAATAATTGATGTAAGTTTGAAAAAAGAATCCGCTTTGAAAAAACTATTATTCTGCAGTTTCTTATCTCTGTTTGCTTACGGCATATTTGCCCAGCCTCTTACTGACAGCAATGTTATTGACATCTCTAAAATAGACCAATTTCTACTCATTGGTAAATATCAACTATTTATAGATAGTAGCGTTAGTTTACCAATGGAGACCATTTTGAATGAAAAATGGAATTCCAATTCCGATTTTAATCTTGAAAAAGATATACCTGACAGATGGACTACCAGTACTATTTATTTAAAATATTTTCTCGATAATAATAAGGATACATCCAAAAAAATATTCTTTTTAGCCGGTACCTATATCAAAAAAATAAAAATTTACAAATTGCTGATGAACAATAAATTCATACAGCTTAAGGACGAAAGTCGTAAAAACGGGTATCAACCTATACAATTAAATGGTAGAGAAAAAGCAGAATTTATTGTAAAAATTAATTTCAGTAAAAAGTCAAAAAATAAATTAACGCCAACGTTTATTAATCCAGATTATCTCGAAAAATTTAAACTACTTAGGCACTACAACGGAAGTGGATACCCCGTTATTTCTTATATCACCTGTGGTGTATTAATTATGATAATGGGATATTGTTTGAGTAAAATGATTGGGAGCAGTAACAAAAAAACCTATTTATATTTTTTTTTATACTCAAGCACAATATTTACAACGATTTTGCTCAATACACTTTTCAAACGCCATGGTGGTGAATTCAGTAGTTTCTTTAATGAATATTTACAATTTGCTTTATTAGTAGTTGGCACTATTTTTTATATTGACTTTTCAAGAGAATTTCTTGAAACAAAAGTTAATCTCCCCTTAATCAATTCAATTCTTCAATTAGAAAAATATTTATTAATTGTCATTTTAATATCCTTCACATTCATAGTTTATTTTACGAACTACTTCATGTTGCAGGAGGCGATTGAAGATGGTACAGAAATATACTTGACGTTCATTGCAGCATTATATATCAGTTTTAATTTTTTTAAACCTAGTATATTAGTAAAATATATCGCCGCAGGTAATTTAATATTAGTTTTTTGCGCAATTATATCTTATTTAATACACTTTGATTTGCTACCTAAGATTGGAATTTTTGAAAATTCAATGTTATTTTTAGAAATAGGATACGTGGGTTTGTTAACATTATTTTTATTAGGAATTGCACACAAAGAAAGGAATTCATTAATAGCAATGATAACAGAACAAGAAGCACTAAAAAAAGAATGGGAAAATAAAAATCTCGAAATTCAGATTGCACTTTTACAATCACAGCAGAATGAGCGAAATAGAATCAGTATGGAGATGCATGATGACCTAGGAGCTGGTATTACCACCATCAGATTATATAGCGAATTAGCAAAAAAAAGAATGGGGGAAAATGTAATCCCAGAGATTGAAAAAATATCCTACTCAGCCAATGAATTAATCAACAATATGAATTCACTCATCTGGACGATGAGCACTGAAAATGATACTTTGCATAACATGATTGCCTATCTAAGAAGTTATGGGGTCGCCTATTTTGAAGACGCTGGAATCAACTGTCAAATCAACGTTGATGAAAATATACCTGACACTTCAGTAAATGGCGAAAAAAGAAGAAATCTTTTTTTAGCTATTAAGGAAATACTCAATAATATCATCAAGCACTCAAAAGCCACTGAAGTAATAGTAACTTTAAAAATAGAAAACAATTATTTAGTTCTCAGTATCCATGATAATGGAGTTGGTATTGATACAGCGGATTTTAGAAAATCAGGGAATGGACTAAAAAATATAAAAAAGAGAATGGAATATATGCAGCTTGAATTTAGTATTGAAAATAACAATGGTACGCTGGTGATTATTAAAAACAAATTAGATTAGGCTTTCACTATTCCCACTGCCATCATAATCCATCCTGCAATTAAACAAAGGCCTCCCAAAGGAGTGATCGCCCCTAGCCACTGAAATCCCTGCTTTCCCATCGCTTCTAATAAAGTCATCAGATAAAGTGAGCCACTGAATATCAAAATTCCAAAGCAAAATAAACGCCCAGACCAAACCAATTGGTTATTAGGAAATTCTTTTAGTAAAATACCTACTGCGATCAACGCAAATACATGATAAAATTGATATCGAACAGCGGTTTCAAAAATTTCTAGGTACTTATCACTGAGGATTTTTTTCAAAGTATGAGCTCCAAAGGCGCCCAATGTAACAGCAAGCGCACCCAATAAAGCAGCAGTTTTAAGATAAAAATTTTGCATAAAAATAATTTATTGATGGATAGCTAAAGCAATTTTAGCAAAGGAATTTTCATCCAAGCTGTTCGATTCTACTTTTATTTGAGCCTGAGAATAAAACGGTTCCCGCTCCTTTAGTTTTTGTTCAATATAAAAAAGAAGCTCCCCTTCATTTAATTTTTTTAACAAAGGGCGTTTTTCTTTTTCTTCCATCACTCGATCCAATATTTCAACAGGCCTAGATCGGATGAAAATAGTTACTCCATGATCATTCATCCATTTCATATTCTCAAAAAAACAAGGAGTCCCTCCCCCACAGGCTATTAAGAAATTTTTAAATTCACCACATTTTCTTAATACCTCCTTTTCTATTTTTCTAAAATAATCTTCCCCTTTGGTGTCAAAAATTTCGGCAATAGTAGTTTGTTCTGCTTTCTCGATCAACTCATCTAAATCAACAAATGTTAGCTTATTGGCAGCTGCCCATAATTTACCCCAATGAGATTTTCCAGTCCCCATAAATCCAATAAGAAAGTAATTTTTATCCAACAGTAAAGGCTTCGAAGTTGAATCAGAGTCACTCATAACTAATAGCTTATTTGTGGAATGAAAAATTAAATTTTGTTTTGAATATACTATCTGAATTTTAATTTTTAATAGCGAAGATGAAGAAGGTTATTTCTTTTTATAGTCCCCTCTTTTCCATGCTTGAATAAACTCATTCCAAGCAAATGGATTAAAAATGTTCATTGGTGGAACCTGTCCTGTATAATAAGATTTTACAGCTTGTTGGGTAAGATACCTACCAGCCGCTTCCCTTCCATCGATTGGTAAGGTTGCCATTAAAAGTCGTCTTCGACTCTCGTCGTTGTTTTTACGAGCTATTTCCAATTTGTCATCAGGAACAACTGTCTTAAGGAAATCCCTCTCAAATTGTTCCCTAGAAGGTCTAGACTTGATAATGGTTGCGGCTAAATAAACCGTATCATTTACCATTAGTTGTAACACACTGTATTGATTGCCTTCAATATCCTTGGGAACAGTAATTAATTTGGGCTTAAAACCTATGCTTGAAAATTCTATTAGATCACCCTTCAAAACGACGATACTAAAAACACCCTGATTGTTAGTAACGGTACCCCTATTTTGACCTTTCACTACTACACTTACTGAAGGTAAACCTTGCAGACTATCTGCTGTCATAACTACTCCATAAAGTTGCACCACAGAGTCTTTGAAGGTCTCAAACTGTGCTTTAGAAGTAATAGGCAAAAGACAAGTTGCAATAAAAAATAAAGATATAATTTTGTTCATTTTCTATTTACTTAGAGGCTGCTCAAAGCTAAACCTATAGTTATTTCATAAAATATATAAAGCTTGTAAAGAAATTAAGCAATTATCCCCTTACTCATTGGTAATTATCATTAAAAAATCATTCTTCAATTATTTTGTGATCCTTAATCAGAGATACTGATTTCCAACTATTCATAAGTACGGTTAAAAAAACGTTGTTATAAGCAGTTAAAGTTATAATATATTGCTGAGTATCCAAAATAACAACATTCTACAATTAATAAACAAAGTAAAGTCTTCATTGATTAATTTTACAAATAAAATAGCATTTTAACAAATAATTGAACGATGACAAACGAAGACATCCTTAGAGCGCTCAGTAATGTACAGGAACCGGATTTGGGAAAAGATCTAGTTACACTCAATATGATTAAAGACATCGCAATTGAAGGGAAAAAAGTTTCCTTCACTGTGGTGCTCACAACCCCAGCATGTCCCTTAAAAGACATGATAATGAACGCCTGCATCAATGCCGTAAAAATATTAGTAGACAAAGAGGCGCTGGTTACTGTGAACTTTACCAGCAATACTAGCAGTAATAGAAAGGATGCTAAATCAATTTTAGGAGGAGTAAAAAACATTATTGCGGTGGTTAGTGGCAAGGGAGGGGTGGGAAAAAGTACTATTTCAAGTAATCTAGCCATTGCATTATCAAAAGGAGGCGCAAAGGTTGGTCTGATGGATGCTGATATTTACGGGCCTAGCCAACATATTATGTTTGGTGTTAGAGGCGAACGTCCTATGATGACTGAAGTAGATGGAAAAGGATTAATAGAGCCTATTGAAAAATTTGGAATTAAAATGATGAGTATCGGACTACTGATAGACGAAAAACAGGCGGTAGTGTGGCGGGGACCAATGGTTAGCAGCGCTATCAAGCAGTTTGTGAGCGACGTAAACTGGGGGGAACTAGACTATCTGGTAATCGATATGCCTCCTGGAACAGGAGATATTCACTTAACCATCGTTCAAAATGTACCCGTTACAGGAGTAATTGTAGTTACAACACCACAATTGGTTGCATTGGCTGATGCAAAAAAAGGAATTGCAATGTTTGGACAAGCCCAATTAAAAGTACCAGTAATTGGACTAGTAGAAAATATGAGCTACTTCACGCCCGCTGAATTACCTGAAAACCAATATTTTATTTTTGGAAAAAATGGAGGGAAAAATTTGGCAGAAGAATTCGATATACCCTTTTTAGGACAAATACCTATTGTACAATCTATTCGAGAAGGTGGAGATAGCGGTATCCCCATTATGGCAAGTGACGATGAAATCACTAAAAAATCATTCCTAGACTTTGCTGGTAATGCCGCAAGAGGAATTGCTATGAGAAATGCAAATATGGCTCCTACAGAAATTCAAGAAGTAAAATAAATGGCTATACTTTAGTTCTTAAAATAGTTCATAGTTAGAAATATAAAATTGAACTGATATTTACTTTAATCCTATTGATAGATATTTTGACTCTAAACAAAATATGTATCAAGTAATATTGGAATATTTGCATTGTAAAAATTAATCTTTTACCAATTAACTTTGCTCTATGACAAGGCAACAACTGATCCAACAAATTCAATATAAAAAATCCTACCTCTGTGTAGGATTGGATACTGACCTTACTAAAATTCCCAAACATCTTCAATCTCATCCAGATGCAATTTTTGAATTCAATAAACAAATAATTGACGCCACCCAAGATCTTTGTGTCAGTTATAAAATTAATACCGCTTTTTATGAAGCCATGGGACTAAAGGGATGGGAGGCGATGCAAAAAACAGTTGACTATATCCCTTCCGAACAATTTACCATTGCAGACGCTAAGCGGGGAGATATTGGAAACACTTCTACTCAATATGCCAGGGCTTTTTTTGAAGCAATGAATTTTGATGCCATTACTGTTGCACCCTACATGGGAGAGGATAGCGTAAGACCATTTTTAGAATATGAAAACAAATGGACCATTGTATTAGGATTAACCAGCAACAAAGGTTCAGATGATTTCCAACAATTAATTTTAAACGATTCCTTATTGGAAAATTCTAAACCAATTGCATTGTACCAAAGAGTAATAGAAAAAATTGCTAGATGGGGAACACCTGATAATTTAATGTTCGTAACAGGGGCTACCAAGGCTTCAGACTTTGAAGGAATAAGAAGTATTATTCCCAATAATTTCTTATTAGTTCCTGGAGTTGGTGCTCAAGGAGGAAGTTTGAAAGATGTTTCAAAATATGGATTGAATAAAGATTGTGGCCTACTCGTCAATGCAAGTCGTGCCATCATCTATGCCAGTGAAAAAGAGGATTTTGCTGAGAAAGCGAGATTGGTTGCCAAAGAATATCAACAGGAAATGAATGGATATTTAATGGATAATTCTATTTAAAAAAATAAGCATACTCGATTCGGAGTTTTAAATATTCAAAATAAGTTCTTTTCTTATGAATAACTAAATCATCTCCAAATGGAATATATTTTGAGAACTCTTTGTAGAATTATTAACAAACTAGATGCCTTAATTATCCGTTGAAAATTAGGGCTGAATTTGATCCTTTGCCTCTGCCATTTTAGTTTTTATCTGTCCTGTGATAATATGCCAAAACATTACAAAGTCGCTACCCAAGCTATAAAGTGGATAGGTAAAAGTAGCTGGTCGATTCTTCTCTATAAAAAAATGCCCTATCCATGCAAAACCATAGCCACAAAAAGGGATTGCAATAATGAATTGCCATTTTTTAAAAATAATTCCAGCAATTAAAAATCCAATAATTAAAGCGGTTCCAATAAAATGTAAGAATCGATTTTTTGCATCGCTATGCTCTGTAAGATAATAAGGATAAAAACTCCAAAAACTAGTGTATTTTTTTTCTGTTCCCATTTAAAATATATTTTAAAAAAATTACAAAAATACAATTTATCAGACAAGTTTTTTTATTTCCACATTATGCAATTCTTTAAGACGATACAACAGTTCCGTTAGACGACTTTTGGGAATACCAGTTGTAATGTTACAAAATAATTGCATTTCCTGAGTTAAGATAGTACAATTACACTGTTTTAAAACCGTCATCACCTCATTAATCAATGTATAGTTAAAATGTATAATATAGCTTTCTTCAATTTGCTTTTTAACAATCGGAGTAAGTTGTAAAACTAAACTGGTTACAGTTTTGTATGCATTGATCAATCCAGGTACACCCAATAAACTTCCTCCAAAATAACGTACTACAATTACAGAAGTATTGGTTAGTTCCTTACTATCAATTTGACCTAAAATTGGCTTACCTGCAGATCCAGCAGGTTCTCCGTCATCACTTACCCTAAAAGTATTTCCATCTGTCCCAATCCGATAAGCAAAACAGTGATGGGCTGCTTTAGGATGATCTTTCTTTAAATGATGAAGCCATTTTTTAAAATCTTCTACTTTCAAAATAGGATGAGCGAAAGCTAAAAATTTACTTCCTCTATCCTTGTATTCTGCTACAGCAGGTTGATCAATTGTTTTATAAGATTCTGCTTCACTCATAATTATTGAAAAAATGTAAGCGATAAAATTAAAATTTAAAAACATTTTAATAGTAACCCAATCTACGGACTAAAAAATTTTAAATGACTATTATTAAAATTCAATTAAAAAAAATCAACTACCTGTATTTCTTCGATAATATTGAATCAAATCATTTTCGATGTTCTCAGAAAAATATTTTTCAGCATTGCTAAGAAAAGGGGCTTTAATTCCTTCTGAAACTTCCATTACAGTATTGGTAATTATCCTTGTCTCATCCCAATAATTTTCATCTATGAAAGACTGCAATAAATTGGCTCCTCCTTCCACTAGTAAACTTTGTATATTCATTTGATAAAGTGCTTCAATAATTTGGAATACCCAGCTTTTATTTCCCAATATTTTATAATATAAAATTGAACCCGCTTCTTCTTGTTTGATGGAATTAAAAACTATTGTCTGAACGCTGCCGTCTAATAAATTAGAGGTAGCTTGAATTTTTAAATTGCTATCTATAACTAGTCGGATGGGATTTTTTCCCGGCCATAGACGATTGGTCAGTGAAGGATTATCCTGCAAAGCGGTGTTAGTACCTACTAAAATAGACGCCTCCTCGCTTCGCCATTTATGAACTTGTCGATTGGTAGAATCATTGCTAATCAATAATCGAGAATAATTATTGTGAGCTATCATTTCATTAGCAGTCTGTGCCCATTTCAAAATGATATAGGGTCGATGCTTTGTATGAAAAGTGAAAAATCTTTTATTTAAATCCAATGCTTCTTTTTCCAATATTGGACAAGCTACCTCAATACCAGCCTTCCTCAACTTTTCAATCCCTCTTCCATCTACTTGTAAAAAGCTGTCTTGACATCCTACAACTACCTTAGGTATTTTTTTTTCGATAATAATATTTGTACAAGGAGGGGTTTTTCCAAAATGCGAACAAGGCTCAAGTGAAACATATAATGTGGACTGGTTTATTAGGTGCAAATGTTCATTGGCCACACTATTAATACAATTTACTTCTGCATGCTCTTTACCGAATTCACTATGAAAACCTTCCCCAATAATTAAATCATTGAATACCAATATAGCACCTACCATTGGATTAGGAGCCACATTGCCCTCCCCTTGTTTTGCCAATTCAAAACAACGCCGCATATATGTTTCATGAGTAATCAAGTAACAAAAGTATGAATAGAAAAATTAACTATGTTTGCTTTAATGACAAATAAACAGATATACCGACAGTATCTACATCAATTGGAGCATATTTATAGTTCACTTGAGGCGATGACAATAACGGATTGGATATTTGATACAGTGGCAGGAGTAAAAAGATCTGATCTAATCAAAAACCCAGATCAAGTTGTCGAAAGCATAATAATTCTTGAATTAAATACCTGCCTTAATGAACTGATGCAACACAAACCAATTCAATATATATTAGGTGAAGCTTGGTTTTTTAAAATGAAATTTAAAGTAAATGACCAGGTACTTATTCCAAGACCCGAAACGGAGGAGCTGGTTCAACTGGTAATCGATGATTACAATAATAAAAAGTACATCAAAGAATCTGAAAAAAAATTATCGATTTTGGATATTGGAACCGGTAGCGGGTGCATCGCTACTGCTTTAAAAAACAATTTAACCAATTCCATCATTCATGCAATTGATGTAAGTAAAGGGGCATTAGAAATAGCTAAAGAAAATGCGCTTAATCATAAAGCTGAAATCAATTTTACAGAAATTGATTTTTTAAATGAAAAAACTTGGCATCAATTACCAAATATTGATATTATTATTAGTAACCCTCCCTATATCCCTGTTCAAGAAAAAAAAACATTGGATAAAAATGTAACTCAGTATGAGCCAAACCTAGCCCTATTTGTAAGGGATAGTTCACCCTTTATATTTTATGAAAAAATAGCAGTTTTTGGAAAAAAGAATCTATTACCAAATGGAAAGATCTTTGTAGAATTCCACGAGGATTTTGCAATACAAACAGCTGCAATTTTTAAAGATGATTATCGGGTAGAAATTAAAAAAGATATATTCGGAAAAGATAGAATGCTAATCATCAACAAAAAATGATTCATTCGTAAACTGCTAAAAGAATACCTATTCATTTCCAGTAACAGTTGCGGATGTTGATGCACCCAAGCGGCGAGCCACTTTCATTACTCGAACGATTTCACCCCAGTGAGCTACCGAATCAGCATTGATTACTACAGCTGGCTTAATGCTATCACCCTGATTAATGTATTGCCTTAAAGCAGATTCTAGCGAATCAGAAGGTATAAGTCTAGCACCCACATAAATATTTTTATCCTTATCTACACTTACTACTACACTTTGTTTAGTCTTAGTATCACTTTTGGCGCGGGGTACGCTCATCTTTATTACATTAGGATTAGCTAATGTAGAGATCATTAAAAAGAACATCAAAAGGATAAATAAAATATCATTCAATGGACCTGTATCCACTTCATCATGATGCTGTCTTAAATTATTTCTTCTAAGGCTCATTTATTAATGATAATTTAAATTAGTAACTGATCTCTTATTGCTGACTTTTGAAATATAAGTCTTCAAATAATTATTTCTGCGGTTCTTGAAGCATATCTATAAAATCACTACTAGCAGATTCCATTCGATTGGCTGTTCGGTTAATTTGGGTATCAAGGTAACTGTATCCTAGATAAGCCAACATACCAATAATCAAACCACTTGCGCTGGTAATTAATTTTACATACATCGCATCAGCAATTTGACTTACTGAAGGATTACTAATGGTAGCAAATTGTTTGAGCAACAAAACCAATCCCACAATGGTTCCTACAAAACCGAACAAGGGTGCGATACGAGATATTACGGAAAGAATGGAAAGGTTTTTTTCCATTTTGTACATTTCAAGTTTTCCTACATTTTCCATACTTTTTTCAATTGCATCAATAGGCTTTCCGATTCGCTGAATACCTTTTTCAATCATTCTGGCAACTGGATTATCAGTATTTTTCACAAGACTTCTTGCAGCAGTAACATTGCCTGTAACAATATGATCACGGATGATACGCATAAAATTATCATCTATTTTACCCGCCCTATTAATAGCCAGTAATCTTTCAATAAAAAAGAAAACAGCTAGTGCAAATAAAATGCCCATAGGTATCATGAGTGGGCCACCTTTACCCAATAAACTCCAAACAGACTCCACCTTTGCTGCGGAGCCAGCTGCTGAACTGAGGGAATCTACTTGTAAAATAATATTAATCATAGATTGTTTAATTTATAACAAATGTAATAGTTTCTTAGCTTATTCAATTATCGGAGTAATAAATCAGTAATAGGTATTTAATAACGATGGAATTTAGGAATGAGTATGAATAAAAAGTTAAAATCCTACCCAATACAATTAATTTGAAATAGGGTTATTAAACAAAAAGACTTTTCATTTAACAACGAGGTCATTTTTAAATAATTGATACCATTGATTCATTACTGAAAATAAAAAGTTAAACCATTTAAAAAGAATTAATCATAAAACAATAAAGAACTTGCAAGCCTTTCTATTAAATTATGGTCGTTATAAACATTAAAAAAGCGAAGCCATGGCTTCGCTTTTGTTTAAGGATAAATTTTACTAAAAAGGCAAATCATCTGCTCCTACTTCATTTGAGACTGTAGAACGGGGTGTACCTGATCCTGATGCGGCCGCTGAAGACATCGACCCATTATTTTGAGCTGCCCCCTCTGTTCCTGTTCCTCCGAGTAATTGAACACTTTGAACTCTCATTCTTAATGTAGCGGCAGCTTGATTTTCTTTATTTGTGTATGCATCTGCCTCAGGAGAGCCTTCCGCATATACAGTTCTTCCTTTTGTAAGATACTGTGCTACAGCTGTTTTATCAGTCCAGTAGGCACATTCTACCCAGGTTGTTCGCTCCTTTTGATTTCCCTGACTGTCTTTGTACCGCTCTGTATGCGCTACGCTAAAATTAATTACATTTTTTCCGTTCACTTCTTTTACGATGCAATCTTTACCAAGATTGCCAATGATTTGTAATTTGATCATAATTGTTGTTTTTTAGTGTTAATCGATGTATCTGAATTTGAAAATTATGAAAATTCACGGACTGGATCCTAAATTTTTTCTCACAAACAATACAGTGCTAGCCCTTTATCGTAAATGAACAGTAGGAATACAGATTTTGTAATCATTTAAATTATATTAAGATCATTTTTGGATTATGTAAATCCAGATTAAAGCTTTAAGCTTTAATAAAGTAGACAATATTGCTCTCAACTTTCTGGCAGTCTAATGTAATAAATTACACCTGAAGAAACTAGTTCATTTTCTTTTTTAAGGTAGTAACCTGACTTTGAAGATTATTCACCATACTTGCTAAAGAATTCATATCCCAGCGCTGTTGAGCACTTACTTTACTGATAACCATTTGTGCCTGCCAAAGTTCTACTATGTCTTCTGCATTCACTTGATAAGGCTGATATTGAGGGTTATCACTTACCAAGGTTAACTTATTTTTTAAACGATTATTCTTTACAATTCTCTTATAAACAATACCTTCATTTCTACTAACCACAATATAAGCCTGGTCATTTTTAAGGTCTTCTGAATCATCCACCTTTTCTCCTACAATAATACTTCCGCTAGGTGTGGGCATCATACTATCCCCAATTATTTCAAATGCCCGATAATTTCCACCAGCCAACATTGGAAGCGTAAATGTATTCAACTCATCAATAAATTCACTGTCTGCATATCCAGCAAGATAACCAGCGGCAGCTTTTACTGGTACAAAATGAATAACATTTCTATCGGCAGACATCATTTTTTGCTGCCTACGCTTGGCTAAAAAACTATCCCCCGTATTACTAAGGTCTTTTAGTAACAATTCGTCTAAACTAAGCTTAAAAGTATCCCCTACAATTTCGAGCACTTCAAGCCTTGGGTCCGCCCTCTCTTCTTCATAGGCACCTACCAGTGATCGTTTAATTCCAAGTTTAACTGCAAATTCCTCCTGTGTCCATCCGCGAAGTTTACGCAGATATTTTAGATTTTGACCAGCCTGTGACATAGTATAACTAATTTGATTAGTACAAATATACTAATTTTTTTAGTTATTCCAACTATTTTTTATTTTTTATTTATCTATCTATCATTTTCCATCTACTAACAAATATTAAAAGATCAACGGGCTAGTCCTTACTTTTGTAAAAAAAACACATGCAAACAGTATTAATATTACATAGTCTCTTTCGTTGGGCTGTTTTAATTTTCGGCCTATGGACATTGGTAAATGCGTTGACTGGTTTTTTCTCGAAAAGAACGTATACATCTAATGATAACAGAAGTAATTTATTTTTCATGATCAGTTGTGACGTCCAACTGCTGATTGGACTAGTTTTATATTTTTCCAACGGATGGTTTGACCGCCTGAAAGATTTAGGGAATAATATGAAAGACCCAATCAACCGTTTTTTTACAATGGAACATATGAGCTTACTCATCATCGCCTGGATTCTAGTTCATATTGGAAGAGCTAAAGTTAAAAGTGCTGAAACTGATAATGCTAAACATAAACGCATGTTGATTTTCTTCGGTATTGCACTATTACTAATTGTAATATCTATTCCTTGGCCTTTTCGACAGTTGATTGGAAGACCCTACTTCCGTTGGTTTAATTAATTTTTGATTTTAATAAATCGTTTTCAAATATGGCAAAATCAACCGCATTACCTACTATATTAATTACCAATGATGATGGAATAACTGCACCGGGTATCCGTAATTTAGTAGAAGCGGTAAAAGGACTAGGTAAAATAGTAGTGGTAGCCCCCGATAAACCCCAGAGCGCCATGGGACATGCAATTACTATTGGTCAGCCGTTGCGAATGAACAAAATAGATCTTTTTGATGGCGTAGAATCTTGGCAAACCAGTGGAACACCCGTTGACTGCGTAAAGCTAGCAGTAGACAAAATTTTACATCGGAAGCCAGACCTCTGTTTAAGTGGTATCAATCACGGTGCAAACCATTCTATCAATGTTATTTATAGCGGCACTATGAGTGCTGCAATGGAGGCTTCTATTGAAAGTATCCCTAGCATTGGATTTTCATTAATGAACTACAATTATGAGGCCGACTTTGGACCTGCAAAACATTACGTAACAAAAATTGTAAGCAGCCTTCTTCTTAAGAAAATGGATAAGCATATGCTATTGAATATTAACATTCCATCAGTTCCAGTTGAACTAATTAAAGGAATTAAAATTTGCAGACAGGCCTATGCAAAATATGAAGAAGACTTTAAAGAACGCAAAGACCCTCAAGGCAAAAAATACTACTGGCTTACAGGTAAATTTGTAAATATGGATAAAGGAAAAGATACCGACGTATGGGCACTAGAAAATAATTATGTAAGTGTGGTTCCTATTCAATTTGATTTGACCAATTATAAACTTAAACAAGCATTAGAAAAAAATTGGAAAATAAAATAACGTTTAAAAAAGATAATTTCTTTTTAGGAATTCTAATGGGACTCATCGGGCCTTTGATTGGGTTTTCTATTTTTAAATTTATAAAATACAACAACTTTACGTTGAAGGAAATGTATCAATGGATGACCATGAATCACAACTTAATAACCGCATGGATCAGTGTATCTCTTTTTGCAAATGCTTTATTATTCACCTTATTCGTAAATGCTAGAATCGATAAAACTGCCAAAGGTATTTTTTGGGTTACGGTAGTATATGCTTCAGTAGCTTTAGGTATTAAATTTTTTGGATAAACCTCTAACCTAGTTATATATGCAAGACCGATCGTGGTTTAAAGATTGGTTCAACTCACCCTATTATCATCAACTCTACTTTAAAAGGGACGAAGACGAAGCCGCCCATTTTATTGACCAACTTATCAATCACTTACAGCCAGTAAGTAATTCAAAAATACTTGATATTGCCTGTGGAAAAGGAAGACATGCTATTCATCTTTCTCAAAAAAAAATGGATGTAACCGGTATTGATCTAAGTGAAGAAAGTATAACGGAAGCGCTGAAATATGAAAAAGAAAACCTTCACTTTTATAAGCATGATATGCGCCTTCCTTTTTGGATTAATTACTTTGACTTAGCCTTTAATTTTTTTACAAGTTTCGGTTATTTCAAAACTTCTAAAGAACACAACGACGCAATAAGGACGATCTCAAAATCACTAAAACAAAATGGATCTTTTGTGTTGGATTACTTAAACCCCCCATTTGTAGAAGCGAACGAAGAAAAAGAGATTGAAAAAACAATAGATGGAGTAAATTATTTAATAACCAAATGGATGGACCAAAATTATTTTTATAAAAAAATTGTAGTGGAAGACCAACAATATAATGAACCGTTCATTTTTACTGAGCAAGTAGCCAAATTCAATTTAGCTGATTTTGAAAAAATGTTCTCTCAACAAGGTTTACAAATAAAAGAAGTATTGGGTGATTACAATTTATCTTCCTATCATGAGATTACATCACCTAGACTAATTTTAATTGCAGAAAAATATAAAGTGGTAAATACAGACTACAAATGAAGAAAATAGTTTTGCTTTATCTTTTCCTTTTATTGTTATAAAGCAGATACCTTGAAGTTTCATAATAAGCTTCCGTCAACTTCGCCATTTCATTTTTAATAATGTCTGTTTTTACAGAAGAGGGCACTGGGTTGTTATCAACCACTGAAACCAACGTAGATTTGGAATTGACAATACTTTTTAAATAATAGTACTGGTCGCTTACCAAACCAATCGTTTTAATTTCATGGTCAATTATAAAAGCATAATGATTCGTAGTAAAGAGCGTGTCAAATACATTCTTTCCCATTGAATTATTATGATAAGGAATTTTAAGCAATGAAGCAAGCGACGGCATAATGTCAAGTTGAGAGACAACAGAATGATTCAATTTAGGCTGAAGCAATTCGGGTGCATAAAATAGTAGAGGAACATGTTCATAACTCAATTGTTGCTCCGTCCAACTAGCCGGATACATAGCGGTTGCATTTCCAGCAATACCATGATCACCCACAAACACAAAAACAGTATTAGGGAAATATTTTTCCTTTTGAGCAGCATTAAAAAACTGCTGATAACAAAAATCGGTATACCTGAATGCATTTAACTCTTCTTCATTTCCGAATCCATATTTATGAATGCTATCAATTGGGTAAGACTTCAGCTTGAATAACCCTAGATCAGCTGGGGGAATTGTAAAAGGTCGATGATTAAATGCAGTTTGAATAATAGCAAAAAATGGTTTCGTTTGTTTGGCTAAAATCTTATTAGCTTCTAAAAATAAATTTTTATCATCGATTCCCCAAACGTTCAATTTTTTAGATTCGAAATTATCTTGGCTATAAAGATGTAAGCTGTCAATATTATTCAATAATACACCCTTAATATTAGCCCAGCTAGGATCTCCACCTAAAAAATAAAATTTATCATACTGCTTAAAATCATTCAGTATCAACTGTTGATTAACCACTTCTGGACTTCGGCTGGCAGAACGATTATTGTCGCCCAAAACATCAGGAATACTAGTAACGGTTGCCCATACACCTCTTGCAGTTGGATAAGAAGGGGTAAAACAACGGTCAAAAAATATTCCTTTTTTACACAATTCATTAAAATAGGGAGTCGTGTTAAAGGGATTTCCACTCATACTACTTCGATACATACTAAAGCTTTCACAAATTACCAACACCACATTCGGCCTATTACCTTCACTTGATGGAAAGGAATAATTTCTTTCATATAAAAGTTGAGCGCTATCCTTGTTTTTGACACCTAAATAATCTGCCATTAAAAAATAACCACCTCTTACTTTATCGATATTTGGTTTAGTATTTTTATAATGAAGACTGCTAAAAAAACTTTGGAAAGGATTTAGAGATAAATTGGCCTTAAAATTATTACTTAGGGTAAATGCATCACTCCAGCGGAGATTAAATTGACTGAATTTACCAAACACGCCCATTGCAAATAATAAAAAGAAAGTAATATACCAAAAAGAAAATTTTCTTTTTGGTACAGGAGCAGGAATTTGAAATTGACTGATACCTTTTTTAAAAAAATAGCCTGCTATGAGACTTGCAATAATCAAGGCAAAAAATATTTTAAATACAGGATAGGATTCAAGAGTCATATTGATTGAAATCCCCGCATCGTTCAAATAATTCAGTATTGATGCATTCAATCTTTGTTGCAAATAATCAAAATAAAAATAGTCGACAGCGTTTAAAAACAATGTAAACAAAAATACCGTAGAGAGTAAGAAAACCCATGCTTTCTGAATATTTTTATTTCTTAATGGATTAATAAATGGAAGGCTACAGATTACCAACATGGAGACGCCTAAAATACATATAAATTTTAAATCGAAGCGCAATCCCATTAAAAATGCAGATCCAGAAAAAACTTGCCCAATAGGTAAAAATTTAAAATAAAAGAAAATACGAAACAAGGTCATTACAACCAAAAAACACATCATTACCGAAAGAATCCAGAGAATCAGCGTTGGTATTCGTTTAAAATAGATCATTTGAAAATATATAAGCTGTGCAAAAATAGATTAATTATTTTTGTAGTAAAATAAAATAACAAATGTACTCTGTACTTCAATGGGACCGACATTTATTAAAACTCATCAATTCAGAATGGCACAATAGCTTTTTAGATAATTTATTGCCTGCCTTAAGAAACCCTGACACCTGGATGCCTCTTTATGTTTTTTTATTATTATTTATTGCCATCAACTATAAAAACACAAGATGGTGGTGGATTGCCTTTGCGATTTCCTCTGTTCTGATTACTAATTTTATTAGCAGTGGATTAATCAAACATAATATCATCCGATTAAGACCCTGTAATGAACCAGCCCTAGCAGATTGGATCAGATTATTTCAAGGAATCTACCTACCACAAAGTAGCAGTTTCACCTCCTCACATGCTGCCAATCATTTTGGTATGGCAATGTTTTTTTTTATGACGCTGAAAAAAGAATTTAAATTCTGGCCGTCCTTATTTTTTGTTTGGGCTTTTAGTATTTCCTATGCTCAAATTTACATCGGAGTTCACTACCCAATTGATATTTTAGGGGGCACCATTATTGGCCTAATAATAGGATACTTTACCGGAAGAAGATTCAATACTCAATACGGGTTGCACTAGAAGCCTGCAGTAGGGTGTTGCTAGATAAATTTTTTATTTCTCCTATTCAACTAATTACATCCCACTATACAAAAAATCTCCTAAATAATTTTTTAAGCTATACCCCCCAACTTTTACAAATTTTTGACTATTTTACTGTTGAAGTGACCATTTAATATAGTTTATAGATATTTGTACCAACAATCGTTATACAAAGCGGCGATTGCGGAAAAAAGAATCATGACAGAAATATTTATTTTATTGGCATTGATATTAGTAAATGGACTGTTTGTAATGAGTGAAATTGCATTGGTGAGTGCAAGAAAAGGCAGACTAGAAAGCATGAGTAACAAAGGCGACCTTAAAGCAAAAGCAGCTTTGCATCTTACCGAAAATCCTGATAAATTTTTATCTACTGCCCAAATTGGTATTACGCTAATTTCCATTTTAACGGGGGTATATTCCGGAGAAAAATTTAGCGAGGATTTAAAGCCTTTTCTTGAAAAAATAGAATTTTTTAAACCCTTTGCCGAAACCTTATCCACCGTTTTAATTGTTATAATAGTTACCTTTTTATCCATTATTTTGGGAGAATTAGTACCTAAAAGATTTGGATTAATTAGAGCAGAAAAAATTGCTCGAGTGGTGGCTGGTCCAATGAATTTTTTATCCTCATTCGCTTATCCAATTGTTTGGTTATTAAATAATATTACAAAAATTATTTTCAAAATTTTCAATATCAAAGCTTCTTCAGACAATGCAATTACCGAAGAAGAAATTAAAGCTATGATTACTGAAGGAAGTGAACATGGCACCATAGAGGAGGAAGAAAAAGATATTATCGAAAGAGTCTTTCATTTAGGTGATAGAAATATTACTTCTCTAATGACCCATCGAACAGAAATCATTTGGTTTGATATGCTTGATACTGTTCAAACAATTACTGAACAACATGATCAAATAAACTATTCCACTTACCCTGTATGCGATAAAACGGTCGACGATATTAAAGGCATCATTTACATAAAAGATTTATTGAAAGCACCACCTACCACTATTTTAAAAGAACTTGCTAAACCAGCTTTATTTGTTCCCGAAAACAATAGCCCTTACCAAGTACTGGAAAAAATAAAACAAACAAAAATTCACAGCTGCTTTATCGTTAATGAATATGGCACCCTAGAAGGAATGCTGACACTCAATGATATATTGGAAGCCATTGTAGGTGATGTACCTCAAACCGGTCAAGAAGAATACGAAATAGTGAAACGCAATGATGGTAGCTATTTAGTAGATGCTCAAATTACATTCTATGACTTTCTAAGTCGTTTTGAAAAAACTGAATGGATGAACGAAGGTGAACATGAATTTGATACCATCGCAGGTTTTGTATTGCACGAACTAGAACGAATTCCAGTTACAGGTGAAACCTTTGAATGGCGTGGATTTCAATTTGAAATTGTAGATATGGATGGACAGCGAATCGACAAATTAATTGTAAAAATTTCAGAAGAATTAAAAGAAGGCTTAGAAGAATAATCAATCTTTGAATATTACTTAGTCGCTACCCATTTTAATTTTATAAAACATATACCCCCCCCTTAATCAAAGTTTTTTAGGGTTTCTTCTAAAATGAAAAACTTACTTTTTCATTCGGATTATCAAGTCTACTGCTTTTACGAACTCCATTTACCATGATATGAATAATCCCCATTTGCTGGGCGTTGTATTCGTAGAGTATATTGTTTACTAATTCAATCTTTTCAACCTTAGCAATATTTTTTACCTCAAAAAAGCTAATCACTCCCTCTTCTTGAATTTCAAAACCTAAAAATTGTAAGTTAACTTTTTTACCACCGATTGATACAGAAAAGTGATTTTGAATATAATCATTTGCTATTCGATTCATTTCACCTTTTAGCTTAGCATCCAACAAGTCAACCTTTAAATTGTATTTTTTTCGCAATGTCTTTTCAAAATCATCTACAAAGATTTTACAACTAATTTCCAATGTCTTTTCAATAGGATTGTGTTCTATTTCAGTAACACTCACAAAAATCGGGTGATGATTTACACCAAAATTGGATAAAACAAAAGCTATTAACCATTTATAAAGTATAGATGCCATTTAAAAAATATTTTTCTTTTTCCCTTAACATGAAGGATATTTGAAAAACAAAAATAGCAACTATTACCTAATGGACGATTTTGTATTTTACTTTAAAACAGGCTGGACCCATATAATTAGTTGGGATGCACTAGATCATCTCTTGTTTATTGTTGCATTAACGGCTATTTATACGATGGTGAATTGGAAAAATGTACTTCTTTTAGTAACTGCATTTACCATAGGCCATTCACTCACGTTAGCTTTAAGTGTTTATGACTTGATAAGATTCAGTGAAAAATGGGTAGAATTTCTAATCCCTTGTACCATTGTATTTACTGGTGTCTTTAATTTAATACCCCAAAAATTAAATGAGTCACCATTTAAAACCAACTACTTAATTGCCCTATTGTTTGGGCTAATTCACGGAATGGGTTTTGCCAATACCATCAGATTTATGCTAGCCAAGAACCAGGATATTGTAATTCCTCTAATAAGCTTTAATTTTGGTTTAGAGTTTGGTCAAATTATTGTAGTATCTATAGTTTTGTTGACCTGTTATTTTTGGGTAAATAAAATTGGGCTGAGCAGACAATGGTGGACAGGCGCCTTGTCTGTTTTTGCAATTTTAATAGCACTAAATATGGCTGCCCAAAGATGGCCTCAATAGCTGAATCATTAACTAAGAAAAAATTAATAATACCAAATATCCATAATCAAGCTTTAAAAAAGACAGACTTAATAATGAAAAAAACAATTTTTACAACAATGAAAAAAGTATTATCCCTTTTTATTTTACTGACCTTTACAATATTTGTAAATGCCCAGGACATTAAAAATAATCCAGGTAGTAATCATGGCAATAAATTTGAGCAGTTAGGTACAATTCTTCCTACGCCCAATGAATACAGGACAGCCAGTGGTGCACCAGGTCCTCAATATTGGCAACAACGTTGTGACTATGATATTGTTTGTGAGCTAGACGAACCCAATCGTAAATTATCTGGTAAAGAAACCATTACCTATTTCAACAATTCGCCTGATCCCCTCACCTACCTTTGGATACAGCTGGATGAAAACCAACATAGTTCCAAAAACAACGCTGGTTATCCAGTTAGTGACGAGATGCCCAAAAGCTTATCAGAAGAGGATATTAAACAATTCGGTGGCAAAACCGATAAGGAATATGGTGATAACATTACTAAGCTTACGGATGCTACTGGAAAGGCGCTAAACTATACCATCAATAAAACTATGATGCGTGTTGAGTTGCCAACCACCTTAAAACCAGGTCAGCAATTTATTTTAAAAATCGAATGGAATTATTTCATAACTGATCGGATGAAATATTATGGTCGTGGAGGATATGAATATTTTCCTGAAGATGGAAATGATCTTTACACAATGAGTCAATGGTATCCACGTCTTTGTGTTTACAGTGATTTTCAAGGTTGGCAAAATCACCAGTTTGCTGGAAGTGGCGAATTTGCGCTCACCTTTGGTAATTTTAAAGTAGCGATTACGGTTCCTTCAGATCATGTGGTATTAGCTACAGGCGAAGGACAAAATTATCAACAAGTACTTTCTCCAACACAATATGCCCGTTGGCAAAAAGCTCAAACTGCCAAAGAGGTTTCAGAGATTGTAACATTGGCTGAAGCCACTGCAAGAGAAAAACAAAAATTAACTACCAAAAAGACATGGATATTTAAAGCTGAAATGGTTCGTGATTTTGCATGGGGTAGCAGCCGTAAATTTATCTGGGATGCAATGCCTGTTAAAGTAGAAGGTAAAAAAGTAATGTGTATGAGCGCATACGGTAAAGAAGCTTATAATCTTTATAGAAAATTTAGTACAAAAGCAGTAGCACATACTATTCAAACTTATTCAAAATTCACCATTCCTTATCCTTATCCAGTAGCACAAAGTATAGAAGCTTCCAACGGTATGGAATATCCAATGATTTGCTTTAATTATGGTAGATGTGAAAAAGATGGAACTTATAGTGAGGGTACAAAAAATGGAATGCTAGGAGTAGTAATACACGAAGTAGGTCATAATTTCTTTCCGATGATCATCAATAGCGATGAAAGGCAATGGACCTGGATGGATGAAGGTCTTAATTCATTTTGTGAGTATCTAGCTGAAGAACTTTGGGACAATAAATTCCCTGTTGCAAAAGGCGCAGCATTCAAGATTATAGATTACATGGAATTGCCGAAAGATCAACTTGAGCCAATCATGACTAACAGTGAAAACATTATTCAGTTTGGTCCAAATGCTTATACAAAACCTTCAACAGGTCTAAATATTTTAAGAGAAACTATCATTGGAAGAAATCTATTTGATTATGCCTTTAAAGAATATGCAAGACGTTGGGCATTTAAACATCCTACACCTGCTGATTTATTTAGAACAATGGAAGATGCTAGTGGAGAGGATTTGGATTGGTTTTGGAGAGGATGGTTTTACGGAATCGAACCTTGTGACATTTCCTTAGATAGCGTAAAATGGGCTAATCTTAGTCTTGAAAATACTCCTCAAAGAAGTCCTACTGGTGGCCGCCGCAGACCTATGGGTATGACTTCAAGATTCTTTCCAAAACCTTTACTAAATTCTTTTGAGGATATATCAAAAATTAGAAATAGAGAAGATAAGAATATAATTTTTGCAACAGATGCTGATACCAGCTTAAGGGATTTTTACTGGAGATACGATAGAGATTTAGTTGCGGTAGACACTAGCCTTGCAGCAATCAAACCCCAGACAGTGAGTTCTGTTCAAAGCCTTACCAATGAAGAGAAAATGTCAATTGCTGGTAATAAAAATTTGTATGAATTGAGTTTTAGTAACAAAGGCGGACTCATTATGCCTATTATTATCGAATGGACCTACAAAGACGGAACCAAAGAAATTGATAGAATACCTGCACAGATTTGGAGAAAAGATGAAAACAATGTGACAAAAGCATTCTTGAAAGACAAAGAAGCTGTCTCTATCAAATTGGATCCAATGAGAGAAACGGCAGATATTAACGAAAGCAATAACAGTTGGCCTACCCTAATCAATCCTAGTAAATTTAGATTATATAAGTCTGGACAAGGTATAGGAAGAGGCGCTGCAACTGGAAGCGTAAATCCAATGCAAAGAGAAATTAAAAAATAAATACCCTCTCAATAAAAAAGGATGACAAACTATGAATGTTTGTCATCCTTTTTTATTGATCATTTTTAATAGAATTTTATAAGCCCGTTTTACCATCTCTCTCTAATTGTTGCCGTTTCTTTTTGCTATACTTTTTTTCATAATCCAATATTTCTTTTGTTTTTACTTTTTCTTTTTCGGGAGTTTCCACTTTAGGACTTTCCTTTAGAGCGGTATTTTTATCGGGTGCTATTACTAAACTTCCTCGATCATATTTCTCTGTCTTGATTAATCTTCCTTCGCCATCAAAATACTTCCATTCCCCATTTTTAACACTGTAAGGTTGAGCCTTTACAATTTTGTAAGATAAGATTTCATTATTTTCGTTACCATAAACAGCAATGGTATCAAAAAGGAAATCGGGATTATAACCTTTCCATTCCTCCTGCCTTTGTAAATTACCAAGAAAATTAAAATATTCCTGTCGACCATCCTTACCTCCCAAACGAAAATTCTCAATCGCTAAAATATCACCTGTATTGGTATATTTTCGCCATGGACCCGTTTTTTCATTGTCCTTATATAGCCCCTCTTCATCATATCCAGGCTCTCCTCTAATTTCACCTACTGTGGTTACCCACCTGCCTTGCTTCAAACCATTTTTATCAATTACATTCAATGTATCCCCATTGGCAGCTAATGAATAATTTTTATACTGCGCTTTTCCACTATATAAAAAAAAGAATAGCCCTATTCCAATTAAAATTAATTGACGTAATTTTAGTAATGAATTTTCCATAAAAATATTTTACTTAATGAAATACCAACACAAACTTAGTTTTTCTTTTACAATCCTATTACTGAATATCTTTTTTTTAACAACAATAGCTCAAATAAAGCCAACTATCGCAAAGGAAAGACTTAGTAGCCTTCAAAAAAGAAAATCCGAAGCAAATAACTCCTTATTAAAAAACATTACTTTTAGAAATATTGGACCTACCCAAATGAATGGAAGGGTAGTCGATATTGAAGTAAATCCAATTGATCCAACAGAATTTTATGTAGCATATGCAAGTGGTGGGCTTTGGCATACCGCCAACAATGGATTGAGTTTCGATCCAATTTTCGAACAAGAAGACGCCTTTTCGATTGGAGATATTGCAGTTAATTGGAAACCAACCAGTAATGATCTATCCAGAATAATATGGATCGGAACTGGAGAAGTAAATAGTAGCAGAAGTAGTTATAGTGGAACAGGAGTATTTAAATCTATAGATAATGGAAAAAATTGGGAGTACTTAGGTCTTCCTGAAAGTCATCATATTGGTGAAATTATTTTACACCCTGGCAATGATAATATTGCCTGGGTTGCTGTTCTGGGTCATTTATACTCTCCTAACAAGGAAAGGGGTGTTTATAAAACAACCAATGGCGGAAAATCATGGACTCAAACCCTAGCCATCGACCAAAATACTGGAGCAGTGGAAATGGATATTAACTTACAAAACCCCGACGAATTATACGCCTGTACTTGGTATAGAACAAGAGCTGCCTGGGATTTTTCACCAACAGGAAAAACAAGCGGGATTTACAAATCAACTGATGGCGGTAACCATTGGAAACTGTTGACTGAAAAAGGGAGTGGCTTTCCTACAGGTAATAGTATTGGCAGAATTGGTATTGCAGTATTTCAAAAAAATCCACAGATTCTTTATGCTGTGGTAGACAATAACTCTACCCTACCTGATACGAGTACTAAAAAAATAGATACTACTAAATATACAACAGAGGATTTTAAAAATATTTCAAAAGAAAAATTTTTAACACTCAACAATGCTAAACTAGATAGCTTTTTATTAGACAAAGAATTTCCTGGAAAATACAACGCTAAAAAAATTAAAACTTCTATTGAATCGGGCCAACTTAAACCTTCTTCTATTTATGATTGGTTAGTAGCAGAAGATGGATTTCAAAACAATGGAATTATAGGCTGCGAAATTTACAGAAGTGAAAATGCTGGTAAGAGTTGGAAGAAAGTTAACACCAAACCAATCAAAGTATTCAGTAGCTATGGCTACTACTTTGGAAAAATATATGTATCCCCTACAGATGAAAATAAAGTAATCAGTTTTGGGACAAGCATTATCGTTAGTAATGATGGGGGAAAGACCTTTACTGCAGTTGATAAAGATAATACCCACGGTGATTGGCATAGTTGCTGGATAAATCCAAATAAGGACAGCC
Source organism: Chitinophaga pinensis (assembly GCA_945876095.1). GTDB lineage: Bacteria > Bacteroidota > Bacteroidia > Chitinophagales > Chitinophagaceae > Ferruginibacter > Ferruginibacter pinensis_E. Next base: position 55,404 of record CAMCMP010000018.1, read on the forward strand.
ATTGGATTGCAGGAAATGACGGAGGATGCAATATAACCTACGACAATGGTAAAAAATGGTTTAAAGTAACCAGTGTTGCTGCTGGACAATTTTACGGCATCACAACCGATAATGCAAAACCTTACAATGTTTATGGCGGACTACAAGACAATGGAACTTGGGTAGGTTCCTCATTAACAGAAAGAGAAAATTTAGGCTTTTCATTTGCAAAGAAAAACAAGGAACCCGAACCAGAAGAATTTGAATGGAAATCAATTGGAGGTGGCGATGGCATGCAAGTGCAGGTGGATACAAGAGATAATAAAACTATCTATTCTGGATTTCAATTTGGTTTCTACAGTCGAAAAAAATTAGATAGTGAAAAACACTTTTCTATTCATCCCATGCACGAATTAGGAGAAAATAAATTAAGATACAATTGGCAAACTCCTATTCTACTTAGCAAACATAACCAAGATATATTTTACTATGGGTCAAATAAACTTCATCGCAGCTTGAACAAAGCAGAGAATTTACAAACCTTAAGCGATGATCTTACGAAGGGTAAAAAAACTGGAAAAGTACCTTATGGAACAATCACCTCCATTTGCGAATCTCCCATAAAATTTGGTTTACTATATATTGGAACAGATGATGGAAATATTCAAATCAGTAAAGATGGCGGTTATAATTGGACCTTGGTGAATAAGGGGCTTCCTGAAAATTTATGGGTCAGCAAAGTGGCAGCTTCCAATCATAAAGAAGCAAGAGTATTTGTAACATTAAATGGATACCGATACGATAATTTCTCCGCTTGGTTATACATGAGTGAAGATTATGGAACCACCTGGAAACAATTAGGAACTAATTTGCCATTAGAACCACTAAACGTTGTGATAGAAGATCCACTATTAGAAAATATACTTTATGTTGGGAGTGATAATGGGCTATACAGCTCCTTCGATTTAGGCAAAAGCTTTATGAACATGGATAATAATTTACCAAGGGTACCTATACATGACCTTGTAATACAGCAAAGAGAAAACGAGCTGGTGGTAGGTACCCACGGAAGAAGTATTTTTATAACCAAATTGGATAGTGTTCACAAAATATACAATAGCGTCGCTAACAAGGAAAAAGCGAATCTATCCAAGTAGCTTTTCATTCAAATCAAACAAAAATTACTTAACGTAATAATTAATCAACCAACATTTTAAACAAAAGACAATAAGTACTAAAGTTCTTTTATTTTAGGAAGATTTACTAAAAAAGTTAAAAGGAATAATTAACTGAATAATAAAATAAACTTGCAGAAAAAATATAAAGTAACCCCTAACTTTGCAATTAAATTAATCTTCTAATATTCATCATTAAAAATTAAATTATGGCAATAGCGATTGGGCAAGCAGCCCCAGATTTTACATTATTTGACAGTGATAAAAACAAAGTAACCCTTAGTGATTTAAAAGGTAAAAATGTAGTAATTCTATTTTTTCCACTTGCCTTCACAGGAGTATGTACAAAAGAGCTGTGCAGTGTTAGAGATAATATTTCAGCTTACAATGATACCAATGCACAAGTTTTAGGTATTTCAGTGGATTCTTTATTTGTTTTAGACAAGTTCAAACAAGAGCAAAGTCTTAATTTTCCTTTGCTTAGTGATTTTAACAAGTCAGCAGCTAAGGCATTTGAGGTATTATATGAGACTTTCCCAGCCTTTGAAATGCAAGGAGTAAGTAAAAGAGCAGCATTTGTTATTGATAAAGAAGGAATTATAAAATATACTGAGATTTGTGCTACTCCAGGAGATTTACCTGACTTTACTGCTATCCAAAGTACTTTACAAAGCATTTAGTCTCCTTTTTTCATCGAATTTCAAATTGAAAGCAATCGGCAGGTCCTTAGTTTGGCATCCTGCCGATTGCTTTTTTCAAAGAATTGATTACTTTTACCATTCTGAAACAGCTATTTACCATATTAATTTTCCTTTTGGGCACCTGTATCTCCAGCTTTGCCCAAAATAAATCAATTAATTCAGTAGATGAGTCTACCAAAATGATTAAGTTTTTCCCCAATCCTGCTTCTTCTTATATTAATTTTGAACTTCAAAAAGGATATGACCAATCCTATTCCTTGATACTATTTAATTTCATGGGAAAGAAAATGGAGGAGTTTTCCCCTGGTTCACAAATCATCAATCTTTCATTGAATACTTTTTATCGAGGAATTTATATTTTTCAACTACGGGATAAAAAGGGAAAAATAATTGAATCTGGAAAATTTCAAGTAGTAAAATAATCTGAGCTATCTAACAGATCTCGAGCAGTTGCCTTTTAAATTTAGTTTTACAAATTAATTTTTTTAGACAGTTAGTTACAATACTTGTACAATCAAAAACTTAAGGTAATGTGTATTTTCTTGATCTCTGATTACAGGATGATCTGCAGATTGGCTATTAAAAACTACCTGACGAATTTTTCTTTTAGCATCTTTTGCAGCCATTGCTATTATATCTAAAAATAACTCAGGTTTTACCAAATTAGTACAACTAGAGGTTACCAGAAATCCACCTGGTTTAACTAATTTAATTCCTCTCAAATTAATTTCTTTATAACCTGCTACTGCTTTATCAATACTGCTTCTACTTTTTGTGAAAGAAGGAGGGTCGAGCATCACCACATCCCACTGCTTTGCTTCTTTAGTCCACTCCTTCAGCACATCAAATGCATTGACACATTCAAATTTACAGATGCCTTCTACTTTATTGAGAAAGGCATTTTTGTTACACATATCAATTGCACTCTGAGAAATATCAATTCCAGTAACCGATTTGGCTCCATATACAGCAGCACTTATTTCAAAGGAACCCGAATAACAGAATGCTCCCAACACATCCGCTCCTTTCACAATATGCTGTATCGCTTTTCGATTATCTTGTTGATCTAAAAAGTAACCTGTCTTTTGACCTGCAGCAATATCTACATGGAATTGGATGCCATTTTCATGAATGATTATATTGGTGTCAAAAGGTTCAGAAAGAAATCCTTTAAGTTGCTCCATTCCTTCTAATTCCCTTACTGGAACATCATTCCTTTCATAAATCCCTTTGGGTGAAAAAATTTTTTCTATCGCTTTTATAATCGCAGGTTTCCAAATATCTATTCCCAATGCCAAGGTTTGAATAACAAAGTAATCATTGAATTTATCAATGATCAATTGAGGTAATTCATCGGCTTCGCCAAAAATTAATCTACAATTTTCTACATATCCTAGTTTTTGTCGATAAGCCCAAGCTTTTTGAATGGCATCATAAAAAAAATCATCATTGATTTCTTTATCCTTATCTCTAGTCAATAAGCGCACCATTATTTGAGATTGCGGGTTTACATATCCCTTACCAATAAATTTTTTATCATGGGTAAAAACATTGACGATTTCACCTGCTTTGGCAGCTGCATCCAAGGCTTTCCCCCTATTAATTTCATTTGCAAAAATCCAGGGGTGACCACTTTCTACCCTACTACTAACATTTTTATTAAGAAAAAGGCTTTTCATCCTGCAAAGATAACTAAAGCAAACAGCTGTCAGTCAGTTTGAAACCAGTTTACCCTATATCCTTAAAAATTGACATTTTGGCTGAAAACTAGGCTTGGCAAAATGTTTGACAATCGTACATTTGCAAATAATTTTACCCTAACCCTCCACTGAGGATTGTGATATAAACGAATTAATCAATTTTATGGAAGAAAAGACAAAAATTACCCCTGAAGAAGAGGCACTGGCAGAAGTATTAAAAGGTTTTTCAGATGCAGCTACTAATGCGGAAGAGCCTATCTCTGAAAAAACGGATCTAAACAATCCTGAACCCGAAAATGCAGTAGAAAAACTTCAGACAGAACTAAATGAACAAAAAGACAAATATATTCGCCTATTTGCTGAATTTGATAATTTCAAGCGTCGCAATGCTAAAGAAAGAATGGAACTCATTCAGACTGCAGGAAAAGAGGTAATCACTTCTTTATTAGACGTTTTAGATGATTGTGATAGAGCTGAGAAGCAAATTCAAACAAGCGAAGATCTTCAACAAATTAGAGAAGGTATTCAGTTGGTATTTGGCAAACTAAGAAATACCTTGCATGCAAAGGGGCTCAAATCGATGGAGAGCATCGAAACTGACTTTGATGTGGAGAAACATGAGGCGATTACCGAAATACCTGCCCCCAATCCTACATTAGTGGACAAGGTGGTAGATGAGGTACAAAAAGGTTATTATCTGAATGATAAGATCATCCGCTTTGCAAAAGTGGTGGTGGGCAAATAAATTATCAAATAGCAATTTTAAAAACATCAAAGGGTATATATTAAAACTTTAATTTTTCGATTTAGCTGTTTAGCTAATCACCAATCCAAATTATGAAAAAAGATTTTTATGAAATATTAGGCGTTTCAAAATCATCCACGCAGGATGAGATTAAGAAAGCCTATCGTAAGGTTGCAATGCAATTTCACCCTGATAGAAATCCAGGAGATAAAGCTTCAGAAGAAAAATTTAAAGAAGCTGCGGAAGCTTATGAAATATTAAGCGATAGTGATAAGAGGGCACAATATGACCGCTTTGGACACAATGCATTTAGCCAAGGCAGAGGAGGCGGTGGTGGTGGTTTTAATGGAGGCAGCATGAACATGGATGATATTTTCAGCCAGTTTGGAGATATTTTTGGTGATGAAAGTCCATTTGGAAGCTTTTTTGGAAATGGTGGCCGCCGCTCATCTGGAGGAAGATCAAGAGGAACAAGAGGATCTAATCTAAGAATAAAAATAAAACTGAACTACGAAGAAATGGCCAAAGGGGCTTCGAAAACAGTTAAAGTAAAAAAACATGTAAGCTGTACAACCTGCTCGGGTAGTGGGGCAAAAGATAAAAATAGTTTACAAACATGTGGTACTTGTAATGGAAGTGGTCAAGTAAGAAAGGTACAAAATACCTTTTTAGGACAGATGCAAACGGTAACTACTTGTTCGAGTTGCAACGGAGAAGGAAGTACCATCGCTAACAAATGTACCACCTGTAAAGGCGAAGGAAGGGTTTATGGAGAAGAAACGGTAACCATTGAAATACCAGCTGGTGTTCAAGAAGGAATGCAGCTTAGCATGAGCGGTAAAGGAAATGCGGGTGAGAGAGGTGGCGCCAATGGTGATCTCATTATTTTAATTGAAGAAGAAGCACACGCTGAATTACACAGAGATGGACTAAATGTAGCTTTTGACTTACACATTACTTTTCCAGATGCAGTTTTCGGAACCAATGTAGAGGTTCCTACTATTGATGGTAAAGCCAAAATAAAAATACCACCAGGCACTCAAAGTGGAAAAATATTTAGATTAAAGGGCAAAGGGTTCCCAGCTGTTAATAGCTATGAAAAAGGAGATCAACTAATTCACGTGAATATTTGGACTCCACAAAATCTTTCTGCTGAGGAAAAATCGATGTTGGAAAGTATGCAAGGAAGTGTAAATTTTCAACCTAAACCAGAGAAAGGTGATAAATCATTCTTCGATAAGGTAAGAGAAATATTTACTTAAATATCTTAAGGAAAAAAGTAGGTTACCACTTTAATAATTGAAATAGTTGTTGAGTGATCGACCTCCGATATTACTCATTTACTAGTTGGTAAATCTGAGAAAGATTTCTGCCCAATCCGTCAAAATCTAATCCAAATCCTAAAAGAAATTTGTCTGGCACGCTAAAGCCCAGATAATCTATTGCAATAGGATATTTCATTGCCGTAGGTTTATTCAATAAAGCTGCAATTTTTAGAGAGGCTGGCTGTTGATTATGTATTTGAGGTAGAAATTGATGGAGCGTATTGCCTGTATCAATAATATCCTCAATAATCACTACATGCCTATTTACCAATGACTCATCTAATCCAATAGAGGTAATTAAATTACCCGTTGATGAAGTGCCTTTATAAGAAGCAAGTTTTATAAAACAAATTTCGGCTTCAATAGAGATTGATTTGAATAAGTCGGAAGCGAACATAAAAGAACCATTCAAAATAGCGATAAATAAAGGGCGCTTTCCTGCATAATCATTGTCAATTTGATTACCCATTTCCTTGATGCGTTGATCAATTTTCTGTGAACTGATAAAAGGCTGGAATGTTTTATTGTTCACTACCACATTTGACATAAAAAATATTTTATTGTTTTAAAATTCTACCTTTAAAAATAATCTTCAGATGCGAATTGAGTATTTTCTATTTTTAAAATCTTATTCAATTCACTTCATAAAAGACTTCATAGCATTTACTGACTCACTATCAACTGCTGCCCTATTTGTAAATTTTCACTGCTTAGCTTATTCCAATTTTTCAATTGATCTACGCTCACGTTATATTTTTGTGCTATTCCGTACAATCCTTCCTTAGCCTTTACTTTATGAAAAACAGTTCCTGAATTTTGAACTGAATTGATTTTCGATTGGTCTAATTGTTCAATAGCTTTCAAATATACTTTTGTTCCAGAAAGAACATCATCATCTTCGTACAAATGATTATACTCCAGAAGCTTTTCTAATTGAATACCATTGTTTTGAGCAATCGAATAATAGGTTTCCTTTTTTGTAACTATCACAAAATCATTTTTTCCCTTAGTGGATTTTTTTTGTAAAAAAATCAATTGATCGTCTTCGAGTAACCCATCCTCAAGTTCATTGATATCTAAAAGTCGCTGCAAAGAAATCTTATGATGGGTAGCAATGGCTAATAATGATGTCCCTTTTAAAGCCTTAATACATTTACTCCCATTGATAACACTTATTATATCAGGATCCCCAGAAAGAATGAATTCTGCTTCTCCCAGCGTTCTTCGATCAATTGGAATGGTAGGAGTTAAAATGGATGTTTTTTGCTCTTGCAATACTAAATCATCTTTTAATTTTTTTGTGTCAACATTAGTCAGACCCGCTACACCAACAAGATTAAATCTCTGCAAATTGTATTTCTCAATATAATTTATTAAAATTACTGGGTATTTTGGATTGGTTGCATATCCAGCCTTCTTTAAACCATAAGCCCATCCCTTAAAATCTGTGGGATCTAAATCAAACAAGAAAGAATAATGTTTACCCGCTTTCAAAAAATTACTATGATCTCTAAAAGATTCTTCTGCAGTTGCATACTTTCTAAAACATTCACCTAAAGAATCATCATCGTGAGTTACACCCTCACCAGTCCAATTGCTCTTACATTTAATTCCGAAATGATTATTAGATTTTTTTACCAAATCGCTATTACCACTTTCTGATTCCAATAAGCCTTGTGCTAAGGTAATGGCTGCAGGCACACCCATCCGCTTCATTTCTAGCATAGCAATATCCTTATATTGTTCAATATATTGTTCAGTTGTAATCGTCTGCGCATTTAAAGAAAATATCAAACCGATAGTAAAAATTACCAGTTGAATACTTTTTATAATCGCTCTGTTTTGAATCATTTATTATTAATATTAAAATAACTAACTAAAATCTAAGTTTAAAGAAATAGTTAGTTTACAATTTTCGGATCAACATTAAACCATCTCGCATTGTTAAAAGGGTTTGATCTACTCGCGCATCTTTTTTTACATGCTGATTAAAAGCATGAATCGCCACTGCATTTTTCCCAGTAATATTTTCTTCAATCACCTGCCCATGATATAATACATTGTCAGCAATAATTAGTCCATTATGTTTTAAATAAGGAAATACCAATTCGTAATAATCAATGTAACCCAATTTGTCTGCATCTATAAAAACAATATCCCAGCTTTCATGCAATACTGGAATAATTTCCATTGCATTTCCAACGTGTAGTATAATTTTTTCTTTATCAGCAGATTGCTGAAAATATTTATTGGCAACTGCTGCATCTTCTTCTCTTAATTCAATAGTATGTAATATACCCTCTCTGGTTAGTCCTTTAGCTAAGCACAATGCACTATATCCTGTAAAAGTGCCGATTTCTAATATCCGCTGGGGGTAGAGTAATTTACTCAAAGTAGTTAAAAAGGATCCTTGCAAATGACCACTCAACATATGGGCATGCGAATGGTTTTTTATAGTTTCTTCCGACACCTTACGAAGCAAATTATCTTCCGGGGAAGAAAACATTTGGGCATATTTTTCTACAAGAGGATTTACCAATTCCATAAAAATTTATTGAGACTTTGTTTTTAAACTATTTGAATGGCCAATAAACCATAACCCTACAAAGGTAAGGATGCCATTTATAATTAAAAGCTCAATCCCTATTTGGTAACCATTTAACCAATTTTTAGCATTCATACTTATAATATACGAAAGTAATGGCGCTATCAGGCATATCAAAGTTACTATCCAAGAATTAGGTAGTTGTCTTTTGGTAAAAATGCCCAATGCAAACAAACCCAATAATGGGCCATAGGTATAACCAGCAAGGTCCAATATTTTATCAATGATACTATTGTCATTTAAAGCCTTAAATGCCATAATACAAATTAAAAACAAGATCGTAAAACAAAAATGAACGGATAGTCTCCATTTTTTTTGTTGTTTTTCATCCAGATCATCTCGTCCTTTTAGTCCAATAATATCAATGCAAAAAGAAGATGTTAAAGCCGTCAAAGCACCATCAGCACTGGGAAACAAAGCTGATATCAGTGCAATAATAAATATAATACCTACCGCTGGCGGAAAATAATTAAGAACAATAGAAGGGAATGCCTTGTCACCAATAACATTGGTATCATTTAATATAAACTGCTTAACCATTTTCCCATTTACCAAAACATCTTGGTAAAAACCTCCATTTGCATTTCCATATAAATAAAGTAATCCGCCTAAAAAAAGGAATAAACACAAAACCGATACTAAAATAACTGCCAGTGTAATTACATTTTTCTGAGAATCTACCAATCGTTTAACACTAATATTTTTTTGCATCATTTCCTGATCAAGTCCAGTCATAGCGATGGTGATAAAAGCTCCGCCAATAATTTGCTTTACAAAAAAACCTTTGCTATTTATATCAGTATTGAAAATACTTAGATATCCTTTATTTCCAAGTTGAGAAAACGCTTCAGTAGAAGAAAGATGGAGATTATTCAATATATAAAAAATGCAGATTAGTAATCCTGTTATCATCAAGGTAGTTTGTAAAGTATCAGTATAAACAATAGTCCTAACACCTCCTTCGAAAGTATACAATAGAATCATGAGTAAGATTACTGCTGCAGTAATAATAAATGGAACTCCTAACTGATCGAGAATAAAAAACTGCAATACATTAATTACTAGATACAGTCTTGCAGTAGCGCCAACTGTTCGGCTGATAATAAAAAAAAGAGCGCCCGTTTTATAGGCAACCTTACCAAATCGCTGCAAAAGATAATGATAGATGGAAGTAAGATTTAATCGGTAATACAAGGGCAACAAAACAAATGCAATGACCATATATCCAATTAAATAACCAATAGCTACCTGCAGGTAAGCAAAACCCTTAAAGCCATTTGCCGAAGCATCACCCACTGCACCAGGTACACTAACAAAGGTTACTCCACTCAATGAAGTACCAATCATACCAAATGCAACCAGTACCCAGTTACTATTGCGATTACCAATAAAGAAAGAATCATTATTAGAATTACGACTAGTGAAATAAGCTACCAATAATAATAATATAAAATATCCAATTACAAAAGAAAATAAAATTACCGGAGACATAATAATGGATTTTGAAATAATATTATTGAAAATATAAAAAAAAATCGTGCCTTTGCCTATAAATAATAAGTAAAGATATATGGAGTTTAAATCAATTGCGGTTTTTTGTGGAAGCAAATCAGGAAATAACCCCCTATTTGAGCAGCACGCGACTAAGCTGGGTAATTTACTAGCTGAGAAAAATATTTTATTAATCTACGGAGGAGGAAACAAAGGGATTATGGGAGCCGTAGCCAATGGAGTAATGGAAAAAAATGGAAAAGTAATTGGTATTATTCCAGAAGCCCTGATGGGTTGGGAGCAACACCATGATGGCATATCAGAATTGATAGTAGTAGAAAATATGCACATTCGCAAAAGGATGATCTATGAAAAAAGTGATGCCGCAATTATTTTACCAGGTGGCTTTGGCACATTAGATGAACTTTTTGAAATGCTTACTTGGAACCAACTAAGTATTCACAATAAACCTATTTATATTTTAAATACTGCTGGTTTTTACGATTCCCTATTGGCTCATATAAAAAATATGGTGAAAGAAAACTTTCTTTATTCAACTATGGAAGATGCTTTTACGATCGCTTCAAATCCTTCAGAAATATTCAAGAATATCTAAATAGTTAACTCTCATAAAGTCGGGTCAGGTAATATTAATATTTATTTGAACGCCCTCGAATAAAAAGTGCTAGAAATTTTAAATATCCGCCGTTAAAAAATCAGGCACATTAAAATAACGCTTTGTTTTACTTTACTAATAGAAGTCATTCGACGCTCAAAAAGTAGTAAAAGATCATTCCGCGACGCCCTCGAATAAAAAGTGCTAGAAATTTTAAATATCAGCCGTTAAAAAATCAAGGCTGTCTGAGCGGGCACTTCCTTTAATGAAAAAAACTCTACTCGCGAGTTCCTTGATTTTAGGCTGATATTTAAAATTTCAGCCTTTTTATTCGCAGGATTGATTTTTTTTGTTACTTTTTTGCATCAAGGCAAAAAAGTAAAAGGACTCTATTGCAGAGGAAATCACAAGTATAAATAGATCAATTCTACTAAAAAAAGAAGAATTGTAAAGTTGTTAAATCATTTTAATGATTATCTATCAGTTCTTTATAGAATCACTTTGATCAAAAAGCTTTAAGGATTGGCCGCATAGAACTTTTTGAGCGTCAACCAAATAGCCTTAATCTATTTACCTAAACAATGATATGTTAAACCCCGCACGAATCACGGGTATTAACCTACCATAAGAGTCAACATAAGGAGAACCTGGAAGTTGAAGCGCATCAAACATTACCGATAAATAATAATAAGAGTTGGATCCTTTCTGCCTGCTACTACTATAGCCTGCCCCTACCAAAAAACTATTTACATCGTCTTTTAATTTATAGGAGCTAGCCCCTGATTGAATAACTTTTATATTCTGAAAATTATGTTCGTATTGGAATTGGGTAAACAAAAAGTTAATAGGAAACAGACGAACAAATGCTCCCGGCCCTAGATTAGTTTGTCTTAGTTTATTATTATAAATATCGGTCTGACCAGTATAAATAAAATTCAAACTTACTGCTGCATCTAGCCATGGAGTGATGCTATATCCCAAATGTGGACTTACACCTAATACAGTTCCTCCGGTATAAAAAGATGCGGTAACATTTCCTCCAGTAAATAAATTAGACTTTTTAAATCCTACTGAATTTTCGTCTTGCGCTTTTAATGTATTAACAAAACAGTACAAACTTAGTACTAAGAAGAATTTTCTCATTTGCTTTATATAGATATTAAATTAAAATTTAGGACAAAAAACCTGGTGCGTTACACTATTATTTTCATTGTAAAATCCCTTTCTGATCACACTAAATTCATTTGCTCCCCTCATATTATTAAAATTATTTAGTGAGGAAGTGGTGGCGTCATAGCTGAAAGTAAATCGAATATTATTTAATTCAAAACCAACCATCGGTATCACTGCATCACCTGCACGATAATAGAGGCCGAGAATCAATTGCTTTTCCCCTGATTCAGTTAAATTGTAATTAGCATTCATCCCTAGCAAGAGTTCACTAGACTTTGATTGATTGGTATAATACATATTTGGATTAATGATTAGCCTATCCGAAATCTTTAACAAGGCATTTAAAAATCCAATATGTCGCATTTTAACTCTACTGCTATCAATTGATCCAGAGAAAAAAGTTTCTTGGGGACTATTTAAATGATGAATGGAATATCCTCCATTGATGTAGACTTCTTCTGTAGGAAAGTAGGCATAATTTAAACCTGCCTGCACGTCTAAGTAACTAACGGCACTGTTGGTAAGAATTACTGAAGAGGGCAGTGTATTGTCAAAAAATTTACCATCAAACTGATCAGGAAAGCTAAGTTTAGAAGCATCAATGCGCTTATTGGCCCAACCTATATTGAAGCCTGCACTCAATAAACTACTATTTGCCAATTGTTGATGATAAGCTAAGGATCCATAAATTTTGTTTGACTTCAAACCACCAGATCCCGCAACATCACTTAAAATAACTCCTCCAATTCCAAGCCAGCCATTTTCGATTTGATTACGCAATAATTGGGCATCTGCAAAAATACTAATCGTTTTATAAGGTGCTGCCATTAGTGAGGAATATTGATTCCGATAATGAGCTCCTAATCTATAATCCGCATCAGGTATAAATCCTGTATTGGCGGGATTGGTAGTAAGTACAGAATTATAAAATTGAGAAAAATGAAGATCTTGGGCATAAGTATTACCCAATAGATGGCAATAAACCAACAATAGGAATACTATTTTTATACTTTTTTTCATTTTAAAATTCTGCCCCTTTATTAAATAAAGTTAACGAAGTAAAGATATATCACCCGTTTTTCGTAATTTTTTTCTATCTGAAAATTCAACATCTAATGTATAGCTGTATACATCCATAGGTTGGCCAACCCCTTTAAATGTTCCATCCCAACCAACTGACTGACTAGTAGAAGAGAAAACATTTTGACCCCAACGATTGTATATTTTCCAATCCATTTTTGCAACTCCATATCCTACTACTTTTATTACACTATTTGGGCCAAATTTATCTGGAGTAAATGCATTGGGTACATCCAATACTGGCAATACGATTATAGCAATATCAATACAAGTAGTATCTGAACAACCTGCTTCATTGATAGCGACCAAACAAGTTTTATAAGTTCCGGTAGCGTTAAATAAATGAGAAGGGTTTTCAAGCGTTGATGTTTGTCCATCCCCAAATATCCACAAATAACTAGTTGCTCCACTTGATAAATTTTTAAAATCTACTGCTCTATTTGGCTTGGTAGGATTGGGAGAAAAACTAAAGCCAGCTATTGGAATATTATAAACCGAAATCGTTTTTATAAACTTATCTGTACGATTACAAGTAGATAAATCGGTAGCGGTTAAGGTTACAGTATAGGTGCCAGAAGCTGCATAAAGATGAATTGGATTTACATCTGCTGAAGTAGATCCATCACCAAAATTCCAAAGAAAATCGATACCACCCAACGAGGTATTCGTAAATCGGGCTAGATAAGGAAGGCAACCTTTATCAGGTGATTGAAAACGAGCTCTCACAGTATCGGACAAACGAACGGTATTAGAAATGGAAGTGGGTGCATTGCAAAAACTCTTATCATCAGTCAATAATTTTACAATATAGGTTCCAGTTGCCGCATAGGTATGAAACACATCTGCAATACCCGCTCGTTGGGTAGGAGTATTGTCTCCAAAATCCCATAAAAAAGTATTGTTGTTATAAGATGGCAATATTGCGGTGCTTGTGTTTTGAAACAGAAAGGTCAAGCTTTTGCAATCACCGTTTTTAGTAGCAATAAAATCTGGTTTAATTAAATTATTACCAACCCTTACAATGGTATTAGCGGTATCTGATATATTACAGGTTGCAGAATCAATTGATATAACCCGAGATTGAAAGATTCCAACGGAATTATAAACATGGGAAGAAAAATTATTAGGTGCATAGGTGGTATCCTTTTTAGGACTAGAAGGATCTCCATAATCCCAGATGTACATTTTACCTCTTGCAAGCGTATCCGAAAACTTAACTGTAATTGGAACACAACCAACGGTATCAATTATTCCATTGATAGTAGTTTTAATACTTGCTCCCACCCCTCCAAAATTCATTTCAATTTTAACAGCCGCTTCATTGCAATTATCAGACCCATTTCTAGTAGCCCATACACCGGAAGTAGTTGGAAATACAACCGATGGGTCATTTTTTCCACTACAATTAGCGCAAATAGCTTGGTATATTATTCCATTGGCATCAAAGCGACTTGTACCTCCATCTACGTGATCATCGAAGCCCCCTTTTTGTCCATAAAAACTTCCAAATAATTGACTGTTTGCATTTTTTTCCAGAACGAAAAAGTAGAAATCATTTCCATCGGTGGTCTTCGGAGAAATTGCATCAGTTGTAATAGGCAATCCAAGGGTTCCAGCATTTGGATAGCCTCTATCATGATTGAATTTACCACCCCAACCTGATACATATACATTCTGACACCGATCAACTAAAAACGCTGTAATAGATAAATTGGGTATGGGAGAATTGGTTCCAAAAACAGTAGAGTAAATAAAAGAAGATAAATCAGGTTGCAACTTACTTATAAATTGCTTTGCACCTGAGTTACTAAAAGCAGCATTCATTACAGGCCAATTTCCAGAAGTGGTTCCGGTAATATAAGGAAAACCATACTTGTCAAACTGAATACCATATACTAGATCGTTTCCATTGGTACCCATATAAGAAGTTTTGATTATTGAAGCGCCATCTGGTGCTATTGCTGTTACAAAACCATCCACATCACCCCCTTGGAAAGCAGCACTAATAACATTCGTTTTAGTGCCAGGTAAATCAGTACTACTAGTACCTCCTGCAACATATAAATTTCCAGTAAGGGGGTTGATTGATAAAACAAAACAAGCATCCGAACCATTACCTCCAAAAAAAGTACTAAATATTTTTGTGGAAAGATTAGAGTTAAATTCCAGAATTACCCCATCCTGTTTTCCCCCACCAAATGAAGTTTGGATATTGGAACCTGCAATAGGGAAGTTGGAAGATTTGGTGCAAGAGGCAACATAAATATTATTATTTCGATCCAGTATTACCTCACTTCGAGCATCATCACCATAGTTTCTTCGAGTAGTTTCGGCCCCATCAGGCGAATCGAATTTCTTTCTAATATTTACTCCATCATCTCCAGAACCACCAATTGCAAGAGATCCTAACAATAAATTACCGTTGGCATTTAATTTTGTAACAACGATATCATATCCTCCACCAGGTCCAATCAGAGGGATTAATTTAGGGTAATCAGTCGAGCTAGACCTTCCTGCAATTATTAAATTTCCCTGAGCATCACAAATCATACTGTGGGGTTGTTCATTTCCAGCCCCGCCTAAATAAGTTGCAAAAATTCTATTTACCCCATCTGGAGAAAATTTAATAATCGCTATGTCATAAGGTCCATTAGAATCTTCATTCAACCCTCCATTAAAAGTTTTATCAAAAGCTCCTACAGATACAGGATAACCGTCGCCAAATGAAATCCCCCCTGCATACACACTTCCATCAGGTCCTGGGGTAGCCGTATATCCCCAATTATCTTTAGAACTCCCAGTAAAGGTTGCAAAAATTAATGTAGGATCAATTACAATCGTTTCATTGGGTAAGTAGTCTTTTATTTTAAATCTTACTGTATTACCAGTAACCGTATACTTGCAATCAAGTGTTTGTCTTTCGCCTTTTTGAAGTTGGTAACTATAAGGATAGAGTTCTTTTACTTCCCCTACAGAAGTTCCAATCACCAATTCTTTATTTCTCACTTCAAGCTTATCTACCCCATCGTATTTTAATGCAATATTATTCACATTGCCTCCAGGCCTTACTATAATATCATATTTCAATTTCCCAGCAGCTGTATAATACCTTACATCAATATTTGGATACATATTTTTATAAGTAACTGCTTGAAAAATTTTACAATTACTTTGCCACTTTGATGGATCGTTTCCCAAAAAATAATTATTAAAAGTCGGTAAAGATTTTTCGGGAGATATGGATACATTTTCCAATGCTCCTTCAAAATGAACCCTATAGGCATGAGAATGTAAAGTTGAAGTTTTGGGAACAGTAGCAATTTTTCGGTGTTTTTCACGCTCCAATTGTACTGGAGTTAAATGACCATGAACTAAATTAGCCATCGCTTTTAAATCATCCGTATTGTGAAGCAATACAGTAAAACCATTTTGCTCCATAAAGAAAGCCCCCGACTCCACATCGGCTTTGAAATTAACTTTACTATCCCACTGGCCTTTATTTTCAATAAACTGCAATTGCGCCATTACAGGCGAAGCAATGGCCAGAGATAAAAAAAGGCCGAGAAATAAATTGGAATATAATTTAAAAAATTTCAAGAAAAGTTTTTTACAATTTACTGAACTATGACCAATAAAACAATGCAAAGTTTAATCATAGAATCGTTTGAATTAGGATATTTTACTCCAAACTGTTTTACCGTTTTGAATTTGGAGATACTCCTTTACATGCAAATTTTCTGCCAAATTTAAATCCGGGTCAATTTCAACTATTTGAGTAGCAATATTTTTAGCTACTTCCAACATGGCTCTATCTTGAATAATATTTGCAATTTTGAAGTTCAATAGCCCACTTTGTCTAGTACCCTCAATATCACCAGGACCCCTCAATTCCAGATCCTTTTCAGCTACCTTAAACCCATCATTAGTTGCACATAAAATCTTGAGTCTTTCCCTCCCATCTTGAGAAATTTTATTACCTGTTAATAAAATGCAAAAACTTTTTTCACTACCCCTTCCTACCCTTCCTCTTAGCTGATGTAATTGAGAAAGACCAAATTTTTCAGCACTTTCAATCACCATCACAGAGGCATTGGGCACGTTTACACCCACTTCTATTACAGTAGTACTCACCATTATTTGTGTATCACCAGTAACAAATCTTTGCATATTCGTTTGCTTTTGATCTCCCTTCTGTCTTCCATGAACCATACTGATCCAATATTTTGGCTCAGGGAAAAAAGATTTCACTTCTTCAAAACCTTTCATCAAATTTTCATAATCCAAGGTTGCAGATTCTTCAATTAATGGATATACGATATATACTTGCCTGCCTTTTGTAATTTCCTTTTTAATAAAATCCATTACCTGTGGACGTTTGTTTTCAAATTGATGAATGGTCTCAATCGCCTTTCGTCCTGGAGGTAATTCATCAATTACACTATAATCTAGGTCACCATAAGCAGTTAAGGCTAAGGTTCTTGGGATAGGCGTAGCCGTCATTACCAAGACATGTGGAGGGAGTGTATTTTTTTTCCACAACTTTGCTCTTTGAGCTACACCAAATTTATGCTGCTCATCAATCACTGCAAATCCAAGATTTTTAAACAATACTTTATCTTC
>CAMCMP010000019.1 GCA_945876095.1 Chitinophaga pinensis
TTAAAGTAAAAAATAACCTTGTATTGCCATCCCTTTTTCCAAAATGAACATGGGGGTCGACTATTAAAATAAATTAACAATTCAACAAAACCAATACTTTCAACCGATAAAAATTACATTTTTAAGTTTAGTCGGTTGGTAGTGATAAATTATATAAAACTAGTTTGCCTAGTTATTCTAATTATGAAGATATCTTAAAAGTATCTAATTGTAATTCTTATAATGATGAAGAATTAGCAGAAGTTGTTTTTAAAAAAACTTTAGTTTTTTTAAAAAAAATCAAATCAGAAGTCATCCAAATAACTGATACAGACGCGTATAGTTTACTAGCTGTAATTAACCCAATCCTTGAAAATAAAACAAACTGTATTAATATTTTGGATTTTGGAGGTGCCTGCGGCGCTCACTATTTTCAATTGAGAAGCTTAATTGAAAATAATATATCGTTGAATTGGGTTGTTGTTGAAACCTCTAACATGGTAAAATATGGGAAAAAGTTGGAAACAGAAGAACTTTCATTTTGTGAAAATATTAGCGATGCCATAGAGAAGCTTGGACATTTTGATCTTATTCATACATCTGGAACACTTCATTGCCTGAGCACCCCGCAAATTTTTTTATCAGACTTGTTGAATTGCAATTCAAAATGGTTACTTTTTAATAGACTTGTACTAAATGAGCAAGAGAAGGATATTTTCACTATTTACTCGTCTATGTTAAGTTGGAATGGAATTGGAGAATTACCAAAAGGGCATGTAGATAGAATAATTAAATACCCATTTTTTATTTTTTCAGAAAGGAGGTTTTATTCCTTTCTAAATATAAAATATAAAGTCATTGCTAAATTTAATGAAAGAACTAGAATATATTCAGTGAAAAGTGCAAAAATTGTTAGTTATGGAATATTATGCAAACTAAAATAATTTATTTACTTGGATTCGTATTTACAAAGTAAATTAAAGTATCATAACTACAATTAATTTTAAGTAATTTATAATTAAATAAAACATCTAAATTTTAGATTCTAAAATTTCGCTAATTCTAACATGACAATAACTTTATCTAAAAAAAAGCTACTTTCAGCAATATCATTTTTATTAATTATGGTATTTTGGGCTTCATTGTTCAGTGGTGGTATTTTTGCTAAAATTGGATATATCAAAGGGCAAATTATTTTAATTGCACTTTGGTTTATTTCTATTTTTTTTTCAGGCCAAAAGGTGAAAATTACTGCAATAAGTAATATAATTGCTCATTCCACTCAAGTATTTTTATTATTTGTGTTTTTTCTCATTAATCTTTTTTATTGGTTGCTAGGTAGAGGCGATAATATGGCTTACGGTTCTCTAGTTAAATCATTAATCTTGGCTGTACTTTATATTACTATTCTTGTACAACTTAAAAATAATATTCAGAATTATAGGCTTGCTACTATAATTATTATAGTTATATACGCTCTAATTTCAATATATACAATCCCAATATTATTCTTTAACCCTTTTATTGCACGTTTATATGAGTTTGGAAAAGATGAAATTCCCTGGTTTGGTTCTTGGAGCTTTTTTCTTCCAATTGGAATGGCAATGCCATGCTTTATCGCGACATCATTAAAAGAGAGCGGGTTTTTTAAATTTTTTTTGTTAGCATCTTGTTTTATTATTTCAATAATGGTAATATTATCTACTTTTGCAGCTTCAATATTATTGCTCATTATGGGAGTATTAGGATTATACTACCAAACTGTAAAAAACAAGTCTAAATTTGTTATGGGTATTGGGGCTATATTATTTTTCATTGTTTTATTTTTAAGTTTACTAGACATAAGTGAGTTACCACAAATTGAACATATGTTTTATAAAATACCTGCAATATTTAATACATCGGCTGGGATAGACGAAAATGACCCCCGGATAAGGATAACCTTGATTGAGGTTTCTTTAAATACTTTTATTCACAACCCCTTATTTGGAGTTGGTCTTTTTGAAGCGAAAAGCGATGGTAATAATCTTATTGGTTTTCATTCAGGAATTATTGATGGGTTAGCTCAATATGGTTTATTTGGAATAATCTGGTATTTTGGCTTCTTGATATTGTGCTTCAAAAGATTGCTTCATTCTGTTAAATTTGATACCAACTATTTAATTAATCAAGCACGTTTAATCTCCTTTATTCTATTTTTTATTGCATTGCTTGGAAACCCAGTTTTAATTGAATCAACTTTTTGTAGTTTAGTTTTTATCCTTGTGTTTTCCCCTGTAATAAATAATAAAATTGTTAAAACTAAACTTGTGGTCATAAGAGAAAAATAATTCATCTTTAAGCAATTAAAAAATCTAAAAATTATAATGAAAATGATTTTAAATTTCATTTTATATTTAAATCGATCGAAAAGTTTAAGAAAATTAAATGAACTTATTGGTTGGCACCCCTTACGTAATCAGGCTTGGGCTAATAGACAAAACTATGAACCTGAAGTAAGGGGGATAATAAAAAAAATTGTTAATAAAGGGTGGGTTTGTATTGATATAGGTTCAAATATTGGTATAGTAACAGATATGTTAGCCGTTCAAACAGGGCCGCATGGACTGGTTATAGCTTTCGAAGCATTCAAGGCAAATGCCAAGCAGTCAAGCAAATACCTCAAAAAAGAAATAAAAGCTGGTAATATTAAGGTGAATAACTTGGCTGTTTCAGATGGCTGTTCGGATCATCTTTGGTTATATCCTGGTCGAAATAGCGCAGCTGGTGAATGGAACATAAAAGGACACGATCTGAATGGTAATAAAACGCAGGCTCGTTTAAAAGTCAATTCAACTTCATTAGATACCTTTTTTTCAAAAGATTTTAAAGTCAATTTCATTCAAATCGACGTCGAGGGTGCTGGCGGTCAAGTCCTTAAAGGAGCAAAAGGAATTATTGAAAAATCGCTTCCAATAATTCTTATGGAATTCCATGACGAGTATGAATGGGATGCGAGAAAACAATTATTGGGAATTGGGTATCATTTTTATAATCTAGATGGAACTTCAATTGAAGACAATGAAACTAATCGGGTGTATTTGTGTTATGCAGTACATCAATAATTAAAAATGAAACCTATCTTAGACAAGTGCATTTGAAAATATATACTGACAAAGATTTTGTAAGGAATGGCGCTATTTATAATTATATCCCATTAATGTATCCTTTTTGGGGTGAGTGTGACTCCACAAAGAGCCATATTGATATTGGTCGTTTCGACGAATACACGAAAAATGGTCACATATTTTTCTCTTTAGCTTCGATAGAGGAATCAGATGTGGTAATATTGCCTAGTGAATGGCCTGAAGGGGGTGATTATCCAGAAGCTCAAATGCTATTGCAATTTGCAGCGGTCTGGAAAAAACCGATAATTGTATTTTTTAATAGTGATTCAATGGAAAAGATTCCTGTTGATAATGCAATTATTTTTCGCACTTCATTTTATGCATCAGAAAAAAAAGAAAATGAATTTGCTTTACCAGGATGGAACATTGATTTTCTGAATTATGTTCCGGAATGTGTTATCAAAAAAAAAACAACCGTGCCCACAGTAAGCTATTGTGGTTATGTTGATTATTATAATGTATTTGGCAAAAGTTTTATCTATCAGCTTCTTCGTACCATCCGGTATGGAAAAGACTCTAACCCAGGCAAAGCCTTACGGGGCAGAGCTGTGAGGAAGCTGCGTAAGAGCGCGATTGTAAATACAGAGTTTATAATACGTTCAAGAACTTTGCAATACAAAACAGACTCAGCAGAAATCTTACGGATGGAGTACGTTAAGAATATAATGAATGCCGATTATGCATTGGTAGTAAGAGGGAAAGGAAACTTTTCTTATCGTTTATACGAAGTACTCAGTTGTGGCAGAATCCCTGTTTTTGTAAATACCGATTGTGTTTTACCTTTTGATCATATCATCGACTGGAAAAAATACATGGTATGGGTAGAGGCAAGCGACATACATAAAATAGCAGAAAAGGTAGCCGAGTTTCACGCATCTCTTTCTGAACAGGAATTTAAGCAACTACAATTGTCTATCCGGAAACTTTACGACGAATGGATCAAACCTACAGCATTTTATGCGAACCTTTGGCGCTGCTTACCAGGTAAAATGTTAGAAAAAAGTCAGCTAAATAATAATAACAGTTTTAGAAATGCCTGAAAATTATTTCCAGAATGATAAGACAGTAGTGCCGGATAATGTTAGAATTACCTTCGGTATAATCGTATTAAATGGGTTGCCTTTCATTGAATATAATCTTCGTGCACTGTATCCTTTCGCACACCAGATAGTGGTTGTGGAAGGAGCCGCCCCATCGGCAAAACGTTTTGCATCGGAAACAGGACATTCGCTTGATGGTACACTTGATGTGCTGTATCGCTTTAAAAACGAAGAAGACCCTGAAAATAAAATATTGATTATTACTGCTGAAGACGAAGGGATGTCAGATGGATTCTGGTTAGAGAAAGATGAAATGTCCCAGGCTTATGCTAAAAAAGCTGCCGGAAATTATTTGTGGCAAATAGATGGTGATGAATTTTACCTGGAAGATGACATGCACACCATCATCAGCATGTTATCCATGGACCCTGACATTAAAGCGGTGTCTTTTCCAATGAAAACATTTTGGGGTTCACCGGATTACCTGGTAGACGGTTACTTTCTTAATAAATTTATTGTTCACCGCATCTTTGCATGGGGTCCGGAGTACAAGTATCTTTCGCACCGACCCGTAACGGTGACAGATGAAAACGCAACAGACCTCCGCACGATTAAATGGCTCAGCCATGAGGATATCCGTGGAATGGGGATTTATATGTATCATTTCGAACTTATTTTTCCAAAACAGGTTATAGAGAAATGCGGATATTATGCAGGTGCAGAATGGACTACCGCATTACAGAAAGCAAATGAATGGGTAAATACCTCTTATTTGAAATTAGACAAGCCGTTCAGGGTTCACATGATGTATTTACATATTAGCTGGCTTGAAAAGTACAAAGGAAAACTTCCCGCGCAGATTGAATGTATGCGAAAAGATGTTAATGAGAACCGGTATGAAGGGATCGCGTTTCGAAATATGACTGATGCAGATGAATTGATTGATACCACGGGTTACCTGGTTTCTACAAGCATGCTTAAAACATGGCTTCCTTTAGATAAAAAATTAAGCGGTATGAAGACATGGTTTAAAAGGACACTCCTTGGCAGATCTATGATAAAAATAAAGAACACACTAAAGGGACAACTGACACCCATAGAACAAAAAGAAGTATCGAAAAAATTGTCAGATGGTTGGAAATCTTCATCTATTCCAGCTAAGCAAAAACAATTAACGGAAGAAGAGCTTGATAAAATGTATGAAGGTTCGGTTGTTAAACCATTCCAGGTGTTAGCGGACAGTATAAAAATGATTGGCAGCGAAGACCAAAGTATTATTGAGATTGGATGCAGCACAGGTTATTATTATGAAGTACTAACATACTTACTAAATAGAAAGGTCAATTACACCGGGGTGGATTATTCGGAAGCGATGATCAAAGAAGCAACTGATTCGTACAAAGAAGTGCCCTTTAAAATAGCAGACGCTACTGCATTGCCGTTTGCAGATAAATCGTTTGATGTAGTTGTTTCAAGTTGTTGTTTATTACATATTCCTGAGTATGTGAAAGCTATTACCGAATCTGCACGGATCTCCAATCGATGGGTTATTTTTCACCGAACACCAATAATAAAAGGTCATACAACGCATTTTAAAAAGAAGGCATATGGTGTGTTATGTGTTGAAATTCATTTTAATGAAAATGAGTTTATGGGATTGTGCCTTGAAAACAAACTTTTGCTAAGGCATACTTTCGTCATTTTTGTAAACGCAGAGTCCTCGCAGAAAACATTTATTTTTGAAAGGGTGTAAAAGACGGCATGTGTAGCATGGTATTTAATTTATTAAAATAGAACAACTATCCGCAGTGACTAATTTCTGTACTTACTTTGATACCAACTATATTCACAAGGGGTTGGCGCTATATGATTCACTTATCGCACAAAAAGACCCTTTTACACTTTGGGTCTTATGTTTTGATGATAGATCATATGAGGTCTTAAAAGCGCTGGATCTTCCTGGCATCAAGCTTATTACTGAAAAAGAATTTGAACACAATGATGAGGCACTTGTTGCCGTTAAATCATCCAGAACACGAGTAGAATATTATTGGACATCTACTGCTAGCCTGCCTTTGTATATCTTCAAACAGGATCCATCTATCGTTATACTTATTTACCTCGATGCAGACACATATTTTTTTTCATCGCCATCGGCAATCCTTACAGAGCTAGGCGATGGAAATGTAATGATCGTGCCACACGATTACTCAGTTGAATTTAAGGATCATCTAGAAGCCGGTATTTATAATGTCGGGATCATGGCTTTCCGAAATAACAAAGCCTCGTTGGAATGTCTCCAATGGTGGCGTGAGCGTTGCATAGAATGGTGCTTCTGGAAGTATGAGAATGGCCAGATAGGCGACCAAGCTTACCTGAATGATTGGCCAGAGCGCTTTGATAAAGTGGTGGTTTGCAAAAACATCGGTATCAATGCAGCACCATGGAACGTGGCTAAGTATGGAGTGAACATTATCAATGGGCAGTATTTTATCGCATCTACGCCGCTTGTGTGTTATCATTTTCATTATGTGCGGATCTGTACTAACAAACTCGTATTTATCGGCGGATTTAAGATCAATCTGCCCACGCGGGTTCTGGGCCTGATATATCGCCCATATATCCATGCATTGGAAAGAGCAAAGGACCTCTTATATAAATACAAATTCCCTATTGAAATACCGAAATCTGGTGTACCCTGGCGTTATATAACAGGACGGATTGCCAAAAAACAACCAGTTAAACACTTTTTATGGTTGAGGAAAAATGATACTGTTTGATGCGTACGGCAAAAGATCCGGCAGTAAAGAACCTTTTTGGCTATCCAAAATTTAATGGCAGCGGATTAGGTAACCTGATATGGATATGGGCGAAATGTTTTGTTTGGTGTAAAGATCATCATACAGAAATGATCGCACCGGGATGGGCGCAGTTTCACCCGGGACGCTTTCTTAAACGGGATATTGACCTGCGTTTTTATAAAGGGTATTTTACAAATAAAGGATACACCAAAGGGCTGGCAAAATATTATAAGTTATTAGCCTACGGATCCATTCCCTCGGAAAACTTTGATGATACGCAGCATAACATTACAGCGCTCAAAAAGACTGTTGTCGTATTCTCGGGGTTGGGAGAATTTACACCACTGATAGGGCGTCATAAAGAAGTACATAACGAATTATTACGTATCGCCGATCCGCATTGTTTGCCTGCAAAACAAGCACATTCATTTATTGCAATACATATCAGGCGCGGAGACTTTAGCAAAGGAACAGTCGAGGACCTGAGAAATGGAAAGACCAACCTGCAGATCCCTATTGAATGGTATGTTTCCGCTTTACGGGTACTCAGAAAAGAAACGGGTTCTTTAGGTAAAGTAATATTATTCTCCGACGGAACTGATGAGGAACTATCTCCTTTATTACTTGAATCAAATGTAGAGCGCTCTACCCAGAACAATGCATTAAAAGATCTGTTACAAATGTCTTACGGGGCTGCTTTGATCGCATCGCGTTCTTCGTTCAGCCTTTGGGCATCGTACCTTGGGCAGATCCCAACCGTGTATTACAAAGGGGCGCGTCCGTGGCATGAAGACATTGTTGACCCTGGTTCAGGTAGTGGTTTAGAGATCGAATGGGATGACGATACCTCTTTTGAAACGACATTCATAAAAACAATTTGTACGCGGCTGGCATCAGGCAAGGAAGCATAACAGCAGTGGAGAAATATCTCAAAATTCAATTCATCTTCGGACACCGGAACAGCAGGAAAAAAACAAAAAGGCAATGCAGATAAAAAATTTGATCCATAAGATCTCCAGGAAAATAGGATTTGATTTTCACCGTTATTCGGCGGATCATTTTCCGGAACTTAAACGTGCCAGGGTTATAGAAAAAGGAAACATCAACCTAGTATTGGATGTTGGCGCAAGCGAAGGTTTTTATGGAGAAGAATTGAGAGAGACCGGCTACAAAGAGAGAATCATTTCTTTTGAACCCCTGGCAGATTCTTTTCAAAGTTTAAAGAAACGTTCAGCTGGAGATGACAAGTGGGATTGTTATAACATGGCGTTGGGAGAAACAAACAGCGAAATGGAAATGAGTGTTTCGGGCCGAATTACCAGCAGCTCTTTACTGCCTATGACAGAAACACATATTAACGCAATATCATCCAGTGCCACTGTATCAAAAGAACTGATACAGATCAGAACGCTGAATTCTTTCCTGGGTATTGGTATCCGCGCCGGGGAAAGGATCTATCTTAAAATAGATGTACAGGGTTTCGAGATGTTTGTATTAAAAGGTGCAGATAGGATATTTGACCAGGTACAGGTAATAGAACTGGAGCTTTCATTAACACCATTATACCAGGGTGGACCTTTATTTATAGATATGATCAAACACATGGAGACCCTCGGCTTTATGATGGTAAGTCTTACACCCGTGTTTTCAGACCCGCAAACAGACCAGCTATTGCAGGTTGACGGCATTTTTAAAAGAAAGGGTTAGAATCGCTAAACATCATAGCCTAATTTTTTCAGGAAGGATACAGTTATTTTATAGTTGAGTAAATATTTAGAATGCTTACTTTTTTATCAAGTCCAAAACCATTTAAAGGAAAAGACAAAGAGAACCAATACCGGGCGATCACGAATTGGTTGTCTGCAGCCGATGGTGCAGAGGTAATTCTCTACGGCGATTCGGCGGGTATTGAGGAAGCGGGGCGTGAGCTAAATGTGAAAGTGATAAAAGATGTTGAATCATCCTCATTGGGCGTTCCATACTTTGGAGCGATCACAGATCATGCTGCGGTTCATGGAAAATATGATACACAGATCTATCTGAACTGTGATATTCTTCTATCGGGCATTTTCAAAGCATCGCAGGTGCTGAAAATGGAAAAATTTCTTTTTATCGGTCAACGCATCGATCTTTCTGAAGGTGTAGTAGTTGAAGAGCCGTCTGCTTCTTTTAAAAAAATGGTTCATCGGTATTTTGGTGAGAAAAAAATAAGAATGCATGAATCAACCGGCATCGATTATTTTATGTTCACTCGAAATATGTGGAAAGGGTTGCAACCTATCGTCATTGGCCGCGCGGGCTATGATAATGCCTTGCTTACTTTTTGTAAAGAAAATCAATATCCTATTATCGATGGCACACTTTCGGTGATCGCTTTGCACCAGTTCCACGATTACAATCATGTAAGCGGAAATGAGAAACTTGTCTTTGGTGGTACAGATGCCAAACAGAATTTAACTGTCGCGGGAAAGTACAGCCTGCTATCCGTATCCGATGCAGATTATATTCTCGACGATTATTCCCTGATCCACATACCCTGCCGTGGTGATACTTTGCGCAGTATGGAACTGGATATACGGTATATCAGGAAATGGCGTTATACAAGTTTGGGGATAAGGGCAATTTGGCGGATATTGAACTCACTAAAACTCATAAGGAAAGAAGAATATACTATTGATACATTTATTAAGAACAGCCATCCCTTATTTGTAAATAATACTTCGGTATCATAAAGAACACCATACGATCGAATAAAAGAATCTAAAAGCAGCATAATGGGTATAGTACAATTTGTAAGAAAATTGATAAGGAACAATCATTCGATAAGAACTTTTGTGGCATATAATCTTGCTTCGTCAGGTTTCTTTGATAAATACCTGTTGAACCAGCCGATCGATGCTGCCTGGCAGAAACGGATCGACGATGTGAAAAGCTGCCCGGATAATGCAAATATCACAAGGGTAGAAAATGCGGGCAAGGTGGTAAAAGGTAAGCAAATCATGCACAATGGATTAAAGATCCAACTGGGCAGTTACTATGGCCCTGAAGTTTCACGACAGTTAATAATCAATGAAGGTGTTCATGAGCCACAGGAAGAGTATGTATTCCAAGAAGTGCTTAAAAAAATGAGAAAGAATGCTATCATGCTTGAGCTGGGTGCTTTCTGGTCATTCTATTCAATGTGGTTTAATTCTGAAGTAGCGGGCGCAAAAAATTTCATGATCGAACCTGATAAATTTAATATGGGATTCGGAATAAGGAATTTTAAATTGAATAATATGAAAGGCAATTTCACCAACGCATTCATTTCTTCTAAAACAATTAACGAAACAACACCTGTAACCATTTGCGTTGATGATTTCGTAAATACGCATAACATTGATTTTGTTGATATGCTGCATTCAGATATCCAGGGCTTTGAAATGGAAATGTTGAAAGGGGCCGAGAAACTTATCGACCATGATAAGATCGGGTACTTCTTTATTTCAACACATTCGAATGAAATTCATTACGATTGCCTTAATTTTTTAAAGAACAAAAATTACCTGATCCTTGCTGATATAGACCTTGATAAAACATTTGCCATAGACGGATTGATCGTGGCGAGGTCTAAGAATTACCTGGGTATAGACTCGATAAAAGTATCGCAGAAGCGCTAAACTAAATAAGTTAATTATTTGCCACGGATCCCACAGGCATCCAGAACACTCATAAAATATTGATGGATACAGTAACCAGGGTCGGAATATTTACCAATATGGCCCCTTTATACGTTCAGCCTTTGTGGAAGCGGCTACTTTCCTCAGATGAGATACACTATACATTTATTTCATCAGCAACCGGCCATGAGGGAATTAAAGTCATTGATCATGATTCTTTTTTAATTGATCCAAAAGCGTCGGGACATTGGCGATTCGTAAAAAATAAATACCTCGCCAGTGCCCTAATCTACCAGGTTGGCCTTGTAAAAGAGGTTTTGAAAAACGATTTTGATGTATATATTTTTTCCGGGGAAATGTATAGCCTCTCTACCTGGTTTGGAGCCATTATATGCAGGTTGAGAAATAACCCCGTTTTTTTCTGGGGACATGGTTACTATGGAAATGAAAGATATCTTAAAAAGTTCCTGCGTTTAACCTTCTACAAGTTAGCCAACTACCATTTTCTATATGGTAACCGCGCCAGGCTACTGCTGATAGATCTGGGGTTTAAAGCCGATAGACTTTTTACGGTATATAATTCACTGGATCATGCCGAGCATAAGTTACTTTACCGGAGCCGTGATCTAAATGAATTGAAACAGATAAAAGAAAAACTTTTTCCGGGCGGAAGCCATACGCCTGTTTTATTATTTATTGGAAGGCTTACCGAAAAGAAGAAGATCTCATTGCTGATCAATTCCATCCTTCTTTTAAAAACAAGTGGTAAAGAATTTAATTGTATTCTGATTGGTGATGGTGAAGAAAAAAAGCATCTCATCTCACTTGTTAGGGATCATCAATTAGAAAAAAATATTTGCTTTTACGATTCCTGTTACGATGATTCACAAAGTGGGAAACTGATCATGCTTGCGGATTGTTGCGTATCACCCGGTAATGTGGGGCTTACAGCCATTCATTGCATGGCTTTGGGTACACCCGTGATCACGCACGATAATTTTTGTAACCAGATGCCCGAAGTAGAGGCCGTAGTAAATGGTAAAACCGGCTTTTTCTTTACCGAGGACTCTGTAGAAAGTTTAGCACTGGCTATTGAAAATTTTTATATACCCGGTCAAAAACAGGAAATGGAAGCTGATTGTATTGCGCTTATTGCAGAATATTTCAATCCTGAGAATCAGTGCAATATTATCTCAAGTGCCGTTAATGCTGTACATTTATTAAATTAAGGTAAATCAACTCAATAAAATATATTCATGGCAAATATTCTGGACCTGAAGACGTTTACAGATTCGAGGGGCAACCTCACAGTTGTAGAGAAAATACTTCCTTTTGATATCAAGCGGGTATTTTATATATATGGCGTGGATGATTCAGCCAGAGGCAATCACCGCCATAAAAAAACTATCCAGGCAGCTATTTGCCTTACCGGAAGTTGCAGGATCATGGTTCAGAGCGGATCTGGACAACCGATCGGGACTTTTGATCTGTCCATGCCATCTAAATGCCTCGTGATCAATCCTGAGGATCACCATTGGATGGATAATTTTTCAAAGGATTGCATTTTGATGGTTTTTGCATCTGAGTATTATGATGCCAATGATTATATTTTCGAACCATATAAATAATATGCTTCCTTAATCCAGCCTGTTATGAAATTCAAGCATCATGCCATCTTCAACAATTCCTTAGACACCCTTGACTGGGAGGCCTTGCGGAATGACGAAAAAGAGTCTCCTTACTTTCTTCCTTATACGTTAAAGGATTACCTTGGAAAAGTAGATGTTGCCGAACCTTCTGATTTTACCAGCACCTTAATTGCGGAAATGAAACAGTTGGGGCTTGCCAAACTATTTTCAATTGGTTGTGGTATTGCTTCCCAGGAATACCAGATAAAAAAATTTTCTGACCTGTCTGTTACTGTATCAGATTATAATGCTACAGTGTTTCGTTTAAAAGAGTTCAATATTTTTGATGAATGCATGCAACTGGATGCATTCAAAGATAAGATCACGGCAGATGAAAGCTATATGATGTTCTTTCACCGTATCGATACTGAGTTTGATGATCAGCAATTAAAAACGATATTTGTCAAATGTCATGAAGCCGGAATCAGGTATATCTGTTTTGCACCTGCGGAGTTATTAAGCTTTAAAATCTTTATTGCAGAGGTTAAAACAGTGATCCTTTCTTTTGCTAGAAAGAAACCGAGGGTATTCTGCGGGTATGCACGCTCAAAAGGCCTATTTAAAAAAATATGGGGCAAACACTATAAGTTGAAACAAGAATTTACAGCCGGAAACGGTTTCTTTTTACTAGAGTCTATAGAACAATAAAGATATGATTGAATACGAAAATCTCGGAAAACTTAATCAACCTTTTTTTGAAGAGTATAAAATAAGGTTTGAAGAAACACTTTTATCCGGCTGGTACGTTTTAGGAAAAGGGGTAGAAGCATTTGAAAAAGACTATGCCCAATTCATAGGCTCTAAACATTGCATCGGATTGGCAAATGGTCTTGATGCGTTAAGTCTTGCGCTTAGGTGTTTTGATTTTCCAGGAGGATCTGAAGTTATTGTTCCGTCAAATACATATATCGCAACCATTCTTTCTATTGTACAAAATGGGTTAACACCCGTATTGGTTGAGCCTGATATACATACTTATAATATTGATCCGGTAAAGATCGAAGAAAAAATCACAGCAAAAACAAGAGCCATAATGGTGGTACACCTGTATGGTAAATGCTGTGAAATTGATACGATCCTTTCAATTGCCAAAAAACATGATCTACGCGTAATTGAAGATTGTGCGCAATCTCATGGTGCTAAATTCAAAGGAAAAATATCTGGTAGTTTCGGAGAATTTGGAGCACATAGTTTCTACCCTACAAAAAACCTTGGTGCATTGGGAGATGCTGGCGCTGCTACAACCGATGATGATTTGCTGGCTGATAAATTACGTACACTGCGTAATTACGGATCCAGGGTCAAATATAATAATGAATATATAGGTTACAACTCAAGGCTCGATGAAATGCAAGCCGTTTTTCTGCATGCAAAGCTTGCTTCGCTGGATAAAATAACCGATCATAAAAGATCATTAGCAAAAATATATTTTGATAACCTGAAAGAGGATTTTATCAAACCTGTTCAGCATCATGATTATTTCGATGTGTACCATATCTTTAATATTCGCCATCCTAAACGTGATAAACTCCGAGAATTTCTTTTGCAGCATAACATAAAGACTGAGATCCATTATCCCATCGCCCCGAATAAACAAAAAGCGATGTTTGGTATTTTGGAAGGTGCGTATCCTATATCCGAAGAAATTCATGCAACAACACTTAGTTTACCTGTTTCTTTCTACCATACAAGTAATGACATCTTCCGCGTGATTGAAGTAGCCAACAAATTTTAGAATTTAATATTAGAACCATGCGATATTATTGCACTCATTTTGATATCAATTATATTGCTCATGCACTATCTCTTAATGAATCCTTAATAAAATGTGGGGGAGAATTTACACTTTTCATGTTTTGCATGGACGATGATTCTTATGATCACCTTGTTAAGTTCAAACCCGTTAAGGCAATATTAGTATCTTATAGAGAGCTAGAAATAGAAGTAAGAGGGTTGAGAGAAGCTAAGGGCAACAGGTCGCGAATTGAGTATTTTTACACTTGCAGCCCAGCCATTTGTTATTACACATTCATAAAATTCGAAGGGGTAGACTTAATTACATATTTAGACTCGGATATTTATTTCTTTAACTCTCCTGAATCTTTATTTATTGAACTCGGCAATAGTTCAATTGGAATAATTGAGCATAATTTCCATTGGCTAACTAAAAGAAATATTGTTTATGGCAAATTTAATGTAGGATGGATAAATTTCAGAAAAGATGAAATCGGATTGATTTGTTTAAAAAATTGGCTGAATGATTGTATAAAATGGTGTTATCAAAGATTAGAAGATAATAAATATGCTGATCAAAAATATTTAGATTATTGGCCTTGCACTTATGACAATGTGTGCATTCTTAAAAAAGTTACTGCTAATTTAGCAATATGGAATATTGGAAATTACAAGTTAACCTGTAATGAAAATCAGATTTTTGTGAATGGAGAAGAATTAATATTTTATCATTTTGCTAATTTAAAACAAATAGGCGAAGTTGAATTCACAAGTGATTTGAGTAGGGTTTTTGTTAAAAGCACTCAGTTAATTCATAATTTAATTTATTTGCCATATGTTAATTCTTTATTAAAGCATCAACTTTATAAAATTCGTTCGAAAGCTGATTTGTCTGAGACCTTTCTAATAAGTCTGATAAAAAAACCATCACGCCAAATTCGAAAATGGATTTTCCCAGATAAAATTATTGTTAAGTAAAATATATTTATGAAATTATTAAATACACTTTTGATCACAGGTGGAACAGGGTCTTTTGGAAATGCTGTATTAAATAGATTTATTAAAACTGATCTTTTTTCTGAAATTAGAATATTTAGCAGAGATGAGAAGAAGCAAGATGATCTTCGTAAAAGAGTTAACAATAATAATGTTAAATTTTATATCGGGGATGTTCGTGATCGAGATAGTTTGATTCCGGCAATTAATGGAGTCGATTACATTTTTCATGCAGCAGCTCTAAAGCAAGTCCCATCATGTGAATTTTTCCCATTAGAAGCAGTTAAAACAAATATAATTGGTACGGATAATGTTTTAACGGCAGCACAAGAATTTGGGGTGAAAAAAGTAGTGGTTCTAAGTACGGATAAAGCTGCATATCCAATTAATGCAATGGGCATGTCTAAGGCATTAATGGAAAAAGTAATGGTTGCAAAATCAAGGATATTAGATAGCAGTAAAACAATATTCTGTGGAACAAGATATGGAAATGTAATGGCTTCAAGAGGTTCGGTAATACCTTTGTTTATTGATCAAATAAAAGAAAACAAAGCTTTGACTCTGACAGATCCCAGCATGACACGCTTTATGATGACATTGGAAGATGCAGTTGATTTAGTACTTTATGCTTTCAACCATGCCAATCAAGGTGATTTATTTGTTCAAAAAGCTCCTTCTGCAAGTGTTGGCACTTTGGCACAGGCTTTAGCGGAACTGTACAAATCATCGAGTGAAATAAAAGTTATTGGAACAAGGCACGGAGAAAAGTTATATGAAACACTTGTCAATAGAGAAGATATGATTAAGGCCGAAGACTTAGGTGAGTACTATAGAATTCCAGCTGATAACAGGGATTTAAACTATGAACAGTATTTTTCAGAGGGGATGCCGGATATTGCTAATTTAATCGAATACCATTCGCACAATACTACAATCTTAGATGTTGATGGAATGAAAAAATTGTTATTGAAACTACCAATTATTAAAAAGGACATACTTGGCGAAGTTGACGCAATTCAATATCCTTATTAATTATGATTAAAGTTGGTGTAACAGGTTCAAATGGTTTTATAGGATGGCATTTGTGCCGAACATTAGAACTAGATAATAATAAATTCCAATTAATTCAATTTAAAAGAGATTGGTTTAATGAAATTACTAATATTGACACTTTTGTTTCAAAATGTGATATTATAGTTCATTTAGCAGGATTAAATCGACATAGTGAAGAAAGTGCTATTTATAGTACAAATGTAAGGTTGGCTGAAAGATTAGTTGAATCTTTTAAAAGGATAGGCTTTAGGGGTCAAGTTATATTTTCTTCATCTACTCAGGAGGATAGAAATAATACCTTTGGAAATTCAAAAAGAGCGGTAAGGGAATTATTTTCTAGTTGGGCCAATCTTTCTGGTGCTAAATTTAATGGAGTGATTATTCCAAATGTATATGGTGCATTTGGCGTGCCATTTTATAATTCAGTTATATCTACCTTTTGTCATCAGTTAGTTAATAATGAGACCCCGAAAATTGAAATAGACGCATCGCTAAACCTTATATATATAGATGATCTTGTAAAAACTTTAATAGAATTATTCGATACAGAATCCAATTATAATATCTTTATAGAGCATACAGATAAACTTAAGGTTTCTGAGTTACTAGCGTTATTAGTTAAATTTAAAAACAATTATTTTGAAAATGGACAAATTCCTAGCCTCAATAATAGGTTTGAAATAAATCTTTTTAACACTTTTAGGTCTTATTTCAGTTTGAAAAATCATTTCCCAATTAAATACAAAAATAACACTGACGAAAGAGGAAATTTTGTTGAAATAATAAGACTAGAAACAGGGGGTCAGATTTCATTTTCCACTACAAAAAAACAAATAACAAGAGGGAATCATTACCATACAAGGAAAATAGAGCGGTTTTCAGTAATTAAAGGTAAAGCTCTAATTCAATTGAGAAAAATTGGAACGACTGAAGTATTCGATTATTATTTGTCAGGAGAAGAACCCGCATATGTAGATATGCCCATTTGGTATACACACAACATCAAAAATATAGGCGAAGAGGAATTATTTACAATGTTTTGGATCAATGAATTTTATGATCATAATGACCCTGACACTTACTTTGAAAAAGTATAAATAGTTTAAACTATGAATCAACGATTAAAAGTAATGACTGTAGTTGGCACTAGACCCGAAATTATTAGATTAGCCAGGGTAATGAGTGCTTTAGATAATTCAAAAGCTATTGAACATATAATAGTTCATACAGGCCAAAATTATGATTATGAATTAAACCAAATATTTTTTGATGATTTACAAATCCGTAAGCCTGACTTTTTCTTGAATGCAGCAGGAATAACAGCAACTGAAACAATTGGAAAAATTTTAATTTACATTGATCCATTGTTAGAAGAAGTAAAACCTGATGCCTTTTTGGTATTAGGCGATACTAATAGTTGCTTGTGTGCAATACCTGCTAAAAAAAGACATATACCTGTTTTTCACATGGAAGCGGGTAATAGATGTTTTGATCAACGTGTTCCAGAAGAAACCAATCGTAAAATTGTTGATCATATTTCGGATATAAATTTGACGTATAGTGATATTGCTAGAGAGTACCTACTTCGAGAAGGATTGTCGGCTGACAGAATAATTAAGACGGGTTCTCCTATGTTTGAGGTTTTGAATCACTATTTAGATTCTATAAAGAATTCTGATATTTTAAGTAGATTGAATCTTGAACATTATAAATATTTTGTTGTATCTGCTCACAGAGAAGAAAATATAAATAATGAATTAAATTTCACAGGCCTTATTTCTAGCCTGAATTTGATTGCCGAAAAATATAATTTTCCAATTATTGTTAGTACGCATCCTAGAACAAGAAAAATGATAGATGAAAAAGGGATTAAGTTACATAGGAATATACAGCTTTTAAAGCCATTAGGTTTTAATGATTACAACGCCTTGCAGATGAATGCAAAGGCAGTTTTGTCGGATAGTGGAACAATATCAGAAGAATCATCAATATTAAATTTCCCTGCTTTAAATATTAGACAGGCGCACGAAAGACCAGAGGCGATGGAGGAGGCTTTTGTAATGATGGTTGGATTAAATCCAGAAAGAATACTACAAGGCTTAATTGAATTAGAAAATCAACAAAGAGGAGAATCAAGAAGCTTAAGAAAAGTAGCCGATTACTCAATGCCTAATGTTTCAGATAAAGTGGTAAGAATAATCATAAGTTATGTAGATTATATTAAAAGAACGGTTTGGAGCGAATGGCCAGAAAGAAAATCTTAATACATTCTATTGTATTTAGTCCTGATGGTGTTTCTACTGCATATTTGTATAATGATATAGCTTTAGGTTTTCTAAATGCCGGATATGAGGTGGTAGTTTTAACAACTACACCACATTATAATTTAATAGATAATGCATTAATAAAGCAGCCATTAGTAAGCAAATTTTTTGGCATTTTCTATGAAAGTAGTTTTGATGGAATACGTGTAATCCATGTTCCGTTGAGGAAATATAAAAGTACTATTGTTAGAATATTGTCTTTTATATACTGGCATTTTTTATCTCTTATTATAGGGCTTTCGATAAAAAGTTTAAATTTTGTATTAAGTCCTTCCCCTCCTTTAAGCATCGGACTTGTTTCAATATTAATTGCAAAAAAAAATAGAGCTAAATTTATATATAATGTTCAAGAAATATATCCAGATTTATTAATTAAAAATGGAGCACTTAAATCAAGTATAATCATCAAGTCTCTAAAGTGGTTAGAAAAATTTGTTTATAACCATGCATCTGCAGTAATTACGATTGATCAAAAATTCTATGACCAGATTGTTGAAAGATTCAATGAAAAAGATAAGCTGAAAATTGTCCCCAATTTTGTTGATACAGAATTATATAAGCCTGTATCCAAAGAGGTAGAACTCCCTAACCCATTTAAAAAAAATCCACATAAAGTTCGTTTATTATATGCAGGCAACATTGGATTTTATCAAGATTGGGAGCCAGTATTGTTTGCTGCAAAACAACTAATAGATACAAATATTGAATTTTGGATTATTGGAGAAGGTGTAAAAAAAGAATATTTAATAAAAGAATTAGAAAAACATAATCTCACTAACATTAAAGTATTGCCATATCACGATAGAGAATTAATGCCTACAATAAATGCATTTGCTGATATACACTTTATTTCTATTAATAAAGAGATGGAGCAAGAAGGCTTCCCTTCAAAGGTATATACTATAATGGCTTGTTCAAAACCAATGATTGTGATTACTGGAGAGAACACACCTCTATTTAACTTTTTAAAACCATTAAATTGTTCAATTCTAATTTCTAATAACAGAAATGAGGAATTTGTTAATTCAATTACTGAATTAGCTAATAATGAAAGCAAAAAATATGAATTAGCCCAGAACGGCTATAATATAATTCAACAATTCTACACTAAGGAGAGAGTTGTAGCACAATATTTAAAATTATTTGAAAATTTATAGTGAAAAGTATTTTCATTACTGGATCAACAGGATTTGTTGGAAGTAATATAATCCAATATTTTAATCCAGAATTCGAATTTTATATTTTCTCAAAGAGTGAAGAAATTAACATTAACCAAGAAGTAGTTCTGCATTTAGCGGGCAAAGCACATGATCTCAAAAATGCTAGTAGTGTCCAAGAGTATTACGATGTTAATACCGAATTAACTAAGGAAGTATTTAATAATTTCCTTCAATCAGACGCCAAAGTATTTATAACCTTAAGTTCGGTTAAGGCAGCTGCAGATGAATTAAATGAAGAATTGACAGAAGAGTTTTTCCCTAACCCTATTACACACTATGGAAAAAGCAAATTACTTGCTGAGCAATATATTTTAAGCAAAATAATTCCAGAAGGAAAAAGGGTTTATATTTTAAGACCATGTATGATTCATGGACCTGGAAATAAAGGGAATCTTAATTTGTTGTATAATATCGTAAGTAAAGGTTTACCATGGCCACTGGGTAGATTTGAGAATAAAAGATCTTTTTGTAGTATTAATAACCTTTGTTTTATTATTAATGATTTAATTCAAAATGATCAAATACCATCAGGTATTTATAATATTGCAGATGATGATCCTCTATCTACAAATGAACTTATCAAATTGATTTCTGAATGTCAGAATAAAAATTACAATATTTGGAATGTGCCTAAATTTCTTATCAATACATTTGCTAAAATAGGGGATATTTTAAAATTGCCGTTTAATTCCGAAAGACTTGTAAAACTTACAGAAACTTATATTGTAAGTAATAGTAAAATTAAAAATACTATCAATAAACCATTACCACTTTCATCAAGAGATGGTTTAAAAACGACCTTAAATTCATTTAAAATCGATGCTTAACAGAATTTTTGCTTTTATTCTCATTATTATCCTTTCCCCATTATTTATTTTAGTTACACTTATTATTTTAATTGAAGATGGCTTCCCAGTATTATTTTACCAAAAACGTATTGGTAAAAACCTCACTTTCTTCAAAATCTATAAGTTTCGTAGCATGAAGAAAAATACGCCCAATGTTCCTACACACCTTCTTGTTAATCCTGAAAGATATTTACTTCAAATAGGTAACTTCATTAGAAAAACTAGTTTGGATGAACTACCCAACCTTATTAATATTGTAAAAGGAGAAATGGTATTTATTGGTCCTCGACCAGCTTTATATAATCAAGATGATTTAATGTCCTTGCGTGTTGCTAAAGGAGTAGATAAATTAAAACCAGGTATTACTGGCTGGGCTCAAATTAATGGAAGAGATGATATTTCAATTGAAAAGAAAGTGGAGTTGGAGGAAGAGTATCTATATAAAAAATCTTTATTGTTTGATGTAGAAATAATCATAAAAACATTTACGAATGTTTTATTCAGTAAAGGGGTGAGTCACTAGCCTTTAATTAAGTAGAAAAGCCTGCCTATAATTTCTCTAATTCCTGTTTCGGTTAATTCTAAATTTCCTGCACTCGGAAGAAAATCCATAATGCCAACACTCTTATTCAAACTCGTTTTATAATCTACTTTATAAGGAATAACTTCAAATCCTTGTTTCTCAAAGAGCTTCCTTGCTCTGCTCATATGAAAAGCCGACGTTACAAGAATTATCTTTTTACTTGGGCTTATTAGTTCTTTTACAGCCACTGCCTCTTCTGCTGTATTTTCCACATCTTTAGTAACCAATATCTTTTCCGCTAGTATGCCATTTGAAATTGCATATTCCTTCAAAACTTGACCTTCCGTTTTCTTTGCGTTATCCCATGGCATTTTGCCACCAGTAAATACTATCTTTTTAGCCTTTCCTGACTTAAATAAAGCAATCCCTCCAAAAAACCTATCTGGGTCTCCCCATTCTATATAGGTTAAATCTCCAATTTCATTTATCCCCAACATTCCACTGAGTACTACAATTGCATCTGCACTATCTATTGCGCTAATCGGTTTTCTATATTCACTACCTTCAACTAGTTTAAAGAGGTTGTTAGAAAATATAGGGGTGGACATTGTGTATAATAAACCTATTGCTATATAAATGAGCTTTTTCTTGTTTTTTATTAATCCTATTAGGATTAATATTATCACTAGCATGATGGGTAAAACAAATGAGGGTAGTATTTTGTGTAGATAGATCATTATTAATTAGGTGTAATTGAGATTAATACATTCTCAGCTCCATATTCCGTTTCAAAGTTACCCATTATTCCGCTGAATGTTACCCACCCAGACAGTGTTTAAATTGGATTAAAAAAAGGAGAGGATTTATTAAAATTCCGAGTTATCCATTTATCTTATAACTTTATTGAAATTTTAATTATGTACGATATAGTTATAGTTGGAGGAGGTATTGTAGGTCTAGCAACAGGATTGAAAATCCTTCATTCTAGACCAGATTTAAAGATTGCAATTTTAGAAAAAGAGAATGAACTCGCAAAACATCAAACTGCTAATAATTCAGGTGTTATCCATTCTGGTTTGTATTATAAGCCAGGATCTCTAAAAGCCACAAATTGTATCAATGGATATCATGAGTTAATTCAGTTCTGTAAGGAAGAAGATATCCCATTTGAAATAACTGGTAAGGTAGTAGTAGCTACTCGTAAAGATCAATTGCATATTTTAGATACATTGCTAGAAAGGGGACTTCAGAACGGCTTAAATGGCACTAGAAAAATTAGCCTTGAAGAACTTAAGGAATATGAGCCATATTGTGCAGGGGTTGGTGCAATTCACGTGCCTCAAACTGGCATTGTAGACTATTTAAAAGTGGCTTTGGCGTATGTTCTAAAAATTCAAAAAATGGGTGGAGAAATTTTTACAGAACATAAAGTTTTAAAAATAGAACAGAAAGATTCGCTCAACCATATAGAAACATCAAAAAATTCATTCAAAGCTAAGTTGGTTATAAACTGTGCCGGATTATATTCTGATAAGGTGGCAAGACTAAGTGACCAATCAATTGATGATGTTAAAATCATCCCTTTTAGAGGGGAGTATTATAAAATAAAAAAGGAAAGAGAATACCTAGTTAAAAACTTAATTTATCCTGTCCCTGATCCTAACTTCCCTTTTTTAGGTGTGCACTTTACAAGAATGAAAAAAGGTGGAGTTGAAGCTGGTCCAAACGCGGTACTTGCATTTAAAAGAGAAGGTTATAAAAAGTCACAAATTAACCTTGCTGAATTAGCAGAAACTTTGGCTTGGCCTGGTTTCCAAAAAGTGGTTGGAAAATATTGGAAAACAGGGTTTGGTGA
Source organism: Chitinophaga pinensis (assembly GCA_945876095.1). Lineage (GTDB taxonomy): Bacteria > Bacteroidota > Bacteroidia > Chitinophagales > Chitinophagaceae > Ferruginibacter > Ferruginibacter pinensis_E. Next base: position 22,888 of record CAMCMP010000019.1, read on the forward strand.
ATTTTACAGATCTTTTTCAAAATCAGCTTTCACTAAAGCATTACAAGAACTAATTCCCGAAATCACAGAATCTGATCTTATTGAAGGTGGCTCTGGAGTTAGAGCTCAGGCTTGTGACCGAACTGGGGGCTTACTAGATGATTTTGAGATTAGAGAATCTAAATTTGCTATCAATATACTAAATGCCCCTTCCCCTGCAGCCACAAGTTCACTATCTATTGGTAATACGGTTTCTGATATGGTCTTAAAAAGATTCACATCTTAATTTAAATCAACAAAATGATTCACATCTTTTATTACAGATATTTTTTAAGGGTTATGCTAGTATGAAATTGAGAATAAATACCTGATATTCATAGTATTTATCATTCTACTTTAGTTGTTTGATAAGTATTTCGATAAAAACCAACTTTATTTTGCCTTTAAATTTCTAAGTAGCATATTATAAAACTTTTGGTTATGATTTTTTTAGCAGAATATTTTATATCTACCTAAAAATGGCGATATTAAAAAAAATCATAACTTTAACGCTCATAAAGTACCCTACATGTTTACACGCCTAAAAATTGTACCCCGCTGGATAATTTTTTTACTGGATTTGATTTTTTGTGCCTTCTCTCTATTTATAGCCTATATTATTAGTTTTAATTTTGAGTTGAATCACCTTGAAATAAAAGAGATGATTGCCAATTCAATCATCTTTCTATTGGTAAACTCAGTCACATTTTATCTTCTTAAAACTTATTCCGGCATTATCCGCTATACAAGTGCTCAGGATATGCTCCATGTGTTATTAGCTATTTCATTGAGTAATATCAGTTTTTTTCTGATAAAATTGCTCCTGTATAATTTCGGTAGTCCAGTTGCTATCAATTCCTCCGTTTTAGTGATCAATGGCCTTTGCTGTTTTTTGATTCTGATTACCTACCGGGTGATGGTCAAAAATTTCTTTTTGTACATTAAAAATATTAACACTGAAAAAAGAAGGGTAATCATCTATGGGGCTGGCGAAATAGGCATTGCTGCAAAAAGAACGCTTGAGCACGACCCTAAAGTTTCTATGCAATTGGTTGCTTTTATCGATGATGACCAACGCAAGGTGAATAAAGTAATTGATGGAATAAAAATTTATGCAGCGAGCGAATTAGAGTGGCTAATTACAGGTGATCATATCGATGATATCATTATAGCTAGCATGGGTATTCCTCCTGAAAAAAAGGAAGTAGTAGTAGATCTTTGCCTACAACGAAATATTAAAGTGCTAACGCTGCCGCCTATAGAAACCTGGATCAATGGACAGATTAATTCAAAACAAATTAAAGAAATTAATATCGAGGACCTGTTAGAACGCTTGCCCATTCAAATAAATAATGATGCAATCAACCAACAGTTGATAGGGAAAAGAATATTGGTAACAGGTGCAGCTGGATCTATCGGCAGCGAAATTGTTAGACAATTGATAAAGTTTTTTCCTCAAATGATTATACTATGTGATCAGGCAGAAACTCCATTATATGAAATACACATGGAGCTGATGGAAGCAAATCCAAACCGAACTTTTCATGCATTTATCGGTGATGTGAGAGATGATGCTCGAATGGAACAGCTTTTCAAAACCTTTAAACCTCATTATGTATACCATGCCGCTGCCTACAAGCATGTGCCCTTAATGGAACATAGTCCTGCCGAGGGAGTAAGAACCAACGTGTTAGGAACAAAAATTATTGCCGACTTAGCGGTTAAATACGGAGTTGAAAAATTTGTTATGATCTCTACCGATAAGGCGGTAAATCCTACCAATGTAATGGGTGCTACCAAGCGAATTGCTGAGATCTATGTTCAATCTCTTTTTCACTACCAATATCAAAAAAATCTTCAAAATTTTGAAGAACTAGCCACTTCTGTACAAAAATCGACAGATACTAAATTTGTTACTACCCGCTTCGGAAATGTACTTGGATCCAATGGTTCGGTGATACCTCGTTTTAGGGCTCAGATTGAAAGAGGTGGTCCAATTACAGTAACTCACCCCGAGATAACTCGTTTTTTTATGACTATTCCCGAGGCTTGTCGCTTGGTATTGGAAGCAGGCTCAATGGGTGAAGGGGGAGAAATTTTTATTTTTGATATGGGCAAAAGCGTGCGTATAGTTGAATTGGCTAAAAAAATGATTCGCCTATCTGGACTCATACCTAATCAGGATATTGCGATTGAATTTAGCGGTTTGCGTCCTGGAGAAAAGCTGTATGAAGAGCTATTGAATGATAAAGAATTGGCAGCGCCTACCCACCACGAGAAAATAATGGTAGCCAAAGTACGCGAGTATTCATTTATGAAAGTGAAAGAGATGATCGATGAATTAATCCACTTAAGCAGTGGTTTCAATGATCGCCAGGTAGTTATCAAAATGAAGCAGCTGGTACCGGAGTTTAAGAGCAACAACTCTATTTACGAGGAACTAGACAATAGCCAAAATGGAAAGCTAAATGTGAAGCAAGATGGGAAATTGGTTGATAAAGATCCTGCGGAGCGATTGTATTAATTCAATTTTTTTTAAAATAGTTTGGTAGTAGTAAAATGGATTTTCTTAATTGATAGATTTAATTATTCTAAATTTATAATTCTCTTTTCCTATTCACAATTGACCATTCACCATTCACCATTCACCATTCCACCCTTCACCTTATTCGTTCTTTCTTTTAATTAAATATGTTTCGCCTCCACAGCCGGCGGGCTGCGTAACTGCAACGCCGCTGCTTTTGCTTCTTTTCTAAAATTTGCTGCGCCATTTTAGAAATCCCGACTCCGTCGGGACCGAACCAAAAGAGGCGGCTTATGCAATTACTGGTGATGATTCGAATCGGAAACTGCAAAGGGTCATTTTTTTTACCAAATTATTTAAAATAAACATTTGGGATAAGCAGTAAGATTTTGCAATCTAGATCTAATCGATATCTATTAGTAATTTTATAGAGCTTTCTTTTAAAGCTTCAAGATAAAATTCAACATTCGTTCATTACCCACTAAATAATTTAATTGTAAAAAATCAGTAATTTAGAGAAATGGTATAAATTTAATTCCACTTAAAATAAAATAGCATTGACAATTCATCCCCAATATATTAAAGATGCCAATGGTAAAAGATCATTAGTAGTTATTCCTATTAGTGAGTTTGATAGAATAATGGAGGAGTTGGAGAGTATAGAAGATGTGAAATTATTTGATCAAGCAAAAAAGAAAAACGCTGCTAAAGGAATTCTCTTAGATGAATATATCCATCAGAGGGAAATTAATAATGTCTAAATATGGGTAGCTTATAACTATTCACTCAAGTCTATCGACTATAGTCCTTTCGCAATTCACCATTCCTTTTAAACCATTCATTCTACTTAAACTCAAACAATATAAAATTATTGTTTTGGCCATTTTAGACTCTTTTCTGTATTACCACCAGTAATTGCATAAGTCGCCTCTTTTGGTTCGGTTCCGACGGAGGAGGAATTGGTAAAATGGCGCAGCAAATTTTACCAAAGAAGCAAAAGTAGCGGCGTTGCAGTTACGCAGCCCGCCGGCTGTGGAGGCGAAGAGTATGAAATGAAAAGAGATAAAGAATAATAGAAAAATTAAACTCTTTCAAATTTACGCAGCCCGCCGGCTGTGGAGGCGTAGCGTATGAGAAAAAAAGAAAGAACGAATAATGGCAATGGTCAATTACCCATTGACCATTGCCCCCAATCATTTACCTTTGTAATATCAATACAGCAAGTGAACCGTAAGAATGACCCGAAAACTACTTCTATCTATTTTAATAGCCTCCATTTACTCGATTGGCGCCTTCGCTCAATCGGTAGCCTTGGGATCTATTCGATTAGAAGAATCTACAAGAGATTTTCAGTTGCTCGGTAAAATCCCTGCTGATTATTCTTTTAATAACCGACCCTTCCACGCCTCCAAATCGATCCCCATCGATTCTATTTATCGTTGGATGGACAGCAGCTTTTTTGATCAACAAAAATTGCATCATCATATCGTAAAAAAGAAATGGGCTGCGCTACAAATTTTACCGATTGATTTATTGCAACAATACAATTCGAATACGCCTTACGGTTATAACAATGGTAGTCTGCCTAAAGCAAGTGGCTACCAGCAAATAGCTCGCGCAGGGATATTTGCCTCAGCTGGACCTTTGCAAATTCAGCTGCAGCCAGAATGGGTATATGCTCAAAATAGCAATTACCCTATTACTGGTGAATATGGTAGTGCTAATATTGGTCCCCAAAGTCTAAAATACCTTGGTCAATCGAGTATCAGCTTAAATTTAAATGCCTTATCGGTAGGTGTATCTACCCAAAACCATTGGTATGGACCAGGTATCAACAATAGTTTATTGATGAGTTACAATGCACCTGGTTTTGCCCATTTTTATTTTGGTACCCATCGACCATTGAGAACTGCAATTGGTTCTTTTGAATGGTCTTTGCTGGCAGGTAGATTATCTGAAGACTCTACCTTTGCCTATGAAAATAGCAATATGCATCGCTATGCTTATCCTCAAAGAACCATGTTTTACAATGGAATGGTTTTTTCTTATCACCCAAAATGGGTTAATGGCTTACATGTTGGATTTTCAAGGGCCTTTGTGGTGCCCGAACCTGATTTAGAGACTGCAGCCTATGATAACAGCAGTTTCATTGATAAATACCTTCCAGTATTTACCGTTGTGCAAAAACAAAATATCTTATTGGTGGAAGATCAAAAAGCGAGGGATCAACAGATATCTTTGTTTATGAGATGGGTATTACCACAGGAACATATGGAGTGGTATGGAGAATATGGTTGGAACGATCATAGTCTGAATATAAGAGACTTTTATATGGGGCCCGCTCACTCTTCCGCTTATTTGGTGGGGATGAAAAAAATAGTACCCATGAAAAAGGAAAGTTATTTTAGCTTTCAGGCGGAATATATGCGCACAGAGCAATTGCCAGAATATATGGTTAGAGATGCCGGAAATTGGAACAGACATGGATCTTTACAGTCTTTTACCCAATACAATCAGCTGTTGGGTTCAGCTATTGGTCCTGGAAATAACGTATTTAACTTAATTTGCAGTTGGAATAAAGGTTGGAAAAGATATTTGTTTGGTTTAGAAAAACTGCAGCAAGATCCATTGTATCATTCGGCTAAGTGGACCCAAATGGTGATTACTGCTGGAACGGATTACAATTATAAGCATTGGGTGCTGCAGACTCAGTTGAAATGGGTGAAAGAAAAAAATTATGGATGGCAGCAAGATAACTTACAGACTAATATTTTTGTATCTCTAGGAATTAAATATTTTTTATAAATTGATAGCTATGCGCTGTGCGAATAAATGGTGGTTGTTTTTATTAATACTGGTCTCATTTATTGAGAACACAGCTGCGCAATCTGTCACCGACCAGCAACAAGTATTGTATCTGCGCCGCTTGCAATTAGATGGCAAGTTTAGCAGTGAGTTTAGCTTTCAACAAAGAGCTTTTTTTAATTCTAGTGTTGACCTTCCTGAAATTATTCAGCAGTTTTCATTCGGAGATAAAATAGCAGTAAAAGGGTTGGATTCTAACCAATATCAATTAAGAATTTTACCGATTCAAAAATTAGATGTTTACAATACACATCATATTGTAACTATTAACGATGGCTCTTTAACGCCAAATGTTGGTTATCAAACTCAGATAAGTGGGGGAGTATTTTTGTCTCATAAAAAATGGTCCCTACAATTTAGACCTGCTTTTCAGTTCGCTGAAAATAGGCCCTATCAGACATTCTATACCAATCATGCGGATTTGACTTGGCATGATTATTATCAATGGATCAATCGAATTGATATGCCTGAGCGATTTGGTAATAATCCTGTGAATCAGGTTTTGATGGGTCAATCTGCTATTCGATATAACCTGCGCTCTTCTAGCATCGGTATTTCTACGGAGAATATTTGGTGGGGACCTGGCTACAATCAATCCTTATTGATGACCAATAATGCAGCTGGTTTTCCGCATCTTACTTATCAAAGCTTAAGACCACTTCGAACTAGATTTGGTTCAGTAGAATGGCAATTGATTTCTGGAAAATTAAAAAATTCTGGTGTTGAGCCAATAGAACCTAGAAGGGTTTATGATACGCACTTTTTATATGAACCAAAAAATAATGACAATCGTTTTATAAGTGGAATGATGCTAACTCTGCAGCCAAGTTTCTTGAAAGGCTTGCACATTGGATTTGCTAAAATGGCTTATTTGTATCAGGCAGATGCTAATTCACCGCTTGACTATTTACCCTTATTTGGTTTTTTCGGAATTAAAACTACCGCTGCTGAAAAAGCCAATCGTAAACAAATGTTGGGAAGCATTTTCGTTCGATATCAAATGGAAAAAGAAAAGGCGGAAATATATGCAGAGTTTGGAAGAAATGATAAACCAATGGTACCATTGTTTTTCATGGATGAACTAACAGTTCCCACCGCTTTTGTGGCGGGCTTTAGAAAACTATTTCCTTTACGGGCGCATCGTTCCAATATAGAGCTTGGCTTAGAATTTACACAGTTAAGTTTAAACAGAGCTAGCTTAATCAATGATGTAAAAAGTTGGTACCTAGGTAATTTTGTTCGGCAGGGATACACCAACAATGGAAAAGTAATTGGATCAGGTATTGGTCCTGGTGGTAATAGCCAATTGATGGAAATCGCCTGGAATCATGGTATTAATAGAATTGCGCTTCAAGTAGAACGCCGGATTCACAACAATGATTTTTATTATTACACCTTTGATCGCATTAAAGATTTTAGACGTCACTGGGTAGATGCTATCTGTAATATTAAAGTAGATAGACAATATAAAAACTTTCTTTTTGGAGGCGGATTGACGATGGTGAGAAGTCTTAACTATCAGTGGTGGTATATGGAATATGAAGATTTTGGAGCAGATGGATCTAACTACTTTAAAAATGGTTTAGATTATATCACCTTCCAAGGCCAGATCTATTGTAATTATCGTTTAGATTTTAGAAGAAAAACAGCTAGAAAATAATTTTAAAAATCAGCGTTTATCATCGGAAAACGTTACTGCAAATTTTCCAGTAATCTCCAATTACGCTAGCTTTCTTTTGTTAAACAAAAAGAGACCGACAACACCACCAAAAAATCCGCCCCAAAAAATAGCCCAATACCATTTCAGTTCATTTTTTATTGGCAGCTTAGTTTCATCTACAACAATGATGGAAGGAGTTTCTTGAATTAAAGATGTTTTCGCTACTTCTAAATTTTTTAATAACTCCCCATATACAATATTGGCAACCGTTTTATCTTTCGATTTAATTTCTGCACTGGCATTTGATTCAGCCATCGCCTGATTGGCATCAATCATAATATCTAAATTTGAATAAGCAGAGGCGAATGTTTTTTCATTTACCATCTTACCCAAACTATCTACTCTTTTCTGTAAACGATCTAAATTTTTTCTTAGTCTGCCAGTTTTACCATCAATATAAAAATTGGTAGTAGTGCTTAGTATTTTTTGACTGATTAACTTACTTAGCAATTCATTTCTAGTTTCTAACTGAATAGTATAAAATCCTAATTTTTTATCTGGTTTACTTACTGCCAATTCTTTTTCTACAATTCTTTTCATCATCACTTGTATAAGACTGTCTTCTACTCTGGTATAATTTGTTTTACCAACAGCAAAGGATACTTCATAACCAACATCCTTATTATTTTTCCATTTTTCTTTCCACTTCATTACATCGGCATATTTATCTGCCAAACTATAGCTACTGTCTTTTCCAACAGCAGGAAAAGAGCTACTCATCATAGCTTTTTGAAGCAACTGTTTACTCTTGGATAATTCCAATACATTGTCACCACCTAGCACTCCATTTCCTCCAGTAAGGGATCCTACATCTAATCCAAATTGGCCAGCCACCATCGACATTAAAGAGCTGCCACCTGCTTTGCTATCTTCTACAAAGAAATTAATTTCTGCTTGGTAGGTCACTGGCTTTAAGTAAAATACCAGCAAACCTAATAGTCCTCCTAAGATGGCAATTCCTACAATTTTCTTGAAATTTTCTTTGGCTGATTGCAACAACGATTTTGCAAAATTGACAATGGGTAGCCTGAAAGTGTAGGGTATTTCTTCTTGTCCTAAAGCTTGATTATTTTCTTTATTAGAAATCATTTTTCTACTTTTTTAATAATACAATTAGACTGATCAATGCAGTCAAAGAAGTTAGAATAGCTGAGACATTATTGGTGGAAATTAATTTAGCCATGCTGCTCTCTACTGCCGGTACCACTATCTTTGATCCAGGTTTGACAGTTGGGTAGGAACGGAAGAATAAAAAATGTCTCGTTTTTTTAATCAGACCATTGGCATATTGAACATATGATTTTTTTAGAGTTCCCTTGTTGGTAACTCCACCAGCGGCTAAAATATAATACCTCAATTTATTAGAACTATAAAGAACAAACTGCTGATTAGAAACTGCACCACTCACTTCCACCAACGGCTCTGTTTTTGGAATATACAAACTGTCATTTGCTCCAATGCGATAAGTGTTTTCACCAAAATTTAGTCCTACTAAAATCCCCGATCTATAGATCTTTATTTGAGCAATATTTCCAAAAGGAGTAAGGCCACCAGCTCTTTTTAAAATGTCCATCGCTGTCTCTTCTCTATTTTCAATCGGATAACTTCCTGGGTAAAGAATTTCTCCGGCAATTTTTACATTACCAATTGACTGATTGTTTAAAAAAGAAGCAACTATAATTTTATCTTTTGCACTCAAACTAAAAACGGAGTTATTGCTTTTTAGGTTTGGGGTTACCGATAGGGTGTATTCATCTAATACTTTGGTTGCAATGGTATCTGCTGTATTTTTTGGATGCCTCAATACAATTATTTTTTTAAAATCTGCATTGGTAGTTAAGCCACCAGCTAGCAACAAGGCGTCCTCTATCTTCATTCCTTCTCTAAATTCATATGCTCCCGGTTTTTTTACAGCACCTTCAATTTCAACCATCATTGATTCACGTAAACTCTCTGCTGTAGGAATAAAAACAGAATCATTTTTGGTAAGAAGAATATCTAATTCATTTCTCTTTTGCAATTCAGTTAGATCGAAACTGATTAATTGTTTTTCGAAACTGTTGTTAATCCGGTTGATATATCCCCTGGTTAAAAAAGCGGTTTCTTTAATGCCTCCAGCTTTTTCAATTAATTTTTTTAAACTCAGTTCATTGGTTAATTCATAGTTGCCTGGCATCACTATCGCCCCATTGATATATACTTTATTGGCATAGGTCTCATTAATTTTATCTACTAGAATGGAGTCCCCATTCTGAGGAAGATAACTTACGAAATCAGTCTTGCTAATATCGCGCATGGTTCTTTGCTCAGTACCCAATTGAAATATTTTTACTCGTTCTTTATATGCAGTGTCACCAAATCCGCCCGCCATATCTAGTAAGCTAGACAGCACATCACTTTGAGTTAGTTCGTAAATAGCGGGCCTTTTTACTGCACCTGATAAGTATACATGCTTTTGATAGAATGGAAAATAAATCACATCCTGATCTTCTAATCGAATATCGTTTTCAAAACTGCCTTGCAATAGAAATTGATAAAAATCAATCGTTGCAATCTTCTTGTTGTTTCTAATTAATTGAATATTACGTAAAGTACCCTTCTCAGTCGGACCCCCTGTTAAATACAACAAATTGAATATGGTAGAAATTCCTGGAATTTGATAGTTACCCGGACGGTAAGCTTCTCCAGCTACAGATACTCGGATAGTCCTGTATTTACTTAGTAAAACAGTTAAAATAGTTTTACCAGTTCTTAAATTCGGATACACCGACTGCATTTTTCTGATGATCTGATTTTTTGCAGCCTCTAAAGTTAATCCGCTTAAGGTGATGATACCTGCGTATTTGATATTGATAAATCCGTCTGCATTTATTTTTAGCAATTGGGTACTTTCATTAACGCCTGTTAAAATCAATTGTAACTGATCATCTGGCCCTAAAATATAATTCTGTGGTGCAGCTAATTTAATATTCGGAGTAAAGGTATTTTTTGGGTTTGAAAAAAAACGCATCCCGAAGATGGGAGAATTTTTTCTAAGAGGCATCTGTTTAATCATACTCGTATCAGATCCCATCGCATTTAAGTCTTCTGCCTCTTCTTCCAAATCAGATTCACTGGTCTCTTCTACTTTTTTGTCAAATCTCTTTTTTAGTTGAAGGTATTGACCGCCATTCACTCCCATTTGAGTAAATAATTTGAGTATTTCTGCCTCAGGCATACCCATACTATTGGCATTGCGCCATAATTGAAACAATTGCGATTCACCAACGGTGTTAATATTGAAACTTGCCGAATTGCTTGGTTTTTTAAATTGGGCAATACTAACGTTAACGCTTAGTAGCAATATAAATAGATAGAATAAGTGTTTTCGCATAATGAGTTCCTTTAAAAAAAAGTGAAATTAAACTTTAATTGTCTTTTACCATCCTAAATTAAAGCCAATTTGGGTTTGTTGGGTCATGAAAGAAGGGGTATTAGCATAAAATGACTGATGTCTAATCGCATAATTTGCCATTAAATATACATGGTGGATCATTTCATAGCGAGCTTGGATAAAAAATTCAGCCGATTTCCACTGTTGATCATATAAAAATGCGGGCTGTGGCTCGGCAAAATACTGCTGATTTAATGTACCCGATCCGCCCTTTCTAATCCATTCTCCTCGACCGTTGATTAATAGTCTAGGCTTGGGTTTGTATGTAAAGAAAATGGTGCATCTGTCAAAATTATTCCCCATCCAGTCGCCTAAATTATACTTTGCATGGGTATACCTTTGTGAGCCTATAAAATTTTCATACACGAAAGGATTTACTCTGGTATATTCAACACCCACACTTGCATTGGTAAAAGGGAAGTCTTGTTTTTCAATACCCAAAGTATATCCAAGCTGATTCCTTCTTTTATTTCGATCGAAAATCTTGCTTATCCTCAACTCGTCTATAAATAAAGTTCCATATAAATGAGCCCTAGGCACCAAATTACGCACGCTGATTTGTCCAAAAATTTGACTATTTGCACTCGCTTGATTATTGTCTCCCATGCTATTGTAATTATCCAGCGCCTTAAAGTACATCAAAGGAATAAGGTAAGGTGCATAAAGCTGGCCATTGTAAATAACAGATTCTCCCAAGCTCACACTAAATCCTTTTCCTGGAATTAACTGTATTGAATGAATGACCATAAACTTAGGCATGTAAAAATGCTGCATACCTCCATAAATTGTATTGCCTAAATTATTAGACCTTGAACTATCAATCATATTTGATTGCAACCAAGTATGGGCATAATTAAAATGTAACCAAGAAATAGGATGTAGGTCTAGGCGGACATAAGGATAAGAAGGCGATTTGTCCGAAAGTACAATTCGCCCATGATTACCATATCCAAAAGTGAGTTGATCCTGTCCAACTGAAATACTGCCGTATTTAAATTGATATCCTATTGCTCCTTTAAAATTGCTGTAATTTAATGAAGAGTTTAGCGCATTGTCTTTTCTAACCATCCCTGGCTCAGCGTTACCTGTTTTTGTAAAATCAATTCCTCTGCCTGTCTCAGTGATATCTCTCCAATTAAATTGAAAGGAGAGGCGTTTTCCAGCAAAACCTTTTACATCAATCCCTGAACCATATTGGGTGACCGTTTCATGTGTACCTTCAATAAATTTAGCGCCTGATATCGGATCCATTTGCAGGTAAAATTTATTATTTCCTATCGTAGCACCACGTAAACGTTGATTGAAATCTTTTTTTAAAATTCTTAATCGCTGATTACTTGAATCAATATAGTCTAATGGACTTTGGAATTCTCTCCAATAAAAATCCAATTCTTTTTGTTCTAAAACTGAAAGCTGTGTTGACTTTTTTCGCAAAGAATCTAAGCAGCTAATAATTTGCTGGTGGCTGATGGGTTGAACCACATCATTCAATTCAATGATTCCCTTGTCAGCCATTCTATCTAAAAAAGGATAGATCATAGACCGGTTGTCTTCCCAAATAATTTGAGCAGTCAAATTTTGTTGTATCACCAATGTGACAATAAAAAGTATCAGCAGATTTTTAATACGCATGTTTGTCCACTTTAAAAACATTAACAATGGTTTGCAGTACTATTTGAATATCCAGCCAAAAATTCCATTGATGAACGTAGTAAAGATCATAATTTACTCTGGCTTGCATATGTTCAATATCGGGGGTTTCTCCTCTTGCTCCATTTACCTGCGCCCAACCGGTTAATCCTGGTTTAACCTGGTGACGTAATCGATAGCTCTCAATTTTTTCACTATACTCTAAGTTTTGCGGCGTTACATGTGGCCTTGGTCCTACCACCGACATATTATCAATCAGTACATTCCAAAACTGAGGCGTTTCATCAATACTCAGACTTCTAAGCCACTTTCCAACAGAAGTTACGCGAGGATCATTTTTGGTGGCTTGCACAAATTCTTTTTCCCCAGCCTTTTGATGATACATGGTCCTGAATTTATAACAATTCATTTTCTTGTTATTGATGCCCCATCTTTCTTGTTTAAAAAATACAGGCCCCTTAGAATTTAATTTAATCAAAATTGCCATTAGAGGAAATAACCAAGATCCAATGAACAATAGAAACAATGAACTGAAAATGATATCGAAGGCTCTTTTTAAAAATTTATTTTCCGATTTATCCAAAGGCAATGCTCTTAAGTTAATCACTGGGATCAAACCAATCTGATTGATCTCAAAAGAAGTGGAAGTGTATTGGTAATAGTTCGGTACAATGAAAGTCTTGATACCATGGGCATCACAAGTTTCTAAGAAATAGCGGATTAGGGACTCGCTGAGCGAAGGCAAGGCTACAATCACTTTTTCTACTTGATACTTTTTTAAAACTTCAGCAAGTTCATCGGGACGTCCTAAATAATTGACCTCAGCAATTTTTCTATCTTCCTCGCTTAAGTATCCAATGCAATTATAACCGTAAAAAAAATTTGCTTTAATTGTCTGGTAAAGCTTTTGTGTAGTTTCGGCGGAGCCAACAATCAATAATTTTTGCAACATGGAGCTATCATGCAGGTAATCGTAATGGATTTTTTTTCTGATCAAGTATTTGATAGAAAGCTGAATCAATCCAAAAACTATCTGCAAGTAAATAAGAAAGCTGAGAGGAAGAGATATTTTTTTATTGTAGGCGTACAAGAAAGCAGCGATTAAAACAAACTGTATGGTCAATGTATTAAAAACATATACAATTTCTTCAACATATTTGTTAGAAATCCTATCCTTGTAAAGTTTAGTGTTAGACGCTGAAATGAACCAGGAAAGAACTAGGACGACTAATAAAAGGATTGAGTTTTGAATGGGGTTCTCTAGTAATCTAATAGGAAAAACCTTTACCATCTCAAAAGACAATACCAATAAAAACGCATCAATGATTCTTCGTTTTTCGTGCAGTCGGAGAATGATTCTTTGGTTCATTAGGGTTGATGGTTCAAGAATTTGCAATTTAATCAATTTATCCCAGCTATAATAGCACTTGCCCTTTTAATTTGAATGCTTAGATTTAGTAAATAAAGAAGTAAAAATGCACCTTTTTATGGCGAGTTTTAGTTAAAATAATTGCAAGTCTCATCGATGGGTAAATAAAGCCCAACAAAATAGCCAAGCCCCCAAAATGGAAGAAATCGATTTTTCTTTAAAATCTCATTAATTTTGGGATTCAGCATAATTTAATACAAGCTCCCAACCCATGATTAATTTCGACGCCTTAGAAAATAATTTAGATACCCTAAGGACTCAATATCTTTCCGCCCAACCTTTTCCTCATTTGGTAATTGATGGTTTTTGTGAGGAAGAAAAATTAAATAGGGCTTACGCCGCCATACCTGAACTAGATAATAAAAGTAGAGACTACGCTTTTGCCAATAATAAATTTGAGAAGTCTAATTATAAAGTCATTGCCCCAGAATTAAATGAACTCTATGAAGATTTATCTTCTGATCGATTCAATAAAATTCTCTCTCATATTGTCGCTAAAAAAGTATTCGTTGATCCCAAAAATCATGGTGGCGGATTGCATCAGGGAAAAAAGAATAGTTTTCTAGATATGCATTTAGATTTTAATTATCATCCTATCCATAAGGATTGGTATAGAGAATTGAATATTTTACTTTATCTAAATAAAGATTGGAAAAAAGAGTATAAAGGGGAACTGGCCATAAAAGATTTAAGAACAGATGATCAACTTGAAATAGATGTTCCCTTTAATAGATTGATTATTCAACAGTGCGCTCCTTATGCACTTCATGGCTATGATATGACTAATTTCCCTGAAGGAAAGTTCAGGACATCCATTGCAACCTACGCTTATCAAATTCATAAAAGGCATCTTGAAAAGCCAAGAACCACCGATTGGTTTCCAAAAGACGATGCTTCCTTTTTGAAAAAGCAATTAGCTAAAAACTATAATTTTCTAGTGCAAACGAAGAACAAATTATTCGGAAGTAACACTGCTAAGAATCAGTAATTTCTGTAAACACTTGCATAATCTCATTGGCAGAATTTTTCCAGTCATAAAGGCTGATAACAGACTGTTGTTTTTCAATGATTCGTTTTCTTTCTGATTCATTATTTAAAAGCAAACTCATCTGAGACGCCATTTCTGTAGTATTCAATGGATCAAAATAAATAGCACCTTCTTTGCAAATCTCAGGTAAACAAGTATTGTTGGCAGCAATCACAGGCAGTTGAAAAGCCATTGCTTCAAGTGCAGGCAAACCAAAGCCCTCATTAAAGGAAGGGAAAACATAAGCCAATGCATTTTTGTAAAGATCTATTAAATCCTCATTACTGATATAGCCGGTTAAGATGACATTGCTCGTTAATCCATATTTTTCAATAGCCTCTTTGATGGCAGCGCTGTCATCACTGAAAACAGATCCTCCTGCTTGGCCAGCAAGAATTAAATAAATGGATTGTGTTGGATTTGATTTTTTGACTAATTGAAATGCTTCAATTAATCGAACTAGATTTTTGTGTTTATTAAATGCGCCCACATGTAAAAAGTAGGGATCTCCATTTAATCCTTTGAGTAAACTACTTTCTTGTCCGTCCTTTTTTTCTGCTAATTTTTTCCCTGCTTCATACACTACAGTAAAACGATCTTTCGGCAGCTGAAGGTATTTTGAAATGGTGCTGAGTGAATAATTAGAAGGCACAATAATTCGATTTGATTTTTTTGCTCCTCTCACAGCAATGAGGTGAAATAGACGCAGCCATATTTTATTGTAATGAGCAGGGTATTCCCAAAAAAAAGCATCGTGAAATACCACTACCGTTTTAAATCCTAACCTGACTAGCGGAAGAAAATAATCTGTACAAAAAACGATATCACAACCCTTTAAAGAAGCCTTTACCGGCAATACTAGTTGCTTCCAAGTAAAGAATAAAATATGTTCTAAAAATTTATGAAAATAAGTCCTTCCTTTTGGTACTGGAAAAGGATCGTGTAAATAAACAAATCGAACAGTGGTAGAAGGTGTCTGCTTAAATTGTTCTGTTAATTCATACAAATAGGTTTTGGTGCCAGTGGTAGCTTTTAGTAAGTCCCTGCAATCAACTCCTATTGTAATTATTTTTTTCATTGCAATTTATACTGCTATTGATTCAAATGCTGCAGCAATGCTAGTTTCAAAGTTTTCGAAAGAATAAAGATTTTGAAATCTTTGGTACCCTGCTAATCCCATTTCATTTCTTAAGCTTTCATTTTGAGCAAGCGCAAGGATATGCGCTGCCACCGTTGCTGGATCTTGCAAAGGTACTAAATAGCCAGTAAGCCCATGCACTACTGATTCACAAGCACCGCCCTGTTGAGTTGCCACCACTGGCTTTTGTGCAGCCATCGCCTCTAAAATTACTGTTGGAAAGGGATCAGGCTTAATGGAAGGAAGTACAAAAATATCGAGCGCATTCATGATCGAAGCAATGTCGGTTCTATATCCTAGATCGGTGACAACCGCTTCAATTCCCAATCGTTTTTTTTGTGCTGATAATTCATCGTATAAATATTCATAGCCCTTGTAGGCATCACCCACCATTACAAAATGACAATTATGCGGATGCTTATTTATTTCGGCTACAATCTCTAAAAAATATTCCTGCCCCTTATAAAGATTTACGCGACCAATCATGCCCACTAATATTTTTTGTGAAGGCAGGCCTAATGAGGCCCTCAATTCAGCCGCTTGATTACTCAAATTTGGAAAATCAATCCCATTGTATACTAACACTAATTTATCTGCACTAATCTTACTACTCCAATTATCATAGACTGCTTTTGATACCGCAATTACTTTACTACTACAGCGGTTAATTAACCAGCCAAAAAATCGATGTTGAAAACCATTTTTAGGTAAAATTTCGTGAAGATGCCATATATTTTTTATACCTAATAATTTGGATGCAATGCCGCCAATTACTACGGGTATTGCATTGGTATAAATCAGATTAATCTTTTGCTCTTTACATATTTTTTTGATTATAAAAAATGCAGTGATTAATACCCTTATTCTATTGACTAGACCAAGTACAGAAAAGTATTTTTTTCTTAAAACGCCTAGTCTTACAATGCTTGATGGAATACCCACTTTATTGAGCGCTTGCACTAAAGGGCCCTCTTCGGAAAGTAGCACCTGCACTTGGTGTCCGTTCTTTTTTAATTTGTGAGCAGTTTGAAAACAAATCCTCGATGCCCCATAAATATCTGATGCCCCATTAACTATTAAAATATTCATTCTTGAGCGTATTGATGCATTGATTGGATATGCTTTATTTTAAGTCCAGCACTGAATTATAATTTAGTGGCCTTAGCTACTTCTAAAAATAACTGATGGTAACTGTTGGTAATTTTATTCCAGGTATAATTTTGCTCAGCAATATTTTTCATTTCATTGCCGATCGCTTTTAAATCTACTTGATTTAAACTATTTAATAATTCAACTAGGCTGGTAAAATCGGTAAAATATACCGCCTTGTCTTGAGTTACACTTTCATTGTATGCAGAGGCATAAGCAGCAATAGGAAGCCCTAGATACATCGCTTCTACTAAAGATGGATTTGTACCACCAGCAGTATGTCCATGCATATAAATCATACAGTTACTCCTTAATTTATTTAATGCAGTAGGCTCATAAATAGCATCCAACATATGCAGATGTGGAATAGATTGATATTTCTTTCTAATCTTTATTCCAAATGAAGAGCTATTCCAATTGCCTACCAATACAAAAGGAATAGTAGTTTGAGCAAAACTAGCCAGCAGCAGTTCTATCTGATTATCAGATTGAATTCGGCAAACACAAAATGCATAGGGTTGCTTCAGAAATGGATATTGTTCTATATCTTTTTCAGTGATGGAAGCTGGAAAAGCTTGATCACCTCCATAAGCAATCAAAGCACTTGGTTTTTGGTAATTGCTTTCAATATAAGATTGTATAGCCTTATTATCAGCAACAATCAGTGGACTATTTCTCACTAATAATTTCTCTGAAATATGAATGACTTTTTTTGCTGGTAAAGCCCATTTATCTCTCTTCCAGTCCAGGCCTCCAAAATTGAGTATTATTTTTTTCAGTTGTTTTTTTGATAAAAAGGGAAGTAGGTATCCCGCACCAAGTCCTAATAAAAGTACTATATCATTTTTTTTAACTGCTTCATAAACAGAAATCATATCATAAAGCATACCTGCAAATCCATGTGAACTAAAAGGTATGTAACGAAGTTTTGCTTGACAAAAACTGGAAGGCCGATCGGGTTGATCAGTAGAGGAACAATAAATGGTCATTTCCATTTGGTCAGATAGATGTTCTGCTAAAAAGGTTGCCAATGTTTCAAATCCACCATAATGATTTGGAACACCCTGTGTGCCAACAATTGCTATTTTCATGCGGATTAGACGTTTTACTTCAAATTTTTACTGGATCCACTTTCTGAATCATCGAAATCAAAATCCCTGTCAGTAGCCAGGTTAAATAAACGATATAAGAATTAGAATCAAAGTTAGAAGTAAATAAAGGAAAAATGAATGCAATTTTTATTAGAAATAAGCATAAGGCGAGCGTTTTTGCCTTTCCAGTTAGTAAAGGATACCACTTCCAACTATATCTTATCACAAGAATATAGATAGTGATGTAAATAAATAAAGAAATGACACCCGTCTGCACCCCTACAATAATGAATTGATTTTCACCCCCAATATTTTCTTGTAACACTGAAGAGACCTTCCCTGATTCGCCTAATCCAATACCCATTGGATTGGATAAAATAGTTTGCGTTCCTTCTATCCATTCTAATAGATGGCCAATGCTGGACGAATCGCTTAATTGAATGGTACTAATAATATAATCATATAGCGTTTTATCCTTCATCAAATAAAACAGATAAAGAATGGCGGCGACTATAAGTGAATAGATGACATATTGAATTTCTTTTCTTTTAGTAATTACGGCGTAACAATAAATTATAATTGCATAAGCGGCTAAAGATGCCCGTGAGATGGCGAAAATAACAGCAAATAGCGCGCTTATTGCTACGATCCATCCATACTTATTTAATCGTAGTGTATTTTTTTTATCCGTATACATGGCTAAAATCATAGCGGTAGTAACCAAAGTACTATTAGCAAGATCCAGTGGATTTGAAAAAAAACTTGCAAAACGCTTCACCCCATTGTCTCTTTCAAATGTCCAGCTTAATCCATAATGTCCACTACTTGCTTCTCCATAAAATTCTTCATTATATACCGAGTACCCAGAGAAAGTTTGAAAATGGGTGTCGGTAATCACTTCATACAACTGGAAGCAGGCAGCAGCAATAGCCACTATGCCTACCCAATAAAAAATTTGACTGATATAAATTTTATCGATGTCAATGAGTCGGCCAGTGAAATAAATAACTGTAAAAAAAGACAAGCCTTTAAGCGCTAGTAATTTTTGCAAAATTGAAAAATGCCCAATAGGAATAAGGGTATAAAAAGACGTGTATAGTAAAAATGCCAGCACCCAATAATCAAGCGTGTGGAATATTAATCTCCTCCGGTAGTTCCAAATCAACATCAACAGTGTAGAAAGAATGAGCAACTCTTTCAGCGATTGTAAAACTGGGATCCAATCTTTTAATCGGTAAATGTATAAGATGGAAAAAGAGGTGTTATAAATTGGCAAGCCAATGATTACATAGATAAAAGCAGCTTCCCCTATTTTTTTGTAGATCCCCCAAATAGCAAGTAGAAAACTGATAATGTATATTAGGGGGAAAATCAGCAGCATGAGGTTGTTTTATTTCCAGAATTGGTACAAACCTTTCTCCAGCTCGTATTTCGGCCAAACGAATTGATTTCGCTTGGGTTGTTTTTGAGCCCATTCCCACATCGTTGCTAAGCCTTTCGGTAGTTCGGTAATATCTTTGTAACCCAATAGGATTTCTGATTTTTCGTGTGTTGAATAGGCCACATGTACTTCATGACGTTTGTCTAAAAACCGAATCTCAGATCCGCCTACAATCTCCTGTAAAATACCTGCCGCACTTAAAATAGAATATTCTTTTTTACTGCCTAGATTAATAATTTGCTTAGAAGCTTGAGGAGCTTCAGCTGCATTCCATAAAGGTAAAAGACAATCATCGATGTAACTGAAAGAACGTTTCTGTGATCCATCTCCATAAATAGTGATGGGTTGATCATTTAGTTTTTGGTATATCCAAATGCCTAATACATTTCTATAGCGGTCCCAAATATTTTGATTGCAGCCATACACATTATGGGGTCTGATAATACACCAGTCAAGCCCATGCTGCTCTCCAGCTACTTGCACATCCATTTCGCAGGCATATTTAGCAATGCCATAAGGGTCTACCGGTTTAGGTAAATCATTTTCATTGAAAGGAGGTTTGCCTTCACCATAAACCGCCATACTAGAGGTAAATACAATTCGTTTTACATCATGCGTAATGCAGGCATTGATAACGTTAGCCGTAGCCACCACATTATTGGTGTAATTGTATCTGCGAATAAAAGGACTTAATCCTTCTGCCGCGTATGCTGAAAAGTGATATACATACTCTACTTGGTGGGAAGAAAAAATACCGTTTAAATCATCCGAAGCTAAATCTGCTTTATAAAAAATAACTCTTGAATCAATATGCTCCTCATATCCACCACTTAAATTGTCGATGCCGATTACCTTGTATTCAGGTTTGTTTTCCACTATCCATTTTGCTAGTCTAGAGCCTAGCAACCCTGCCACACCGGTAATAACTACTGATTTCATCGAAAATTTTTAGTTGGGTATTGATTTAAAGCCATGAGAAATGCCTCTAAGCAGTGATTTAAGCTTACCTATCCGCCTTCTGAGTGCAAAATAAAGCATATTGCTTAAATAATAGGAAAATAAAGTGAGAAATGTGGTGGGCCATTGATACCATTTGGTCCAAATTTTTAGGAACCAAATATGGTTGCGGCTATTGAGGTAGTGTACAAAAGGGCTAGCATAGCCTTCTTTTCCCTTTACCTTGGTTTTATTGGAGCTGCCAGCTATATGATAAATGACAGATTGTGGATGAAATAGCAATTGATAGCCCTTAGAACGAATTCTGAAGGAAAGATCGGCGTCTTCATAGTAGATAAAAAAGGCTTCATTAAGTAAACCCACCTCTTTTAAAATGGAAGTTTTGGTTAAAAAAGCACATCCAGTAATCCAATCTACCACCTGAAACTGACTCTGTAAAGTACCGGCCTTACGCTGGTATCTTTTGGAATAAGGCCAGCCTAGCCAAGACAAATAATATGAACCACCATTCCAGACTTTGGCTCTATCATGATTAAAGAAAATTTTAGGTTGGATAGCGCCTACGGAAGGGTGACTTTCCATATACTCAACTAATTTGGATAAAAAATCAGGCTCAACAAAAACATCATTATTCAACATCATGGCATAAGGAAAATCATGTTGAATAGCATACTCAAAACCTCGGTTATTGCCCGCTGCAAAACCTTCATTAGTAGCAGAAGCAATCAGATTGATATGAGGAAAATTCGCTTTTAAAAGATTACCAGACCCATCCATTGAACCATTGTCTACTACAATGATTTCAAAATTTGGATAATCGCATTGCTGAAGAGATTGAATACAATTGGAACTGTGATCGTAACTATTCCAATTTAATAAGATAATACCAACCTTAGGGTGCATGCAATGATTTTTTATTAGTAAAAACCAGGTAAATCAATAAACAAATGCTCTCAATAACTAAAGGATACCAACCTAAGGATTGATGATCTGTAAAGAGTACGAATAAAAACGAAATTAGGAAAGTTATAGTTAAAATGATCATTGAAATAATAAATAAGGTACGGTGTCTTTTTTCGAGCAATAAGGTTAATACATTATTGGCATTTAATGCCATCATTAAAGGAGCAAGACTAAACATCTTCACAAACATTTCGGTGGTAGGATCATCTTTTTTGGTGATCAGAAATACGATCCATTTTGCTCCAAAAAAAAGCACCAATGCCCCTGTTCCAAATAAAATACCATACATTTTTTGAAGCGTCTTTTTAAATTCAAACCATTGTAAAGGCGATTGAAAAAATAGTCTTGCAGCCTGAGGGTAAATTGCACTTGAAACAGAAGATATTAATTGCCTGAATACCCCTAACAATTTATCAATTAAAGCATACATCCCCAAGGTATTCGCTGACACGTAATTAGCCACAGTAAATAAAAACACCGACTGCTGCAGCGATACGGCAGTTCCATTGAACATGATATAAAAATTTTCCTTAGCTAAATGGATCAATGATTTATTGGAAGGCATCATCACTTGAAGCGACTCCTTGCCATGAATGTAAAAGCAAATAAAAATATAATATACCACTACCGGAATCCCCAATAGCGCGTTAACCCAAGCAGCAGGCTGACTTTGCAAGGGAATGAATAAAATTAAAAGCAATACAATGATTTTCACAGCTATATTTCCCCAGCTGACCCACTGAATTTTTTCTTTCCCAATTAAAAAATACAAAGGGTTAATAATCTCAGATAGTATTAATGGAATAGCGCCAATCCAAACCCAGATTGACATGTCGGGATGCAGAAATAGCATTAAGCCAATAACAGGAAGAAATATTGCCGAAGCTAAAAATCTAAAAATTAAAATTTTGTAAAAAAGCTTTGATAAAAAAACTTTGTCTTCTGTATTAGCAGCTACATCTTTGATAGCGGTTTGACTTGTTCCGTAGTTAGAAAAATTTGAAATAAAATTAGCAAAACTTGCCGCTAAGGCAACCTGACCGAAAGTAGCAATACCATATTTTCTGGTAATAATTGGAATAACTAATAGTTGAAGGGCAATACTGGCGGCTTGAAATATGCCTAGATTAAAAAAATTATGTAAGATGGGGGCAAACGACCAGCGTTTTAGCTGATTCATAATTAAAAATATTTGTAAGCAGTGATTTTCAAATCATCAATCGACCAGCTTTTTTCACAGATTGCTGCAAAGGGTTGCAATGCATCACTAAGAGAAAGTTCAAATGTATCACTAGCGTGACCAAAACTTTGCACAATCTTATATAATGAAGTCCCATTAGTAGAATCTTTCCATGCACATCGACCAGGAAGTTTAATGTCTATTGCATTACTATAAGTTGGATTGTCAGCAGCTGGATACCACTGAGGATAGGATTGTTTGGAGGCTAACTGATTGGCAAAAGTGGTCAAAAATCTAGTGTTGCCATCATACTTCATTACAAATAAATCGGGTACACCATTGGAAGACTTTGTATTTCCCTGCCAACCATCATGAATGTATAAGTCAAATGAAATTTCAAGCACATTATGATCAGGAATTTTTCTTGTTTTAAATATAGCAGCATTGTTATTGAAAGGGCCTAAAACTTTTGAGCCATTAAAATCAAAAATCTTGCTTTTGGTAACTGGGCCGTAGAAGTCGAAAATTTTTACCGTCTGCTGTCCCAAACGCTCGAAGTCATTTTCATATACCACGTCTGTTTTGGTTAGTTTTTTAGTACAGCCATTCAATACCACCAACATCATTAAAATTGGGAGTAGGTATAAAAAGGAAGGACTAAAAATAAATTTCCTCATATTACGGTTTAAAAAAAGTAAAATTAGCGAAAAATAGTTAACCTTGCATTGATTATCATTGAATTGAATTTGTATATGATCAAATTTGCAAGAGAAATTAAATACCGATTATTTAGCTATTTGGAAAGCCTACGTTATAGTGGGAAGGATAATCGGGAGACCTTTCAGAAAATCTATCAAAATAGACTTTGGGGAGATAGTTCACAGCAATTTTATTCAGGCCCTGGTTCTCATGATGTAAAAGTGGTAGATCCTTTTGTAAATACTGTGCTTTCTTTTTTGAAGTCATTACCCATTGCGCCCATTGTACTAGATCTAGGATGCGGCGATTTTAATGTGGGGAGTAAGTTATTGGAAGCTTGCAAACTATACATTGCTTGTGATGTAGTGCCTGAGTTGATTGAACATAACAAGGTCAAATTTGCAAATAATTCCATCGATTTCCGTTGTGTTGATATTGTCAAAGACGAATTGCCAAAAGGTGAAGTAGTGATCATTCGTCAGGTACTTCAGCATTTGTCTAATGCCGATATCGCACTAGTCTTACCTAAATTGGCTGCTTTTCAATACGTAATTATTACTGAGCATATACCCGTTGGCAACTTCGTTCCCAATTTAGACAAACCCTCTGGCCTTGGAATCCGAATGCACAATGGTTTAAAAAAAGATAGTGGTGTGGTCATCACTGAGCCGCCCTTTCATTTCAAAGCTGCGAATGTCCAAACCCTTCAAACTACCATTTGTGAAGATCAAAGCCAACTGGTAACCTGGCTGTTTACGATTTGATGTTTCGGAGGCTAAATTCTAGATTGGTTTTGAAAGCGTCTAAACTCGAATTCAAAATAACAAATGAGCATAATACTCGCCTAAACTTCTAAACCCGAATTAAAAACTCTCTCAACTCGAACGCCCCTCTAAACCCGATTATATAATCCCTAACAAATTTAATACTCCCCTAAACCCGAATTTAAAAGAACAAATGAGTATAATGTTCGCCTAAACCCGAATTTAAAAGAACAAATGAGTATAATACTCGCCTAAACCCGAGTTCACAAATACTCATCTTTATAAATCAGCGCCCTCAACTTTATTTAATTTAATCGCAAAGGATTGATATTTTTGCACTAATATAAAGATGATAAAAATGCATTCTATTCTTGTTACCGGCGGTGCTGGATTTATAGGTTCTCATTTAACTAGGTTATTTGTAACCAAGTACCCGCAATACAAAATTGTAAATATCGACAAGCTTACCTATGCGGGTAATCTTGAAAACTTACAAGACATTGAAACTGCTCCCAACTACCAATTTGTAAAAGGAGATATCACTGATCTTGAGTTGCTTAAAAAATTATTTGAAGAGCATCAGTTTACAGCCGTATTGCATTGCGCTGCTGAAAGTCATGTGGATAGATCCATCACCGATCCTCTTGCTTTTGTTACTACCAATGTAATGGGTACTGGTGCTTTATTACAGACCGCTAAGGAATACTGGAAAAATGATTTTACTAATAAAATATTCTACCATATTTCAACCGATGAGGTTTATGGTTCTCTTGGTGCCGAAGGTTTTTTTACTGAAGAAACTGCCTACGATCCACGCAGCCCTTATTCTGCTTCCAAAGCTTCTTCTGATCATTTGGTGCGGGCATTTTTTCACACCTATCATTTGCCTGTAAAAATTTCTAACTGTAGCAATAACTATGGTCCTTATCACTTTCCGGAAAAATTAATACCCCTTTGCATCCATAATATTATTAATAAAAAACCATTGCCTATTTATGGAAAGGGTGAAAATATAAGAGACTGGCTTTTTGCAGAAGATCATGTACGGGCAATTGATGTAATTTTTCACAATGGAAAAATTGGTGAGACCTATAATATTGGTGGACATAATGAATGGACCAATATTGACTTGGTAAAAGAGCTGTGCAAACAAATGGATAAAAAATTAGGTCGCACAGAAGGTGAGTCGGCTGAGTTAATTACCTACGTTAAAGACCGTGCGGGCCATGACTTACGGTATGCCATAGACGCAACTAAATTAAAAAATGAATTGGGTTGGTTGCCTTCTCTTCAATTTGAAGAAGGTATTTCCAAAACAATTGATTGGTATCTTGCTAATTCCGAATGGCTGAATCGGGTTACCAGTGGCGACTATCAGGGTTATTACGCGGAGCAGTATGTTGGGCGGTAGGGTTTAGGCGAGTATTAGGGAGGTTCGTTCTTTTTAACTCGGGTTTAGGCGAGTATGATACTTTTTTGTGCTTTTGAACTCGGGTTTAGAGGAGCATTCGAGTTGAGAGAGTTTTTTAATTCGGGTTTAGAAGTTTAGGGGGCGTATTAGGTAGGTTTGTTCTTTTTAATTCGGGTTTAGGCGAGTATGATACTAGTTTGTCCTTTTAAACTCGGGTTTAGGCGAACATTATACTCATTTGTCCTTTTCGATACGGGTTTAGAGGAGCGTTCGAGTTGAGAGAGATTTTATAATCGGGTTTAGGCGCTAATTATACTCATTTGATCTTTTAAATTCGGGTTTAGAGGAATCTTCGGATGGAAAGAGATTTTTAATTCGAGTTTAGGGGTTTAGGCGATTATTAAATTTGTTGGGGTATTTATAATCGGGTTTAGAGGAGCGTTCGAGTTGAGGGTCATTTTAAACCCGGGTTTAGAAGTTTAGGAGGGCGTTTGATTAGAGGGTTCTTTTCAATTCGGGTTTAGGGGTTAGGTTTTTGTTAAAATACATTTGTTTTTTATTACATTTGAAACCTATGAACTTGTACTCATTTGAAAAGTTGGAATGCTGGCAGCACGCTCGTAAACTGGCTGTCTGGACTTATCAGTCTACTTCCGATTTTCCAGAAAAAGAGAGATTTGGACTTGTCAGTCAAATGAGAAGGGCTGCTATTTCGGTGGCTTCCAATATTGCAGAAGGCACTTCTAGAAAAACAGCCAAAGATCAAGCACATTTTAGTACTATTGCATACGGAAGTGCTATTGAATTGTTGAATCAACTCATCATTACAAATGACCTTAATTATTTATCAAACCAACTATATCAGCAAGGAAGAGAATTATTAGAAAGACAAACCATTTTAATTTCAAAACTAAGAGCAACTCAAAAATAAAGGGAACTAAAACGAATTAAAGGATCTAAACTACACATCTAAACCCGAAATAAAACAACAAGGAATTACAATGCTAATCTAAACCCGAATTTAAAAGAGCAAACAATCATAATGAACGTCTAAACCCGAATTTAAAAGAGCAAACAAATTTAATACTCCCCTAAACCCGAATTTAAAAGAACAAACAAGTATAATACTCCCCTAAACCCGAATTTAAAAGAGCCAACAAGTATAATAAACGTCTAAACCCGAATTTAAAAGCACAAACAATAATTATTCGCGCCTAAACCAGAGTTTAAAAGAGCAAACAAGTATAATAAATGCCTTAAACCCGAATTGAAAAGGGTAAATGAGTATAATAAACGTCTAAACCCGAATTAAAAAGAACAAATAAGTATTATAAGCCTCTAAACCCGAGTTTAAAAGAACAAACAAATTTAATACTCCCCTAAACCCGATTTTAAAAGCACAAACTAGTATTATACTCGGCCTAAACCCATAAACTCTAAATTATAAAAGAAATGAAAGGTATCATCCTTGCAGGCGGATCTGGCACAAGACTTTATCCCATTACGATGGGAATCAGTAAGCAGTTGATGCCGATTTACGATAAGCCAATGATTTATTATCCGCTTAGTACTTTGATGCTGGCTGGAATAAAGGAAATATTAATTATCACTACACCCGATGACCAGTCGCAGTTCATGCGGCTATTGGGTGACGGGTCGCAGTGGGGCTGTAGTTTTTCTTATGCAAAGCAAGAAGTTCCTAATGGTCTTGCCCAGGCATTTGTGATAGGTGAAAAATTTATAGGCAATGATAGTGTGGCGTTGGTATTGGGAGATAATATATTTTACGGAAGTGGCTTTAGTAAATTATTGCAGCAGTCTGCCAATCCAGATGGGGCGGTGATTTTTGCCTATCCAGTAAGTGATCCTGAGCGATATGGGGTGGTTGATTTTGATAGTAATCGCAATGCACTAAGTATTGAAGAAAAGCCGGTGCATCCTAAAAGTAATTTTGCTGTACCAGGTTTATATTTTTATGATAATGAGGTGGTGAATATTGCAAAGAATATTCCTCCGAGTCCGAGAGGGGAATATGAAATAACGGATGTAAACAGAATTTATCTAGAGAATAAAAAATTGAAAGTGGGTGTATTGGATAGGGGTTTTGCTTGGTTGGATACGGGTACTTTCGAATCTCTCAATGATGCGAGTGAATATGTGAGAGTGATAGAGAAAAGGCAGGGGTTAAAAATTGGCTGTCCGGAAGAAATAGCATGGAGAATGGGTTTCATTACCAAGGCAGAGCTGCAGGTGCTCGCAGAAAATTTGCGTAAAAGTGGTTATGGTGAATATTTGTTGCGTATCTCAAAGTAGATAAAGTGTTAAATAAATTTTTGAAATAATTTAATATTATTCCGGTCTAAAAAGCCGGTTTTTATATTAAAAAATACTTTAGCTAGAGTCTTTTTTAACCTAAAAAACTATTTCTGTTAAATAATTTTAACATTTTTATTTATAATTTTAAACAAAAATTGAAAAATCTTGTAATAGTAAAATAATTTTAAGCCCAATGGACTATTTTACTATAAAAGATCTTGAAAAATTATCAGGTATCAAAGCTCATACGATTCGTATTTGGGAGCAGCGGTATGAATTTTTGAAGCCCAAAAGAACGGATACAAATATTAGGTGCTATACCAATGAGGATTTAAAAAGGGTTTTAAATATTGCTTTCCTTAATAAATATGGGTTCAAAATTTCTCACATTGATAAGATGAATGAGGAGGAGCGAGAGAAAAAAATACTTTCTTTGAGCGACCAAAAAGCCCAGTATGAGAGGGTTGTAAATGATTTGGTGAAATTTATGATTGATGTAGAAGTGGAAAGGATCGAAGAGGTTTTAGAAAATCAAATCCACTTAACAGGAGTTGAGGAAATGATTACCAAGATTATATTTCCTTTCATGGAAAAAATAGGTATTCTTTGGGTAACCAATCATATCAACCCTGCTCAAGAACATTTAGTAAGTAATTTAATAAGGCAAAAGCTAATTGTGGCAATAGATAAAGTAGTAAGTGATGTGAAGATTGATAAATCAGTTCTGCTATTTTTACCTGAAGGTGAATTTCATGAGTTAGGTCTTCTTTTTGTATGTTATTTATTGAAAAGGAAGGGTATTTACACCATCTACTTGGGATCCAATATGCCCCTAAAAGATGTACAATACCTTGTAAATTTAAAAAAGCCAAACTACGTATACACCCATCTGACCTCAGTAGGAAAAAATTTCAGTTTTGATAAATTTTTATCGGAAATCAACAAGCGATTTATCAATACACCCATCGTTCTTTCTGGTTTATTGGCTAATAATTACGAAAAAAAGATTCCTCAGCATATACAGTTTAAAAAATCTCTTGCCGAAGTGATGGATTTTGTAGAAAAGCTTTGATTTATATGCTTTAAACATCCTACTCCTAATTTCCATAATAATCCAATATTGACTAAAAATGGGTCATTTTATGGTAAAAAAGCCCTTTTTTTGCTAAAAAATGGGGTAAAATCGACTTTTTATTAAATTCATCAGTCTTCTTAAAATCCGTTTAATGAATTATTATGTTTAATTTATTACTATATAGATCTAAACAAAAGTTTGGTTAGCTAGATCAGTTTGTTTAACTTTACGGTATTATAAATTAAACAAATCGATATGTCGACTGTCGAATTCAATGAATTGTTATTGACTAATACCGAGTTTTTAAAGCCTTTTGCAGTTACATTAACAAGAGATAATGAAGTAGCAAAAGACCTTTTGCAAGAAACTATGTACCGTGCGTTAGTGAATAAAGAAAAGTACAATGTGGGAACCAATATTAATGCATGGTTGTATACCATTATGCGTAATATTTTCATTAATAACTACCGTCGCAAATCCAAGCAAAGCACTATTTTTGACAATAGCCCCAATGATTTTTTATTAAATTACAATCAAGTTACTACCGCTAATTCAGCTGAAGGTTCATTAAAAATGAAGGATATGGAATATGCTATTCATAAGCTTCCTGAGATATTTAGAAATCCTTTTGTGCTTTATTTTGAAGGATATAAGTATCATGAAATTGCAGATTTATTGAAAGAGCCTTTGGGTACTATAAAAAGTAGAATTCACTTTGCAAGAAAAATTTTGAGAACACAGCTCAGTCGTTATTAATTCTTTGCAAGTAAGAAAATGCTGAAATGGCTTATTTAATAATTTTAAGTAACGCTGGTTTATAAAATAATTCCCGTTGTAAATTTTAAATAATCTAATTTTCAGAAAAACTATTCTTCATTTTCTTATTTTAAAACTTGAAAAAAATTGTAATCATAGGAAGTGGATTTGCAGGGCTCTCTGCTGCATCATTCATGGCCAAGGCAGGTTGGGATGTAACTGTGTTGGAAAAAAATCCTACCACAGGAGGAAGAGCCAGCGTATTGTTAGCAGATGGATTTACATTTGATATGGGACCAAGCTGGTATTGGATGCCTGAAGTTTTCGAAAGATTTTTTAATTGCTTTGGCAAAAAAGTAAGCGACTATTATCAGTTGCAGCGATTAGACCCCTCCTACAGAGTTTACTGGCCCGATGACAGCATGGACATACCCGCTGATTACAATGAATTGAAAATACTGTTTGAAAAATTAGAACCTGGCTCTGGAGTATTACTAGATAAATTTATGCAGGAAGCTGCATTCAAATATGAAGTAGGTATTAATAAGTTGGTTCATAAACCTGGACAGTCATTATTAGAATTTGCAGATTGGGAATTAGTTAAAGGAGTCCTTAAGTTAGATGTTTTTAATTCTATTAAACACCATGTAAGAAAGCATTTCAATCATCCTAAATTGCGTGAGTTGTTAGAATTCCCTGTATTGTTTCTTGGTGCTCTACCAAAGGATACACCAGCTTTGTATAGCCTGATGAATTATGCGGATATAAAATTAGGTACATGGTATCCAGAGGGGGGCATGTTTAAAATTGTGGAAGCAATGACAAGTCTGGCAAAAGAACTAGGAGTAAAATTTTATTGCAATCATGAGGTTACAGAAATAAAAGTGGAGAATGGAATTGCAAAAAATGTGTTGGCAAAAAATATTGACGCCCAATCATCTGTACAATCCTTTGATGCAGATGTAGTAATTGGTGGAGCAGATTATCATTTTATTGAAACCAAACTTTTGTTGCCACAATATCAATCTTATTCTGAGAAATACTGGAATAAAAGAGTAATGGCTCCAAGTTCTTTGCTATATTATGTAGGGTTGAATAAGAAAATAAGTGATGTATTGCATCATTCATTATTTTTTGATGTTAGTTTTGATTTACATGGAAAAGAAATTTACACCGATCCGAAATGGCCTTCTAGTCCTTTGTTTTATGTATGTGCGCCTTCTGTAACTGATAACACAGTAGCTCCTGTAGGAGGTGAGAACTTATTTTTTCTCATACCAGTGGCGAGTGGCTTAGAAGGAGATACAGAAGAATTAAGAAATCAGTATTTTGATCAAATATTATCTCGTTTTGAAAATAGAACAGGCCAGCAAATAAAGGATTCAATAGTTTTCAAGAAATCCTTTTCAGTCAGTGATTTTAAAAATGATTACAATTCATTCAAAGGAAATGCATATGGTTTAGCAAATACCTTGATGCAAACAGCTGTTTTAAAACCTGGTCTGAGGAGTAAAAAAGTAAAAAATCTTTTTTATACAGGCCAATTGACAGTGCCGGGGCCGGGTGTACCACCTAGTTTGATAAGTGGAGAAGTGGTTTCAAGAGAAGTGGTAAAAAATTATGGTTAAATAGTATTTTTAAATAAAATCTTTAAATTTATGAGATTTTATTTTATAGTATTCTTTGTAAAAGTAAAAATAAATGATTAACCTTTTTCACGATTTGAGTCAGCAGTGTAGTAAAGAAACTACCGAACGATACAGTACTTCCTTTAGTAGTGCTATCAAATTATTGCACCAAGATTTGAGAGGTCCCATTTTTAATATCTATGGCTTTGTCCGCTTTGCAGATGAAATTGTAGATACTTTTCATCAATTTAACAAGGCTGAATTATTGATTGAATTTAAAAAAGATACTTACTTAGCAATCGAAAGAGGAATAAGTCTTAATCCCATCTTACATAGTTTTCAACTTACTGTAAACAAATTTAGAATTTCTCATGAATTGATAGAAGCTTTCTTTGTGAGCATGGAAATGGATCTTGATAAAACCAGTTACAATAGTCAGGGGTATAAACAATATATTTATGGCAGTGCCGAAGTAGTTGGTCTAATGTGTCTCTATGTTTTTTGCGAAGGTGATCAAACGAGGTATGATGAACTTAAACCTGGTGCCCAATCTTTAGGGGCCGCATTTCAAAAAGTAAATTTCCTAAGAGATGTAAAAGCAGATTATGAACAATTGAGTAGAACTTATTTTCCTGAAGTAGACTTTAATAATTTTACTCCTTCCATGAAAAAGCAAATTGAAGAGGATATTGCAATTGATTTTACTGCTGCTTATGATGCAATTTTAAATCTACCTGTTAAAGCAAGATTTGGTGTATACGTAGCTTACAAATATTATTTATCACTTTTCAAAAAAATAAAAAAGTCAAACCCAAGTAATATTTTGGAACAACGAATCCGTATTCCCAATTACGGAAAAGCATTTATTGTTGCCAAAGCAGGTCTTCGCAGCCAGTTAAATATATTATAAGAATGGACGTTATTTTAGTGAATGAACAAGATGAGCCAATAGGTAAGATGGAGAAAATTGAAGTTCATCAAAAAGGACTACTACATAGAGCTTTCAGCATATTTATTTTCAATGAAAAGGGTGAAATGCTTTTGCAAAAAAGAGCTGCTGGTAAATACCATAGTCCTGGCTTATGGACCAATGCTTGCTGCAGCCATCCTCAGCCTGGTTACGAAATTATTCCTGCTGCCACCTTTAGGTTACAAGAAGAGATGGGCTTTACTACTTCACTCGAAAAGGCTTTTGATTTTATTTATAAGGTCAATTTCGAAAATGGATTAACTGAATATGAATTTGATCATGTATTGTTGGGTAATTACGATGGATCAATAATACCTAATGAAGAGGAAGTGGAGGACTATCGTTATTTGACTCTTACTGAGATTAAAAATTTATTGCAATCCAATCCGTCAGATTACACTACTTGGTTCAAAATTGCTATTCCAAAACTAGAGGACTACCTTGCAAGTCAAATTGCCAATAGGATGATAATTTAATTTCTTTTCATTGATATTTAATAATTGTTAAACAATTCGATTCAATCAATTAATAGAATGCAAGATTCAAAAGCAATTGTAATTGGGACTGGGGTAGGCGGCTTGGCAATTGCAATACGCTTGGCTTTGAAAGGCTACCAATTGGATGTGTTTGAAAAAAATAGTTATCCAGGTGGAAAATTATCCGCTTTTGAAAAAGATGGATTTCGGTTTGATGCAGGTCCTTCTTTATTTACTCAGCCCCAAAACATCGAGGAATTATTTGAACTCGCCGGTGAGCCATTGGAAAAATATTTTTCTTATCAATCTGTCCCGATTGCTAATAAATATTTTTATGAAAATGGCAAACAAGTAAATGCCTATACCAATTCGGAGGATTTTGCTCAGGAAATGAAACTTCAACTAAATGAGGATCCTCAAGTAGTATTAAAATATTTACAGCAGTCTAAAAAACTTTATGAAAATATAGGATTACTTTTTTTAGAACACTCTCTCCATCGAGTAAAAACATGGTTCCATAGCCGAGTATTTAAAGCCTTGTCAACGGTTAAGTTACCCTACCTTTTTCAATCCCTACATCAGTATAATAGTTCAAAGTTTAGTTCTCCCGAAGCGGTACAACTTTTCAATCGATTTGCTACTTATAATGGAAGTAGCCCATACAAAACTCCCGCCATGTTGAGTTTGATTCCTCATCTTGAACAAAATGAGGGAACCTTTTATCCAAAAGGTGGCATGATTAGTATTACGAATGCATTGTATCAATTAGCAGTTAAAAAGGGAGTTAAATTCCATTTCGACTCACCCGTACAGCGTATTATTCATGAAAATGGAAAGGTAAGCGGCGTAGAGGTAAATGAACAAGTTTATTCTGCAAAAATTATTATTAGTAACGCAGATGTTTATTTTACTTACAAAAATTTATTGTTTAATCCAGTTCTAGCAAAAAAAGTATTGAAACAAGAGCGCAGTAGTAGTGCTGTTATTTTTTATTGGGGAATGAAAAAGAAATTCCCTCAACTTGAATTACATAATATTTTTTTTAGCAAGGAATATAAAAACGAGTTTGAATACATATTTAAGCAGGGTAAGCTAAGTTCCGACCCAACAGTGTATATTAATATTACTTCTAAAATGCAAGCCAATCAATCACCGGAAGGAAAGGAAAACTGGTTTGTAATGGTAAACGCTCCTGCAAACTTGGGACAAAATTGGGAGGAGTTGAAAAAAATATTGAGAGAAGATATACTACTCAAATTGAGTCGCATGTTAGGGGAAGATATCGGTGAGCTGATTGAAACAGAACATACATTGGATCCAATAATGATAGAACAACAAACTGCTTCTTATATGGGTTCTTTGTATGGGACTAGTTCTAATTCTAAGTTGGCTGCTTTTTTAAGGCATGCTAATTTTACAAGTGCCATTAAAGGACTGTATTTTTGTGGTGGTAGTGTGCACCCTGGCGGCGGAATTCCGCTTTGTCTAAAAAGTGCCAAAATTGTAAGTGATCTGATCAAAAAAGCGGATGCCTAATTTAGTTCAAATAGCCAACAGGGCTTGTGATTTTTTGTTAGGTAGGTTTTTCAATTGGGTTTTTAAAATAATTAATCGGGTAGTATAAGCTTTAAATTATTTATTAGTGATCAACAGATTTTCAAAATATCAAATAGCTACTGGCATTGCCATTTTTTTTCATGCTATTGGGTTAGTGGGTATTCTGTTTTCTGAGAATATTTTTTTTATTCAATCCACTCCATTTAATTTATTGTTATCTTATTTCTT
Source organism: Chitinophaga pinensis (assembly GCA_945876095.1). Lineage (GTDB taxonomy): Bacteria > Bacteroidota > Bacteroidia > Chitinophagales > Chitinophagaceae > Ferruginibacter > Ferruginibacter pinensis_E. The sequence continues at coordinate 57,353 of CAMCMP010000019.1, forward strand.
ATTGGTATGGACGCATCCTGAAAAAAATAAGTCATTCTATTTTTTTATCGGCATTGTTTTTATTGTAGGATTCTTATCAGAAGTGTTAGGAGTGAATACTGGTTTATTATTTGGCGACTATCATTATTCTAAGATATTAGGCATTCAGTTATTTCAAGTACCTATTTTGATTGCTGTCAATTGGTTTATTATAATTTATTGTAGCGGCATTTGTACACATGCATTGTTGAGTAGGGTGATTCAAAGAGTGGCAAAGGATTACAATGAACCTTCTTTAAAGCTTAAAGCTTTGTCAGTAATTTTGGATGGAGCTTGTTTGGCTGTTTTATTTGACTGGCTAATGGAGCCGGTGGCAATCAAATTAGGCTTTTGGACCTGGGGTGGGGATGGGGCTATCCCGTTTTATAACTATTTCTGTTGGCTATTAATTAGTATATTTCTGTTGACTATTTTTAATTTTTTCAACTTTAGAAAAGAGAATAAATTCGCAGTAAATTTGTTACTTATTCAGGCCTTGTTCTTTTTAATTTTACGAACCTTTTTGAAATAAAATTTTATTATTATGAGCGCACTTGTTTTTATATCATTAACCCTGTTAACCTTCATTTTAATGGAAGGAATCACTTGGTTAACCCATCGGTTTGTAATGCATGGATTTTTATGGTATCTACACGAAGATCATCACAAAAAGGGAGCTGGTTTTTTTGAAAAAAACGATGCGTTTTTCTTGATTTTTGCTATTCCCTCTTGGTTGTGCATTATGTTGGGGTTACAAAATCAAGTTTATTGGGTGGCTGCAATTGGCGCAGGTATTGCATTGTATGGTTTTGCCTATTTTGTGGTACACGAAGTGATCATCCATCAGAGATTTAAATTTTTTACTCGCAGTAATAATACCTATATCAGAACCATTCGCTGGGCACATAAAATGCATCACAAGCATTTGAATAAGGAAGAGAGTGAAAGTTTTGGTATGCTATTGGTTGCAAAAAAGTACTGGGATAAAGTAAAAGCTGACAAAAATAGATCTGAGGAGCAGGCTCCAATTTCGATATAGAGTTTAGATATTTTTTCTGATAATTCGTTTGCTTTAACTGATTAAACCCTTTGGGTATTGATATGAATTCACACCTTACTTATTTTTTAATTCTGGGAGCTTCGATTATAGGGCCTTTCATTCTCAGCTTTGATAAAAAAGTAATGTTTTATAAAAAATGGAAATATCTTTTTCCCGCAATGGTCCTTCCTGCCTTGTTTTATGTGATCTGGGATGTCTACTTTACCTCAAAAGGTGTTTGGAGTTTTAATGAAAATTATATTACCGGTATAAAATTGGCAAACTTACCTATCGAAGAAGTGCTGTTTTTTATTATCGTTCCTTATTGCTGTATTTTTATTTATGAATGCATACGCTGTTATTTTCCTAACCTTCAAGATAGCCAAAGGTCAAATCAAATTTTAAAGTTTATAGGAATTCTCTTGTTAGTTACTGGTATTTATTTTAATAATAAATATTATACTTCCTGGACTTTCATTTTTACTGCTATTTTTATTGCAGTTATTTACATCGCAAAAAGTTTTTTTAAAGATTTCCATTCTGCCTATTTCTTAATAGCCTACGCAATTATATTAATTCCTTTTTTGTTGGTTAATGGAATGCTTACTTCTATCCCAGTCGTTATTTATAATGACATTGAAAATTTGAGATTAAGGATTTATACTATTCCAATGGAAGATGTGTTTTATGGTATGTTGTTGGTGATGATGGATATTTCCATTTACGAAAAACTGCGAAACCGTTTGTAGGAAATACACCAAACCCTGATGATGTCTATCAGCCTCATTGTCAATTAATCAGAACATTCTTACTTTTTTACCTATACTTATTAGTCAAGTCTTTTTACCCTCTAATGAAAATCCGTTAATTTTACCCAATATAATAATATTATGCAGGTAGAGATAGATGAGATTCAAAAGGTTTTCGAGCAATTCAGTAAGGAACCTATTACTCGAATTGATAGATTGCCACAGGCAGGGAGTGAGCGGCATTATTTTCGTTTTCATACTGCTAAAAACACCTATATCGCTACTTATGGGGCTAATATAAAAGAGAATGAGACTTTCATTTATTTCTCTAACCAATTTCAGCAGCAGCAACTTTCTACTCCGCAAGTATTGTATTGTAGCGATAATAATAAAATATATTTGCAGCAAGATTTTGGCGATCTTTCTTTATTGAATCAACTAGAAGAAAACGGTTTCTCAGATCCAATCTATTTATTGTATAAAAAAAGTTTACAACAACTTGCCAAACTTCAAGTAAAAGCCGATGAGGTAATTGATTATTCAAGATGTCTTACCAATTCTGAATTTGGAAAGCAGGCGATCCTGGCGGACTTGCTTTATTTTAAATATTATTTTTTAGATGCATTGCGTCGTCCTTACGATAAGCAAAAGCTCTTGAATGATTTTGAGGTTTTGAGTGATTTTCTTTCTCAAACAGAATATAAATATTTCATGTTCCGCGATTTTCAGAGTCGAAATATTATGGTGACTACTGATAGTGAAGTGCATTTTATAGATTATCAAGGTGGCATGAAAGGTGCGCCACAATATGATGTTGCTTCTTTGCTATGGCAGGCCAAAGCAAATTTGCCAGACGAATGGAAACAATCATTATTAGAAGATTATATAGATACTTTCGAGAAATTAGTTAATCGGTCGGTAGATAGAGATTTATTCAGGGGTCAGTATAATGGATATGTGCTAATTAGATTGCTACAAGTATTAGGAGCATATGGTTTCCGTGGATTGTTTGAGCGCAAAGCCCATTTTTTGACTAGCATTCCCTTGGCTTTGCAAAACTTACAATGGTTTATCAATCACCATTCACTTGGAATGGCATTGCCTGAATTTACAAAGATTCTTGAGTTGTGCACAAGTGAAGAGGTGATAAAGGAATTTACTCCATTACAAGCAACAATAGATACTCCATTAATAGTTAAGGTGAATAGTTTTTCCTTTATACAAAATGGTTATCCAAAAGATGAAACTAATAATGGTGGTGGTTTTGTTTTTGATATGAGAGGTATTTTGAATCCTGGAAGATTTGATGAATACAAACATCTTTCTGGATTGGATAAACCAGTAAAAGATTTTTTAGAACAACGTACTAAGATGCCAGATTTTTTAAATAGCGTATATAGTATGATCGATATTTCGGTTGAACAATATATTCAAAGAGACTTCGAGAATTTGGTAATTAATTTTGGATGTACTGGAGGCCAACACAGAAGTGTATATGCAGCTGAGGCAATTGCTAGACATCTAAGAAATAAGTTTAAGGTAAAAATTGAACTTACTCATCTCAATCAAAATAATTGGAAGCATTGAGTTGGTTAAATATTAATAAAACATTTTGAAAAATGAAAGCAATCATTTATGCTGCTGGTCTTGGTACACGCTTTAAACCATGGACCGACCATTATCCCAAGGCTTTAGCGGTAGTGAATGGCAAGTCTTTATTGCAACGAAATATTGAATATCTTCAGCAATATGGCATTACCGATGTAGTTGTGAATGTACATCATTTTGCAAATCAGGTGAGAGAAGCAGTTAATGAAAACAGCGGCTGGGGAAGTAAAATATTAATTAGTGATGAAACGGATTTGTTATTAGAAACAGGTGGGGCTTTGATGAAAGCGAAAAATCTATTGCAAGGTGATGAGCCTTTTATTTCTTTGAATGTAGACATATTGACCAATATGGATCTTGGTAAACTCATTGCTTATCATCAGCAACATCAACCATTGATCACCATGGGAATCACTTCTCGCAATTCTTCTAGGGTTTTATTGTTTGATGAAACCAATAGACTTTGTGGATGGAAAAATCAGCAGACAGGGGAGGAGAAAATCTCTATTCAAAAATTGAATTTAGTAGCCAAGGCTTATAGTTGCGTGGTAGTGTACGAGCCTAAAATATTTTCTTTGATAAAGCAGCAGGGGAAGTTTTCCATCATTGATGCGTATCTTGATCTAGCAGCTAATCACACTATATTGGGTTATGATCATAGTGGGGATCATTTGGTAGATGTGGGAAAACCTGAAAGCGTTGCGGTGGCAGAGGCTTTATTTAAGTAACAGAGAATTGATTTTTATAAATAATAAAAAACCCAACTTTTCAATTTATGAGAAGTTGGGTTTTTTAATCGATAATTATTTAGACCATCTTTATTGATGTTTATAAATTTATTCTTTCACTTTTTCAAAAAGGTCTTTCTTTTCTACGACTTTTACTTTGTCTTTTTCTTTCAGTAATTTACTCACTACATCATAGGGACCAGAAATTACATTGTCTCCTTCTTTTAGTCCTTCTGTAATTTCAATGTAATTAATATCTTGAATAGCAGTGCTTACTTTTACTTTTTTTACAGCACCTTCTTTGTCCACTACAAATACTACTACTTCTAGATCATCTTCTACACCGGCTGCTTTATCAGCAGTTCCTGTTTTTGTAGCTCCTGCAACCTTGGTAGTACTATCATTCAAATCACGTGTGGTAACTGCATTGATAGGAACGCTTAAAACATTCAAATGTGTTTTTGTTTGTATGTCTGCGCTAGCACTCATTCCTGGACGAAATGGGTAGGAACCTTTGGTTAACAAATCATCATAACTTTCAGGCAATAAACGAACATATACTTTATAGTTAGTGACATCGGTGCTGGTGTTTGCAAGTGCTGACTGAGTAGCTGCACCATTGTTACTGCTTGAAATTTGGGTAACCATTCCCTTGAATTTACGAGTGCTGTAGGCATCCACTGTTACGATGGCGCTATCACCTAAATGAACTTTTGCAATATCACTTTCGCTAACGTCTACACGAATTTCAATTTTTGCCATATCAGCTATGCGAAGCATTTCGGTACCTGACATCAAGTTACTTCCAACTACTCTTTCACCCTTTTTTACATTGAGTAAACTTACTACACCATTCATTGGAGCCAATACTGCTGTTCTACCTAAATCTTTATTAGCCTTTGCAAGATTGGATTGAGCACTTTGTACAGAGGCTTGGCCACCTTTAATACCTTGTTTGGCAGCATTGAAATTAGCTTGAGCGCTTTTAAAATTCGATTCTGAAAGATTGAATTCATTGCGGCTGATTACTTTATCATCAAACAACTGCTTTTGCATTTTGTAAGTTTTCTCCGATTGATCTAGCTGAGCTTTGAATGCTTCTAAGGCAGCTTGTGCATTAGCTACTTGAGCCTGGCTTTGAGCTACTCCACTTGCAGCCTGGTTGGCTTGGATACTATAAATATCAGCATAAATACGAGCAATGATCTGACCTTTCGTTACGCTGTCGCCCTCTAGAACAGTCAGTTCAGTAATTTCACCACTAATATCTGGACTTACTTTTACTTCTATTACAGGGTAAATTTTACCACTCGCATTTACTATTTCAGTAATGGTGCGTCGCTGCACTTTTTCGGCAGTTACTTTGGTTCCTTCTTTTTTACCAAATACGCCAGCATATTTTAAGCCGCCTAAAACAGCAACCAATACTACTAGTCCAATTAAAATCAATTTTACTTTCTTGCTCATATATTGAATCTTTATTTCTTTTTAATATTCCGGTGAGTCACCCCTGTCCGGTGAGTCACCGCCTTTTATAATTTCAGACCTTGGCCTTTATAAAACTCCAGTACTTTCATTTTAAAAACATAGTCAAACCGGTTGAGTACGCTTTCCAATTTGGCTCTAAATAAATTATTTTGATTGGTGATCAATTCAAAAGTACTTAACATTCCTACCTCATAGCGTTTTTGTGCAAACTCAAAAGAACGCTGCGAAGTCGCTACAATTTTTTCACTCGCGTTGAATTTTTCCATTGCTACAGTAGCGGCATTGTAAGCTTGGTAAATATCTTGTTTAATTCTTTGATTGTCACCTTCTTTTTGGAGCTCTACAATTCGGATATTCAATTTGCTTCTTTGCCAGTTGGTTCGAACCTGAGCCCCGTTAAAGATGGGTACGCTAAGGGCTAAACCTACCGATTGTCTGAAATTTTGGTTGAATTGATCAAATAGAGCAGAATTACCATAGCTATAACTGGTGAAAGGTTGATTTGGAAAAACAGAATAATCCGCACCACCTACATTTACTTTTCCAATAGGTGCAGTAAATTGGCGCGAACCAGTAATTTCTTTAGCTCGGCTATTGTATCCAGAACCTAGGCTACCAAAGGCAGATAAGGTTGGGTACATTCTTCCACGAGCGGCTTCAGCTGCTCTTTGGGAAGCTTTTAGGTTAAAATCGTTTACGCGTTGCTGTGGCAGATTTACCAATGCCAATGCAATAACGGCTTCTGGTTGAAGGTCAGCTATAGATTCCACTGGTATTTTTTCTACCGGCGGTACATCTACTTCAAAAGGTTCTGATGCGTCGAAGTTCATGCTTGATTTTAGCATAAGGGTAGCTTGTTGAGCATTGCCTCTTGCGGTAATAAAGCTTGCGCTATCGCGGGCCTGTTGTGCTTCTAATTCTGCAGCATTGAGTTCGGGCAGCGAGCCTGCATTCACTAATTTACGGGTATAGTAAAGTTGCTGCTTGGTTTGTTGCAACTGCACACGGGCAATATTTTCCTGCTCCTTAGCTAAAAGCACTTGTAGGTAACCGTTAGCAACCATTAGGGCAATGTCATTTTTTAGTTTTTCTGTAGTTGCAAGGGCCGCTTGTAATTGCCATTGACTGGCAAGAATGGTGTTTCTTTTACTATACCAGTTAAAGATATCAGCACTGGTTTGTAACTGTAATCCCGCACTTACATAGTTTTGAGTGATCAAGCTAAAAGAGGTAGGATCCTGGTTGCGACCACTGCTGAAACCACTATTGCCACTAAAGTTGGCGTTAGGATATCTGCTTAGTTTGCTTTGATTGTAGGCAAGCCCAGAAATAGAGGCTTGCACTGCCGCCTGTTTTACGCTGATATTGTTGGCCATGGCATAGTCCACAATCTTGCGCAGATCCCATTTTATCTGGCTGAAGCCGAAAGAATAGGATAGAACCAATAATAAAATCAACAATATTTTTTTCATGTATGTATTTTGTGGTTTTGAGTAAAGTCAGTCGTTTATCGATTGATTTCCCCTTTAACTCATTTTCTGGCGCAAAATTATCATTTAACTGACATTATTAGCAGAAATTTTTATGAGTATCCCTTTTATGAGGATGTAAGGTATTTTAGGGGGGGGGCTAATATTGGTCATTACTGTCGTTAATGGATAGCCAGTTTAAAAGACGACTGCTTTTTTCTGCAAAGTTTTTGAGTTGCAGGGTAAATTCTGCTATTTCTTCCTTTGAAAATTGTTTAGGGTGAACCGAGTGATCTGTGTAATAAAGAGGAGTATATTCTTTGACTTCTTGGTAATTAAATTGGTTGGGAAGGGGTTTGTGTTCATTGGAAGAACTGCTTAGTTCAAACTCTTTTTCAGCAATGAACTGGTTGATTGACACGCCGTATTGTATAGCTAATTTTTCAGCGGAACTTTTACTGAGTTTAGTTTTTCCATTTTCAAGATCGCTATAGTTTGCCTGACTCATTCCCAGTAAGTCAGCAACTGTTTTTTGTTTGAGGTTATGTAAGGTTCTAAAATAGCGGAGGAGTGAAGCGACCATATTAGTGATAATTTATAAGGATGAAATCACAAAATAATAAATTAAAAATTAAATATATATGATTTTTAGGAGTAGATTTAAATAAATATTTTTTCTTCCTATTAAAAATTCGCTTAAGATCAAAATTTCAGAAAATTCATTTCGATGGCCATCGAATACAGGATATCAATGCTGCGAACCTGTATAAAACAAGCGCGGTT